>DATIXG010000068.1:0-21879 GCA_035518815.1 Gemmatimonadales bacterium | reverse complement strand
GCGGTGGGAGCGGGTGGTGCGCGGCATCGCAGAGGAGCATGGTGTGTTCGTTGCCTACGCAAGCCTGGTGGGCTTCGAGGGAGGCAAGGGGTTTTCCGGCGGCTCGGTCGTGGTGGCGCCGGACGGCACGGTCGTGACGCGCGGGCCTCTTTTCGACGAAGCAATCGTCACGGCGGATGTGAGTCCCGAGGAAATCACGCGAGCGCGGGCGGACACTCCACTGCTCGGCGACCTCCAGGTGGCACTCCCGCACCTCCTCAAGAGTCTTGGGACGAGGGACGGAGGACGGGGGACGAGGAAGAAGCCCAAGGTCAAGTTCGATCCGGCCACCCGCGATCGGAATGGACCCGCTCCTCGACCTTCGTCCCCCGCCCGGATGCACGTTGTCGGGAGAGGTGTGGAGGAAGGCGACCCCCTTGCGCTCGATCCCGAGCTCGCGCGCCGCTGGTTGGTCTCCTTCCTCAAAGATGAGGTCGTCGCCCGGCGCGGCTTCAAGAAGGGCATCGTAGGGCTGTCGGGAGGCGTCGATTCGTCGCTGACCGCGTTCCTCGCGGCCGAGGCGCTCGGGCGGGAGAACGTAATCGGCGTGCGGATGCCGTACCGCACGTCGAATCCGGAAAGCCTGGCGCACGCGCAGCTCGTGATCGACAAGCTCGGCATCCAGTCGCAGACCGTCGACATCAGCGAGGCGGTGGACGCTTACGCGCGGAGCGTGGGCGGGGCCGATCCCGCGCGTATGGGCAACGTGATGGCGCGCGAGCGGATGATCGTGCTATTCGATCTCTCCGCGAAACACAACGCGCTGCCGCTCGGCACGGGCAACAAGTCGGAGCGTCTACTGGGCTACTTCACGTGGCACGCCGACGATGCACCACCGGTGAATCCGCTGGGCGATTTGTTCAAGACGCAGATCTGGGCGCTCGCGCGGCACGTGGGCGTGCCGGAAGTGATCGTGACCAAGCCGGCGACTGCTGACTTGATCCAGGGCCAGACGGACGAAGGGGACTTTGGGATTTCGTATCCCAAGGCCGACCGCATCCTCTACTATCTGTTGCGGGGCTTTCGCGCCGAGGAGATCGCGGCTCGCGGGTTCACCCCGGTCGACGTCGAGCTCGTGCGCAAGCGGCTCGAGTCCTCGCATTGGAAGCGCCGCCTCCCCACGGTCGCGATGATGTCGCAGACGGCAATCGGGGAGTTTTACCTGCGACCTGTGGACTATTGATGCGCAAGAGAGTATGGCAGGGCCAACTCCTCCTGCTCCTGTATCAGGCGGTGCCCATCGGTGCGGAGCGCGATTCGTCGGGCAAGTACCGGGTGACGGTTGGCTTCGGCGCCGGCCAATGGGAGAATCAGCGGTTCGATTGTCAGGGCAACCTGGTCAGTGCGAGCCAGGTTCCCTACAGCTCCTGGGGCGCCCAGCTCGACGCGTGGCCCAGCCCTCAGGTTCGCGTCACCGGGTTCGGCGGCACCTTTCAGCCCCAGCCCGAGGATGAATCCGCGCAGGACTACTACGGCCCCTTCGGCGGCGGGTTGGTGGCGTTCGAGGGGCACTACTTCGGCCTCGGGGCGGGCGTCATGGGCATCTCAGGCTACGACGGGCAGCTGGTTCCATCGGGCTACCTGCGACTCGGCAGCATCTACAGCGCCCACTTTCGCGCCGACCTGTTTCCCCCCACGCCTGTACTCGGCTCAACGGGGTGGTTCCGCGCGGGGGTGGGGTATCGGGACGGCCGCGAGCGCCGCACCAGCGGCTTCCTCGGAATCGCCATCCCGCCAATCTATGGTGAGGACGCGATGTTCACGGGATCGGTCCGGCTTCCGGTCGGCCGTCGTCTGGCCGTGCACCTGGATGCAATCGTCGGACCCGGCAAGGAGCACACCCAGGGGGGCGCGGCCTTCGGCCTGCGGTACGATTTCGGGCGGTGAATCCGGTCCGCGCCCTAGTGCGGGAACGCGGTCCCTCGCCATCTTTGAGTCCGTGCCGAGCCTCCTATGACAGCCTCGCCGCTCGATCGCCCTGAGCGCGAACGGCGCGCTATCACCGGCCAGCGCACTGGTCTCGACCGTCGCGTGGGCGAGCGCCGCCTCGTGGCCACAATCGTCGAGCCCGAGCGCCGGCGGGTGCCCGATCGCCGGGCCGCCGGCGATCGCCGGCAGAGCGGGGGGCGTCGCCGCGGGGAGCAGGCGTCGCAGCGGAACCCCGTGGTGCTGTTCGTGGGCGACGAACGCAGCGAATCGCGCGGCGTGCGGCGGGCGGTCGAGTGGCTCGCGGACGAGCACTTCGCGCTCGAAACGGTGGAAGGGCGCGCCGCGGCTGCGGACCGCATCATGAGCGGCGACATCGACGCGGTGTTGCTCGAGATCCCACCCGGTGAGGGACTCGACGCCTTTACGGAACTGTCGCGCGCAGGGTCGTCCACGCCGTTCGTTCTGTTGTCGCCCTCGGAAGACTCGCAGCTCGCGCTCGACGCGGTACGAGCGGGCGCCCAGGACTATCTGGTGAAGGGCCGCTTCGACGGCCCGCAGCTGGCCCGGACCATGCGCTACGCGATCGAGCGGCAGCGGGTGCGGAGCGCGCTCCAGAACCAACTGCTGCGGGATGAGTTGACGGGCCTGTACAACCGGCGGGGATTCACGACGCTCGCCGCGCAGGACGTGCGCCTCGCGCGGCGCGGCAAGCAGGACCTGCTGCTCGCCTTCGCGGACCTGGACGACCTCAAGGTCATCAACGACACGCTGGGTCACGCGGAGGGCGATCGCGCGCTGCGCGACGTCGCCGGGATCCTGCGCAACACGTTCCGCGAATCGGACCTCGTGGCCCGGATCGGCGGAGACGAGTATGCCGTGCTGGTCCGGGGATGCGAGCCGAACGCTGTGGTGGTGCTGCGCCACCGCTTGAACGAGGAGCTGATCAGCTTCCACCGGCGGGCCAAGCGCCGCTATCGGATCGCCATCAGCCTCGGTTTCGCGCATGCGGCCGGGTCGGGCGTCACGTCGGTCGAGAACCTACTGCGCCGGGCCGACCGGGCGCTGTACCGCGAGAAGCGCCGCGGCGCGGGGCCGGGCAAGGACGTGCGGCGGCCCTACGACGCCCGGCCGATCGACATCCTGCTGGTCGAGGACAACGTGCACGATACCGCGGTCGCGCAGGAGGCATTGCGGCGCTCGAGGTTGCAGAACCGGCTCGCAGTCGTGAGCGACGGGATCGAGGCGCTGGCGTACGTCCGCCGCGAGCCGCCTGACGTGATCCTGCTCGATCTCGATCTGCCGCGAAAGCCGGGGCGCGACGTGTTGACCGAGCTGCGCGGTGATCCCGAGCTCGCGGACCTGCCGGTGTTGATTCTCACCTCGCCCGACGCCGATCGGGCGCCGCTCGAGGCGTTGCACCCCGACGGCTATCTCGTCAAACCGATCGATTTCGAGCGTCTCACACAGGCCGTACAGGCGGTCGCCAACCTGGGATTCACCATCGTCAAGTTGACCGCGTGAAGGCCGTCATCGGACGTCACCCGCGCGACTCGGAAGCCGTGATGTCGGAGCTCATGATGCCGCAGCACGCAAACATCATGGGCAACGTGTTCGGCGGCGTGTTGTTGTCCCTCGTGGATCGGGTGGCGGCTGTCGCAGCGATACGCCACGCGCGGCGCCAATGCGTGACCGTATCGGTGGACAAGGTCAACTTCCGCGAGCCGATCAGGGTGGGGGAGCTGGTGACGGCGATGGCGCGCGTGAATTTCACGGGCCACACCTCGATGGAGATCGGGGTCAAGGTGCTCGCCGAGAACGTGCTCACGGGCGAGCGACGCCACACGAACTCGTGCTACCTGACCTACGTGGCGCTGGACGACGCGGGCCATGCCACGGAGGTGCCGCCCATCGTGCCGGAGACGCCGGAGGAGCAGCGACGCTACGAGCGCGCGGCGGCGCGGCGGGCGCAGCGGGTGATGGAGCGGAGGTACGATCAGGGGAGAGGGGAGTGAAGCGAACGCGTTCGGCGTTGGGGTGGTGATGCGGGCAGTGGTGGTGCTGGGCGGCGGCGGCGCGAAGGCGATTGCCCACGCCGGCGCCTGGAAGGCGATCAATGAGTCCGGCGCGAAGATTGTCGAGGTAGTCGGTACGTCGATGGGGGCAGTGATGGGCGCGGCGCTCGCCCACGGCACGAGCCCCGACCAGCTGCTCGAGACGGCGCGCGCGCTTGGCCCGAAGGACGTCGCGACGCTCGACCGGCTGTCTCTCCTGAAGGGCGTCTTCGCCGCGAATATCCTCAAGCCCGAGGCGCTCCGGCGTACGATCGCGCGGCTTGTGCCGGCGACGACGTTCGACGCGCTGCGGCTCCCGTTGACGGTTACGGCGACGGACCTCGATTCGGGTGAGCTGGTGTTGTTCGGGGCGCGGGCTCGGGCCACTGCGCCCCTGCGTGACGTCCTCTACGCCTCCTGCGCGCTGCCGCTCTACTTTCCACCCGCTGTAATCGACGGGCGGCGGCTCGCGGATGGCGGTTTGCGTGCGGTGCTGCCGCTCGCCGTTGCGGCGACGATTCCCGCGGATGTTGTGGTCGCTGTCGACGTGGGTTCCGGCTTCGACGAACAACCGCCACCGCCTTCCACCGCATCCCACCGCCTTCCACCGCCCCTGCTCCGTGCACATGACTCCGCCATCCGGATTCTCATGGCCGCGCAGACGGAACGCGCCATCGAAGGCTGGCCCTCGAGCGCGCCGCGTCTCACGGTGGTACGGCCGGTGGCGGAGCTGGGAGCGACCTTCGCGGTAGGACAGAGCGACCGCTACTTCGCGGCCGGCTACGAAGCCACAAAGCGGGCGCTGCGCAGCTAGCATACTTTTCACCATGCCGCGGAAGTACTTCAGTCTCGCAGAAGCGAATCGCACCCTGCCGCTCGTCAAACGGATCGTCGCGGACATCACGTCGCGCTATCCGCAATGGCGCGATCTGGTCTATAACTACGAGTACGCGGCGGCGCAGTCGCGACCCGAGTGGGGTGAGTCGGCGGAGCAGGAGCGGTTGCGCTCGGAGATCGACGTGGTGGCGCGAGAGATCAACGACTTCCTGCTCGAGCTCGAGCAAGTCGGGTGCGTGTTCAAGGGGTTCGAGCAGGGACTCGTGGATTTCTACGGGAAGCTCGACGGACGCGACGTGTTCTGGTGCTGGAAGGTCGGCGAAGCGCGGATCGAGTTCTGGCACGACCTGGAGTCCGGGTTCGCGGGGAGGCAGCCGGTGCCGGAGTTGGTGGGATAGGACGCCAAGACGCTAAGTCGCTAAGTCGCTAAGTCGCTAAGACGCTACGAGGGAGGTTGTGATGCGGGGTTTCTGGATGCTGGTGCACTTCCTGGGGTTCACGCTCTGGATTGGCGGCGGCCTCGCGACCATGGTCGCAGGGGTGGCGGCGAAGCGGTTCGCGGCTGCGGAGCGGCTCCGGGTTTATCGGGCGACGAGCGCGGTGCAGCGGCTGCTGGTCGGGCCGGGGGCGGCCGGGGTCGTGATATCCGGCGTGCTGCTTTTGCTCGGCGGGCCGTACATGCACGGGCAGTCGGGCGAGATGCCGGGGTGGCTGAGCGCGATGATGGGAGCCGGGATCCTGGGAGCGCTCGTCGCGATCATCGTCAGCGTGCCGACGGCAGGCCGATTGGGCCGGCTCGAGCCGGACGCGCGTGGGGAGCTGCCTGAGGCATTCGCGGCGCTGAGAAAGCGTCAGGTGATCACCGCGACCATCGCGGGGACGTTGGGGCTGCTGGCGCTGTTTGCTGGAACGCTGGGGCGGTAGACGGTAAGGGGCGGTAAGAGACGGTAGGAGGCGGTCCCGCCCCTTACCGCCCCGTACCGCCTCTTACCGCCTTGCATTCGGTTCTCACCGGACACTCCGGACACTTCGGCTTCCTCGCGACACACACCAGGGCTCCCAGCTCCATGACAGCCTGGTTGAACTTCCACGCCCGCTTGCCGTTCCTGGGGACGAGTTGGGCTGCAAGGTTCCAAACGGCGTTAGCACGTTGCCTGTTGCCCGTTGCCTGACTCCAAAACACCCGGCGTAGAACCCTGTTGACGTTCGTGTCGACCGCCGGCACGGGCTTCTCGTAGGCGAAGGAAGCGACCGCGCCGGCTGTGTAGCGTCCGATTCCGGGAAGCGCAACAAGGTCCTGAGGCTCGTCGGGCAACGCGCCGTCATGCCGTCGTGCAACGTGTCGTGCCGCCGCATGCAGATTCCGCGCGCGGGCATAGTATCCCAAGCCGTCCCAAGCCTCACGCACCGCGCGCGGTCGAGCCGATGCGAGCGTCGCGAGATCGGGAAAGCGCGCGAGGAAGCGCGGGTAGTACTGCTCGACGCGACTGACCTGGGTTTGCTGGAGCATGACTTCGGAGACGAGGACGCGGTACGGGTCGCGGGTGCGGCGCCAGGGGAGGTCGCGCGCGGAGCGCGTGTACCAGGCGAGCAGTTTGCGGGTGAAGGACCGCACCAACGGGGGGTGAGGTATGGACTTACGAGGCATGCCTCCCCAAGATACACGCCATGGCGCGGGAGGCTGGGGCCGAGCTGACGCTGGATCTGCGGCGCATCGTCGGCCGGTGGAGCCTCGGCTCCGCCGGTCATGCGGGCCGCTTCGCGTTCATGATCCTCGACATGATCCGGGGGCTCAGCGAGTGGCGGATCTACGTCCCCCGCACCATCGAGCAGGCGATGAACGTGGGGTACGGTAGTCTCTTCATCGTGCTGCTCGTGGCCGGGTTCGCGGGGGCGGTAACGAGCCTCCAGACGGGCTACCAGTTCACGGGCACGCTGCCGCTGTACTACGCCGGCGCGGTGATCTCCGAGTCGATGATTCTCGAGCTTGGCCCCGTGCTGACGGCGTTGATCCTGGCGGGCCGGATCGGCGCCCGCTACGCCGCCGAGCTGGGCACGATGCGTGTCACCGAGCAGATCGACGCGCTCGAGAGCCTGGGCCGCTCGCCCGTCACCCACCTGCTCCTGCCGCGCGTGATCGCGGGTCTATTGGTGATCCCGGCGCTCACGATGCTCGCCGACGGGACGGGATTGCTGGTCGGCTTCCTGACGGCGCAGAGCTCGCTCGGGCTCACGTATGCCGACTTCGAGTACGGGGCGCGCTATTTTTTCCGGCCCCTCGACCTGTGGTACTCGCTCATCAAGAGCGGCTGTTTCGCGGCGACGGTGACGCTCATCCCCTGTTACATCGGCTACAACACGAAGCAGGGGGCCGAGGGGGTGGGGCGCTCTACCACCACCGCCGTGGTGGCGGCATCGGTCGGGATCCTCCTGCTCGACGCGGTCGTCACCAAGCTCCTGCTCGTGGTGAAATGATCGAGCTTCAGAACGTCTCGAAGCGCTTCGGCAGCAACGCGGTTCTGGACGGCGTGACCCTGACGGTGCACGACGGGGAGACGGTTGCGCTCATGGGCCCGTCGGGGGTCGGGAAGACGGTCACGATCAAGCTGATCAACGGTCTGCTCCGTCCGGATTCGGGCGACGTGGTCGTGGACGGATTGCACGTGCCGCGCTTGAAGCGCACGGAGCTGCAAGAGCTGCGCACCCGGATCGGCTATGTGTTTCAGTACGGCGCGCTGTTCGATTCGATGACGGTGGAGGAGAACATCCGGCTCGGTATCACGAGAGAAGACGAGGCGCGGGACGGCGCATACAGTGCCGCGCGGGCGCTCGAGTGCCTGCGGCTCGTCAATCTCGCGCCCGAGGTGGCCAGCAAGTATCCCGCTGAG
Source organism: Gemmatimonadales bacterium (assembly GCA_035518815.1). GTDB lineage: Bacteria > Gemmatimonadota > Gemmatimonadetes > Gemmatimonadales > GWC2-71-9 > AG25. Next base: position 14,135 of record DATIXG010000068.1, on the reverse strand, counting down.
CTCTCGGGCGGGATGAAGAAGCGGGTCGGCATCGCGCGCGCGATCGCGGGGAAGCCGAAGTATCTCCTGTACGACGAACCGACGTCGGGGCTCGATCCGGTCAACGCCGACGTCATCGACGCGCTGATCGAGCGATTGCAGCAGGAGCTGGGCGTCACGGCAGTCGTTGTGTCCCACGACGTGCGCGGCTCGTTTCGGGTGGCCGACCGCCTCGCGCTCCTATGGCAGGCGAAGATCCGCGCGGTGGGGACGCCCGAAGAGATCCTCGCGTCCCGGGATTCCGCGGTGCAGCAGTTCCTCGAGCGCGATCTCGAGATGAGCCTCATCCAAGCGGAGGCGAAAGGTGGAAGTTAGCTACAAGGAGGAGGTGGGGGTCGGGGCGCTCGTGATCCTGGGCGTCGTGCTGTTTGCCGTGGGGATGTTCTGGCTCACGGGGCGCTCGGTGGTGTCGAAAGGCGTCACCGTCGACATCGCCTTCAAGAGCGTGAGCGGTTTGAAGGAAGGCGACCCGGTGCGCGTGTCGGGGGTGCGCAAGGGGCGTGTGAACAAGGTGCGACTCGACCGGGTGGAAAGGGTCATCGTGCAGGTGTTGCTCGATCCCGAGATGCGGCCGCGCGAGGGGGCCAAGGCGACGGTCGCGGCGGCGGATTTCCTGGGCGCCATGTTCGTGGACTTCGACCCTGGCCCGGCCGACGCGCCGCTCCTGCCCGCGGACGCGGTGATCGAGGGGGTAACGGAACAGCAGCTAGCCAACGTCGCGAGCGAGCTGATTTCCGGCGTGAACCGCGGCCTCAATCCCGCTGAGCTTTCCCGGGACATTCACAACACCCTGATCGTCACGCAACGCGGGATGCAGGCGCTGACCGACGTGTCGAGCGGTCCGATGATCAAGCAGACGACGGCGACGCTCAAGGCGCTCGAGTCGACGCTGGCGCGCATCGATTCGATCATAGGGACGCGGGGCGCCGTCGAGAGCGGCAAGCGACTCGACAGCCTGACCGCGAATCTGACGCGGCTCACCCAGCACCTGGGCGACGCGACCAAGTCGCTGAGCGACGTGCTTGGCGCGATGAACCGTGGCGAGGGAACGCTCGGCCGGATCGCGACGGATACGATGCTGTATCGAAATCTGAATGCGACGCTGACGTCCCTATCCGCTCTCCTAACCGATCTGAAGGAACGGCCCGGTAGGTACCTGACGGTGAAAGTCTTCTAGGGCGGTAGAGGCGGACAGGGGCGGTAGGGGGCGGTAGGTGCGCCGCAAGCATACCGCCCCTTACCGTCTCCTACCGTCCCTTACCGCCTATCTTCTGTCATGCTTTCCGTCACCTTCCTCGGCACCTCCGCCGCTCGGCCCACTGTCGAGCGCAACGTCTCCGCGCTGGCGTTCGAGCGGGAAGGCGAAACGCTGCTGTTCGAGTGCGGTGAAGGCACGCAGCGGCAGATGATGCGCTACGGGGTGAGCTTCGCCTTGTCCGAGATCTTCTTCACGCACTTCCACGCGGATCACTTTCTCGGCGTGATTGGGCTCATCAGGACGCTCGGATTGCAGGGGCGAGAGGAGCCGATGCGGCTGTACGGGCCGAGGGGAGCGAAGAAGGTGTTGACGCAGGCGATTTCGCTCGGTGTGGAGCGGGTGCCGTTCGGGGTGGAGATCGAGGAAGTGAAGGAGGGGGAGGTTGTGAAGGTTGGTGGAGGGGGTACCCGTAATGGATACGAAATCCGGGTTTTCCCGACCGAGCATGGCGGGGGCTCAGTCGGCTATGCGATCCAGGAACACGAGCGGCTCGGGCGGTTCGATCCCGAGAAAGCGCGCGCGCTGGGCGTGCCCGAAGGGCCGTTGTGGGGGAAGCTGCAGCGCAGTGAGACCGTGACGCTGCCGGACGGGCGGACCGTCGGACCCGAAGGCATCGTGGGAGCGAAGCGTCCCGGTCGGCTGGTCGTGATCACGGGGGACACGCGGCCGTGCGGCGCGGTGGTGGATGCCGCGCGCGGGGCCGATCTCCTGATCCACGAGGCCACGTTCGGCGAAGAAGAAAAGGAGCGCGCCAAGGAGACGGGGCATTCGACGGCGAAGGAGGCGGCGCAGGTGGCCTTCGCGGCCCAGGCCCGGCGCCTGGTGCTCAACCACGTCTCGGCGCGTTACTCGATCAGCGCGGAGGAATTGGTGAAGGAGGCGCGCGAGGTGTTCAAGGAGACGGTGGTGGCGCGTGATGGGATGGTGGTGGAGGTGCCGTACAGCGAGTGAACGGCGTGGGGAGTGGGAGTGGTTCTATCCGGTGAGGGAAGGGCGGACGGTGCGGCGCATGACAGCCGCATTTTCCCGCACACCCGGAAGGTACCACTCCCACTCCCACGCCTTCGACTACTTCGTCAGCAGTTTCCTGAAGTTCTGCAGTATCGCATTGAACATCCGCTGCGCATTCCGCCGGCGAAAGATTTGGCCGAGGACCCAGGCGCGCCACGTGCGGGGGGTCCAGGATTGCTTCATTGTCACCTTGGTGACGCCGCCCGCGAACTGAAGGAGGAAGAACGTTTTCGAGCCCGCGCGCTGGGCGAGCTCGACCCAGCCGTAGCCGGTGGGTGGGGTGAAGTCGGCGATCTCGATCTCGATCGTCACCCGGCGCTTCAGGGTCTCGTAAACGAGCAGGTGCCGGGCGCCCCGGCCGTTCGGCCGCTGGGCGGGCTCGACCTGGGCGCAGTAGGGGAGCCACTCGGTAAAGCGGTGGGGATCGGTGAGCAGCTCGAAGACCTTCTCGATCGGCGCGGCGACGGGGCCGGAGTAGATGAAGGAGATGGGCTTCATCGGCGGACCAATATAGGTGCTGGAAGGGCGGGCAAGGACAGGCACCGTTGCCTATCAGGGGGGCCGAATCTATGTTCAGCCTCCCGTCGGGGCTGTAGCTCAGCTGGGAGAGCGCCTGGATCGCACCCAGGAGGTCAGGGGTTCGAGCCCCCTCAGCTCCATGAAATGCAGGTGTTAGGGGATAGGTGTTAGGGGATAGGTGTTAGGTGTCAGGGTCCGCGGTTGTTTTCCACACCGCGACCCTAACACCCCACACGGAACAGGTGTCCTCTCGCTTTTCCCGCCGTTTGTGATCTATCTCACAGCCTCCAGGGGCAACTTTTCAACATCAGCGCCCCTCGTCCCCTTGGAGGTCTACGAAAATGCATGCCAACAGAGTGTTGCTGCTCAGTGCAGCGGTGGGAAGCCTGGTGGTGGGGTGGGCGTGCGGCGGCAAGGAAGATCGTTCGCACGCCTCAGCGGCGCGTGCGGTGACTCCCCCGCCGGCCGCGGCGCCGGTCCGCACGACCTCGGCGCCCAAGAGCTCGACGAAGCGGGCACCCGCGCCGACCAAGCCCACAAAGAAGCCCACGACGAAGACCAGCAATAAGTCTTCCGGGTCGGCGCTCACGCTCAAGGTTCCCGAGGCTCATCTGCCGCCCGCGGGCCAGTGCCGGATTTGGAAGGAAGGGGCGACGCCGTTCCAGCAGCCGCAGTCGCGCAGCTGCGACGGGATCGTGGCGATGGCGCCGGCGGGCTCGATGATCCTCGAGCGGCCGTCCAAGGACTCGAAGGTGATTCGCGTGCGCTACGTGGACGCGAGCAAAGCCGGGCACGTGGTGCTGGTGCGGGTGTTCGACGCGGCGACGGGGAAGTATTTGCGGGAGGGATGAGGCGGCGGAGGGGTGAGACGGCGGACGGATAGGGCGGCGGTCGAGAGATCCTGACCGCCGCTTTCGCTAGCGGTGCGTGGTACGGCACCGTATCGTGAAACACGTGAATCCCAGCGGCGTGAACCCGCTCTCCGTCTTCTGGGTCCTGCTCGGCCTCGGCGTGGCGTGGACCGCGTTGTGGGGTTGGGTGTTGCTGCATGCCGGGCCCGGCCCCTCGTATGAAACCACGGCGCCCACCGTGCATCGGGTGCGACGGGTCCTCTTCGTCCTGTTTCTCGTGATATTCGGCGCGGTGTTCGCCGTCTCCCTGCGCGCATACCCGTACTTCCAGTTCCGGAGCCGTTCGCTCGGCGCGCCCGTCGCCACGGTCGACGTGCAGGCGAGCCAGTGGAACTGGACGCTGAGCCAGACCGACGTGCCGGCGCGAGTGCCGGTCGAGTTCGCGGTGACGTCACAGGACGTGAATCACGGTTTCGCCATCTATGCCCCCGACGGGAGGTTGTTGACCCAGGTGCAGGCGATGCCGGGCTACACCAATCGGCTCCTGTACCGCTTCGCACAACCGGGGGCCTACACGATCCGCTGCCTCGAGTACTGCGGCGTGTTTCACCACATCATGCTCGCCACCCTGACCGTACGCTGATGCCGTGACCACCGACGCGCCGAGTCTCAATGCCACGAACGGCGCGGTGCTGCGAGTCGCGATCGCCTACCTCGTCGTGGGGCTCGGGACCGTCGCCGTTATGGGCCTGCTCGGAGTGCTGATGCGGTTGGACCACGCCGGGATGCTCCTGGTGTCGCCGGACTGGTTCTATCGCATCATGACGCTCCACGGCTCGGGGATGATCACGGGCCTCCTGTTCGCGTCGTTCGGCGGCTTGGCGGCGGTGATCAGCGCTGAAGTACATCTCTCGTCACGGGCGCTGTGGATCGGGTTGGTCCTGTATCTCACGGCGATGATGCTCGTCGTCCTCGCAATCGTGTTCGGTCGCTTCGCCGCGGGATGGACGGTGCTCGATCCATTGCCCTATCAAGGAAAGACCTGGACCGAGAGCGCGGGCGTGGTGGCCTATGCGGGATATCTGGTCACCGGTCTCGCGATCGTCGTCGTGTGCGGGGCGATGCTCCGCGGTACCACGGCGGCGCGGGGAGGGCTGCGCCGCGCACTCGCGTGGGAGGTGCTGTTTCATCCCAAGCGCCCATCGCCCGACGTGACGCATCCGCCCGTGTTGATCGCCACCGTGACCGCGATTGTCGGCCTCGTGATGGTGGTCGTGGGACTCGTCTACCTCGTGCCGCTGTTCCTCGAGGCGGCGGGGCTGGTGCGCCACGTCGACGCGTTGTTCTCGAAGAACGCCGTGCTCCTGTTCGGGCACACGATGGCCAATCTGTGCGTGTATGTCGCCGCCGGAATGGTATACGGGACGCTGCCCCGGTACGCCCATCGCCCGTGGAAGACGACGTGGCCGGTGGCGGCCGCATGGAACGCGATCATTCTCCTGATCTTCTTCCCCTGGTCGCACCACCTGTACCAGGACTTCGCCCAGCCGTTGGGCCTTCAGATTCTCGGCAACCTGGGGTCGTTCGCGGGCGGGTTTCCTTCATTCATCGTCACGATCGTCGGTGCCCTCGCCCTGGTATACGGCGCCGGTCTCGAGTGGTCCCCCACCTCCATCCTGATGCTGCTCGGCATCTGGGGGTGGGCGTTCGGCGGCGCCGGTGCGCTGCTCGACGCCATCGTCCCGATCAATCAGGTGATGCACAACACGATGTGGGTGGCCGCCCACTTCCACACCTACAACATGGTCGGCGTGGCGGCGTTCGCGTGGGCGTATCTCTATCACATCACCGCGGAGTTGAGCCACGCGCGGGAGCGGCGGCTCGACCGCTGGGCGGCGTGGCTGTACGGGATCGGCGCCGTCGGGATGGTGGCGCTGTTGTTCTTCGAGGGGGCGCACAGCGTGCCGCGACGTTACGCCACGCACGACGCCGAGTGGCAGGGCTATGCCCGCGCCGCGATTCCCTTCGTCGCGATGATGGTGATCGCGCTCGGGTGGCTGGGAGGCGAAATGCTCGCGCGCGTGGGACCGGCCTGGCGTCGCACGCGCATCGGGCCGTTGTAAGGCGCGACCGCCGCGGTGCCGAGCGACCTAGTCACCCGGTGGGAGTGGCACCCGGTACTGGCGATGGGGGTCAGCGTGTCGGCGCTCGGTTACGCCGCGATCTGGTGGCGCCAGGAAGTGCGGTCGCGCGGGGAGCTGATCGCCTGGGTAGGCGGCCTCGTGGCGATCGTGATCGGGACGTCGTCGGCGATCGACCCGCTGAGCGATGAGCGCCTCTCCATCCACATGGTGCAGCACGAGCTCTTCACCTTCGTGGCGGCGCCGTTGCTCGTCGCGGGGATGCGCCCCCTCACCCTCTGGCTGTTGCCGCGGCTCGCCGCGCCGCTCGCGCGCTGGGGCCACGCGCTCTCGCGACCGCGGACTGCGTGGCTTATTGCGGGTGGGGTGCTGTGGGCGTGGCACTGGCCGCCGGCGTACGACTACGCGCTCGCCCATCCCACCGTGCATGATGTCGAGCATGCCACGATGCTGATCGCCTACGCGCTCTACTGGAGTCCGCTCACATCGTTCGGGCACGCCGTGGCTGCGCTACGGACCGACGCCGTCCGGGTGGTCTACCTCGCCACAGGGGCCACGCAGTCGGCGGTATTGGGCGCGCTGCTCGCGTTCAGCCGCACGCCGTTCTACGAGTTCTATGTGGCAGGGCCGGCCGGCGCCGACTTCGCGCTGCGCGACCAGCAGTTGAGCGGGATGATCATGCTGCTGTCGGGGTCCGTCGTCTTTGTCGTGGCGGCGGTAGTGACCATGCGAGGCGAATGAGAAGTGATGGCGGTGAACATCTGGACGCGCACCCGCGGGCCACGTGGTCTCCGCGTGACTCCTTCATCCCGCGCCCTGCGCGACCGAGCCGAGTGGAGCGATCAAGACGGCGATTGGCGACAGGCGCACGATCTTGGAAGCGACGCTCCCGAGGGTGAGCCGTTTCCAGATCCCGTAGCCGTGCGTCCCCGCGGTGATGAGATCGCTGCGCGAGCTTTCGGCGTGCCCCAGCAGCGATCGTGCAGGATCCCCCCGTAGCGGTACCGTTTCGACCGCTGCTTTCGTGCCGGCCTGCAAATCGGCCTTGAGCTCCTCGAGGCGTGCCGCTGCCGTCGGGTCGGGTTCGGCCGCCACGTGCACGAGCTGAAGGGAGTCCCCTGCACCAAGCCAGAGGAGTGGAACGCGCGCCGCCCGCAGGCTGGTCGGCGTGAAGTCGATCGCGGCCATCACCCGTCGCGGAAGTGTCGTGGCATTCGCCGGGACCGCGAGCACCGGGGTGCTGGCGAGCTGCACCAGCTGCAGCGCGGTTTCGCCGCCCAGCGCGCGGTCGAGCACGTGATGAGGGCCGATTCCGGTCACGATCAAGAGGGCCCCTTTTTCGCGCGCCGTGCGCGCGATTTCCGATGCGGCGAGACCGAACGCCACCTGGGGCGTACCTCCAGTCTGTTCACAGCGGCGCAACTGCTGTGTCACGGCGGCCCGGAGCGCATCCGAGAGCACCTGGTATTGCTCCTGACTGGGCGGCAGCGTCGCCACATAGCCGTAGTCGATCACCGGGAGTGGCTCGAGAACGCATACGGTTTCCAGTGTCGTGCGCAGTCGCGTTTCCAACAGACCTGCGACCCGCACCGCGCCTTCGGCACTCGGCCCACCATGCGCCGCCAGCAGAATTGGATTCATGCGATTCTACCCCTCCTCGATTTACAGCGTTCGATGAAACCTGCGGGCCGCAACCAGCAGCAACGCCACGCTCATGACCGCCAGGACGGCGAACTGCGGCCAGAGCACGTCGAGTCCCACGCCGCGCAAGAACACCCCTCGCAGTACGTCGATCTCATACCGGAGCGGATTGATCAGCGTCAGCCACTGCACCACGCGGGGCATGCTGGTGATGGGAAAGATGAATCCCGACAGCATGTTCACCGGCATCATTACGAGAGCCATGGACATCGAGGCCTGCTGCTGGGTGTGCGCGACGGTGGAGAGCAAGAGGCCCGCTCCGAGACCTGCAAGCACAAACAGGAGAGCGGACGAGCCGAACACGAGGAGACTCCCGCGCAATGGCACGTGAAACAGCAGGGCCCCCGCGGCGGCCACCATGGCGACATCGATCATCACGATCGCGGCGACCGGCACCGTCTTCCCCACGATGATTTCGAGCGGACGAATGGGGGTGACGAGCAGCTGCTCGAGCGTGCCTTCCTCCCGCTCCCGCACGACCGCGAGCGCGGTGAGGATCAGGCACAGATTGACGATGATGACCCCCGCGGTGCCCGGCACATACCAGAGACGGGCCTCGAGCCCGGGGTTGTACCACACGCGCGGCTCGAAGTTCAGGGCGACGTTCGAGGCCGGCAGCCCCGCGCCGGCCGCCGACTGGTCCGCCGCGTGCCGGGCGATCAACGCGACGTACCCGCTGGCCACGTTCGCGGTATTCGCGCTCGTCCCGTCGACCAGCACCTGCAACGGAGCAGGCGAACCCTGTGCCAGCAATCGCCCAAAGCCGCGCGGAATATCGATCGCGATGAGCGCGGAGCCGCGGTCGAGCGCCCGCACCAGATCGCGAGGCTCGTGCGCGTAGGCGGCCAACCGGAAATATCCGGACGCGGTCAGGGCGTCGGCCACGGCTCGGGACTGGGCCGTCCAGTCCCGGTCGAGCACGATGGTCGGCACGTTGCGCACGTCGGTCGTGACGGCATACCCGAAGACCAGCAGTTGCACGAGTGGCGAAATCAACATCACCGCCACGACCCGTGGATCGCGCCGGAGCTGACGGAACTCTTTCCGGATCATCTGAACGAGCCTTCGCAGCGACAGGCGGCTCATCAGGCGAGCTCCTTCCGGAACGCGTGCAGCGCGAGCGTCAGCGCGATCAGCGCAAAGGCGACCTGCGCGAGAATCGGGAACCAGAGATCGGCGACGCCGACGCCCTTGAGCAGGACGCCACGGAGAATGACGACGAAGTACCGCGCCGGCACGCCCCAGCTCACGAGCTGGAGTGCCCGGGGCATGGTGGAGATGTCGAACGTGGCGCCGGACAGGATCATTCCGGGCAGATAGGTGAGCAGCATACTGAGCTGAACCGCGAGCCGCTGTGACTTGGCCACCGCGCTGATGGCAATTCCCACCCCGCACATGCCTGTCAGGAACAACACCGAGGAAACGAGCAGCGTGAGCGGGTTGCCGCGAAACGGCACGTGGAACAGGAGCGCGCCCAGCGTGATCGTGAACGCCACGTCCGCCATACCGATGCCGAGATACGGCAGCAGCTTCCCGAGAACGATCTCGCGTGGCCGGATCGGCGTGGCCGCGAGCTGTTCCATCGAGCCTCGCTCCCACTCGCGGGCGATCGTCATAGATGTGAGCAGCGACCCGATCATCATCATGATCATGGCGACGAGACCCGGGACCAGCACTTTCCGGCTCTCGAGATCCTCGTTGTACCAGACTCGCGTCTCCGGCTGCACGCCGCTCGGCGTGACGGGAATCCGCGTCTTTGGCGACCAGCTGGCCACAATCGCATTGGCGTAGCCGAGGGAGACCGTCGCGGTATTCGCGTCGCTGCCGTCGAGCAGGAGCTGTACGGAGGCCGGACGGCCCACCTGGAGCGAAGCAGAGAATCGCACGGGGATGACGAGGACGACGCTGGCCCCACCACCCGCGAGCGCCCGCTGCGCATCGGCGGGGCTCGCGAGCTGTTGCACGATCCGGAAGTAACCGGCGCTCCGGAACGCGTCCACCAACGCCCGGCTCGCCTGCGAATGGTCCTGATCGAGCACGGCCGTCGGGATATCGCGCACATCCCAGCTGATCGCATAGCCGAATAGCAACAGGAGCTGTAAGGGAACGCCGAAGGCGAGCAGCAGGCTGCGCACATCCCGGCGCAGCTGCCGCCATTCCTTTCGGGCCACCGCGAGGAGCCGGTCGAGCTCGAGGAACGCCATCAGCCCGCCACCGCGCCGCCCGAGCGGCGGATCAGCATCATGATCGCGTCCTCGAGCGTGGGCTCGACGGGAATCAGCTCGTTGACCGTGACCCCGGAGTGCTGCAGCAGCGTCGGAAGTTCCCGCCGCGCGGCGTCCGGCTCTTCCACGGTCACGTGCAGGCGGCGTCCAAACATCGCCACGTTGAGCACGCCCGGAGCGGACTCGAGCGTCTCGATGGCGCGTTCCAGTCCGGTGACCTCGAGTTGGAGCGTTCGTCCCGAGAGCGCGCGTTTCAGGTCGCGCGGGGCGCCGAGCGCCACGAGCTGCGCCCGGTTCATCAGGGCGATGCGCTCGCAGTACTCCGCTTCTTCGATGTGATGCGTGCTGATGAGAATGGTCTTCCCCTGCTCGGCGAGAAGATCGATCAGATCCCAGAACGAGCGCCGCGAGACCGGATCGACTCCGGATGTCGGCTCGTCGAGCACCAGGATCTGCGGCTCGTGCATGACCGCGGCCGCGAGCGACAGCCGCTGCTTCCAGCCCAGCGGCAGCTCGGCCGTGATCTGGTTCTCGTGGCCTTCGAGTCCCGCGGTGGCGAGCGCCCACGCGCGCCGTTCGGCCAGCCGTTTGGCCGCAAGCCCGTACAACCCTCCGAAGAAGTCGAGATTTTCTCCTACCGTCAGCTCCGGATAGAGGCAAAAGAGCTGCGCCATGTATCCGATGTGCTGCTTCACGTGCGCAGGGTCCCGGGCGATATCGAATCCCGCGACGCGCCCGAACCCCGAGGTCGGCGCGAGCAGTCCGATGAGCATCCGCATGAGCGTCGTCTTCCCCGCCCCGTTTGGCCCGACGAGCCCGAAGATCTCTCCCGGCGATATGGAAAGGGACAAGTCGAGGACGGCCGTGAAGTCCCCGAAGCGGCGGGTCAGATGGTCCGTCTCGATCGCCGGAGTCTGCGTGTTCATCTTCTCACCCCCGGCTGGTCACGCGCTCGATGAATACGTCCTCGAGCGAGGGGAGGATGGGGCGGACGTCGGTCACGGCAATGCCGTCGGCTTCGAGGGCGGCGCGACCCGGCAGCCATCCGTCCTCCTCTCCTGCCAGCAGCACGTGCACGACGTCTCCCACGACGACTGCGCTCCGCACCCCGGCCAGGTCTCGAAGCACTCGCATGGCGGCTCGGGCATTCGAGACCTGCACTTCGAGCATCGTGCCCTGCAGCCCTTCCTGGAGGGCCCGCGGCGTGTCGAACGCGAGCAGGCGCCCATGGTCCAGCAGGGCGACGTGGTCGCAGCGTTCCGCTTCGTCCAGGTAAGCCGTCGAAACGAGGGTGGTCACTCCCTGCGCGACCATTTCGTTCACGAATCGCCACAGTTCATGTCGCGAGACGGGATCGACGCCGAACGTCGGCTCATCGAGCAGCAGGATTCGAGGCTGGTGAATCAGGGCGCAGCAGAGCCCCAGCTTTTGTTTCATGCCGCCCGAGAGAGCGCCCGCGCGCCGCGACTGAAACGGACCGAGCCCCGAGAACCGATACAGCCGCTCGAGTCGGTCCGCCCGCGCTGCGTGCGAAACGCGGTACACGTCGGCATAGAACTGGATGTTCTCGGAGACAGTCAGATCGGGATACAGTCCGAACCGTTGGGACATGTATGCGATGTGCGGCTTCAGCGCCTCGGGATCGCCGGTCACACTCGCGCCGCCGACGTGCGCATCGCCCGACGTAGGGCGCAGAACGCCGGCCAGCATGCGGAGCGTCGTGGTCTTTCCCGCACCGTCCGGTCCAACGAGTCCGACCAGCGCTCCCTCGTTCACCTCGAAGCTCAAATCGGCGACGGCGGTCACGGATCCGAACACGCGCGTCAAGCAGGCGAGGGTGATGGCGGCCATCAGTCCTCGCGCGACGTCGCGATCATCCGTACATCCGCCGGCGTCCCCGGCTTCAACGCCAGGTCGGGATCGTTCGTGATCCGCACCTTGACGGCGTAGACGAGTTTTACACGCTCGTCCTGCGTCTGCACGTTGCGCGGCGTGAACTCGGCCTCGGAGGAGATCCAGCTGACCTCGCCCGAGAACGGGTGACGGGGGAACGCATCAATGGTGATGGCCGCCTGCTGGCCGATGCGGACGAGGCCGAGGCGATTCTCCGGGATATAGATCCGCACCCAACGATCGGCCGGATTCATCACGCTGACCACGGCATTCCCGGGCACCACCGATTCTCCCGGTTCCCGCGCACGCACGGTGACGATGCCGTCGAACGGGCTCCGCACGAAGTAGTCCGGAATCGTCGCCTGGGCGAGTCCGGCCTGTGCTTGTGCGGCGGCGAGTGCAGCGGCCGCCGCCGTGATCTGCTCGGACCGGCTGCCCGCGACGGCCAGTTCGAGCTGCTGCCGAGCTTGCTCGTAGCGGGTTTGCGCGACGTCCCGTGCCGTTCGGGACTCGTCGATGGACTGCTGACTCACGGCACCGGTGAGCTCCCGCATCCGATTCCAGTCGAGGGTCGCCTGCTCGAGGGTGCGTTCTGCCGCCACAAGGGCCTGGCGGCGATCTTCCAACTCCTGTGGTCGTGAGCCGTGCTCCAGGTCGGCGAGCTGTGCCGCGGAGACGCCCACCGCCGCCTGTGCCTGCCGCCCCCGTGCCATCACCTGTGCCGTATCGAGCACCGCCAGTATTTCACCCGCCGAGGCCATCTCACCCTCATGGACCCGGATCTCGGCGATTCTGCCGGCGGCCGCGAACCCGAGTACGGCTTCCGTAGCCTCGACGGTTCCCGTCGCCTGAAGATCTGGAGGCGCTGCGCCCGCTCTTCCGAGCAAGAGGCGCAACCCGATTCCGAGGCCGACCACCACTACGATGCCGATGGCGACTGCTCGGCGCACATTGCGGCGCCGGGTTCGCGGCGCGGTCCCGCCCATCTCAGCGGGCGGCGCGCGTGGCTCTGCCGCGACTGGTGGCGCAGTGGCAACCTGCGCGTCGTTCTCGACTGCCTGGCGTATGATCACGGCGACCCTCCAATCGCTTGCTGCGGAATGCTCACGCTGCGGGGATAAGGGGAAGGTGAAGACAGCATGACGAGACCCACGTCAGGGGGGAAAACAGAAAGCGCGACACGACTCATCGTCGCATCGCGCTTCGAGTTGCCCCTCCTGGGATCGAACCAGGACTCTCCTGATCCAGAGTCAGGCGTGTTGCCAATTACACCAAGGGGCAAAGTCCCAGGGTGATTTTACCCGGACCATGTCCGCTCGGCAACGGGGATCGGCGCCCGGTCAGGGGCCCTCGCTCCCTGCATCCCCTTCGCCTTCCTCCACATCCACCACCTCGTACACGTTCTTGCCGTCCTTCTGCGTGGGTTCGTCGACGATGTCGGCGAACAGCCGTGGGAGGTCGATCTCGAGCGAGCGCGCGGTCGGATCCGGGCGCCATTCGAGCATCTCCGTCAACACCTCGGGCCGCTCATCGCCCGGGCGCCAGCGCTCGATCAGTCGGGCCTCGACGTCCACAATCCAGTATTCCGGCACCCCGACGCGCTGAAACAGCCGGCGCTTGACGGTCCGGTCAGCGCGCGCCGTGGACGGCGAGAGCACCTCCACGGCGAGCGATAGCTCCTTGATGTCTGACCACCGCCTGGGGCGGCGGCCTTCGATCCGCGGGGCTACGAGCACGTCGGGCTGGACCAGGGTCTCCTGGTCGAACTCGATGTCCGCGGGCGACATGAGCGCGTAGCCGAGACCGTGAGCGTCCACGTACGGCGCGATGCGGAGCAACAGTCGTAACACCGCTTGCTGGTGATCGAAGCTCGGCGCCGTGGTCACGAACAACTCCCCGGCGATGACCTCGTAGCGATTGCCGTCGGCGGGAAGGGCGCGGACCATGTCGGCCGTCCAACGCTGCGCTGCTTGCGGCATGCCCATTAAGGTGCTCGGCTCGGCGAGTGAATCACAAGGGGACACCTGCCACCATGCGGTGTTCGAGCGAGGTGGCCCCTCGCAGATTCACTCTTCCTGAATCAAAACGTGCGCGAGGCGCTCCTCGGGGAGTCAGCGCCTTCGCGTACTAGACGTCATAGCGCGTCGCGGTTCCGTAGGGCCGGCCCCAATACATGCGGCGACGCCACCGCCACCGGCCTCGGGCCACGAACGCCCCAAACAAGAAGAGGAAGGCCAACGGCCACATGGGCCAGAAGAAGAACCACCCCAGGCCGAAGAATCCCCAGAACGCGACGAACAGCATGGCGGCAACACCCAGCCGCAACAGTCCCCACAGCAACCACACCCCGAATGGTGGACGCCGGTAGGCGATGGGAGGACTATGGAGGTCCGTCGCCTCGGGGAGGTCGGCGATCAATGTCGTCAGCTCCTCGCGGAATCGCGCGCTGCTGGCTTGCGCGAGCCGCTCGCCGGCTTCTTCGGCGGACAAGCGTCCC
>DATIXG010000067.1:0-53865 GCA_035518815.1 Gemmatimonadales bacterium | reverse complement strand
AACGGCAACAACGCGGGCGTCTATGCTGCTCCGGTGGCATGCGGGCGCATCCGGCTGGGCGATCGGGTGTGGGTGGACTCGCAGGCCGCCAGGCAAGCCACCTGAGAGCAGTGGGACAACGTACCGTGGGACCCGATAGCCCCGGCCAGCGTGAGCCGGGACTATCGGACGACCGACCGCGAGATCCACGTCTCCGTTACTGCCCCGAGCTCTCACCCAGGGCGACGAGAAGCTCGTCCAGCTGATCGAACGTCTCGACCATTGCCTCGGCTGCGCCGGTGCCGGCAGCGTCGAGCGCTTCCTTCGAAGGATGGCGCTCGCGCAGGACCACCAGCGTCTTGCCGCCCTTTTCCTCGAAGGTCACCGTGGTGACAGGCCCGCCCTCGCCACCTTCCTCATTGGTCCACGCGAGGCGCGCATACGGCTTCACTTCGACATACGTGCCGAAGAACGCGGCAGGCTCGGGGCCGCCGTGGTCGAATACCAACCGGTACTTGCCTCCGACCCGGGCATCCACCTCGCAGGACAGCAGGGTCATTCCCATCGACCTGGGCACCCACCAACGCTTGAACAGCTCGGCCCTGGTGAATGCCGCGAACACGATGCGCGCCGGGCCGTTGATGGTCCGCGTGACAACCACCTCGCGGTCCGACTTCCGTTCCACCGTGGTGCGGTTCTTCACGGGGCCGGGCTTACTTTCGATTCCTTCGTTCATCGCTCCTCTCCTTTCGTGTCAGTTCCTCGACAACCCTGTCCAGCTCGTCGAAGCGTTCGTCCCAGCGCCGGCGGTACCTCTCGAGCCACACCGTCTCTTCCTCCAATCGGCGCGGGCCCAGCCGGCACGTCCGCACGCGGCCGATCTTCTTCGTGGTGACCAGCCCCGCCTGCTCCAGAACGCCGACGTGCTTCTTCATGCCCGTGAGCGTCATGCGGAACGTCTCGGCAAGGTCCGTGATCGAAGCGTCGGCTCGTCCGAGCTGCTCCAGGACGCCACGCCGCGTGGCGTCCGAGAGCGCGGCGAACGAGGTATCAAGCCGGGTCGTCATATACTGAACCATGTGGTTCAGTATTTAACGCAACCGGTCGCGGCATGCAAGGGGTGGCCGCGAAGACCGCTGCACCTACTGCCCGTACCTTGAGTTGACGCCTGGCCGCCTAACCAGGGCTTGCAGCCGTCAGCGCGGAGGTGGCGTATTCAGGAATGGGCGCTTGAGCATTCCAACGGTCGCGGCGGCAGCGTAATTCGAGTCCGGCAGGCCCCCTCCGGCCTCGGCAGGTCACCTGCCGGACACACCTGGAGCGGATCATGCAGCACGTGAAGCTGAACAACGGCGTCACCATGCCTCTTCTCGGCTTCGGAGTCTTCCAGATTACCGATGCCGCAGCCTGCGAGCAGAGCGTGGTTGACGCGATCGACACAGGGTATCGCCTGATCGACACGGCCGCGTCCTATCTCAACGAGGCCGCCGTCGGTCGAGGACTCCGGCGGAGCGGACTCCCGCGCGGAGAGTTGTTCGTCACCACGAAACTGTGGATCCAGAAGAAAGGCTATGAAGGCACGCTGGCAGCCTTCGAGCGGTCGTTGAAGCGCCTGCAGCTGGACTATCTGGACCTCTATCTCATTCATCAGCCCTTTGGCGACGTGTATGGTGAGTGGCGCGCCATGGAAGACCTGTTCAGCGCGGGCAAGGTCAGGGCGATCGGCGTCGCCAACTTCCATCCTGACCGAATCATGGACCTCATGCTGCACAACAAGGTGACCCCGGCCGTCAACCAGATCGAAATGAATCCGTTCCTTCAGCAACATGAGACCCAGCAGTTCTTGCAGACCAATGGCGTTCAGCCGGAGGCGTGGGCCCCATTTGCGGAAGGGCGGAATCATATCTTCGAGAATGCAACGTTGCGGGCAGTCGCCACGAGGCACAAGAAGAGCGTTGCCCAGGTGATCCTCCGTTGGCTGTCGCAACGTGGCATTGTGGTCCTGTCCAAGTCGGTTCGCAAGGAACGAATGGTGGAGAACTTCCATGTGCTCGACTTTGAACTGAGCACGGATGACTTTGCCGCCATCGCAACCTTGGACACCGGGACCAGTAGTTTCTTTGACCATCGTGACCCAGATAAAGTGAAATGGCTGGGCACGAGGGAGCTCGATGTGTAGCTGGCGCCGCGGTGGCCTCACGGTTGAATTGCCTTGGTGTGCCGGCGTTCATGATCTGTCCTCGAAGCGATGGCTGGGCCTGCACATTCAGAAAGGAGGAGCTGGTGAAGCGCAACCGCATGCGAACGATCGCGATCATGCTACGCGCCGCGCTGAGCGGGGAACAAGCAAGGCATTGGCTTCGGACTTGATTGCGCAGGCGGCGATTCAGATCGACGCATCGATCTCGCGCGTCTGGGACGCTCTCACTACCCCCTCGCTCATCGAACAGTACATGTTCGGCACTCACGTCGAGTCTGCATGGCGGAAAGGCGCCCCAATCACCTGGTCGGGTGAGTGGAAGGGAAGGGCGTACAAGGACAAAGGGATCATCCTCGACATCGTCCCTCCTCGCCTCCTTGAGTACACCCACTTCAGTCCCCTCGCCGGGCTTCCCGATATCCCGGCGAATTACCACACGGTCACCATAGAGTTGACCGGCGACGCCAACCGCACCAAGGTCGCCCTTTCACAGGACAACAACACCACTGAGGAGGCTCGAGCGCACTCCCAGGAGAACTGGCGTGCCATGCTGGCCGCAATGAAGGCGCTGCTTGAGAAACCCAACCCGTCTTCATGATCCGCAAGCTTCCCTCGGGTAAGTACCGACTCTATTCTCTGCACAAGGATCCGAGGACGGGCAAGCGACGTAACCTCGGCACTTTCTCCACGCGTGCGGCAGCTGAGAAGCACGAACGCGAGGTGGAGTTCTTCAAGCGACGGAGCAGACCATGAGACCGACGATACACATCGTCCTGATTGCGACAGCCCTCGGCGGCCTGGTGCGCCCCGCTCGCGCGGATCCCGTGACCGAGTGGATCGACAGGGCGATGGTGAGGCGCCACGACTCTCCAACCCACGCCACTATGAGGAGGCCTCTATGAGCCCAAAGCAGAGCACCCACAGGTCCGCCAAGGGCAAGGGATTCACGGACGAGGAGCGTGCTGCAATGAAGGAGCGCGTCCGTGAGCTGAAAGGGGAGGCGGACGGCGAAAGCGCGGTGCTCGCGAAGATCGCCGAGATGCAGGGCGCGGAGCGCGCGATGGCCGAGCGGATCCATGCGATCATCAAGGCGGGCGCGCCAGCCCTCTCAGCGAAGACGTGGTACGGGATGCCCGCGTATGCCAAGGACGGCAAGGTCGTGTGTTTTTTCCAAAGCGCGCAGAAGTTCAAATCGCGGTACGCGACGTTCGGCTTCAGCGACGCGGCGAAGCTCGACGATGGCGCCATGTGGCCGACCGCCTTCGCGTTGAAGGAGTTGACCGCCGCCGCCGAGGCACGGATCGGCGTGCTGGTGCGGAAGGCGGTGGGCTGAGAATCCGGACCCAACGAGTCACACTGCTGTTCGGGTCGAAGGAGATGAAACTGAACCATGCAAGTGCTCTCGCCGAGTATCCCGGGCGGGGGTCGAAGCACCACCTCCCGTGAATCCGACCGATTCCCGACGGCAGCGCTGGCGGTTCGGTGGAATGATCGCCCTTCCAATCCTGACCATAACCGCCTACCTGTTGTTCGTGTGGCCAAGGCCCCGCGGCACGTCTGTCGTCGCCGAGGTTGGACCGTATCTGCTCAGTCTCTTGACCGGTTTGCCGTTCGCGGTGGGCGTTGCCCGTGGAGCGGGGCGGGCGCTCATGGTCCTGGCCTACGTGGTGGGTGGGTTCGTAGTCCTGTGGATATACGCCGCTCTGGTGCTCTGCGGAGTCCGCAATGTGTGTCTCTGAAGTGTCGCCCTATCCCAAGGAGGCATCTTGAAGGCCAACACTGGCCACGTCGCACCGCATCCATGGCTGGTAGCCGGCCACATGGCGTCCCGCGCTTGGACCCTGTTCCCGCTGGCCGCGGGCACGCTCGCGACCGGGATGGCGATCTACCACTGGGTCGAGGATCTCCCCTGGCCGGACGCGTTCCTGAACGCCGCGATGCTCCTGGGCGGGATGGGTCCGGTCGATCGCCTCCACACAACCGCTGGTAAGTGGCTCGCCGGGGGGTACGCCCTGTTTGCGGGGCTGGTATTCATTGTTCTCGCTGGCGTCATGCTCGGGCCGGTGATCCATAGCGTCCTGCACCGATTCCATCTTGAGGGCGGCGGCCAGCTGGACCAGTCGCAATAACGTGCGGCAGCCCGACAGGCGTGTGAAGCCGGCGGTGCTAGCGCAGGGCTTTCCCTGGCAAGAGAAGAGGTGTGAGAATGCCCCCATCAGAGTTCGTCATCGAGACCGATCCCGCCCCCGAGCACATTCAGTACTTGGAGGACCGGCTCTACGAGTTCAATTCGCGCGTCACGCGCATCACGGACGGGGCGGGGCTGGCGATTTTCGTGAGAGACGACCGGGAGCGCATCGTCGCCGGGATTTGCGGGAATACCTGGGGCGGGTGCTGCGAGATTCGGCAGTTCTGGGTGGACGAGTCGTACCGTGGCCGGGGCCTGGGGACCAAGCTACTCGGCGCCGCGGAGCTCGAGGCGCGCCGGCGCGGCTGCCAGCAGGTCTTTCTCGCAACGTTCACCTTCCAAGCCCCCGCCTTTTACGCCAAGAGGGGCTTTGAGACTCTGGCGACGCTAGACGACTACCCGCGTGGGTACCAGAATTTCCTGCTGCGGAAACGCCTCCACGAGGACGCGGGGCGTTAGGCAGGGAGAGGAGTAGACGCACGTCGACCATCGAGCCCGCTATCAAGCGGCGCGCAGTGCTCATCTACTTCGCCCTCGTGTTCGTCATCTCATGGGGCGCCGGGCTCCTCATCGTGGGTCCCGCGGGCTTCCCCTTGCAGTGGGAGCGATTCGAACGGCTGGGAGCGCTTCTGTACAGCGGGATTCTGGCCGGTCCCGCCGTTGCCGGCATCCTGCTGACAGGCCTCATCGATGGGCGGGCGGGCCTCCGCGACCTGCTTGCCCGGCTGCGCCGCTGGCGCGTGGGCGCGCGCTGGTACGCCCTGGCGCTCCTCCCCGCGTTCGTGATTGCCGCAACGAATCTCGTGCTCTCGCTCGTTTCCTCGGATTTCCGTCCCGCCCTGTTCGCATCCGACCACAAGATCGGTATCCTGATGCTTGCCGTGGGCCCGAGCCTCATGTTCGGCTTCTGCGAGGAGATGGGCTGGACCGGCTTCGCCGTCCCTCACTTGCGGTTGCGTCACTCGATACTCACGACCGGACTGATCGTCGGGGTCGTGTGGGGAGCGTGGCATTTTCCGCTGTTCTGGGAAGCTGACACCTTCTCCGCACCTCTCCCGTTCGCGATCTTACTGGCACGCCTCTTCTCCTGGCTGCCGCCGTTCCGTGTGTTGATGGTCTGGATCCACGACCGCACCCGGAGCCTCCCCGTGGTGATGTTCATGCACGCGGCGCTCGTTGCCACCCAGCTCCTTCTCATGCCCGGAGCGGTGACCGCCGCACGGCTTGTGACGCCCATCCTCGTGGTGCCCGCCGCGATGTGGCTCCTGCTCGCGGCGGTCGCCGTGGCCAACCGCGGCGCGCTCTCGCGGCAACCGCTCCGGCCGAACCTGGCGTAGACCTTCGGAACCCGTCGAAAGGATTCCCATGCCTCCCCGTGCTCTCGTTCGCGCCTTCTTGGGTCTCTACGTGACTCTGGGCGTCGTCGTCCTGATCCAAAGCATGCAGACGATCATCGCCGTACGGCAGGGAACGATCGTTGGCCACGACCGCCCCCATGCGCTGCTCCTTGGCGCGGTCGAGACGATCGCGGCACTCCTGTTTCTCCTGCCACGCACGATGGGCGCTGGAGCGAACATTCTCCTGGCGGTGTTCGCGCTGGCCTTCGGGCTTCACGCGCTCGAGGGACATCCGAATCCGGCGCTGTTGGTCTACGCCGCGGGGGTACTGTTCGTCCGGATTCACGGCGTGACGGGTTACCACTGGAGGGCCGCCACGCCATGACCCCCGACTGGCCGTGGCAGCTCGCGAGTCGTGACCGCCATTCCTCTATGAGCGAGACCTCTTGACCCCTTCAAGCTCTTCCCCCGCCACGCGGCCGATCTGGTTCCAGATGTGGCGCGGGCCGCGGTCCGGCGTTCGCAGAGCAGTGACGGAGGGCGCGGTCTGGGGTGCGCTCTGGGTGGCCGTGGCATCCGGGATGGTGCAGTCCTTCATGAGCGGTGCCGACAAGCACGTGGGCACCCGCGCTACGGCGGCGACGATCGTGGTCGTCGCGATGGCGGTTGGGGCGGTGTGGGGCTTGGTCCAGCTCGCCCTGCTTGCGACGCTGCTCTACGTCGTCGGCCGCTGGACGAACTCCAGAGCCCATTTCGGGCAACTCTGCACGGCGCTGGGGTGGGCGCAGGTGCCACTCTCCGCCGCCCTTCCACTCTGGCTCATCGGCACACTCGTGCTCGGGCGTGTCCTGTACATCGACCCGCAGGAGGTGGAATGGAGCGGCGCCGCTGGACCTCTCCTGGTCGCCCTCGTCTTTCTCGGCACCGCCGCATGCGCTATCTGGTCCTGGATCCTGATGGTGAAGGCAGTGGCTGAGATCGAGGGGGTCAAGTCCTGGACTGCCTTTGGACATATCATCCTCGCGCTGACATGTCTCGGAGTGGCCGTCATGTTGGTAGCGTTCGGCGTGATGTTCGCCGCCCGAGTGGCACGCGGGTAGCCCCGAGCGGCGTCCGTTCCCATGGTCGCTCGTCTCGTGCGCGCGCACTGAGCGGCGAAGGCGGCCGTCTCCGCGAGTGAATGACGTCCAGCCTCAGTCCCCCGGACAACACGACATCGTGCTGCTTTTGCGGCGTGAGGAGGCCTGGGTAGCCGTAGTAGTTCTCCTCCAGCTCGATCACCCATCCTACAGGAGCGGTCGTGCCACCCCGTACGCCGACGCCGAACACCGCGCCCCAATACTGCGCCTTCGTGTCCATCCCGTATACCGACCGGATGTACTTGAGCGAGTCGTAGGTCGTACCGGTGTGCCAGACTGCCACCGGTCCGGCCAGCGCGTACAAAGACCCGTGTGGGCGGTGCGGTGTGAGGACGAAGAGGACGCGCGCGGAGCCGCCGTACACCGTCGCCGACTGGTCGCCAAAGGTGGGGCTCGACGTTCCGCTCTGAGTGTAGAAACCCCCAAGCTCGAGTGCCCAGCGAGGGCGGATCCATCCGGTGAGTCTCGCTCCCACGAGCGGCGCCACCTTCTGGTTCACGTACCCGAAGTTGGCGCACACAGCAGGGGGGTGGTTGAAATAGAAGAACATGCAGTCGGTGTTCGGGTTGTTGGTTTCATCCACCACCCGCCCCGCGGGCAGGAAGGCGCCGACATAGGGAGTGAACGCGAGCTGCGTGGCGGCAGGCGCCGCGAGGAATAGGGTGGGCAGAAGAACCAAGAAGGGGGAGCGGGCCACGGCTACCTCCTGGGAGCGAAGCGTACCAGATATTGCTACCGCATCATCTCGTCCGCTGCAACCCCTGAATGGCTCGGGAGATTATGCTGTCTAACAAGCGCGTGATGCTGGTGGCGGCGCTTGCGCTCATCGCCTCCACCCTGGCCTTCCACCGCATGAACAGCATTCTCGGTCTCATCGTGATCGCGCCCGGTTACCTCGTGCAGGCGTGGCTGTTCGAGCGGCACTGGGCGCTGGGTGGGGTGGGCTATGAGGCCACGCTGATCGGAGTGTCTGCGCTGTTATGGACGCTGGTTCTGGTGAGTGCCGCACGGGTCGTGACCCGTCTTGTCTCCTCACGCTTCCGCGGACACCACACGTGACACCGGCGTGGCGCGCGGTAACCTTTCGACCCACGCGCGCTGCCGGTACGTTGCCATAGGACCAGCGCGGAGACAGTATGGACATCAAACGCGGCGGCTCGCAGGCATCCGGCACAGGACCCGATGAGTACTTCACGGGTGCCGTCCGGGTCGATCCTCTCTTCCAGGCTCCCGATCCGGCCCGCGTGGTCGGCGCCAGCGTCACGTTCGAGCCCGGCGCCCGGACCGCATGGCACACCCACCCTCTCGGCCAGACGCTGATCGTCACGGCCGGGTGCGGACGCGCCCAGCGCTGGGGTGGGCCGATCGAGCGACTGAGGTAAAGGAGAGACTCATGCAGCAACGCACGCTGGGCAAGAGCAACCTGAAAGTCTCAGCCCTCGGCCTCGGCTGCATGGGCATGAGCTTCGCCTACGGCCCGGCTCCGGACCGGCAGGAGATGATCTCGCTACTGCGGTCCGCCGTCGAACGCGGGATCACGTTCTTCGACACCGCCGAAGCGTACGGCCCGTATACCAACGAAGCGCTCGTGGGCGAAGCGCTCGCGCCGTTCCGCGGTCAGGTGGCGATCGCCACCAAGTTCGGGTTCACATTTGGTCCCAAGGGCGAGCAGCTGGCGCAGGACAGCCGCCCGGAGCACATCAGGGCAGTCGCCGATGCCTCACTCAAGCGACTCAAGGTCGACGCCATCGATCTCTTCTACCAGCACCGCGTGGACACGAACGTCCCGATCGAAGAGGTGGCCGGTGCGGTGCGCGACCTGATTCGGGAAGGGAAGGTGAAGCACTTCGGCCTGTCCGAAGCGGGCGTGAACACCATCCGTCGCGCCCACGCGGTCCAGCCCGTGACCGCGCTCCAGAGCGAATACTCGCTGTGGTGGAGACGCCCGGAAGAGCAGCTGCTGCCAGCGCTCGCGGAGCTCGGCATCGGGTTCGTCCCCTTCAGTCCGCTCGGCAGGGGGTTCCTCACCGGGAAGATCGACGAGAACACGAAATTCGACCGCTCCGACTTCCGCAATATCGTCCCGCGGTTTACGCCGGAGAATCGCAAAGCGAATCAGGCCCTGGTGGACCTGCTTGCGAGGATCGGGAAGCGGAAGCGGGCCACACCCGCGCAGATCGCGCTCGCCTGGCTGCTCGCGCAAAAGCCGTGGATCGTTCCGATTCCGGGCACCACGAAGCTCACCCGTCTGGAGGAGAACCTCGGCGCCGTCGCCCTGGACCTGACGCCCGCGGACCTGCGTGAGATCGAGGACGCCTCCTCGAGGATCACGGTGGCCGGGGCTCGCTACCCCGAGGAGCTGGAGCGACGGACCGGTCTCTGAGCGGCAAAGCCGGGATCGCCGCGCTGCTCCGACACCTCGCAGCGATCGCGATCCTCCCGTTCACGGTCACCATTCTCGTCCCGCGCTGGATCGCGCGCCAGTACGGCATCGTGCCGTCGCTCGGCGACTCAGCTGGTGCGCTCGCGTTGCAGGGCGGGGGGCTCGTCGTGCTCGCGCTCGGGCTGCTGCTCTTCTTCTCCTCCCTGCGCAGGTTCGCCGGCGAAGGCGAGGGCACCCTCGCGCCCTGGGACCCGCCGCGGCGGCTGGTGGTGCGGGGACCCTACCGCTTTGTTCGGAACCCGATGATCTCCGGGGTCGTCCTGATTCTCGGGGCGGAGGCCATGCTGCTCGAGTCGCTCCCGCACGCGGCCTGGACGTTCATCTTCGCGGGCATCAATCTCATCTACATCCCGCTCGTCGAGGAGCCGGGGTTGAGGCGCCGTTTTGGCGACGCGTACCGCGAGTACTGCCGCCATGTGCCGCGCCTCCTCCCCCGCCTCCGGCCGTGGTCGCCCCCGGCGCCTTAGTGGCAGATTCTGTAGATCTTTTTGCGGAGGAGGGGACGAATGGAACGCAAAACGGCCCACGATTTCGACCAGGAGCTCCTCGTCCTCTTCGACGCCTACGTCCACGGGGCCATCGACCGCCGCGCGTTTCTCGACCAGGCCGCCCGGTACGCCGTGGGTGGCGTGACGGCGGCTATGCTCCTCGACCAGCTGAGCCCGAAGTTCGCCGAGGCGCAGGTGGTGCGGACCGACGACGCGCGGATCGCGGGCGAGTACGTCGAATACGACTCGCCCAACGGTTCCGGCAGGATGCGCGGGTACGTCGTGCGCCCGGCCGGGCCCGCCGGCAAGCGGCCGGGCATTCTCGTGATCCACGAGAATCGCGGGCTCAACCCGCATATCGAGGATATCGCACGGCGCCTGGCGCTCGCGAACTTCGTGGCGTTCGCGCCCGACGCGCTGTTTCCCCTGGGGGGCTACCCGGGTGACGAAGACGCGGCGCGCGCGCTGTTTGCGCAGCTCGACCAGGCCAAGACACGGGAGGACTTCATCGCCGCGGCCGCGTTCCTGAAAGCGCGCCCCGAGTGCACGGGCAAGGTCGGCACGGTGGGGTTCTGCTGGGGAGGCGGGATGGTGAACTTCCTCGCCACGCGCCTGAGCGACCTGGCCGCCGCCGTGCCGTTCTACGGTGCCGCCCCGAACACGGCCGACGTCCCGAAAATCACCTGTCCCCTGATGATCCACTCGGCCGAGGTGGATGAGCGCATCAACGCCGGCTGGCCGGAGTTCGAGCGGGCGCTCAAAGCGGCGCACGTCCGATACGAGCGGTTTCTCTATCCGGGGACGCAGCACGGCTTCAACAACGACACGACGCCGCGCTACGACGCGGCGGCGGCCAAGCTGGCGTGGGAGCGGACGATTGCGTTCTTCAACAAGTATGTCCGCTAGCCCGAAACAGGAACCGCGTCGCCGGGCCGAATACCCGGACGACGCGGTCGTTTGCCTGCGCGAGCCCGGCACGATCGTCTGCCGGTGCTAGCCTGCGGCGCAGATAGCGATTCGGTCCTGGGTCAGCTACCGATCAGGCGATCGCTTGCCCATGCCAGGTCGCGCATGGCTTCATGACTAGACAAAGGATCACCTCCTTGGTTGAGTGGTGGGTCGGGCGTGGACACCGGCATAGTAGAACCGGCGGCGCGTCGGCGCAACCGACGCGGGCGGCACTGCCCCCGGGATCCGGGCTGTGACGCGCCGCACGTTCTGGCGCCGCGCGCGCACCGTCTTGCTCTGGACGCTGGGCCTCGCCGTCGTGCTGCTCGCGGCGCTCCTCTGGTGGTCGCCCGCGCCGCCGTCCCCCACACCGCCGCCACCGCCGCCTCCGGCGAAGCGGGCCCGGCCGCCGCTCCAAGCCGACGCCGAGGGCTTTTACGCCGCGAGCTACAATTTTGCCGTGAATGACCTGCGGTTCGCGGGGTTCAGCCTGCATCCGGACACCGTCGTCACCTTTGCGCGGCCGGGGGCGGGCACGAAGCAGTCGCTTGGGTGCGTGGAGGCCGTGATTCGGTCCGAAACCTTCCGCCTGCGGTGCGACGGCCCCCAGGGGAGTACGGTCACGATCGACGGCCGGTTCCTCAGTCGGCTCGCCACCTCGCGCCGGGACGTCCCGGTTGTGAGCGCCGTCGTGACCGTTCGGTCCGGGAGCGGCGAGGTGCTGTACAAGGCCCGGGATCGATTCGACTGGCAGCCAAGTCCGTAGCTGGCGGCCCGGGGTCCCCAGGGTAGTATTGCGTCATGGCCTTGAAGCCTGCGGTCTGGCAGGGCATCGCGCTCGGACTCGCCGTCATCAACCTGGTCGCCGCCGGTTTTGCCGCCGGGGAGCCCCGGCACCTGGCGACTCACATCGTACTCGGCGCCGGGTTCGGGGGCTGGGCCTGGTGGCTGCGCGGGCGGACTCCCGCGAGCGGGCAGCAGCCTGGACTGGACGCTCTCCAGGCCGAGGTCAGCAGCCTGCGGCGGGAGCTGACCGAGACGCAGGAGCGCCTGGACTTCACCGAGCGGATGCTGGCGCAGCGGCCGCAGCAGCGCCAGGTGGGTCCCGAGCGCTGATCGCGGTTCCGTCGCTCACTGACCGCGGCCGCGCGCAGCTCGCCCTCGTCGAAGAGCATGTGCGCCGGGAGAACGCCCACGACCTGCCGGGGATCATGGCCACCTTTGGCCCCGGCGCCTGGTATGACGATGAGCCCTGGGGCGAGCACCACGACGGGCGCGACGCCGTGCATCGCTACTATCAGGACCTCCTCACCTCGCTTCCCGATCTCCGCATCGACATCACCCACGCGATTGCCGCGGAAGACGCGGTGGTGCTTGAGGTTCGCATCAACGGCACGCACCTCGGCACCTGGCGCGGGCTTCCGGCGACGGGGCGACGCGTCTCCTTCCCCTTATGCGGCGTCTTCGCCTTCGACGCCGAGGGCCGGCTCGCGGGCGAGCGCATCTACTACGATCGCGCGGACGTGCTCCGCCAGGTGGGGCTGTTCCACGATCCGCAGTCGCTGCTCGGGCGAATCGAGACACTGCTCGCGCATCCGGTCACCGTCGCGCGGGCGTACGCGCGCCGCTTCCTGTGAGCTTGGAGCCACTGAGCTCTGAGCCACGCCGGTTGTCGTCCGCGCTGACCTTCGGGGCGAGGTTCGTATTCCCGGCCGTCTGGATCGGAGGCTTCACGGCGGCAACGCTCACGCTGTTCTTCTTCCCACAGGCGTGGCACGGCGAGAGCGGCGGACCGCCCGGTCCGGGGCTCAAGTGGATCTTCCTCTGCGCCACGGCCGGCGGCGCGGCATTCATCTGGTGGGCGTGTGGCCCGCTGAAACGGGTTCGTCTGGATGCCACCGCGCTGTACATCTCCAACTACTTCACCGAAATCGTCGTCCCCCTGTCCCAAGTCGCAGAGGTCACCGAAGACTACTTCGTGAGCGGCCATCCGGTGACCATCCGGTTCCACCGCGCAACCGAGTTCGGCTCGAGCGTGAAGTTCATCCCCAGGGCTCGCTGGTCGGGGTTCCAGGTCTCTCATCCAGCGATCGATGAAATCCGTCAAGCGATGAGCCGGGTCCACAGCTAGCGGCGACCGGGCTTCGGCGTAGAATTGTCTCGTCGCCTGTGCAACATGACACCGCGGTCGCCGCCGTCGCCCACACCATCCAGCTCGCCGTCGCTCCGGTGTTTCTCCTCTCGGGCGTTGGGGGGATGCTCGCGGTCCTGACGAGTCGCCTCGCGCGTGTGGTGGATCGGAGCCGCGGCCTCCAGACGCAGCTGCCGGCCACGGCGCCGGAGGCCGTCGCCGGCATTCACGAACAGCTCCACACCATGGCCCGTCGCGCCAACCTGATCAGCCACGCGATCGCGTACTGTACGGTGACGGCGCTCCTCGTCTGCGCCGTGATCGTGGTCCTCTTCGTCGGCGCGTTCGTCCAGTTCGATGCATCCGTGCCGGTGGCGCTCCTGTTCGTGGCGGCCATGATTGCGCTGTTCATCGGCCTGCTCTCGTTCCTGCGGGAGATCTTCATCGCGACCGCCAACCTGCGGATCAGACCGCAGTGAGCCTGAAGCGTCGCCAGCGCCTCGTGCGCGAGGTAGCGCTCGCCTCCGCCTCCGCATCCAAGCGCGCGCGGGCGCGGATGGAGGTGCGTGCCTACCTGGCGTCGGTGCCGGCCGACGCGCGGCGGGCGCTGCAGAAGCTCCGCCACGCGATCCGCGCGGCGGCGCCGCGAGCCGTCGAGGGGATCAGCTACGGCATTCCCACGTTCCGGCTCGACGGGCGGCCGCTGGTCTACTGCGCCGCCTGGAAGCGCCACACCAGTCTCTATCCGCTGACCGCCGGGATCCGGCGCGCCTACGCGAAACGCCTCAAAGGCTACAAGACGTCAAAGGGGACGATTCGCTTTCCCCTGGGCAGGCCGGTGCCCACGGCGCTCGTACGGCGGCTCGTGCGGGCCCGCATGGCGGAGCTGCGGCGCAAGAACAGGGCATGACCTTCACGATCTCGACCGATATCGACGCCCCGCCGGCCACCGTCTGGCGCATCATGAGCGACGTCGAACGATGGCACGAGTGGACCGCGAGCATCACGAGCGTGCGCCTGCTCGGCCCGGGGCCGTTCGCCCTGGGAAGCCGGGCGCGGGTCCGCCAGCCGCGCCTCCCGCCCGCCACGTGGGAGGTCACGGAGGTAGAGGAAGGGCGGAGGTTCACCTGGGTCTCGCGGAGTCCCGGCATCGCCGTCACGGGCCGCCACGAGGTGGCGGCCCGTGGGGACGGGAAGGCGAGCCGCGTGACGCTCGCGCTCACGTTTGCAGGACTCCTCGGGCCCCTTGTCGGGCGGCTCACGCGCGGCATCACGCAGCGCTATATCGCGCTGGAAGCGAACGGGTTGAAGCGGCGCAGCGAGGGATTGTGACCTCGCTTCGCAACCTGATTCCGGCGCTTGGCTGGCTGCGGAACTACCAAAAAGACTGGCTGCGGGCCGACGTCACGGCGGGTCTCACCGCCGCGGCGGTCGTGATCCCCATGGCCATGGCGTATCCCGTCATCGCGGGTCTGCCGCTGCAGGTGGGCCTGTACACGGCCTTCGTGCCGATGGTGATCTACGCCCTGCTCGGGACGTCGCGCCCGCTCAGCGTCAGCACGACCACCCCGATCGCGATCCTGGTGGGGGCCGGGCTCCGGGACTTGATGCCGGGGAGCGGTACGGGGGACCTCATCGCCGGCGCCGCCGCGCTGGCGCTGCTGGCGGGCGTCATGCTGGTCGTGGCAGGAGTGTTGCGGTTCGGCTTCATTGCGAACTTCATCTCCGAGCCCGTGCTCATCGGGTTCAAGGGCGCGATCGCGCTCGTCATCACCGTCGATCAGCTTCCCAAGCTGCTCGGGTTTCACATCACCAAGGCGGGCTTCTTCCGCAACATCTTATCCGTCATCGAGCACGTCCCCGAAACCTCGCTGGTCACGCTCGCCGTGGCGGTCGCCGTGTTCGTGCTCCTGTTCGGGCTGGAGCGGTTCGTGCCCCGGGCCCCGGCGCAGCTCGTTGCCATCGCCGGCGCCATCGCCGCATCGAGCCTCTTGGGGCTGGCGCAGGCCGGGGTGGCAACCGTGGGCGCAGTTCCCGCGGGGCTTCCCGCGTTCACTCGGCCGGCCTGGGACCTGTGCGCGGCGCTCTGGCCGGCTGCGGCTGGGATCGCGTTGATGAGCTTCACCGAGGGCATCGCCGCGGCGCGGGCATTCCGGGGTCCGGGCGAGCCGCCGCTCGTGCCGAATCAGGAGCTCCTTGCCGTGGGGCTCGCCAATGTGGGCGCCGGCCTGTTCAACGGCATGCCGGCGGGAGGCGGGACCTCACAGACTACGGTCAACAGCCGGGCCGGCGCGCGCACGCAGGTAGCCGCGCTCGTCACTGCCCTCATGGCCCTCGCGACGCTGCTCCTGCTCGCACCCGTCATCGCGCTCATGCCGCAGGCGGCGCTCGCAGCCGTTGTGGTCGCCTCTTCCGCGAAGCTCTTCAAGCCGGCCGAGTTCCGCGAGATCAGGCGCACGCGGCGCACGGAATTCCGCTGGGCGGTGGTCGCTGTCCTCGGGGTCCTGCTGCTCGGCACGCTGAAGGGAATCATTGTCGCGGTCATCGTGTCGCTGCTCGCGCTCGCCTACGACGCGTACAATCCGCCGGTCTACGCCGTGGGGCGCAAGCGCGGCACGAATATCTTTCGCCCGCTCTCAGCCGAGCACCCCGACGACGAGACGTGGCCCGGCCTCCTCATCGTACGCACCGAGGGCCGGGTATTCTTCGCCAATGCACAGGTGGCGGGGGATAAGATATGGGCGCTGATCGAGGAGGCCCGGCCGAAGGTGTTGATCATCGACGGCAGGGGCATCATCGACATCGA
Organism: Gemmatimonadales bacterium; assembly: GCA_035518815.1. Lineage (GTDB taxonomy): Bacteria > Gemmatimonadota > Gemmatimonadetes > Gemmatimonadales > GWC2-71-9 > AG25. The sequence continues at coordinate 38,206 of DATIXG010000067.1, read as the reverse complement.
GTACACCGCGCTCAAGATGCTGACGGAGGCCGAGGAGAAACTGCGCAGCGAGGGCATCGCGCTCTGGCTCGTGGGCTTGAACCCCGAAGTGCTCGCAATCGTGCAGAACTCGAAGTTGGGGCCGGTCCTCGGCCGGGATCGCCTGATCGCCAATCTGGAGACCGCGGTGGCGCAATTCCTCAAAACTCCTCGGGGATGAACTTGAACGGGTAGTTCGTCTCCTTGTAGCCGTCCGGTTTCCCCCGCTTGGGCAGCTTCACCTTGTCCCGCTTGACTTTCTTGTAGGGAATCTGCTTGAGGAGATGCGTGATCAGGTTGAGCCGCGCCCGCCGCTTGTCGTCGGACTTCACCACGTACCAAGGCGCCCATTCGGTGTCGGTTGCTTCGAACATCGCGTCGCGCGCCCGCGAATAGTCGTACCACTTGCCGTAGGATTCGAGATCCATCGGCGAGAGCTTCCAAATCTTGCGCCCATCGTTGATACGGTCCTCGAGACGACGCGTCTGCTCCTCCATGCTCACCTCGAGCCAGTACTTGAGCAGGATGATGCCGGACTCCACGAAGATCTTCTCCACGGGCGGGACGAGCTTGAGAAACCGCTCCACGTCTTCTTCCGAGCAGAACCCCATCACCCGCTCGACGCCCGCGCGGTTGTACCACGAACGGTCCCAGATCACCACCTCACCGCCGGCCGGCATGTGGGCCAGGTAGCGCTGGATGTACATCTGGCTTTTCTCGCGCTCGGTGGGCGAGGGGAGGGCGATGACCCGGAATACGCGCGGGCTGACCCGCTCGGTGATGGCCTTGATCGTCCCGCCCTTGCCGGCGCCGTCGCGGCCTTCGAACACGATGCAGATCTTCTTGCCCTTGGCCTTCACCCATTCCTGCACCTGCACCAGCTCGACGTGGAGCTTGGCCAGCTCCTTCTCGTAGTCCTTGCGGCTGAGCTCTTCCTTGCCCTCGGCGGCGGCATCCTTGTCGCGCTTCTTGTCCTTATTCTTGTCCTTAGCCATGGCCTTGTGTCCCTTTCAGGTTCGGCCAATATACGGATCGGCCCTCTGAGCGCAGTTGGACTTTCGGGAGGTTCCCTCGACCCATGATCAACGCCACCTGGCACAAGCGGCATCGGATGCCGCCACGCGCCACCCCCGCGCAACGGCTCAAATGGCATCTCGCGCACGCGAAGGCGTGCGGCTGCCGCAAGCTGACGGCGGCGGCGCTCAGGAAGCTGCGGCAGCGGGTGCAGGAGGCCCGCCGGTGACCGCCGAGCGCCGCCTCGACGGCTCGTTCGTCGTGCGCGAGACGTGGCGTATCGCCCCGTGCTGCGGCGGTGACCACGTGCTAGAGTTCCAGCGTTCGTGTGGTTTGCGCCCAACCGCAACGGGAGGCTCCCATGCTCGTGATCCGCGAAGTCATGTATTGCAAGCCCGGTAAGGTTCGCCCGCTCGTCGAGAAGTTTCTCGCCATGTCGAAGCTCAGCGCCAAGGTCGGCATGCCGAAGATGCGCGTGATGACCGACGTGGTAGGGGAGCGCTACTGGACGCTCGTCGCGGAGATGGAAGTGGAAAGCATGGAAGCCTTCGAGCGCATGATGGCCGGGCCGAGCGGGGGGCAGAATAACCCGGACATGAAGGAGTTCGAAAACATCATGAAGGGCTATCACGACCTGGTCGAGTACGGCCGGCGCGAGGTCTATAAGATCGAAGGCTGATGTCCAGGCTGCGCTTGAAGATCTCGATGTCGCTCGATGGGTTCGTGGCCGGGCCCGACCAGAGCGTGGACAATCCGTTGGGGATCGGCGGCATGCGGCTCCACGAGTGGGTGTTTCCGCTCGCGGTGTGGCGTGCCATGCACGGCATGGACGGCGGAACGGCGAACGAGAGCACGCGGGTAGTCGAGGAATCTCTCGCCAACATCGGTGCGACGGTGATGGGGCGGAACATGTTCGGCGGCCACCCCGGTCCGTGGAATCCGCGGCAGCCGTGGAACGGCTGGTGGGGGGAGAACCCGCCGTTCCATCACCCCGTGTTCGTGCTCACGCGCCACGCCCGCAAGCCGCTCGAGATGGCGGGCGGCACGACCTTCACGTTCGTCACCGACGGCATCGAGTCGGCGCTGGCGCAAGCACGGCGGGCGGCGCGGGGCCAGGATGTCTCGCTCGCGGGCGGCGCCAACGCCGCGCAGCAATATCTCGCCGCGGGTCTCGTGGACGAGATGGCGATCAGCCTCGTCCCGATCCTGCTCGGCAGCGGGGAGCGCCTGTTCGATCGTGTGGGCGCGGACCTGCACGGGCTCACGCTCGTGCGCACGGTGGCCGCGCCGGATGTCACGCATTTGAAGTTCGCCAGGACGTGACCGTCGACGGGTTGTCACCCCCGCCACCGCGGGCGCCCTATGTCGATCGGGCATCGGGCAACTGGGTGCTGAGCCGCTATGCGGACGTGCTGCGCGCGTTTCGCGACGCGCGGCTCTGGCCGGCCGGCTCGCGGGGCGAAGACCAGGGCGGGGGACCGCGCGACGATGCGGGGGTCCTGGTCGAGCGAAGCGGCGTGCAGGACTCGCTCTCCGCGTCGCGCGTCGACGCGTGGCACGCGGCGGTCGCGCCGCTCGCGCTGGAGCTGTTGCAGCGGCTGCCGACGGATCGATCGGTGGACCTGCTCCGTGGCTTCGCCATGCCGTGGTGCCTGCGCCTCGGTCGCATGGTGCTGGGCGTGAGCCCGGGGGACGGGGAGCGGCTCGCCGCGCTCGCGGCTCTGGCGTGGCCGGATACCGGATGGCGGCGCCGCCTCTTCGTCAGCCGGCGCCGGATCGGCGCGGCCGTGGCGGAGCTGGATCGCCACTTCGCGACGGCGCCCGTGCCCATGGGCCGGCAGACGTTCGTCGGCACCGTCCAGACGCTGCCGCGGCTCCTCGCCAACGGCTGGCTCGCCCTGTTTCGCGCGCCGGCGCAGGTGGCGCGGCTGCGCGCGCAGCCCGACCTGATGCCGCGTGCAGTGGAGGAGCTGTTGCGCTACGCGGGGATCATCCCCCGGCTGTATCGCCGGGCCACGGCCGACGTGGAGCTCGATGGCGTGCGGCTCGCGGCAGGAGCGCGGGCCACCCTGATGATCGCGTCGGCCAATCGCGATCCGGAGCAGTTCCCCGAGCCCGACGTCGTCGACGTGTCGCGGCCCGGCGCCGGGCAGCTCTCGCTCGGCATCGGCCGCGGGTCCTGCGCGGGCGCGCGCCTCGTTCGCATGGCGTTCGCCGTCTCCATCATGGCGATGCTCGAGACGTTCGAACACATCGCGGTGGCGGGGGAGACGCGGTGGCGGAGCGGGCACTTCTGCTGGCCGCTCGCGGTCCCGGTGGTGCTCCGGCGCCAGCTCTAGGCGTTCGTCGGGAAAAACGCGCGGTGCCGATGCTCGAGTAAGGGTCAGGGCACGACCAGCCCCGTCATTTTCACGACTTCGAAATCCGTTCCGTGGAGTCGCTTCAGGGTGTTGACATCGGCGTCATTCCAACGTGAATCCGGTGCGCCGCTGACGAAAAACGCTCCGCCGTTGTCCGCGAGCAGCATTCCATACTTCTTGAGCGCGGTCAGAATCACCTGGACGTCGGCCGGGTAGCCGGCGAGGCTGACGCCCGCTTTCAACCGGACGCGCATGCCCATGGGCGGCAGGTTGGCGTCGGTGTACGAGCTGGCGTAATGGCCTGCCGGCGGCACGTAGGCGCGGCGCGTGGTGGGGCAGGTGAATCGCACCGCGTGCGCGATCACGCCTTGCGTCACGACTTCGTCGTAGCGCACGAGCCCCGGGAAGATGGGCAGGCCCGCGGCGTCAGCCGATGTCCATCCCTCGGGTCGCAGGGCATTCGAGCTGAGGTCGAACACCGCGCCCGAGCCCGCCGTCCACGCTGCACCGCCGTTCGCGGGGTGCGCGTCGAACAGCTCGTAGAGCTTCCAGCTATCGACATCGATCACGAGGACATGACGATCGCCGCCCGCGCTCGCGCCTCCCTCGATCGGTGCGTCGGGCGGGATGGGGTAGGGTCCCGGATCGCTCTCGTCGTTGTAGTCGAAGGTTACCGGCACGCGCCGCTGGCCGCCGGACACAGTCGTGTACGGGATGCCCCACGGCGCCCCGCCGTAAACCGAGCCGAAGTCAGGATGGAGGCTCGCCGACCCGCCGCAGCGCGCGATCAGGCTGTCGGAGTTCGAGTCCACGGGGTCGGCCGAGATGTCCCGGTTCCAGGCATTGTCCGCGGGGAACACGCGGCGCGGGGGCAGGGGCGGTGGGGGCAGGGTGCTCGAGCCCTGCCCGCTGGGATCCATGCAGGCAAGGCCGAACCCGACGACGAGAGCGACGGCCGCGCGCTTCATGCCTCCAACGTCGACCCGATCCCGGCGCGCGGGATGTGGCGTGGGTCACGCGCGCGCGGGCAAGTGTCGTAAGTTATGAAGGATGTGCGAACCCCCAGCTCGGCCCTGATCCGTGAGGAGCCCGCCATGATCCTCGGCCTGCGTACCGTGATCTATCACGTTCCCGACCTGCCACGAGCGAAAGAGTGGTATCGCAAGGCATTCAGCGTCGACCCGTACTTCGACGAGCCGTTCTACGTCGGCTTCAACGTCGGCGGATACGAGCTGGGGCTCGATCCGGATACGAAGGGAGTGGCCCCGGGTGCCGGTGGGGCGGTGGCGTATTGGGGTGTGGCCAACGTGGACGCGGCGGTGCAGGAATTCACGCGCGCCGGCGCGGCGCTCAAGAGCCCGGTGCAGGACGTGGGCGGGGACATCCGCGTCGCGACCGTGGCCGATCCCTTCGGCAACCTCGTCGGGTTGATCGAGAACCCGCACTTTGCTGCCGCTTGAGGGTCGCCAACTAGCGGTGTGAGCGAAAGGATGGAAAGCATGAATGCCCGTCACCTTGCGCAATGGTATCTGCTCGTGTTCGGCTTCGTATTCCTCGCGACCTCCGGGGCGCGCCTGTACTCGTTCCTGCATGAACGATCCGACATCTGGTGGACGCCGCCCACGATGAAGGCTCCGCTGGCAGAGAGCGCGGAGCGCGTGCAGATCTACGTGCACGATACCGAGCTCCAGGACCTCCTGGGCGCGGGCCGAGTTCAGCTCGCCGCGGCGCCTGCGCCGCCCGGGGCGACCACCCTCGTGGCAGCGGACGTCGCGTTGCGGTTCAACAACTGGGATCGGGTGCGCGCGGAGCGCTTGCCCGGCATGCTCGTCACGGCGGCCACGGCGGGGTCGGCGGCTACGCTGCTCCTGCTAGGCGTGGTGCTCTGGTCGCGGCGCCGTCCAGAGGTCTAGAACCATGCTCGGGAATCGCACGACGTCCGAATGGATCGCCCAGTACGCGGGGAGCCACCAGCACCCGGTGAACCGGTTCTGTCACACGGTGGGCATTCCCATGATCGCGATCTCGTTGCCCCTCTTTGCCGCCGGTCTGTTCGCGCATCGCCTGTGGCGCGCGGCGCTGGCGCTCTTCGTCGTGGGCTGGGCCTTCCAGTTCGTGGGGCATGCGTTCGAAGGGAAACCGCCCGAGTTCTTCAAGGACTGGCGCTTTCTCTTTGTGGGGTTGCGCTGGTGGTGGGCAAAGTTGCGCGGGCGTGCCTGACGCGCTTAAGTTGTTGTGACATGCCAACCTACGAGTATCGCTGTCCCGCTGGGCACCGGTTCGAGAAGTTCTTCTCACGCATGAACGACCAGCGGCGGCTGCGTTGTCCCACATGCGGCAAGATGGCGGAGCGTCTCATTTCCGGGGGCGCCGGCCTCGTCTTCAAGGGCTCGGGCTTCTACGCCACCGATTACAAGCAGTCGGGAGAGAAGAAAGCGGCCGAGGGCGAAACGAAGCCCGCTGCCGAGACGACGCCTGCCCCGAAAAAGAAAAAAGACGCCGGCGACAAGTGACGCAGCACGAGCGCCTGGCCGCGGCGCTGCGTCGTGCCGCGCTGAAGATCGGGGTGTCCGAAGTACCCGCGTTCAAGCTCGAGACGCCGCGCGATCCTGCGCACGGCGACGTCGCCACCAACCTGGCGTTGGTGCTGGCGCCGCTGTTGCGTCTCAAGCCCCGGGAGGTGGCCGAGCGCTTGGTCGCGGCGCTCGACCTCTCGAGCGCCGACTTGAAGAAGGTCGAGATCGCTGGTCCCGGTTTCATTAACTTCTTCCTGGGCGAGGCGCAGCTGGCCGCGGTCATCCGCGACATCGTGGCGGCGGGCGATCGCTACGGCCGGAGCGAGGCAGGGCAGGGCCGCCGGGTCAACATCGAGTTCGTCTCGGCGAATCCGACCGGGCCGTTGCACGTCGGCCACGGGCGCGGCGCGGCGCTTGGCGACGGGATCGCCTCCCTGCTCGAGTGGACCGGGCACGTCGTCACCCGGGAGTTTTACGTCAACGACGCGGGCACCCAGATCGAGAAACTCGCCCAGTCGCTGTGGGCGCGCCTGCACGGCACGGAGCCTCCCGAGGGCGGATACCACGGCCAGTACCTGGTGGAGATGGCGCAGCAGGCCAAGGACGCACACCCCGAGTGGCTGAAGGGCCCATACGAGGGTTGGGCCACGGCGCTGCGGGCATACGCCACGAAGGCCGTGCACGCCCAGCAAGAGGAAGACCTGTCGCAATTCCACGTGAAGTTCGACGAGTGGAGGTCGGAGCAGGCGCTGTACGACAGCGGGAAGGTGCAGGCCACGCTCGATCTCCTGGCCAAGCAGGGGCTCACGTTCGAGCAGGATGGGGCGCTCTGGCTCCGCACCAGCGCGTTCGGAGACGACAAGGACCGTGTGTTGCGCAAGCAGGATGGAACGCTCACGTACCTGGCACCCGATATCGCCTATCACATCGACAAGCGCGATCGCAAGCACGACGTCCTGATCGATGTGTGGGGCGCCGATCATCACGGCTACATCGCGCGCATGCGCGCGGCACTGCGCGCCCTGGGGTGCCCCGACAGTTTCTTCAACGTCGTCCTCGTGCAGCTGGTGAAGGTCGTGCGCGGCGGGGAAGAGGTGAAGATGTCCAAGCGGTCCGGCGAGTTCGTGACGCTGCGGGACCTGTACGACGAGGTCGGTGTGGACGCGGCGCGCTATTTCTTCCTGATGCGGCGCGGCGATTCGCAGTTCGTGTTCGACGTGGACCTGGCGAAGAGTCAAACGGAGGAGAACCCCGTGTTCTACGTGCAGATGGCGCATGCCCGCATGAGCGGTATTTTCCGCGTCGCGGCGCGCACCCCGGAGTCGGTCGCCGTCGAGGGCGTGGACCTGGCGGCGCTCACCGCGCCCGAGGAGGTGGACTTGTTGAAGGAACTGGGAGCGTTCCCCGGCGTCGTGGCCCGCGCCGCGGAGACCTACGAGCCCCACCGCATCACCAGCTTTCTCGAAGGACTCGCGCGCCTGGCCCACGCCTGGTATCACAAGTACCGGGTCCTGGGCGAGCCCCAGGAGGCCCCGCGGCTCGCGCTCGCGCGCGCGGCGCGGCAGGTCTTCCGGAACGGGCTCTCGTTGCTCGGCATCCAGGCGCCGGACCGGATGTAGGCATGGGCCTCCTCGTCGTCGGCTCGATCGCGCTCGACTCAGTCGCTACGCCCTTCGGCGAGACCGCGGATGCGCCCGGGGGCTCCGCCGTGTTCTTCAGCGCCGCCGGTTCGATCCTCCATCCCGTGCAGGTGGTGGGCGTCGTGGGGAGGGACTACCCGCTCGGCGTCCTCAAGTCGCTCGAGCGCCGCGGCGTGGACCTGACCGGCGTCCAACAGGTGCCCGGCGAATCGTTTCGCTGGAAGGCGAAATACTCCTACGACCTGTCGAGTCGCGAGACGCTCGATACCCGGCTGGGCGTGTTCGCGGAATTCCGCCCGAAACTCCCCGAAGCGTTCCGCGACGCGCGCTACGTATTCCTGGGCAACATCGATCCCGACCTCCAGCTCGGGGTGCTGGACCAGGTGACCCATCCCGCGCTCGTCGCCTGCGACACGATGAACTATTGGATCAGCTCGAAACGCGACCTGCTCCTCGAGCTGCTGCGCCATATCGATCTCCTGATGATCAACGACTCCGAAGCGCGGGAGCTGTCGGGCGAGTGGAACATCTACCGCGCCGCCCACTGGGTGCTCGAGCGCGGTCCGCGGATGGTGGTCGTCAAGCAGGGCGAGCACGGCGCCCTGCTCGTGAACGGCGACTCGACGTTCAAGGTGCCGGCCTATCCGCTCCAGGAAGTGTTCGACCCCACCGGAGCGGGTGACGCCTTCGCCGGCGGCTTCATGGCGTATCTCGCCGCCACCGACGATGTCGCCGCCCCGAATCTGCGGCGGGCCATGGTGTACGGTGCCGCCATGGGCTCGTTCGCGGTGGAAGCCTTCGGGATCCAGGGCCTGGAAGACGTCACGGCCGCCGATGTGCGCGCGCGCGTGCGGGCCTTCAAGGACCTGGTGCACTTCGAGGTCGACGGGGAGGAATGACCGATCAATACGGCGCCGCGGGCGTGCGCCTCGATCTCGCCGAAGAAGCCAAGCGCAAGATCGCCGGTCTCGTGGCCTCGACCCGGACGGACCTGGCGCTCGGGCAGCTCGGCGCGTTTGGCGGCATGGTGCGCATTCCCACCGGCATCGAACGGCCGGTGCTCGTCCTCTCGACGGACGGGGTGGGCACCAAGGTCCTGGTCGCCGCGCGCGCCGGGATCCACGACACGATCGGTGAGGACCTCGTCAATCACTGCGTCAACGACATCCTGGTCCACGGCGCGCGCCCGCTGGCCTTCCTCGACTACCTCGCCATGGCCTCGCTCGAGCCGGCGGTTGCCGCCGCCATCGTCGCGGGCGTGGCGCGCGGTTGCCTGGCCCACGAGATGACGCTCGCCGGGGGCGAGACCGCCCAGCTCCCCGACCTCTATGCCCCCGGGCAGTACGACCTCGCCGGGGCGATCGTGGGCGTGGTGGATGAAGGCGCGGCTCTGCACGGCGACCGGGTGCGCGCCGGTGATCTCCTCATCGGTTACGCCTCGAACGGTCTGCACACGAACGGCTACACCCTCGCGCGCCGCATCGTGTTCGACCAGCTCAAGCTCCGGCCGGACGATCCGTTCCCCGACACGACGCGGACGGTGGCAGAGGTGCTGCTGGACGTGCACCGCAGCTACGCGGCGGTGGTCACCCCCGTCCTCGCCCGCATCCATGCTCTGGCCCACATTACGGGCGGGGGTATCGCCGGCAACCTGGTGCGGGTGCTCCCCGAGGGCTGCGAAGCCGTGGTGGACGCGGCCGGCTGGCCGTGGCCGCCGCTGTTCCGCGTGCTCATGCGCGGGGGCGGCGTCTCGCTCGGCGAAATGCGCCGCGTGTTCAACCTGGGCGTCGGCCTGATCGCGGTGGTGGCGCGCGACGACGTCGAAGCGGTGCGCCAGCCCGCCGAGCGCGCGCGAATCCCGACGTGGGTCTTGGGCGAGGTGCAGGCGGGCCCCACCCGGGTGCGGTTCGCCGAACGCTGAAGGAGGGCGCGATGGGCGGTGGCGGTGGTCTGGCCGATCGGGTGCGTGTCGAAGCAGACGCCATGCGGCGCGCGCTCGACCTCGCGCTCGGCGGGTGGGGCCGCGTCGCGCCCAACCCGCTGGTCGGCGCGGTCGTGCTCCAGGGTGGCGTCGTGGTCGGTGAGGGCTTTCACGCGGAGTACGGGCGCGCGCATGCCGAGGTCTCCGCGCTTGCCGCGGCCGGCGCCGCCGCCCGGGGTGCGACGCTCGTGGTGTCGCTCGAACCGTGCCGCCACCACGGCAAGACGCCGCCCTGTACCGATGCCATTCTCGCGGCCGGTGTCACGCGCGTCGTGGCCGCCTTGCGCGACCCCGATCCCGACGCCGGTGGGGGTGCGGAGGTCCTGCGGGCCCACGGGGTGGATGTCGCCCTGGGCGTGATGCAGTCCGAAGCCGCGGCGCTCAACGCGCATTTTCTCTTCAGCCGCCGCCACCAGGACCGCCCGTTCGTCGCCCTCAAGCTCGCCACGTCCATCGACGGCCGCATCGCCGACGCGACCGGACAATCGCAATGGGTCTCGGCCGAGGCGGCTCGTGAGTACGTACACTGGCTGCGCGCCGGCTTCGATGCGATCGGTGTGGGAGGCACGACGGCCCTGCGCGATAACCCGCAGCTCACGGTCCGTGGCGCGGTCACCCCGCGCCGCGCGCCCGTGCGCGTGATCTTCGATCGGCGCGCCATGCTGAACCCCGGGGTCACGCTCGTGCGCACGGCGCGGGAGGTGCCGACCTGGGTCGTGGCGTCCGTCGAAGCCCCTGTGCCGAGCGTCGCCGCCCTCGAGCAGAACGGCGTGCGCGTCTTCCGGCCCGACTCGCTCGCCGCCGGGCTCCGCATGCTCCGCGAGGAAGGCATTCTGTCGCTGCTCTGCGAAGGTGGGGGAGCGCTGGGCACGAAGCTGCTCGCGGACGGACTCGTGGACCGCCTGTACTGGGTCCAGGCCCCGGTGTGGCTCGGAGATGGGGCGGTGCCCGCGTTCCCCGGCGTGCCGACCGTGCGCCTGGCGGAGGCGCCGCGGTGGGTTCCGGTGGAGCGCCGCACCTTGGGCCCTGATACATTATTGGTATTGGACAAGGAGCCATGTTTACCGGCATCGTGAGCGCCGTTGGCCGTGTGGCGTCGGTGTCGCGGAATGGGGGGCTCACCCTCACCATCCGCGCTCCCTATAAGGGGTTGAAGAAGGGGGAGAGCGTCGCCGTCAACGGCGCCTGCCTCACCGTCGAACGGGTGGGGCGGGGGGCATTTACGGTCCACGTGGTGGAGACCACCCAGAGCAGGACCCTGTTCGGGGAGTTTGCCGCGGGCCGGCCCGTGAATCTCGAGCGCGCCATGCGGGCGGCGGACCGGCTGGGTGGGCACCTCGTGCAGGGACACGTGGACGGCGTGGCCCTGGTCGAGCGCGTGGCGCCGCAGGGTGATGCCTACGTGTGCGACCTGCGGGTGCCCCCGGCGGTGCGACAGGTATGCGTGCCGCAGGGATCGATCACGGTGGACGGCGTCAGCATGACGGTCAACGCGCTGCCCGCTCCCGAGGTGGTGCAGATCTCCTTGATCCCGTTCACCCGTGCGCATACGACGCTGGGCCGCCTGGGCCCGGGCGACCGCGTGCACGTCGAGGCCGACCTGCTGGGGAAATACGTGAGAGAGCTATGTCGTACGGAACGGTAGCGCAGGCGATCGCGGACATCCGCGCCGGCAAGCTGGTCATCGTCGCCGACGACGAGGATCGCGAGAACGAGGGCGACCTGGTCGGCGCGGCCGAGCGGGTCACCCCCGAGATGATCAATTTCATGGCGACGCACGGGCGTGGCCTGATCTGCATGACGCTCATGCCGGAGCGCTGCCAGGCGCTCGGGCTCGCGCCGATGGCCGAGCACAACACGGAAGCGCACGAAACCGCGTTCACCGTGAGCGTGGACGCCGCGGCGCGGTTCGGCGTGACGACGGGGATTTCGGCGTCCGATCGCGCGACTACGATCCGGGTCGTGATCGATCCCGACTCGATTCCGTCCGATCTCCGGCGGCCGGGGCACGTGTTTCCCCTGCGCGCGCGTCCGGGCGGCGTCCTGCAGCGGGTCGGGCAGACGGAGGCGAGCGTCGATCTGGCGCGGCTCGCGGGGCTCTACCCCGCGGGGGTGATCTGCGAGATCCTGAGCGCCGACGGGACCATGGCGCGTCGCGCGGAGCTCGAGCGGTTCGCGGAGCAGCACCACCTGACCTTCATTACCGTCGCCCAGCTCGTGTCGTACCGGCTCTCGACCGAGCGCCTGGTGCACCGCGCGGCCGAGTCCCGCCTGCCCACGCCGTTCGGTGAGTTCCGCATCATCGGCTACCGCAACGACGTGGACGCCGCGGAGCACGTGGCGCTCGCGTTCGGCGACGTGGGCGGCCAGAAGGACGTCCTCGTGCGTATGCACTCGAAGTGCCTGACGGGCGACGTGTTCGGCTCGACGCGCTGCGACTGCGGCTGGCAGCTGCACAGCGCGATGCGGATGATCGCGCAGGAAGGCCGCGGCGTGATCGTGTACCTGGATCAGGAAGGGCGCGGCATCGGGCTGCTCAACAAGCTCAAGGCCTACGAGCTGCAGGACGCGGGGCATGACACGGTCACCGCGAACGAGAAGCTCGGATTCAAGGCCGATCTCCGCAACTACGGCATCGGCGCCCAGATCCTGCTCGATCTCGGCCTCTCTTCCATCCGCCTGCTGACCAACAACCCTATGAAGCTCGTGGGCCTCGAGGGCTACGGCCTGGAGATCGTCGCGCGGCTGCCGATCGTGCCGCCGGCGTCGGACGAGAACCGCTCTTATCTCGACGTCAAGCGGGACAAGCTCGGCCATCTGCTGACGCACTGACGGTGGCAGACATTCAGGGCGCGCCGCTCGCGCCGCGCACGGGTCGTGTCGCGGTCCTCGTCAGCCGGTTCAACGAGCCCATTACCATCCGCCTCCTCGAGGGGGCGCGCCAGTGCCTCCGCGAGCACCACGTGCCCGACGCCCGCGTGGACGTGGTCTGGGTCCCCGGGGCGTTCGAGCTGCCCGTCGCTGCAGAAGCTGCGGCGGAGAGCGGACACTACTCGGCGATCGTCGCACTCGGCTGCGTGATCCGCGGCGAGACCGCTCACTTCGACTACGTCGCCGGCGAAGCGGCGCGTGGACTCGCCAACGTCGCCCTCACCCATCGCATCGCGCTCGGCTTCGGCGTGCTCACGACCGAAACCGACGAGCAGGCGGAAGCGCGCGCCGGCGGCGCGCACGGCAACAAGGGCTACGACGCAGCAGAGGCGGCGCTGCGCATGGCGGGCGTGCTGGCCGAGCTGACCCGTGCAGCGCCCCGAGACTAAGGCGCGGGTGCGCGCCCTCCAGCTCCTCTATGCGTGGGACCTGTCCGGCCAGCCGTCGCTCGAGACCGTCGTGGGACGCGTGGCCGGGATGTATGGGCGAGGAGGGGATGAGCACGACCGGGGAGCGGAGCTGGCCGCGCTCGCCATCGCGGGTCTTCCCGAATTCGATCAGCAGGTGGCCGATGCGGCGGAGCATTGGCGGTTCGAGCGGGTCGGCGTCGTGGAGCGCAACCTGCTGCGCCTCGCGCTCGCCGAGCTCGGCGAGGGGGTCACGCCCCCGCGCGTGGTCATCGACGAAGCGGTGAAGCTCGCGTACTGGTTCGCGGGCGCCAAGGCGCCCGCGTTCGTGAATGGCGTGCTCGATGCGCTCGCCCGCGAGCACGGCGCGTTGTGAGGATTCTGCTGGTCAACTGGAACGATCGTGAAAATCCCTGGGCCGGCGGCGCCGAAGTTCACCTGCATCAGATCTTCGGGCGGCTCGCCCGCGCGGGCGCCGAGATCGACCTCGTGGCGAGCGGGTGGCCGGGCGCACCGGCCACCCGGGAGCTCGACGGGATCCGCGTGCGCCGCGTCGGCAGCCGGTACAGTTTCCCGCTCGCTGCGCGGCCGGCCGTGCGGAGCCTCCTCGCGGCGCGCCGCTACGACGTGGTCGTGGAGGACATCAACAAGGTCCCGCTCTACCTCACCCGGGTGACCGACCTCCCGTTCTGCGCCCTCGTGCCGCACCTCTTCGGCACCACCGCGTTCCAGGAGGTGAGCTGGCCGCTGGCGGCCGTCGTGTGGGCGTCCGAGCGGCCCCTGGCGCGCGGGTATCGGCGGGCGGCGTTCCACGTGATCTCCGAAAGCACGCGGGACGATCTGGTGCGCCGCGGCGTGCCGCCCGAGCACATCGTCGTGATCTATCCGGGCGTGGACGCCGCGCGGCTCTGCCCGGACCCCGCGGTGATCCGGGCGGCGCGCCCGACGTTCTTGTACCTCGGCCGGTTGAAGCGTTATAAAGGAGTAGACATCGCCCTGCGAGCGGTGGCCGCGGCGCGCAGGAACGGGCGCGACGTCGTGCTGCAGATCGCGGGTCAGGGTGATGACCGGGCGCGGCTCGAGCGCGAAGCACGCGCCGCCGGCGTGGCGGAGGCGGTGCGCTTCCTCGGATTCGTGTCGGAAGAGGAGAAGCGGCGCCTGTTGCGCGAAGCGTGGGCCGTGGTGTTGCCGAGTCCCAAGGAAGGCTGGGGGATCACGAACGTCGAAGCCGCCGCGTGCGGAACGCCCGCCCTCGCCTCCGACAGTCCCGGCCTGCGCGAATCCGTGCGCCACGGCGAGACCGGCTTCCTCGTCCCGCACGGGGACGTAGGGGCGCTGGCTCGGCGTATCTCGGAGCTGGCCGGCGATCCCGCGTTGGTGGAGCGGCTCGGCGCGCGCGCGCGGACCTTCGCCGAGGGACTGACCTGGGAGCGCGCGGCGGAGGACACCCGGCGCCACCTCGAGAGCGTAATCGCCAAGGGGAGCGTGATGTCGAGATGAGCCTCAAGGTTCGCGACCTGATGGCCCGCAAGGGCTTGGACTTGCAGCTCGAGTCGCTCACGGGCGAGATCGGCCTCGACCGCGAGATGGCCACGCCCGAGGCGTCGAGCCCGGGCCTCGTGCTCGCCGGGTTCACCAAGCGCTTCGCCCAGGGGCGGATCCACGTCCTGGGCCAGACCGAGATCACCTACCTCGGGTCGCTCGATCCTGCCGCGCGCCGTCGCTCGCTCGAAACATTTTTCACGTTCGACCTGCCCTGCGTGGTGATCACGAAAGGACAGCAGCCGCCGCCGGATCTGATCGAGCTGGCCATCGCCAAGGGCGTCGCCGTGATCAGGACCAAGCTCAAGACCTCCGAGTTCTACGGCCGCCTGCGGCCGTTCATCGACGAGGCCTTCGCGCCCAATACCACGCTTCATGGATCGTTGGCCGACGTGTTCGGGGTGGGGCTCCTGTTCATGGGCCGCTCCGGCATCGGGAAGAGCGAGTGTGTGCTCGATCTCGTGGAGCGGGGGCACCGTCTCGTGGCGGATGACCTGGTCCAGATCATCCGCCGCGGCAACGACGTGCTGATCGGCCGCGGGCACGAGCTGGCGCGGCACTACATGGAGATCCGTGGCGTCGGTCTGATCGACATCCAGGCAATGTTCGGCATTCGCGCGGTCCGGCAACAGAAGCGCATCGAGGTCGTGGTCCAGCTCGCCGACTGGGACGCCTCCCGCGAGTACGACCGGACCGGTCTCGATCGCGAGACCACGGACATCCTCGACGTCTCCCTCCCGCGCGTCACCATCCCGCTCAATCCGGGCAAGAACCTCACGGTGATCTGCGAAGTGGTGGCGATGGCCCACCTCCTGCGCTATGGCGGCGTGGATTCCGCGGAGCGCCTGAACGAGCGCCTGATCAAGTACATGGCGGAGCGGCGGGAGCTGCAGGCCTACCTCGAAGAGGACTATGAGTAAGCCGCTGCGGGGCGTCATCGTTTCCCACGCCGGGGTCTCGGCGGCGCTCGTCGCCGCGGTGGAGTCGATCGCCGGGGTGTCCGACGCGCTCGTTCCCGTCAGCAACGCCGGCTGCGATCGGGACGCGCTGTTCAAGAACCTCGCCGCCGCTGTGGGCGACAGTCCCGCGGTGTTGTTCATCGACCTGCCGGGTGGGTCGTGCTTGACGAGCGCGGCGACCTACGCCCACGGACGCCCCGAGCTGGCCGTAGTCACTGGTGTGAACCTGGCCATGCTGCTGGACTTCGTGTTTCACCGCGAGCTGCCGCCGGCAGAGGCCGCGCGTCACGCGGCGGCGGCTGGCAATCGCGCCATTCGCGCCCTCGACACGTGACCATCGCGCTGTACCGGATCGACGACCGGCTGGTGCACGGGCAGGTCGTCATCGGATGGGGGCAACCTCTGAAGGCCGGGTTCATCGTCCTGGTCGACGACGCCGTGCGGGCGAGCCCGTGGGAGCAGGAGCTCTACCGGATGGGCGTCCCGCCGCACGTGGAGCTGATCTCCGCGTCGGTCGCGGAGGCGGTCGCCCGGCTGCCGGAATGGGACGCCGACCCGCGCGTCGGCATCCTGGTCGCGGGCGATGTGGCGACGGCCGCGGCCCTCACGGGGAATGGCCACGTGGTCAAGCGGATCAACGTCGGCGGCGTGCACCACCGCCCGGGTCGCACCGAGCGGCTGCGGTTCGTCTACCTGAGCGACGCCGAGGCGGCGCAGCTCAAGGCGCTCGCGGCCCGCGGCATCGAGGTCTCCGCGCAGGACGTGCCGACCGCGCGCGCGGTGCCGCTGGCGGAGTTCACGTGAGCTTCGAGCTGCAGGCGCTGCTCCTCGTGTGGGGCATGCTCGTGGGCCTCGACCTGGTGAGCGTGCCCCAGGTCATGATCGCTCGGCCGCTGGTCGCGGGAGCGGTCGCGGGCGCCATGCTGGGCGATATCCCCACCGGCCTTCAGGTGGGCGTCGTGTTCGAGCTGTTCCAGCACGACATCCTCCCCATGGGCGCGGTGCGCTACCCCGAGTACGGACCGGCGACGGTCGCGGCGGTGAGCGCGGCGCACGCGACGAGCGCCGCGGACGGGTTCGGGCTGGGCGTGATTGTGGGGCTCATCACGGCCATCCTGGGCGGTTCGAGCATCCATCTGATGCGGCGGGTCAACGCCTACGCCGTGCGGCGGGCCGCCGACGCGCTCGACGGAGGCGATGTGCGGACGCTCGTGCGGCTGCACGTGGAGAGCATTCTGCGTGACGCGGCGCGCGCCGCGATCGTTACGGCCATTGGCCTCGGGTTCGCGGCGGGCGTGAGCAAGGTCATGACGTTGACCAGCGTGCTGCGTGGTGGCAGCGGCCTCTTCCTGGCCGTCTCGGCCACGGCGGCGGCCCTCGCCGTCGCGGCCGCCGGCACGCTCCGGCTCGTGCGCGGCCCCACGCTCGCCTGGTTCGCGGCCGGGTTGCTGGGCGGCGCGGCGGGAGTGTGGCTGCGATGAAGCCCCCCACCCGCCCCCCGCTGCTGCGCGTGCTGCTGCGCCTCTTCACGGTGCAGGGCTCGTGGAACTACGAACGCATGCTGGGCGTGGGATTCGGCGTCGCCGAGGAGCCGCTGCTCCGCGATCTCGCCGGCGCCGGGACGCGGGCGCGGGAGACGCCCTACCGGGAGGCCGTGGCGCGCGGCTCGCGGTTCTTCAACGCGCATCCGTATCTGTGCGGCCTGGCGGTCGGCGCCGCCGCACGCGCCGAGAATGACGGCGCTCCCCCGGCGCAGATCGAACGGTTGCGTACCGCGCTGTGCGGGCCGCTCGGGTCGCTCGGGGACACGCTGGTCTGGGCCGGCTGGCTGCCGTTCACGTCGGCGGTCGCGCTCGCGGCCGTCGCCCTCGGCCTCGGATGGTGGGCCGTGCTCGGCTTCCTCGTGATCTACAACGTCGGCCACGTCACGTTGCGCTCCTGGGCCCTCGCGGCTGGGTGGGCGCACGGGCTCAACGTGGCCACGGCGCTCCGCCATCCGGGACTGCAGCGGTCCGGCGCTGTGCTCGGGCCGGCGATGGCGCTGGGCATGGGAGCGGCGCTCCCGCTCGTTGCCTCGTACCTTGGAGGAGCCTTCGCCGCGCCCCTGCGCCTGGCGATCGCGGTGGGGGTGGGCGGCGGCGTGCTGTTGCTGCGGTGGTCGTGGCTGCGGTTGACCGGCGTGCGGCTCGGTCTCGTCTTCCTCACGGTGGGGCTAATCGTGGGGTTGCTGTGGCGGTAGTCGAGCGCCAGGCGCGGATCGTCAATCCGCTGGGCATGCACGCCCGGCCGGCGGCGGAGTTCGTCAAGGTGGCGAGCCGGTTCGCCGCGCACGTCGAGGTGCGCAAGGACTCGCTCACGGTGAACGGGAAGAGCATCATGGGGGTGATGATGCTCGCGGCCGAGTGCGGGTCGTCGCTGTTCATCAAGACCGAGGGCGCGGACGCCGCGGAGGCGATGGAGGCGCTCCTCGCGCTCGTGCGGGACGGGTTTCACGAAATGCATCTGACCGGGGGCGAGATGGACGAGTCGGCCGAGGCCGAGGACGGCGGCGCGTGACCGAACGATTGCTCAAGGGCATCGGGGTGTCGCCGGGGATCGCCATCGGGCCGGCGCGCGTGGTGCGCGCGACCATGCCCGAGGTGCCGACCCGCGTCGTGCCCCGCTCCCAGGTCAACAAGGAAGTGCGGCGGCTCCGCGCTGCCGTGAGCGATGTGAAGCGTCACCTGCTCGACCTCAAGGCGAAAGCCGAGGACCGGGCCGGCGTCGACGAGGCTCGCATCTTCGACGCCCAGATCATGATGCTCGAAGACAAAGACTTCCTCGCCGGCGCGGAGGCGCTGATCCGCGAGAACCATCTCGCGGCCGAAAAGGCCTACGAGTTCAAGGCCCTGGAGGTCCGGGACCTGTGGAGCGGGACCGGCAGTGCCCGCCTCAAAGAGAAGCTGGTTGACTTGAACGGCGTCACGGCACGAGTCCTGCACCACCTGCTGCACCGTGGCGTGGACGAGCTGTGGGACGGGGTTACGGAGCCGTGTGTGATCGTGGCGCGGGAGATTGCGCCGGCACTCACAGTGCAGCTGCCTCGGGATCGCATCGCGGGCCTCATCAGTGAAGAGGGCACGCGCACCTCGCACGCGGCCATCCTGGCGCACTCGCTCGGGATTCCCGCGGTGATGGGGCTGGCCGGGGCGGTCGAGCGGATCGGGGCGGGGTCGATGCTCGTCCTCGACGGCACGCGTGGGACGGTGCTGCTCGATCCGACGCCCGTCGAGATCGCCGAGGGGCGGCAACGCGAGACACGCCGGCGCGAGCTGTCGGCCCAGCTCGAGGAGGTCGTCGATCAGCCGTCCATCACGACCGACGGCGTGCGGGTGGTGCTGCGCGGCAACGTGGATCTGCCCGAAGAGGTGCGGGCGGCGCAGGCGCACCGGGCCGAAGGAGTGGGCCTGCTGCGGACGGAGTTCCTGATCACCGGTCGGAGCACCATGCCGACCGAGAACGAGCAGGCCACGTACTTCCGCCGCGTCGGCGAGGCATTCCCGGGACACCCGATCGTCGTGCGCACCTACGATCTGGGCGGTGACAAGTTCCCGCAGCCGTTCCAGGGCGCGGAGGAAGCGAACCCGTTCCTGGGCTGGCGGGCGATCCGAGTCTGCCTGGATCAGCCCGAGCTGCTGCGGATCCAAACGCGGGCCGTGCTCCGCGCGGCCGCGCACGCCGACATACGGATGATGTTGCCGCTCGTCACCACGCTCGACGAGGTGGAACGCGCTCGTGAGATCGTCATGCAGGAAGGTGAGCAGCTGGCCGCGCGCGGCATCGACGCCGCACGCACCGTGCCGGTGGGCGTGATGATCGAGACGCCGGCGGCTGCGATCATGGCCGATCGCCTGACGGCGATTAGCGACTTCGTGAGCGTCGGCACGAACGATCTCACGCAGTACACGCTCGTCGTCGACCGCGGCAACGCGCGGCTCGCCGACCGTTTCACGCCGCACGATCCGAGCGTGCTGCGGTTGCTGAAGATGGTCGCCGACGCCGCGCGCGCCGCCGGCAAACCTGCCAGCGTGTGTGGCGAGATGGCGTCCGAGCCGATGTCGGCTTTCCTCTTGATGGGTATGGGATACGAAACGCTGTCCGTGTCGCCGCCGGCGCTGCCGCTGGTCAAGTGGACGGTGCGCCAGGTGAGCGCCGCGCAGGCGCGCACCGCGGCGCGAGCCTCCCTCGAGGCCAGGCGTGCCGAAGACGTGCTCGACACGCTGCGCCTCGCGCTCGCACAGGCCATCGATGTGAAGCTCCTCGACCCCGACTCCCGGTTGCCTGCCAGCAGGCGCGCCGCTAGTTTGAACGCTTAGTCAACCTTCATCCTTCTCTCCGGTCGCTTCCATGCCCCCATCGCGCCACGTCTTTACGTCCGAATCGGTTACCGAAGGTCATCCCGACAAGATCGCTGACCAGATTTCCGACGCGATCCTCGACGCCATCCTGGGCCAGGATCCCACCGCCCGGGTCGCGTGTGAGACGCTGGTCACGACGGGGATGGCGGTGATCGCGGGCGAGATCACGACCTCGACCTACGTGCACATTCCCGACATCGTACGCGGGACGATCAGTGCGATCGGCTACACGGACGCGAACTTTGGCTTCGACGCGCAGACGAGCGCGATCCTGACGAGCATCGACCGGCAATCGGCCGACATCGCGCTGGGTGTCGACACGGGGGGCGCCGGTGATCAGGGGATGATGTTCGGCTACGCGAGCGATGAGACCCCGTCGCTCATGCCGTTGCCGATCGTGCTGGCGCACCGTCTGGCCGAGCGGCTGGCCGCCGTCCGCAAGAGCGGCGACCTCCCCTGGCTCCGTCCCGACGGCAAGACGCAGGTCAGCGTGGTGTACGAGGGCAATCGTCCCGTGGCCATCGGGAAGGTCGTCGTCTCCGCGCAGCATTCCGACCTGATCGACAACAAGGAGCTGCGCGCCGGGGTGACCACGCTCGTCGTCCGGCCCGTGCTGGGCGAGGCGGGGTACGAGGTAGCGGATGCCGATATCCTCATCAATCCCACCGGCCGCTTCGTCGTGGGCGGGCCGCAGGGTGACGCGGGCCTCACGGGGCGCAAGATCATCGTCGACACCTACGGCGGTATGGCCCGGCACGGCGGCGGGGCGTTCAGCGGGAAGGACCCGTCCAAGGTCGACCGCTCGGCCGCGTACGCCATGCGCTGGGTGGCGAAGAACATCGTTGCCGCCAAGCTGGCCAGCCGCTGCGAGGCGCAGGTCGCCTACGCGATCGGCGTCGCCGAGCCGGTATCCATCATGATCGAGACGTTCGGAACGAATACCGTTCCCGAGGCCGCGATCGAGCAGGCGGTGCGTGAGGTGTTCGATCTCCGGCCGCTCAAGATCATCGAAGCCCTGAACCTCCGGAATCCGATCTACCGTCCCACCGCCGCATACGGCCACTTCGGCCGCGCGCCGGAGCGCCGCCGCTACGTCGGCGCGGGCGTGGACCGTGAGGTCGAGCTGTTCACGTGGGAGCACATGAACCGGGTTGAAGAGCTGCGGTTTGCCGCCCAGCGCTCCCGGTCATCCGAGTCTCGAGCGGGGGCACGATGACCACCACGGCACGCGAAACGACGCACGACATCAAGGACCTCGCCCTCGCGGACGGCGGACGCCGGCGGACCGAGTGGGCGGAACGGTCCATGCCGGTCCTGCGCCAGCTGCGTGAGCGTTTCACCCGCGAGCGGCCGCTGGCGGGCACGCGCCTGTCGGCCTGCCTCCACGTCACGGCCGAGACTGCGAACCTCGCGGTGACGCTCCAGGCGGGCGGGGCCGACGTCGCGCTCTGCGCCTCGAATCCGCTCTCCACGCAGGACGATGTCGCCGCGCATCTGGTGCGCGACCATCGGATCAAGGTGTTCGCCATCAAGGGCGAAGATCACGCGTCGTACTACGAGCACATCCGGGCGGCGCTCGCGCATCGTCCCGACGTCACCATGGACGACGGCGCTGATCTGGTAAGTGCGCTGCACATGATCGCTCTCAACCGGCTCGACGACCTCGCGCCGCCGGTGCGCCGCTGGGTCGAGACGCTGTCCGCGGCTGATCGCCGCGGCGTCGTGGCGGGCGTCAAGGGTTCGACCGAGGAAACCACGACCGGAGTGATCCGGCTCAAAGCCATGGCGCGCGACGGCGTGCTGCAGTTCCCGGTGATCGCGGTGAACGACTCGGACACGAAGCACCTGTTCGACAACCGCTATGGCACCGGGCAGTCCACGCTCGACGGCATTCTGCGCGCCACGAACCTCCTCCTCGCGGGGAGCACGGTGGTGGTGGCGGGGTACGGCTGGTGCGGCCGCGGGTTCGCCATGCGGGCGCGCGGCATCGGCGCCAACGTGATCGTCACCGAGATCGATCCGCTCAAAGCCCTCGAAGCACAGATGGACGGGTACCGCGTGGCGACCATGGCCGACGCCGCCCCCCTCGGGGACGTGTTCGTCACCCTCACGGGCAACGTCAACGTGATCCGGCTCGAGCACATGAAGGCCATGAAGGACGGCGCCGTGCTCGCGAACTCGGGCCACTTCAACGTCGAGATCGACCTGGATGCCTTGAAGAAGACGGCCAAGGGACCCCGGGTCGCGCGGGACTTCGTCGAGGAGTGGCAGCTCGGCGGCAAGCGGGTGTTCGTCCTCGGCGACGGGCGGCTCATCAATCTCGCCGCGGCGGAAGGGCACCCGGCGAGCGTGATGGACATGAGCTTCGCCAATCAGGCGCTCGCGGCGGAGTACGTCGTCCAGCAGGCGTCCACGCTCTCGAAGGACGTGCACCGGATTCCCGCGGACTTGGACCGCGAAATCGCGCGTCTCAAGCTGCAGGCGATGGGCGTCACCATCGACACGCTGACACCCGAGCAGCAGAAGTACCTGGCATCGTGGGACCTCGGGACGTGACGCGACGACCGTGATCGAAGTTCGGGTGGCTCACCTCGGCCTGGATCGGACAACCAATACGCCGGTCGTGATCCTGCAGGAACGCGAAGGCGAGCGGGTCCTCCCGATCTGGATCGGCCCAGCGGAGGCGAGCGCCATCGCGATGGAGCTCGCCGGGGTCAAGTTCGCCCGCCCGCTCACGCACGACCTGCTGAAGCAGGTGATCGTCGGGCTGGGGGCGGACCTCCGCAAAGTCATCATCACCCAGGTCAAGGACAACACCTACTACGCCGAGCTGCACATCTATCGCGGTGACGCCGTGATCCAGGTGGACGCGCGTCCGTCGGATTCGATCGCGGTGGCCCTGCGCCTCAAGGCTCCGATTTTCACGAGCGACAGCCTGCTGGCTCTGACGTCGGTGGACACCAGCGATCCGGGCGGCGAGCCCGGCAGAGGGGCCCCGACCATGCTCGATACGGACCAGCTCAAGACCTACCTGCAGAATCTCGATCCTGAAGATTTCGGCAAGTTCACTCCGTAACGCTGTCCTGCTCGGCTTCGCCCTCGCGGCGGCCGGAGGCGGAACGGCGCTGCGCGCGCAGAGCGCGACGATCAGCGGGGCCGTGTTCTACGGGCTCGCGCGGCGGCCCCTGCCGAGGGCGTGGGTCATTCTCCACCGCGTGCAGCGGTCGGGCCCGAGCGGGCCGATCGATTCGGCGCGCACCAGCGCCGACGGGCGCTACGCCTTCAGGCTGGCCCGCACGGACACCAACGCCGTGTACGTCACGAGCAGCTGGTACGACGGGATCGCCTACTTCTCCGAGCCCGCCCCGATCTCGGGGCGGGCCGTCGTCACGCTCCAGCCCATTGCAGTCTACGACACCACCACCACGGGTCCCCCCATCCGGGTCCAGCACCGGCTCGTGACCGTGGCCCGCCCGAAACAGGATGGCACGCGGGCGGTGCTCGAGCTGCTGGCGCTCGAGAACCCCGGCACGGCCACGAGGGTGGCGCCCGACTCGACGCACCCGAACTGGGCGGGCGTCGTCCCGCACGAGGGAATCCAGTTCGAGGTGGGGCAGGGCGACCTGTCTCCGGAAGCGATCGCCCTGAGCGGCGACAGCGTGCTCGTGTTCGGACCGATCCCGCCGGGCGGTCCCAAGCAGCTGAACTTCTCCTACGTGCTGCCCGCCACCACGCAACAGCTCGCGATCCCGATCGATCAACGTCTCGGCCAGCTGCTGTTGCTGCTCGAGGACACGACCACCGGCGTCACGGCGCCCGGCCTCGAGGCGCTCGGGGTCGAGGAAATCGAGCACCGGCGCTTCGCGAGCTACCGGGCGCTGAACCTGGCGCCCGGGGCCGACGTCGTGCTCACATTTCCGTCCCGCGGGTTCCGCGTGCAGTCGCTGCTCCCCTACGTCGTCGGGCTTCTGGCGCTGGCGCTCGCCGCGGGCCTCGCGGTCGTGCTGAAGCGCGCGCGCCTTGCGCCGGAGCAGGGCTCCTCATAGACTAGCCGGCAGTCGTTCCAGCGAATGGGGATTCACGGAAGCCGGTGCGAATCCGGCGCGGCCCCGCCACTGTAACGGGCAGAGCAATGCGGCTCAGCGCCACTGGGTGATCCCGGGAAGGCGAGCCGCACGCCCGAAGCCAGGAGACGTCTCCGTTCGCGCCACCTGCAGTTCCCTCGCGGGAGGGATGGTGGCGCTGCGCACTCCGGCGCAGGCGCTTGCCCATCTCCCCTCCGACGGGGGTGGGCATTTTTGCTATGCGCCGCTGGGCACATCGCACCCACCTCGCGGGCCTCCTCGTCTTCGCCGCTTCGGCGTGCGGCACCGAGGGGAAACGGCCCGCGCCCGCGGGTGCCGTCACGGTCACCGATGACCTGGGCCGCGTGGTCACGCTCGCCACCCCCGCGCACCGCATCGTCTCGCTCTCCCCCGCGGCGACCGAGCTGGTGTTCGCGCTCGGCGCGGGGGCGCGCCTGGTGGGCCGCACGACGTGGTGCGACTACCCCCCCGCGGCGCTCGCCGTGCCGAGCGTCGGGGACGGCCTGAGTCCCAACATCGAGGCCGTCGTGGCGCGCCGGCCCGACCTCGTGCTCGTCTACCGCTCCCCACTCGACCAGGCCGCCACCGCCCAGCTTGCGGGTCTCGGCATACCGGCCGTCGTACTCGAGCAGGATCGCCTGGAGCAGGTGGGGCGTGCGGCGCGCGTGGTGGGCGTGCTCGCGGGGCGCGAGCGCGCCGGCGACTCGCTGGCGGCCGCGCTCGCCGCCCTGGTTGCGCGCCCGCTGCCCCCAGCGCGCGTGCGGGTCGCGTTCGTCGTGTGGGACACGCCGCCGGTCGTAATCGGCGGCGGCAGCTACCTGGACCAGCTGGCGACGCTCGCGGGTGCCACCAACGTGTTCCACGACGTGGGCGCCGCGTCGGCGTCGGTTGGCCTCGAGACCATCGCCACCCGCGATCCCGACGTCATCGCCGTGCCGCGCGACACGGCGAGAGGAGAGGTGATCCCGCCCGCCTTCATCCGGCGTCCCGAATGGCAGGCGATCCGCGCGATCCGCGCGCGCCGCCTGGTGTACCTCCGGGGCTCGATTTTCAGCTGGCCCGGCCCGCGGGCGGAGCAGGCGGCCGACCAGCTGCGGCAGCTCCTTGCGGAGGCCGGGCGGTGAAGGGGCTGGCACTCTGCGTGGCCGCGGTGGTGGCGGTGCTGCTCGCCATCGTGCTCGGGCCGACCCACATCCCGCTCGCGGATCTCGCCACCTCGGACGTCGTGCGCTCGCTGCGGCTGCCGCGCGCGATCCTCGCGTTCCTCGTGGGCGGCGCGCTTGCGCTCTCGGGCGCCGGGCTCCAGGCGCTGGTGCGCAACCCGCTCGCCGATCCTTCGCTGCTCGGCATCTCCGGAGGGGCGGGCCTCGGGGCGGTCGTCGCCATCGCCCTGCACGTGACGAATCCCTGGGCGGTGCCCCTCGCGGCGTTCGCGGGCGCGCTGGGCGCCATGGCCCTCGTGTATCGGTTGGGCATCGTGGGGCGCGGCGGCGTCGGGCTCGATTCGGCGACGCTGCTTCTGGCGGGCGTGGCCGTGGGCGCGTTCGCGGCGGCGATCACCACCGCCATCGTCTCGCTCTCCGACGCGACGCAGCTGCGCAATGCCCAGCTGTGGCTCTGGGGCGGTCTGTCGGGCGCCTCGTGGGAGACGGTCGGGTTGTTGTGCGCGTACGCACCGCTGCCCGTCGTAGCGCTGCTCGCGTCGGCGCGATCGCTCGATGTGCTGGCCCTCGGTGAAGAGCCGGCGCGCCATCTGGGCGTTGCCGTCTCGCCGCTCAAGCGACGGGTGTACGTGGCGGCGTCTCTGTTGACGGCCGCGGCGGTCGCCGTGTCCGGTGTGATCGGCTTCGTGGGGCTCGTCGTGCCTCATGCGATGCGGCTCCTGTGGGGCCACCGCCACCGCCCGCTGTTCCCGGCGGCCTTCGTCGGCGGCGGCGCGCTGCTGGCCCTGTCGGATACCGTGGCCCGGGTCGCGGTCGCGCCGCGCGAGCTGCCCGTCGGCATCGTGACGGCGCTCGTCGGCGTTCCCGTCTTCGTCCTCCTGCTCCGTCGATGGACCACGAGCTGATTCTCGCCGTGCGCGACGTGACCTATCGCTATCCCGGCGCGGTCGACGACGCGCTCGCGGGTGTGAGTCTCGAGGTGGGCGCGGGTGAGCTGCACGCGGTGCTCGGGCCCAACGGCAGCGGCAAGACCACCCTGATCCGCGTGGCGCTGGGGACGATCGAGCCCCGGCATGGCGCGGCGACCATCCTGGGCCGGCCGGCGCAGGCCTGGGCCCCACGCGAGCTGGCGCGCGTGGTCGGCGTCGTGACGCAGCGGGAAGACAACCTGTTCCCGCAGCGGGTGCGCGACACCGTCAGCCTGGGCCGCTATGCGCGCCTGCCGCGGTGGGGCGCCGAAAGCGGGGCCGACCGCGCGGCGGTGGATCGCGCGCTCGCCCGGTGCGACGCGCAGCATCTCGCCGCCCGCTGGGTCTGGACCCTCTCGGGCGGCGAGTACCAGCGGGTGCGCCTGGCGCGCGCGCTCGCGCAGGAGCCGCGCCTGCTCGTGCTCGATGAGCCCACGGCGAATCTCGATCTGCGCCACGAGATGCAGCTGTTCGAGCTGGTGCGCGCCCTGGTCGAGCGGGACGGTCTCGCGGTGGTGCTGGTGACCCACCACGTCAACCTCGCCGCGCGCTTCGCCGATCGCCTCCTCCTGCTCGCCGACGGACGTCCTGTGGGCAGCGGGACACCCGCCGCCGTGCTCACGCCGGAGTCGGTCGCGCGTGTCTTCGATTGGCCGGTCGCCGTCGCCTCGTTCGACGGCCGGCCCCAGGTGACTCCGCAACGCCAACCAAAGGACGACCCATGAGACCATCGCTCGTCGCGCTCATTCTCTGCGTCATCCCGGCAGCGCTTGCCGGACAGGTTCCCGCGGACACGGTGGCGCTCAAACCCGTCGTCGTGACCGCGACGCGGCTGCCGACGCCCGCGTCCGAGCTTCCGGCCGCCGTCACGGTGCTGGACGGCGCGGCGCTCCGCGCCGCCGGGATCCACACGGTCTATGAGGCGCTCCGCGAGGTGCCGGCTGCCGCCATCGTGCAGCAGGGCTCATTCGGGGGAGTCGCGTCCCTGTTCCTGCGCGGCGGGCAGAGCAACTACGTGAAGGTCCTGCTCGACGGCGTGCCGCTGAACGACCCGGGGGGCTCGTTCGACTTCTCGAGCCTCTCCACCGAGGGTGTGGAACGGATCGAGGTGCTGCGCGGCCCGGCCAGCGTGCTGTACGGGTCGGACGCCGTGACGGGAGTCGTGCAGATCTTCACGACACGGGGCAGCGCGAAAACCCGGGGCGAGGCGACCTTTGACGGGGGCGCGTATGGGACGCTCGCGTGGAGCGCCCGGCTGTCGGGGACGGCGCGCGCCGTGAGCTACTCGGTCGGCGCCTCGCGCGCGACCAGCGACGGGATGTATTCCGTGAACAACAACTATGACAACACGGTCGTCACGGGGCACGTCCGTTTTGCGCCCGACGATCGCACCGATGCGGCGCTCACCGTCCGCTACGGCGATGATACCTACCACTTTCCCACCAACGGGGCGGGCGATACCCTCGCCGACCGCAACCAGTTCACGCACGGCAGCGGACCGACCGTGGGGCTCGATGCGGGGCACCGGTTCAGCCAACGGGTGGAGGGCCGCGTGCTCATCGCCGCGAGCGGGTCGGACGGCGGCTACGACAACGCGCCGGACTCAGCCGGCGATCCGAATCTGTTTCGCAGCCAGGACAAGCTGCGGCGGGCGAGCGCCGACGCCCGCGCCAACATCACGCTTGGTCCGGGCACGGTGCTCACGACCGGCGGCGTGCTCGAGCGCGAAGGGGCGAACAGCACGAACGAGTGTGAGAGCGCGTTCGGTTCGTGCAGCTCGCCGCCCATCGACACGACGCGCTGGAACCGGGCGCTGTACGCGCAGCTCGTGAGCGATCCCCGGCGGCGTGTGTCGCTGGTCGCGGGCGGCCGGCTCGAGAGCAACGAGCGCTTCGGGACCTACGCGACCTACCGCGGGGGCGTGGCGTGGCGGCTCGCGCGCGGTACGCGCGCGCGCGCCACGGTGGGCTCGGCGTTCCGGGAGCCCACGTTCTTCGAGAACTTCTCCACCGGCTTCACCACGGGCAATCCGGATCTCGAGCCCGAACACTCGCATTGCTGGGAGGTCGGTCTGGAGCAGTCGCTTGGAGGCGCGCCGGCGACGTTCTCGACCACCGTCTTCGGGCAGCGGTTCGCCAACATGATCGACTATGACCCGAACGCGGCGCCGGGCGCGCCGAACTACCGGAACGTGGCCGAGGCGAGCGCGGACGGGGTCGAACTGGGCGTGCAGGTCAGTCCCGAGGGCGGCCTGTCGCTCGGGGCGAGCTACACCTACCTGGCGACCAATGTCATCACGTCGGGTTTCGACTCTTCCCAGGGCGCGGCGCTGGCCGCGGGCCAACCGCTGTTGCGCCGGCCCAAGCACTCCGGCCGGTTCGACGCGGCCTATCGCGTGCGGGGACGCGGCAGCGCGTCGCTGTCGGTGACGTACGTGGGCGAGCGCGCCGACCAGGACTTCTCGACGTTTCCGGCGCCGCGCGTCATGCTGCCGTCGTACGCGCGCGTCGACCTTGGGGGCGAGGCCGTGCTGGTCCGACCGCACGCGGGTACGCCCGGCGTCACGGCGCGCCTGCGCGTCGAGAACCTCTTCAATGCATCGTATGAGGAGGTGAAGAACTATCCTGCGCGCCCCCGCGTGCTGTTTCTCGGCGCACAGGTGCGGTTCGGCGATTAGCTTTCGCTTGTGACGGCGAGAGTAACGCGATGGCTTGGGGTGGCGGTGTGCTGGGCCCTGGCTGGGGGGTGCAGCGACGCCCTCGAGCAGACGACGTCCGCGGGGCAGGTCGTCGTCGGGGTGGGCGCCGTCGACGCGACGCTGTCGCTCGTTCGGGTGGACGATCGCACCGTGTCGACCCTTCCGGTGCCTCCGGCGGGTGCCACACCCGGTAGCGCGGCCGCGCGCGGGAGCCTCCTGGTCGTGCCCGGTGGCGACTCCGCGACGCTCGCCGTCTTCGATTTCTCGACCGGCTCGGCGCCCGCCATCACCCACTGGCGGCTCCCCGCAGGATCCGCGGGCGGCGTGGCATTCGAGGACGACACCATCGCCTGGGTCACGAACCCCGCCCGTAACCGGGTCACCCGCATCAACGTGCGCCGCGGCGACACGGTGAGCTTCGCAGTGGGTGCGGTTCCCGGGCCGGTTGCCGTGGCTGCATCACGTGTCTACGTGGTGAATACGAACGCCCCGGGCGGAATACCGGCCGGGGCGTCCTGGATCACCGTGCTCCGCACCATCCCCGCGCCTGCCGCGGTCGCCGAGTCCGTCGCCCTCACGGGCACGAATCCGGCGTCGATCACTCTGGGTGCCGACGGCGAGCTGTACGTGGTGGACGCCGGCACGGCGCGTCTTGGCGACGGGAAGCTGTCGATCGTAGACACCGTGCCGGCGGTCGAAGCGGCGGTGCTGAACGGCCTGGGCGAGTCGCCCGGCTCCGCCGTGTATCATCCCTCAGGGCATCTGCTCATCGCCTCGCCCCGGGGCATCCTCGATGTCAACACGACGACGCGCACGCTCGCGGCGGCTCCGGGCGCGAACCCCGGGGGGATGGGGGTCGCCCAGCTGGCGCTCGACCAGAGCGGACGCGTGTACGCGTTCGACCGCCGCCAGTGCAGCGAGCCGAGCGTGCTCCACGTGCTGGGCGCTCCGCCCGGGTACGACGAAGAGGACACAAAGTCCGTGGGACCGTGTCCGACCGCGGCGACGACCATCCTCGTGCCCTGATGCCTCTGGTCACTACGGCCGCCGTCGTGCTGCAAACCCACCGCTACAGCGAGACGTCCAAGATCGTGCGTCTCGCCACGCGCGACCTCGGGGTACAGAGTGCGATCGCGAAGGGCGTGCTCCGCCCCAAGAGCCGGTTCGGCGCGGCGCTCGAGTTCCTGAGCGAGGGAGAGGCCCAGCTGTACTTCCGCGACGCCCGGGAGCTGCACACCCTCGCCGTTTTCGACGTGATCACGCTGCGGCGCGGGCTGGCCGAAGGTGTGGCGCGCTTCGCCGGCGGCGCCGCCGCCGCGGAAGTGATGCTCAAGATGGCGCCGCCATCGCCGCTTCCCGCCGCCTACGCGACCCTCACCGCCGGGCTCGACCAGCTCGCCACCGTCCCCGCTGCGCAGGTCGACGCGACAGCGGTGCGCACGCTGTGGACGCTCATGGCCGTGCTCGGATTCGCCGTGTCGCTGACGGAATGCGTGCGGGATGGAGGCGCGATCGATCCCGACGCGCCGGTCGCCTTCAGCGCGGCCGAGGGCGGAGTGCTCTGCGCGCGCTGCGCCCCCCCGCACCCGCCCACGCGCCTGCCGCCCGAGGACTACCGCGGCCTGATCGCCTTGAACGATCCCGGGGCCGCGCTCCCCATGCTCGACGCCGCGCACGCGGCGGCTCACCGCCGGCTGGTCGCGCGATTCGTGCAGTATCACATCGACGTTGCCCCGACCTCTCTGTCCGCCCTCGATTTCTGGGAGCGCCACGCGTGGACCCCGCCGCGACCCAAGTCCGCCGCGTCGTAGTCGGCACCGCCGGGCACATCGACCACGGCAAGACGGCGCTCGTCAAAGCGCTGACCGGCGTGGACACCGACCGTTGGGAGGAGGAAAAGCGGCGGGGCATCACCATCGATCTCGGGTTCGCGCTGTTGCCGCTGGGTGACGGGCTCCAGGCCAGCGTCGTGGACGTGCCGGGTCACGAAGGCTTCATCAGGAACATGCTCGCCGGCGCCACGGGAATCGACGTCGCCATGCTCGTGGTCGCGGCCGACGAAGGGATCATGCCGCAGACCGAGGAGCATCTCGCGATCCTCGAGCTGCTCGGCGTGGCGCGCGGCGTCCCCGTGCTCACCAAGCGGGACCTGGTCGCGCCCGAGTGGCTCGAGCTGGTGGACCAGGAGGTTGCCGCGCGGCTGGGACGCAGTGCGGTGCGCTGGGAGCCCGCCGTCGCCGTTTCGGTACAGCCGGGACACGAAGACTCGCTCGCGGCGCTCCAGGCGGCGCTCCGCCGCGTGGCGGTGGACGTGGCCGAGCGCCCCACTGATGACTGGTTCCGTCTGCCGATCGACCGCGTCTTCGCCCTGCCGGGCGCGGGCACGGTGGTCACTGGCTCTACGTGGAGCGGCAGCGTGGCCGTCGGTGACTCGGTGAGACTCCTGCCGCTCGGCCGGGACGCGCGCGTTCGCTCGATCCAGGTGCACAATCAGGCTGCCGACCGCGCGGTACCCGGTCGCCGCACCGCCCTGGCGCTCGTCGGCGTGGAGCGGACGGAGCTCGAGCGCGGCCACGTCGCCGTGACGGGCACGGGGTGGGCGGCGACGACCGCGCTGGACGTCGCCCTCGACCTGCTGCCAGCGGCGAGAAGGCCGGTCGTACCCGGGACGCGGGTGCGCGTGCACCTGGCCACCGCGGAGGTCCTGGCGCGCGTCGCCCCGGGACCCACCGTCTCACCGGGTGGGCAGGGGGTGGTTCGCCTGCTGCTCGAAAGCCCGCTCGTGGCGCGGGGAGGCGATCGCTTCGTGCTGCGGTCCTTCTCTCCCGTCACGACCATCGGTGGCGGTGCCGTACTCGATCCCACGCCGCCCGCAGGCTCGCGGCTCACCGAGCGGCGTCTGTCGCTGCAGCAGAAGCCCGCCGAGCGCCTGGTCGCCTGGGCGGACGAGGTTGGCCTGGCGGGGCTCGCCTCGGCGGACCTTGCCGCGCGCAGCGGCGTGCCTGCGGGCCGGATCGCTGACGTGCTCGCAGCTGCAGACGCGCTCGCGCGGTGCGGGGAATACGTAATCGCCGTCGCGGCGCTCCAGTCGGGAGTCGCGCGGCTCCGCGAGGTGTTGCGCGCATATCATCGCGAGCATCCGCTCGATCCCGGGATGTCGGTGCAGGCGCTCCGGGCGGCCCTCGCCGAGCCCGGGGCCCAGGCTCCACCCGTGAGCGTGCAGGACCACGTGCTGAAGGACGGCGAGGGAGGGGGGGTCTGGGAGATCACGGGCAGCATCGCTCGGCTGCGGGGCTGGCGGCCTGCCTTTGACGCGCCCCGCGCGGCTGCGCGTGAGCGGTTACTGCGGCGCCTCACGGACGCCGGCCTGCAAATCCCCACGATCTCGGAGCTGGAAAAGGAGCTTCCGGGGGAGCCGGTGCAGGCGCTCCTGGCGCACCTGGTGCGGGAGGGTGCGCTCGAGACGGTGGATCAGGAGCGGGTGGCCGCCAGGGCCGCGCTCGAGGGCTTCCGGGGTGGCCTCGAAGCGGCGCTGCGCGAGCTGGGCTCAGCCACGCCGGCTCAGCTCAAGGAACGTTTCAACCTGACCCGCAAGTACTTGATTCCCTTGCTCGAATGGGCTGACAGGCGAGGCATCACCAGGCGGACCGGGGATGCCAGGACTTTGACGCAATTGACAGCGCGAAGCGGCGGCTCGTAAGTTTGGAGTGCTGCACAAGTGGGCAGGATCAAGTGATACCCGTTTCGTAAGGAGCGCCCGTAAAGCACTTTTCTCGTTAGCGAGGAGCGGATGAAGCGGCACGCCTGGGCGGTGTTGGGGCTCGGGCTCTGGGCCGCTGGGGCGGGTGTGGAGAAGGCGTGGGGGCAGGAGCAGGGGTTGGGGACACCGCCCGCAGTGGAGCTCAAACAGAACTACCCGAACCCGTTTAACCCGGCGACCACGATTCCATTTGCGCTGAGTGGCGAGTTGTTCGCCAACGGTCACCGGCCCAAAGTGTCACTGAAGATTTACAACGTGCTCGCGCAGCTCGTGGCAGTACCGGTGTTGCAGGGCACGGGTCAAGCGCTGGACAAGCTGGAGTTGACCTGCGCGGATCTCAGTGGCTGTGCCTACACAGCCTACTGGGACGGCAACGTCGCGGGCACGAATCAGCAAGCGGCATCTGGCGTGTACCTCTACCAGCTGACGGTGGATGGCGCGCGCTATACGCGCAAGATGATCATCATGAAGTGAGTGTTACACGAGCTGCCCCGGCACGCCACCGGGGCAGTTCTCGTTTCTCAGGAGGTCTTCATGCCACGTCTCTGGCTCGCTGCTGCTGTCGTCCTCTCGGCTGTTCTCGTGATGCGTCCGGCTCGTTCCGTTGATCCCTTGGATGCGTTTGCAGTAGCGGAGCAGGCTCGGGTTCGCGCGCATTTCGACAGCGCCGAGCGCGAAGTGCGCGCCCACCCCGTGGCCGGACTCTCGGTGGAGCAGCGCGCCGCCCGCGCGCGGGCGCTCGATCGCCTGCACGCCTACGCGGCGCGGGGCGTCTTCCCGAGGAACAGACATTTTCCCGGCGCCCTGGTGCCCTCTTTCGTCGATGATCGCACCGGCACGCGCTGCGGGATGGCGTACTTGATCGAACAGTCGGGGAGCTCGGGGCTCGTGGCCCGTATCGCGGCGACGAACAACAATGCGAGCATTCCCGATCTCAAGAATGATCCCGAATTGCTCGCCTGGCTGGAGCGGAACGGTCTCAGCCTGGAAGAGGCCGCCCGGATTCAGCCGTCCTACTGCGGCCTTCCTCCGGAGCAGCAGCTGATTCCCTGTCCGGACGCCGTGGAGTCCGAGGCGAGTACGGGCTATAAGACCGCGACTGCGCTGTCGGTTGTTGCCGATGTGCTCGCTGTGGCGCTGAACAGTACAGCCACCCGCTTGTCCCCGACCATGACCGGGGCTGCGGGGATCGTTAGTGGAGCGGTTGGCGTCGCGATCGGGGTCCCGAATCTCGACGAATCGGGATCGCTGAAGACGCTGGGGTGGGTGAACGTCGGCGCAGGGGTGGCCTCCGCCGCCTTCGGCACGTATCGCCTCGCCCACAAGCCGTCAACTGGCGCGCGCCTCACGATCGGCCCGTGGCTGCGGGGGAATTGGGATCCTGGCTTCACTGCGCGCGTAGTCTTCTAGCCTTCCTGCTCCAAGTCGGCAGGTCCGTCGGATTGCTCCGACCATGCTTTCTCCAAGTCCGCCATTTCGGCATCTTTTGAGGGCACGGAGGTTGCCCTCGATGCCGGCACTATGATTCGACCCGACCGTCTAACCGTCAAAGCCACGGAAGCGCTCCAGCAGGCCGGCACACGGGCCCGGGAGCGCGGCAATCCGGTTGTCAACGACGCCCACCTGTTCGCGGCCCTCCTGGCGCAGGACGAGGGGATCGTCGTGCCCCTCCTGCAAAAGGCGGGACTCAACGTCGCGACGCTCCGCGCGGAAACCGAGCGGGAGCTGGCGCGATTCCCGAGCCAGTCCGGTAACGTCGAGCCCACCCTGTCGCGCGAAGTGAGCCGTGCGCTCGATCAGGCGGATGCCGAAGCCAAGACCCTGGGCGACGCGTACGTCTCGACCGAGCATATCCTGCTCGCGCTCGTGGCGGAGAAGGGCACCACCGCCCGGCAGCTGGTCTCGGCCGCCGGCGCGAGTCGCGACGACCTGCTCGCCGCGCTCCAGGCCATCCGTGGGGCGCACCACGTCACCGATCAAGAGCCCGAGCAGCAGTACCAGGCGCTCGAGCGCTTCACCCGCGACCTCACGGAGCAGGCGCGCAAGACCAAGCTCGATCCCGTCATCGGGCGCGACGAGGAGATCCGCCGCGTGATGCAGGTGCTGTCGCGCCGGACGAAGAACAATCCGGTGCTGATCGGCGAGCCCGGCGTCGGCAAGACCGCCATCGTCGAAGGCCTGGCCCAGCGGATCGTGAACGGCGATGTCCCCGACTCGCTCAGGAACAAGCACCTCGTCGCGCTCGATCTGGGCGCCCTGATCGCGGGAACGAAGTACCGGGGCGAGTTCGAGGAGCGGCTGAAGGCCGTGTTGAAGGAGCTGACGGCCGCCGAGGGGCAGTACATCGTGTTCATCGACGAGCTGCACACGCTGGTCGGGGCGGGTGGGGCGGAAGGCGCGGTGGACGCGTCGAACATGCTGAAGCCCGCGCTCGCGCGCGGTGAGCTGCACGTCGTCGGCGCGACGACGCTCGATGAGTACCGCAAGCACATCGAAAAGGACGCCGCGCTCGAGCGGCGGTTTCAGCCCGTGTATGTGGGCGAGCCGTCGGTCGAGGACACCGTCGCGATCCTGCGCGGCTTGAAGGAGCGCTACGAGATTCATCACGGCGTGCGCATCACCGACAACGCGCTCGTCGCGGCCGCCACGCTATCCCATCGCTACATCGGCGACCGGTTTCTCCCGGACAAGGCGATCGACCTCGTGGATGAGGCCGCGAGCCGGCTGCGCATCGAGATCGACTCGTTGCCTCAGGAGATCGACGAGGTCGAGCGGAAGATCGTGCAGCACGAGATCGAGCGCACCGCGCTCGCGAAGGAGAAGGACAAGGCTTCGCAGGAGCGGCGCGCGCGGGTCGAGCAGGATCTGAAGGAGCTGCGCGATCGCGTGAACGTGATGAAGGCGCAATGGCAGGCCGAGAAGGACGTGATCGGCCGGCTCCAGGCCAAGAAGGCGGAGCACGAGCAGCTGCGCGCCGAGGTGGACCAGGCCACGCGGCGCGGCGACCTGCAGAAGGCCGCCGAAATCCGCTATGGGGCGACTCCCGCGGTGGAGAAGGAAATCGGCGACCTGGAGAAACGCCTGGCCGAGATTCAGAAGCGCGGCAAGTACTTGAAGGAAGAAGTAGACGCAGAGGACATCGCCGAAATCGTGGCGAAGTGGACCGGGATCCCAGTGGCCAAGATGCTCGAATCCGACCGCGAGCGGCTCACCCGGCTCGAAGAGGAGCTGGGGCGGCGCGTGATCGGTCAGCCGGAGGCCCTGGCCGCAGTCGCCAACGCCGTCCGGCGGGCGCGGGCGGGGCTCCAGGACCCCAACCGGCCCACGGGCTCTTTCATCTTCCTCGGCCCCACGGGCGTCGGGAAGACCGAGACGGCGCGCGCGCTCGCCGGGTTCCTGTTCGACGACGAGCGGGCGCTCGTCCGGCTGGACATGTCGGAGTACATGGAGAAGCACGCGGTGGCGCGCATGATCGGCGCGCCGCCCGGCTATGTGGGATACGAGGAAGGCGGCCAGCTGACCGAGGCCATTCGGCGCCGGCCCTATTCGGTGATCCTGTTCGACGAGATCGAGAAGGCGCACCCGGACGTGTTCAACGTCCTCCTGCAGATTCTCGACGATGGACGGCTCACCGATTCCCAGGGACGCACCGTCGATTTCCGGAACGCCGTCCTCATCATGACGTCGAACCTCGGCTCGCAGTACCTGCTCGAGGCGAGCGGCATGAGCTGGGAGCAGGCCGAAACCAAAGTGCAGGACCTGCTCCGCCAGACCTTCCGGCCGGAGTTCCTGAACCGGGTGGACGACGTCATCATCTTCCGGCCGCTGTCGCATGACGACATCGCGAAGATCGTGGAGATCCAGATCCAGCGCGTGCAGCGCCTGGTGGCGGAGAAGAAGCTCCGGCTCGAGGTGACGCCCGCGGCCACGCAGCTCCTGATCGCGGAGGGCTACGATCCCTCCTACGGCGCGCGGCCGCTCAAGCGGGCGATCCAGCGGCTGCTGCAGAATCCGCTCGCGCTCGCCCTGTTGGAAGGGCAATACGCCGAAGGCGACCAGATCCGCGCCGACCGCGCATCGGCCGGCACCGGGCTCGTGTTCGAGCGGGCTGCCAGCGCGTCCGAGCCCGCCCGTCGTTAGCCCCGGGAGCGACACCGACCGGATGGGGATGGCGGCCGCGCTGGAGCAGGCGCGGCTGGCGGCGGCGCGCGCTGAGGTGCCGGTCGGCGCCGCGGTCGTTCACGACGGCGCGATCGTCGCTACCGCGCACAACGAGTCCGTCGCTCGCCGGGATCCGACGGCGCACGCCGAGCTCCTGGCGGCGCAGCGGGCGCTCGCGCATCTCGAGAGCGACCGGCTCACCGACTGCACCCTCTACGTGACGCTCGAGCCGTGCGCGCAATGCGCCGGCGCGCTCGTGCTCGCCAAGCTCGGTCGCCTGGTGTTCGGGGCCTACGATCCCAAGGCCGGCATGTGCGGATCCGTCGACGACCTGGTGCGGCACCCGCGGCTCAACCACCGCATTGAGGTCGTCGGCGGGATCGACGCCGAGGCGTGCGGCGAGCTGCTGCAAACGTTCTTTCGCGAGCGGCGCTAGCGCTCAGCGCTTGGCGGAGCGGTCTTCGAGCCTCGCGATCAGCTTCTCGACTTCGGATTTCAGGCGCCGCAGCGCCGGCAGCAGCCTGGGCTCGAGATCGCGCTCGAGCTCCTTTCCTTCCTGCAGGAAGTCCTTCATCACGTCACGAAACCGCTCGGCCAAGTCCTTCCAGGTCGGAATGGGCTCGGGGCCGGTCGGCTCGGCGGGATCGCGCTTCGCTGGCAGCTTACTCATGGGTGCCTCCTCTTTCCCTGGGACGGTGGGGTCCCGTATAATCGCTCGAACCACACGTCTGCGACACTCGAGGGCTGCGCCATGTCACGAACGGGCAGGGTAATCGGGGCCGTCATCATCGCCGGAGCATTCGGGGCGGCGCCGCTCGCGGCGCAGCGGGCGGGCTCCCAACGCCTCGGTCTCGGCGTTGGATTGCTGGCCCCATCCGGGGACTTTCATGTCGACCAAGCTGGGGACGGGTTCAACATGGGGTGGCAGGGTCTGTTGTTCCTCCAGCTGGGGTCGCGGCGCGGGCCGCTGGGCACCCGTCTCGAGGTCAGCTACAGCCAGAACGGCGTCAACGACCACAGCGACGCCGAGCTGTCGGCGGAACTGGGTCAGCCGG
Organism: Gemmatimonadales bacterium; assembly: GCA_035518815.1. Lineage (GTDB taxonomy): Bacteria > Gemmatimonadota > Gemmatimonadetes > Gemmatimonadales > GWC2-71-9 > AG25. Next base: position 551 of record DATIXG010000067.1, on the reverse strand, counting down.
TCGACGCGTCGATTCACCTGCTCACCGGGAGCTTCAACCTCACGCTCGGATCGCCGCAAACCCGGGGCACCGGGGTCTATGCGCTCGGCGGCGTCGGGTTGTGCCGGGCGACGCTCTCGGCCAAGAGCGGCGGTCTCACGGCTGACACGACGCAAAACGCGTTCGCGTGGAACGTCGGCGCCGGTGTGACGCGCGGCGGCGCTCGTATCGCGCCGTTCATGGAGGCGCGCTACCGGCATGTCGCATCCGTGTTCGACGGCCCAAGCCTGCCGTACTTCGTGGTCAGCGCCGGAATGCGGTTCTGATCGGCGTCGAGGCGGTATTAAGTTGTGTCCACCGCCGGAGCGGCGGGGATAGGTGGCCGAGCGGCTGAAGGCACACGCCTGGAGAGCGTGTAAACGGGTAACCGTTTCGTGGGTTCGAATCCCACCCTATCCGTTGGACAGGTGCCCGAGTGGCTGAAGGGGCCGGTCTCGAAAACCGGTATACGCGCAAGCGTATCGTGGGTTCGAATCCCACCCTGTCCGTTGTCATGGTGAACACGCGAGCCG
>DATIXG010000066.1:0-7700 GCA_035518815.1 Gemmatimonadales bacterium | reverse complement strand
CGGGCCCCAAAAAACACTTGGATTACATCCCTTGGCGTGAGAGGCTTCCAGGGCGCTCGTGGCGCTGAGGGAGACAGGTTTGAAAGCAAAGGGAGGGGAAATGGTCGCTCTACGACTTCTGTCGCTGCTGCTGGCGCTTGGGTTCGCGCTGCCAGCGCACGCGCTCGTGTTCCCGTACGAGGCCGTAGGCCAAGCTGGGGACAACAACACGTTCGACTCGAACGGCGACTCGTGTGACAACTCACCTTGCGTGGGTTGCACCATCTCTACGGGCACGTGGTCAGGACCCGGCGAGGGCTGCTACGACCGAACCGGCGCGCGCTGCTCTGACCATCCAACTCAGATGTGCGACCTGCAGGTCGTCCCGAAGGGTCGTTGCACCTACGGAAGCCTCTCGACGACGGGTGGCCCGGGCGGCACGAACACCTGCGTGTGGCCGCACGGTGCGGGCCGCTGCGTCGGCAACACCCACGTCGGCTGCATGACCGATGCCTACATTGCGAGCCCCGGGGGCAGCAATCCGCCGAACGGTCCGGCCGCGATGTGCTCCGGCACCGGTAGCGACAACACCTGCGACATGACCAGCGACCCGTACGGAGACGGGTTCCGCCCCGACTGCCAATGCGTCGGTGACGACCCCAACTCGCCGATTTACGAGCAGAAGGTCTGCGGCAGCATCGGGGAAACAGGTTCAGTCCAGCCCGTCTGCTCCGACGGCGATCCCGACCGCGACGTCGGCGGCTACGGCACGGCCCTGGGCGTCGAGCGCAACGGCGGCCAGACGGGTGATCCCCCGCTCACCTACGCGAACATGGGTCCGTCGATCAACGGCGTTCACGGCGCCGTCACCTCCCCGCCCTACGCGCAGGAGGACGTGGCCAGCAACGACACGCTCGAGCCGCAGCGCGTAGCGGGCAGCCTTGGCAGCCGCCCGGGCAACCCGACCGACCCCAACGCTCCGCTGACCCCGATCCACAAGGCGCGCACGACGGACGCGCGCGAAATCGACCCGACCTTCAACACCGCCTTCGGCGTGACCAAGGTGAAAAGCTTCGGCGACTCGTACTGGAACGACTGGGCGTACGTGTCGGCGAAAGTGACCGGTGTATTCGACACGCACATTGTCGTCTACCCCTGCGACCCGCCGAACACCAACTACAGGACCGACTCGAAGCTTCCCAACGGGCTCTACTGCAGCCAGTCAGGTCGCGACGGCTACGCGTTCATCTGGAACCGCGACCTGACCTCGACCGAGCAGGCCTCCAACCCGTGCCCGCCGGCGTGCAAGCGCGATTTCGACATCACGACGGTGGAACTCGAGGCGTTCAACCAGGTCGGCGCCGCCGACCCGGATGCGGGCGCCCAGCTCGCGATCCAGAGCGGTGACGGCCCGTACGCGGGCAAGGGCGACAGCATTGGTGTCGCAGTCGTGACCTCGATGACCTGGCTGAACGTCGTCGACATGCGCTGTCGCATGGGCGGCTGGGGCAACGCAGACCCCAACGAGGTCGGGCGTTGCTCCGACGGAGTCAACAGCTGCGACCCGCTTCTCCCCAACCCGAACTCGAAGTGCACTGGGCAAGGTGGCAGTTGCAACGCGTGCATCGGTCCGGTTATCGCCGGGACGAACCCGAAGGGTCTACCCCTCGGTTACAACACTCACGGTCTCCCCGAGCTCGATCTCATCGCTGGCCAGCGGATTGGCGGCATCGCAGGGTTTGGGGCGGCGGTCAGAGTGCCGCTGTTCGTCGTGGGGACGACCGGCTTCGCGGCTTCCGACTTCCGCGACGTTGCGGGAACGCAACAAGGCACCTTCGACCTGTCCGACATGGGTCCGGTCGGAAACAATGGCGCCGGATTCGCCGTGGGCGTCGGCAGCGGAGGCACCTTCGGCTCGGGTCAACTCAACATCAAGGAGGACTGCTGCTCGCCCACCCCGCGCGCGCCGGCCGGCGGCTCGTCGATCTCCTGGCAACAGGACCAGGTCGGGACCGTAGCGGCGGGCTTCCAGTTCAACCGTGTGTTCGATCGTGGCCCGGGCCCGGACGGCATCCCTGGGTGCGCGAACGACACCATCGCGCAGCACAACGGCGACGAGGCGTGCAACCAACACCTAGGCAAGGGAACGTCGGGTTCGAAAGACGATCCCTTCTACGCAACGGGCGCAGACGATGTTGTACCCACGTACAACGTCGGCGGCGCGACGGGGCCGATCAGCGCGGTGCTCTCACGCTTCAAGGCGCGCGGCCCGACGCCGGCCGCGATTGCCCACTTCATGGGCCCGCCGTACAACTACACAAGCCCCGGGCCCATCATGTGGAATTCGGCCGCGGCCTTCACCTATAGGGACATCAGCGTCCTCGGTTCCCAGAACTCGGACATCCTGGTGAAGGTCAACAGCACCTTCTGTCCGCTGATTGGCAACTCGGCGGAGTGCAGCCGGTGTCCGGTGGACGCCGACGCGGACGGTGTTTGCGACGTCTCGGGCTTTGGCGCTGTCGACAACTGCCCGACCGTCAGGAACGGCATTGCCGAGGCGGGCGTTGCGAACGTAGGCAACCAGACCGACACCGACCTGGATGGGGTGGGTGATGCGTGCGACAACTGCCGCACCATTGCGAACCCGCGCGTTGGCGGGACCGCAGGTAACCCAGGCGACGCGGCGGCGTTCCTGGCTGCCAATCAGTGGGCCACGCTCACGGGCGGTCAGCGCGACGACGACCACGATGGCATCGGGAACAAGTGCGACGCGGACTTCCCGGGAACCGGTGGCGTCACCGTCAACACGGCCGACCTCACGCAGTTCCGTTCGGCCAACACCAAGAGCCGGACGGGGGATACCTGCGGCACGAACCCGCAACCGACCAATCAACCGTGCGCAATCTTCGACCTGGACGAGACCGGCCTGACGATCAACACGGCCGATCTCACTCAGTTCCGGTTGCTGAACACGAAGGTGCCGGGTCCGAAGTGCCCGTCCTGTCCGCTGTTCTGTGAGGCAGGAACCGCAGGAAGTTGTCCTTGAGGCTCATTGGGTAGACAGGTTCCCGGGTCAAATTTCCTTCGGGGAGCCGAAGGAAATTTGACCCGGGACGTTATCGGTGTGATAGGATCGCGCAGAGATCCGACGGGCTCTTGGCAGAAATTCGAGGCATCTAGGGGTTCTGGCAGGGTCCGCTCAACTACGCATGGAGGGAAGGAACGCGTTATGAAGAAATTGCTTGTACTGGCGGCCTTGATGGCTGGGATCGCGGGCGCCGCGAATGCTGCTTCGATCGATATCTTGCTGACCCAGAATGGCCCCGGGTCTTCAGACTGGACGCTCTCTGTCAACAACAACAGCTCGACGCCGATCGGTGCGGTCAACTTCGAGGTCGTGGGTCTGACCTCGATGGTGGTGAACACGCAAAACGCCGCCATCAGCCCCGACGACAGCGGCCTCACCCCCGACGCGATCGGGCCCGGCCAGGCGTTCGGTGCGGTGAACAATCTCCCGAATCAGACGATCGTTGCGCCCGGCGTCGTGAACGCCGTGCTGGCAACCCTGTCCGGTGGAACCAGCGCTCTGCTGCGGCCGGCCGAGTTGAATGCTCAGTCCGCGACCCTGTACACCCCGAACGGTGCCGCGATCACGGACACGAGCCTCTTCTCGGTGAGCACGCACCCCGCCGTCCCGGAGCCCGCGACCCTGCTGCTGCTCGGTCTCGGTCTGGGTGCGCTCGCATTCGTGCGGCGCAGCGCTGCCTGATCATCTGCTGAGTCCGAGGCTGTCGCGCCTCTAGGGGCGGCACCGCGAATGCGGTGCCGCCCCTCATGTTTGTCGGGGCCCGCGGCGCGTTCAGCCCTGGAAGCTCCGCAACCGATTTAGGCGATTGACCACTGTCCGAGAGCGTGGTCAGATTCGTTCGACTCTAAGGGAGATGCGATGTTGCGGCGCTGGCTGAAGCGAGTGTTGTTCCTCGGCGCGGTGGTTGCCGCAAGCTCGTCGTGGGCCGGGATCACGGTATTCCAGGACCCTACCAACTTGGGAACGACTGGCGCGCCGCCAGTGAGCATCAGCGCGGGCGGTCCAGCGGTATCGCTGAACCTCTTCTATCAGCAGTTCGGGGGCAATGTCTCGGATCCCTCGAAGGTTTGTCTCTCTGGCGACGGTGACGAGGTCTGCGGCTGGGACATCTGGGTCTCCTCTGGACCTGGCATCACGCTCCTGAGCTTTGTCCCGAACCCCGGGTCGGACATCGTCTCCAACATCTCTGGAAACGTCCTGCGCGCAAATGGCGGCGATCCGATCAGCGCCGAGACCGGCGTCCACCGCCTCGGCACGCTCGTGGTGAGCGCGTCGTCCGCCGGTTCCAACGTCACCGTCTCGGGCAACCTCTATGTCACGGCCAAGCTCGCTGCGGCGAACGTCGCGACAGGCGCGGCAGGCGAGACACTGGCAACATCCGTCGACGGAAACACCGACACCGACGGCGACGGTGTTCTAGACGCTGCCCCCGACAACTGTCCGACGATCCCCAACGGACCCGCCCAAGCGTCCGTGCCCGGTGTGGGCAACCAGACGGATACCGACGGCGACGGCGTAGGTGACGCGTGCGACAACTGTGTCACGATCGCGAACCCGCGCGTGTTCCCCAGCCTCGCCCCCAGCGAGGCCGCGTACCTCGCCGCCAACCCGTGGGCCACGCTCACCGGCGGTCAGCGCGACGACGACCACGACGGCTACGGCAACAAGTGCGACGCGAAGTTCCCGGGCGTGTCCGGCGTGACCGTCAACACCGGCGACCTGACCGAGTTCCGGGCGAGCAACACCAAGAACCGGACTACCGATACGTGCGGCACTGCGGGTACCCACCCGTGCGCGATCTTCGACTTGGACGAGAGCGGCCTCACGATCTCGACGAGTGACCTGACTCAGTTCCGGTCGCTGAACACGAAACAGCCGGGACCAAAGTGCCCGACTTGCCCGATCGACTGCGCGTTCGGCACTGCGGGTACCTGCGGAACGATCCCGTAGGCGCCTCGCCCGGGGCCCCTCAGCGCCCGGCGGCGATCTCGAACTGCTGGACCTTCCCCGCGGCTTCGAGATCCTTCAGCCGCGCGTTGAACCAGGCGCCGGTGGTGAGCGCCCGCGCGCGCTGCTGCAGGCGCTCGCGGGTGGTCGCCATCTCCGAGGCGATCTGCTCCTCGCTCGGCGCGTCGCGCGTCTGCAGCGCGATCACGTAGAGGTTCTCGGGGTCCGCGAACACGCGCCGGGCGACCGGATGCTCCGGGCTCAGCGCGAACGCGGCCTCGCGCGCGTCGGGAACCCCGGCCAGGCCCGGCACCTGCGGATCCTTGACGGTGAACGGCGGCGTGACCGTGACCGGCAGCTTCACGTCGTCGGCGGCCTTCACGAACGGCTCGCCGGCGGCGGTCTTCTCGAGCAGGAGGTTCGTCGCCATGCGCGCCATCTCGGCGGCGCGCTCGTCGCGCAGGAGCTCCGCGGCCAGCTTCTCGCCGACCGCCTCGAACGGCGTCTGACTGGCCGGGTCGTGGCTCTCCACCAGGATCAGGTGGACGCCGCGGTCCGTCTTCACGGGCCCGCTCGGCTTGCCCACCTCGAGCGCGAAGGCCACCTCGTCGAACGCCGGCATCATGCGCCCGCGCGGGAAGCTGCCCAGGTCGCCGCCCTCGTCGCGGGTCGCCTGGTCGGCCGAGACCTGCTTGGCCACGTCGGCGAACTTCTCGCCCGCGTCGAGCCGCGCGCGCGCCTTGATCGCCTGCGCCTCGGCGTCGTCGCCGGTGAAGAGCATGTGGCGCGCGTGGATCTGCTCCTCCCTGGTGTAGTCGGTGATGTGCATCTGGTAGGCGCCCTTCACGCGCTCGGGCTCCTTCTCGACCAGCGCCTTGGCGTCCTCGGGCGTCACCGTAATGTGTTCCCGCAGTGCGGCCTTGCTGGCGGTGGCCACGCGCAGGGTGAGCTTGGTGTCGTTGCGCAGGATCTCGTCGCGCACGTCGCCGTCGGAGACGCGCACCGGCGACGCCACGAAGCGCGAGAAGTTGCGCAGCAGCATGTCGCGGCGGTGCTGCGCGGTGTACTCCCGCACGCCCAGCCCGGTGCGGTTCAGGTAGCGCTCCGCGAGCTCGCGGTCGAACACGCCGTCCTTCGTGAACGCGCGCTGGAAGTCCTCCTTCAGCGCGGCGTCGGAGACCGACAGGCCGAGCTCCTCGGCTTCCTGCGACATCAGATAGCGGCGCAGGAGCGAGCTGCGCGTCTGATCGTCGATCAGCTTGCCGAGCTGCGCGGTGTCGACGCCCTGCTGCGCGTACTGCTTGAACGTCTCCTCGTTCTGCTCGCGGAAGAACTCGAAGACGTCGCGCGGGACCTCCTCGCCGTTCACGGAGAGCACCACGTTGCGCCCGTGCGCCTCGCGGTCGCTGCCCTTCGGCTGCCCGAAGAAGAAGGCGAACGCGGCGAGCACCGCCAACAGCAGCGCGTTGCGGATCCAGATCCAGGCCCGGCCCATGTCGATCTCCCGTTCGAGTCCGGGGAGGCTGCCCTTTTTCCCCGGGCTCCGACAACCCCAAAACTTGCACAGCGAAAGCCGCCCCCGTAGAATCGCGCCGGGGCGCAAGGAGCACCCGAAACCCGCGATTTCATCAACACTTATGCCCTCTGCTTACCGCTCGGCCAGTGCGGTCTCGAGTTAAGGGGGCGGCGAGGTGGGCACGCCATGCTGAAGGCGCTCAACCGAGTCCTCGGCATCTTCTCTAACGACCTCGCCATCGACCTGGGCACCGCGAACACGCTGGTCTACGCCAAGGGCCGCGGGATCATCTCGAGCGAGCCCTCCGTCGTCGCCGTCGACACCGAGAAGCACCGCGTCCGCGCCGTCGGCAAGGAAGCGAAGAGCATGCTCGGCCGCACGCCCGGCTCGATCCAGGCGGTGCGGCCGCTGCGCGACGGCGTGATTGCCGACTTCGAGATCGCCGAGGCGATGCTGCGCTACTTCATCCAGAAGGCGCACAACCGCTCCACGTTCCTGCGCCCGCGCATCGTCATCTCGGTGCCGTCGGGGATCACCGAGGTCGAGAAGCGCGCCGTGCGCGAGTCGGCGCTCTCGGCGAGCGCGCGCGAGGTCTACCTGATCGAGGAGCCGATGGCCGCCGCGATCGGCGCAGGCCTGCCGATCACCGAGCCGTCGGGGAACATGATCATCGACATCGGCGGCGGCACCACCGAGGTCGCGATCATCTCGCTGTCCGGCATCGTGTACGCCAACAGCGTGCGCGTCGGCGGCGACAAGATGGACGACGCGATCCTCAACTACGTGAAGCGCAAGTACAACCTGCTGATCGGCGAGCGCACCGCAGAGCGGATCAAGATCGAGATCGGTACGGCATACCCCTCGGACGAGCAGCGCTCCCTGGTCGTGAAGGGCCGCGACCTGGTGGCGGGCGTGCCCAAGACGCTCGAGATCCACACGGAGGACGTCCGCGAGGCGCTCACCGAGCCCGTGAACGCCATCGTCGAGGCGGCCAAGATCGCCCTCGAGAGAACTCCCCCGGAGCTGGCCGCGGACATCGCCGACAAGGGCATCGTGCTCTCCGGCGGTGGCGCTCTGCTCCAGAACCTCGACATTCTGCTGAGGGAAGAGACCGGTCTGCCGATTATGTTGGCGGAGGACCCGTTCACCGCGGTGGTGATGGGCTGCGGG
>DATIXG010000065.1:0-13130 GCA_035518815.1 Gemmatimonadales bacterium | reverse complement strand
GGCCTCGACCAGGAGCTCGGTGCCGGGACGGGTGAGCAGGGCGATCCCCGTCTGGTTCGCCTGGATGCCCGAAGGGAAAAACAGCGCATCGGCCATCCCGAGCATGTCGGCCACGCGGGCTTCGAGCCGCCGGGTGGTGGGGTCGCCGTCCAGGACGTCGTCGCCCACCTCGGCGTCGGCCATGGCTCGCCGCATCTCCGGCGACGGCCGCGTCACCGTGTCGGAGCGCAGGTCGATCGGCGTCACCCGAGGCGCGTTTCCTGGGCGCGGCGCATGCGGATCAAGTCGAAGGTCTCGGCGACCTCACCGCTGAGGAGAAACAGGTAGCAGGTGTAGTACACCCACAGCAGGAAGAGCAGCAGCGCGGCGACGTTGGCATCGGATGCGACACGGTCGAAGGTGACGAACCTCCCGACGTACATCGCGTACAGCCGCTTCGTGACTTCGAACCCGAGCGAGCAGAACGTCGACGCGACGAGCGCGGTCCGCCAGTTGATGCGGCGGCCGGGCAGGAGCTTGAACACGATGAAGAACATCAGGATGTCGAGCGCGAAGGCGACGACCTCCATGCTCAGGCTCCAGGCCCAGTGGATCACGAAGCTCTGGCTCAGCAGGCCGGCATTGCGCGCCTCGTACGCCGCCAGCATGCCGTTCGCGATGAGAAACACGCCGGTCACGAGCACCATGAAGACGTCGACGGACTTGGCCAGCGGCCAGGGACGACTCTCGTCGGTGTCGAACACGTCGTTCAAGGCGGCGCGGAGGCCTCCGAACAGGCGCGTCGAGAACCAGAGGAAGAGCGGCAGGCCCACGAGGGTGAGCCGGCCGCGCTTGCGCAGCACGGCGCCCAGCGCTCCTTCCACGCCCTGGAACGCGTCCGCGCCGCCCCCATCCGACATGGTCGGGAGCAGTCGAGCCAGCAGCTCGTGGAGACTGATCTGTTGCGTGGTGATCTGGTGCTGGACGAGATAGGCCAGCACGGCCAGCAGCAGGAAGATGAAGGGAATCAGGGTGAGCAGGAGATCGAACGAAAGGCCACTGGCGAGAAACGCGATGTTGTCCTCGTAGGATGCTTCGAGCGTCCGGCGCGCGATCCCGGGGACCGATCTGTGCCAACCGCCCTCACGAATCACTCGAGCGGTTCGTCCTCCTCCTCGTCAACCCGGTTGCGACGGACGGCGGCCCGGCGGGCGCGACGCTGCTCCAGATCTTCCGCCGCGTCCGCTACCATCTCGCCAAGCTGCTCCGCCTTCTCGCGCGCCTGCTCGCCGAGACCACGCAGACGCCGGCGCACCTTGCCGCGAACCGCGTCACCCGTATCGGGGGCGAACAGCACACCCAGCGCGACGCCCGCCACCACACCCAGCAGGAAGACCCCGAAGCCGCTCCCGCCCCGGCCTCCACCGTCCGCTTCGTGCTCGCTCACTCACCCGCCTCGAGATCGTCGGGAGCCGCCACCGCCATGGCGCGGGGCGCGGCGTGGGAGTCGAGCGGCGGCTTCACGTACTTGTCCACGATCGCGCGCGTGCCGGCGACCTTGAGCTTGTCGAACAGGAACGCGAAGGTCTTCTCCAGGTCCGCGCGGATGGCCGCCCGGATGTCCTCCGGCAGGTCCCACATCTGCCGCTTGAAGGGCCCGATGGCTTTTTTGCGGCTCTTGTAGAAGAACTGCTCCTCGGTGTCGCCCTTCTTCCATTCTTCCTTGCACTCTTTCTTGACCCACTCGACGATCTCTTTGCGCAACACCGCGGGCAGCTTGGGATGGTCGAAGACCATGCTCTGGTAGTTGGTCGCCAGATGGATCTCCACCGCCTGGCACAGCGGGAAGTTCCCGAACGCGTCCTGCGGCAGGGTCGAGGCGCCGTGTTGCACCGCGCCGCCCATGCCGTACTTCTTGCGCGCGTCGGCCGAGAGCGCCTTCAGCGCGTTGAGGTCCAGCTGCACCTTCGCGATCGAGCCGTCCGGCATCACGACGCCGCCGTGGCTCGTGCCCGTCTGCACGGAGATCTTGCTGAGCCCGGGATAGGGGCCGAGTTTCTTCAGCGTGCGCTGAAAACCGTCCATGAACGCGGCCAGCTCGTGCACGTCCGAGTTCTTGCCGCCCACCTCGCCGATCTCGCCGCCCACCGACACGGTGACGCCGTCCGGCTCCCGCTCCCGGATGTACTGCGTCAGCTCGGCCGCGCGCTCGTAGTTCACGCGCTGCTGCTCGTCGAGCGTCCCCTTGGACAAGTCGACCAGAGTCGAGGTGTCGATGTCGATGTTGTAGAAGCCCGCGTGCAGCTCTTCGTCGATCAGCGCCTTCATCGCGGAGATCTCGGTTTCGGCGTCCACGGCGTACTTCTTGGCGTTTGCCTGGACGTGGTCGCCCTGAACGAACAGCGGGCCCGTGAATCCCTCGCGGAGCGCCGCCGCGGTCAGCACCGCGACGAACTCGGCCGGGCGCTGACCGGTATAGCCGATCTCGCTGCGGGCGATCTCGACGATGAGGGCCCCGACGTTGGCCTTGGCCGCGGCCCGGTAGATCGCGCGCGCGGTGTCGTAACCGAGCACGCGGACGTTGATGGCGGGCGTCGTGAACACCGGGATCTCCCCGCGCCCCTGAGCCATGTACAGCTCGTGGATCGAGGCCGGGCGAACGCCCACCTTCTGCCCGATCTCCCAGATCAGCCAGCGCGCCTCGGCTTGCTCGTCCGGGGTACCGAACGCCACCTGCCGTACCAGGGCGTCCATGGCCGGGCTTTGGCGCTCGGCGGGGCTTTCGAAACGACGCAGCATCTGTTCTCTGCTACCAGGCATGACCGGGCTCCTCAAAGTGTTCGTGTTCCGGAACGCAAAATCTAGACCGCCCCCACTTCGATAGCCAGCCCGTCGTACGCCGGCGCGATTCCGGCCGGGAGGCGCGCGGCCAGCTCTGCGTGCGTCAGCTCGTGCGTCAGGTGCGTGAGGAAGGTGCGCGCCGCCCCGATCGCCTGCGCGGCCGCCACCGCTTCGGGAATGGAGAGATGCAACGGATGCGGCCGCGACAGCAGGCCGTTCAGCACCAGGACGTCGAGGTCGCCGAGCTGAGCCCGCACGTCGTCTGGGATCGTCTTGGCATCCGTCAGGTAGGCGATGGGACCGATGCGGTACCCGAACACCTCGCTCGAGCCGTGCGGCAATGGCAGCGCTCGCACGCGCATCCCCGCGATCTCCGTCTCCCGACCCGCCTCGAGCGGATACGCCTTCAGCTCGGGCTTGGTCGTACCCGGCTGCGCCACGATCGCGGGATCGAAGATGTAGGGGAATCGCACGGCCAGATTGGCGAGGGTCTCCCCCGGCCCATAGGCGGCGAGGCCACCCGGTTGCTTGACCGAGATCGCGCGCAGGTCGTCGATACCGTGCACGTGGTCGGCGTGCCCGTGCGTGAACAGCACGGCATCCAGGGAGCCGACACCCGCCGCGACGAGCTGCAGCCGCAGCTCGGGAGGCGTGTCGATCAGGAGCCGCCGCCCGCCGGACTCGATCAGCGCCGCAGTGCGCGTGCGCTTGTCGCGAGCGTCGGTCGACGTACAGGTCCGGCATTGGCATCCCACCTGCGGCACCCCGAACGACGTCCCGGTGCCGAGAAACGTCAGCCGCACCTCACACCTCTTCGACCTTGAGGAGGTTCGTGGTCCCGGAAACCTCCCACGGCAACCCGGCCGTCATCACGATCCGATCGCCCGGCTTCGCGTAGCCGCGTTTCAGGATCACGTCCCGCACCACCGTGAGCATGGCATCGTAGCCCGGCACCTGGTCCACGCGGATCGGCATCACGCCCCACACCAGCGCCAGGTGCCGGTACGTGCTCTCCTCCGTGGTCACCGCCAGAATCGGCACCGGCGGACGGAGCGCGGCGACCTTCCGGGCCGTGAACCCGCCCTTGGTCAACGTCACGATGAGCGGAGTCTTCAGCATGCGAGCCACGGCGCTCGTCCCGAGCGCGATGGCGTCTTCGGCCGACACGTCCTCGGCAGTGGGAGCGCGGCGCCGCTCGTCCCGCCCCGGGCGCTCGCGCTCCATCTCCCGGATGATCCGGTCCATGGCCCGCACCGCCTCGACGGGATACTCGCCCACCGCCGTCTCGGCCGAGAGCATCACGGCGTCAGTCCCGTCGAGGATCGCGTTCGCCACGTCCGACGCCTCGGCGCGGGTGGGACGAGGGTGGTGCACCATCGACTCGAGCATCTGCGTCGCGGTGATTACCGGTTTGCCGCGCTGGTTGGCTTCGAGGATGAGGCGCTTCTGGACGATCGGCACCCGCTCGAACGGCAGCTCGACCCCCAAGTCGCCCCGCGCGACCATGACGGCGTCGCAGGCCGTGAGGATACGGGTGAGGTCGTGCAGCGCGGCGGCCTTCTCGATCTTCGCCACGAGCTTGACCGAGGGCGGGGCCAGCCGCCGCACCTCCGTCAAATCTTCGGCGCGCCGGACGAACGAGAGCGCCAGGTAATCGGCGCCGTGCTCCACCGCGAGCGCGACATCCTCCCGGTCCTTGTCCGTCAGCGCGGGAGCGCTGACGTGCAGGCCGGGAAGGTTCATCCCCTTGTGCGCCCGCAGCGTCCCGCCATCGGCCACGCGCCCCTCAACCCGTGGCGGGACGATCCGCACCACCTCCACCGACAGCAGGCCGTCGTCCAGCAGGATGCGCGCGCCCACCCGGGCGTCCTTCGCCAGATCGGCGTAGGTGGTGGGAATCTCCCCCGGCGTCGCCACGGCCTCCGGCGCGAAGACCACCATTTCCCCGGGCACGAGCTCCCGGGGCTCGGCCAGGTCCCCGACCCGAATGCGCGGCCCCTGCAGATCCACCAGCACCGCAACCGGCAAGCCGGCGCGGTCCGCCATGCAACGCACGATCTGAATCCATTGCGCGCGCTCCTCGGGACTGCCGTGCGAGGCGTTGATGCGAATGACGTTCGCACCCGCCTCGAGCAAGGCGGCCACGGCCTCTTCGGTCGCGGTGGCGGGACCAATGGTCGCGACGATCTTGGTTCGACGGATCACCGACTCTCCCTCGAGGGCTGTGGCATCCAGCAGTGTGTGTCATCCGAGCGCTCGCCGCGCCGCGCTCGCGGCTGGCGGCATAAACATACGCACATCGTCGCTACCGCACGACCCGAATTTCCTTCGCATCGAGCCGCCGGCGGAAGTCCTCCATGAGGCTCGTGGCCCGCGCGATGGACGTGGCCGGGATGCCCTCGATGGCCCGCGCGGCGAGGCGGCGCTCGAGGTGGCCGACCCGGAGCAACACCTCGAGGCCGCGGCGGGTCAGCGAGACGCGCACACCACGGTCGTCGTCAGGGTCGGGCGTGGTCTCGACCAGCCCCTTGGCCTCGAGCCGCTGAATGAACGTCGTGGTGGCCGCGCGAGAAATGGAGAGCTGCTCGGCTACGTCCTTGGGGCGGGCGCCGTCGGCGCCGCCCAGATCCACGGCATTGAGCACCTGGTGGGCACGGTGGGACAGCCCGTACATGCGGAAGGCACGGTCCGCCGAGCGCTTGAGGGCCGCGTGGGCGGCGGCGACGGCCCCGGCGAGCTGCAGGGCCAGCTCGGAGCGATCGGTCATACCGGGACGCGGGCGCGGAATAACATTAACATGTTGATGGTTAATATCGTAATGATATTCCCGATCGGCAAGGGAGAACGGTCGAGGTTGGGGAGGATGGTGGAGGTTGGGGGAGGATCGGGAGGCGGGGCTGGACCGGAACGACGAAGGGGAAGGCTGGCATGGCGCCGGCCCTCCCCCTCGCAAACCTCCATCTCCTCCCTGCCCTCCTCCATCCTCCCCTTCTGCGTCTCCTAGCCCATCTCATCCCACGCCAGCGCCGACGTATCGTGACAGCGGTCGCAGGTCAGCTCCTTCGAGTCGCCGTTGAACGCCTGCCGGTGACGGCACCGGGGGCACACGGCATAGGTGAGCGGGAAGTCCCGATGCATCCGTTGCAGCTCCCGCGGCTCGCACCGCACCACGCTCCACCGCTCCGGGGCGTGGTAGCGAATCTCGAGGAAGCGGCGGTCGACGGGAACGTTCCGGCGATTCACATCGAGCACGACGATGTGGCTGGAAGAGATCCGGACGACGGGATACCAGGCGCCGCGGCGCAGCAGGTGGGCGCCGGTCCTACCGACTCGGGCCCAGCCTTTGGCCTGCAGCTTGGTCGGGGCGAGTGAGCGAATGGGACTGGTCACGGTACCGAAAAATATGCGCGACCATTATTCCAGCGTCGTGATACGGGTCACAGGGTTCGCGAAGGCTCTGACCCGCTAGCCGCACTCCGAGTAGCCGCACACGTGACATTTGGCGCACCCCTCGGCGAAGGCCAGCTGGGAGCCGCAGTCGGGGCACGCGCCCAGGAAGTCCTGGTCGAGCCCCGAGGCGCGCTCGCCCTGCTCTCCTGTCGGCCCGGCGATGGTGTCGCGGGCGACGAGCGCCGGCGGGGCCGGCTCGCCCAGGAGATCCTGCTGGATCCCCTGGCGCTCCTGCATCCACTTCTCGATCGCGATGCCGATCGCGTCGGGGACTGAGAGCACCTTGTTGGTGCCGAGACCCATGACGCGGTCCGACGAGATGTTGCGCAGCTGCCGATAGATCTCGCGCATCGGGATCCCCGAACGGAGGCCCAGCGAGATCAGCCGGCCGATCGCTTCCACGTCGGCCATCAGGGGAGCGCCGGCCTTGCCGAGGGAGATGAAGACCTCGAACGGCTGCCCCCGGTCGTCCTGCGTAATGGTCACATACATGGTGCCGAGTGGCGTCTCGACCCGGCGGGTGGTGCCGTTCAGGAGGTCGGGCCGCGACCGTTTGGCGCGGCGCTGGAGATTCTCCGCCTCGACGTCGTGGAGCTGCTGGCGGGTACGCGCGAGCTCGGCCTCGAGCTCCGCATTGCGCCCGAGCACCTCGGCCAGTTGGCCGGGACTCGCACCCGCCGGCGCGGCCGCCTGCTGGATCTGCGTCGCCGTGGCGCCGGTCGAAAGCACCTGGTTCTCCCGCGACGCGTCGCGATACACCGTCACGCCCTTGCAGCGGAGCCGGAACGCGAGCCGGTAGATCTGCTCGACGTCGTCCTCGGTGGCCTCGCGGGGGAAGTTGCAGGTCTTCGAGATCGCCGAGTCCGTGCACTCCTGGAAGGCGGCCTGCATGCGGATGTGCCACTCCGGCGTCACGTCGTGCGCGGTCACGAACACCTGCTGCCAGCGCTCGGGCACTTCCGGGAAGTGGATGTGGCCCGCCGTCGCAATCTGGGAGATGAGCTCGTCCGAGTACCATCCTTCCCGCTTCGCGATGGCGACGAAGTCTTCGTTCACATCGGGCATGTGCACGCCGGCCTGATTCCGCATGAATGCGACGGCGAAGAGGGGCTCAATGCCCGACGAGCAGCCGGCGATGATCGAGATCGTCCCGGTGGGCGCGATGGTCGTGAGGTTGCAGTTCCGGAGCCGCCGCATGGGGCGGATGCGCTCGCCCCTGGCGTCGCGCGCGCAGGTCTTGTCGGGGCCCCAGATCGAGCGCTCCCATTCGGGGAACGTGCCCCGCTGCTCCGCCAGCTTCTCGGATGCCTTCTTCGACTCCTCGTCCACGAAGCCCATGAGCTTGCGGCCCAGGTCCACCCCGGCGCTCGAGTTGTAGGGGATGCCGAGCCGCACCAGCAGGTCCGCCCAACCCATGATCCCGAGACCGATCCGCCGGATGCGCTTGGCGAGGTCGTCGATTTCCATGAGCGGGTACTTGTTGGCGTCGATCACGTTGTCGAGGAAATGCGTGCACAGGTGCACCGCCGTCGCCAGCCGCGGCCAGTCGACGTCCCCGTCCTTCACGAACAGGCCGACATTGATCGAGCCGAGGTTGCAGACGTCGTACGGCAGGAGCGGCTGCTCGCCGCAGGGGTTTGTGGCCTCGTAGCTGCCCAGGTGCGGGACCGGGTTGTAGGCGTTGGCGCGATCGATGAAGTACACGCCCGGCTCGCCGGTCTTCCACGCGCCGTGCACGATGGCCCGGAAGACCTGCCGGGCGTCGAGCTGCCCCACCACCTTGCCCGTCCGGGGGTGGACGAGGTCGTACGGCTTGCCCTCCTCCACCGCCTCCATGAACGCGTCGGTCACCGCGACCGAAATGTTGAAATTCGTGACCTGGGTGAGGTCGTCCTTGCAGGTGATGAAATCCATGATGTCGGGATGGTCCACCCGCAGGATGCCCATGTTGGCCCCGCGGCGGGTGCCCCCCTGCTTCACGACATCGGTGGACGCGTCGTACAGCTTCATGAACGACACGGGCCCGGAGGCGACCCCCATGGTGGAGCGCACGACGTCGTTCTTGGGCCGCAGCCGCGAGAAGGAGAACCCGGTTCCGCCCCCGGACTGATGGACGAGGGCCATGGAGCGCAGGGTGTCGTAAATGCCGCTCTGCTGGTTGGAGAGCGCATCGTCGATCGGGAGCACGAAGCAGGCCGACAGCTGGCCCAGGGGACGGCCCGCGTTCATGAGGGTCGGCGAGTTGGGCATCCAGACCCGGGTGGCCATGAGCTCGAAGAACGTCTCGGCCAGACCCTCGACGGCCTTGGCGGACGCGCCGAACGCCTGATCCGGGGCGGCGATGGTGCGGGCCACGCGCCAGAGCAGGTCTGCGGGCTGCTCGGTGGCCTTACCGGCGTCGTCCTTGATCAGGTAGCGCCGCTCGAGCACGGTGAGGGCGTTCGGGGACAGCTCCAGGGAGCCCTTCTGAGCGGAAGCAGGCATGCGACTCATCCCTCGCGGCGAGAGCGCGGTAGTGGGTACCGCATGTTTTGAAGATAACCACGAAAGAAACGCGGAGGGTCAAGGTAGGAACGCGTTCCAGATCGAGCAACCGGCGCGGAAGCAAAGCGTCGGCGGGGGATTACGCAATCAACATCACAAATCGGTCCTGGCGAGCGGAAAGACTCCGGAGCGGTGCCGTTCCGCTTCCTGCACGTAGTGCTCCCACGTCGCGCGAATCCGCGCCCGCAGCTCGTCATCCACCTGACGCGTGACCCGCGCCGGCACGCCCACGAGCACGGACCCGGGGGGCACGCGCAGCCCCTCAGGCACGACAGCTCCCGCCGCCACGACGCTCCCCTGCCCGATGTGCGCGCGGTTCAGCAGCACGCTCCCCATGCCGATCAGGCATTCATCCTCGACCGTGCACCCGTGCAGCACGACCCGGTGTCCAACCCCGACCCGGGCCCCGACGGTCGCAGGGACGCCCGCGTCCACGTGGATAATCGTCCCGTCCTGGATGTTCGAGGACGCCCCGACCACAATGGGGGCCGTATCGCCCCGCAGCACGGCCGTATACCACACGCTCGCGTGCGGGCCGAGGGTGACGTCTCCAAGCACGACGGCCCCGGGCGCGATGAACGCCGTTGGATGGATGTTGATTACTGGCTCGCGGGCTTCGGCTTGAACGGCCACTGCACCCAGGCATCCACCGGCTCTCCATTCTTCTGGGCGGGGTTCCAGCGCAGCTGCCGGGCGATATCCAGGGCCTGGTCGTTGAACGTTTCGACGTTGGAGCGGACGAACAGCCGGGCCTCCATGGTCTCACCCGACCGCGACACGCGACAGAGGAGAATGGCCTCGCGGGGAATGACCGGGGCGTCGATCGGCACGGGTACGAATGTCTGCGACAGCGGCACCGGCCGGGTGTCCCAGCAGAGGTTGTCCTGGTTGTATGCGGGTCCGTATTGATCGCAGGGCCCCGGGCCCGCTGCCACTACCCCGGCCCCCTCGCTCAGCATGGGCATCTCGATCTTCACAGTGCTCGAGGCTCCAGGGGTTATCAACACCTGCCGCTCGAACGGATCGAATCCCGGCGCGCGGACGATCAGCTTGTAGACGCCGGGCGGCACCTCGAGCTGGCTGCCCTTCACCGCCTGATTGTTCAGCGTGATCCGGGCCCCCTGAGGGATGCCCGTGAGGGTCAGCTTCCCCGGCGTACCGGCGGGCGGCTGGCGCGCCCCCGTGGTGTCGGCCACCGGGTGCGTGCTGTCGGCGACGTGGGTCGTCTCGGCCGCCACCCGGCTGGTGTCCCGGATCGCTCTGGTCGTGTCGGGCAGGGTGTCCGGCGTGGGGGCAAGCAGCCAGCCCTCTTTGTAGGCGTAGAACCCCCCGCCGGCCACCGTGCCGACAATCAGGAACCACAGCAACAGCGTCGCCCCAACCGAGTGCTTGGGCTCGGCGAGGAGCGCCGGCCGGGCGCCGGGTGTGGTTGGCGACGAGGGTGGCAGGCCGACGCGTGGGATGGGCGTCGTCGGAGCGGTCGTGAACCGCGCGGTGCCCACCGATGCCATCGCCTTCGTGGGCGCCCCGGAAATCGGCGCGGGTGAGAACTTGGCGCCCCCCTCGAGCACCTGCACCAGCTCTTCGGCGGTCTGGAAGCGCTCGTCGGGGGACTTGGTCATCATCTTGCGAATGATCTCGAACAGCTCGCGCTTCTCGAGCGAATCGAGCGGCGGGGTTGGCAGCTCCTCCATGATGTGTTTGTAGCCGATCGAGAAGGAGTCCTCGCCGTCGTAAGGCACCGATCCCGTCAGGCATTGAAAGGCCACGACGCCCAGAGAATAGATGTCGCTGCGGCCGTCGAGGGCCTGCGCGCGCGCCTGCTCGGGGCTCATATAGTGGGGCGTGCCGATCGACATGCCGGTGCCCGTCAGCTTGCCGCCGGTCGCGGCCTTGGCGATGCCGAAGTCGGTCACGACGGCGTGGCCGTGCTCGTCGAACATGATGTTGTCGGGCTTGATGTCCCGGTGGACGATCCCGCCCTTGTGCGCGTAGGCGAGCGCGCGCGCCACCTGTGCGAGCACCTGGCGGATCTCGGCCGCCGGCAACGTCCCCCGCGAGGCGAGCATCGCCGACAGCGGCTTGCCTCGGAGGAACTTCATGACGAAGTAGATGGCCCGTCCCGAGCGGCCAACGCGGTAGATCGGGATGATGTTCGGGTGCTCGAGCTTGGCCGACGTGCGGGCCTCGCGCTGGAAGCGCTCGACGAACTCCTTGTCGAAGGCGAGGGAGAACGGGAGGACTTTGATCGCGACGTCGCGTTCCAGCTGCCGCTCGCGGGCCTTGAAGACGATCGCCATCCCGCCGCGGCCCAGCTCTTCCAGGACCTCGTATTCCTCTTTCAGCTCCTGCTTGACGAGGTCCAGCTCGCTGAGCTCGGCACCCTGGACGGGCGTCGCCGCCAGGTCGAGTCCGCACGACCGGCAGAATTTGCTCGCGTCGTCATTTTGGGTGCCGCAGCGGGAGCAATACATCCCTACTCCGGAGGAATGCGGCCAAAATACGAGCGGCCGCGGTACAAAGCAACAAACTAGCGCGCGACGACGGTGATTTGGCTGGTCCGCGTCCGCGTCACGCCCGATGCGGGGTCGGTCACGCGCAGACCGATCACGTAGGTGCCGCGTGGAACGTCGCCCAATTCGATGCGCCGGTGGACGCGTGTCTCGGGACCGTCGCTCGGCGCGTCGAACTCGAGCAGGACCGGGGAACGTTTTCCGCCGCCGAACATCCGGCCGAGCGCGGATCGCTTGCCCTGCCCCTCCAGACGGATGGAGGTGTGATACGCGCTGCCGGCCGGCACGCCGTACACCTCGTAGTACAGCTCCACGCCGCCGCCCTGCGGAAAGCGACCGAGTGGATTGAGGAAGACCGTGTCGCCCCGATTGCTCCACAGGAGCCCGGACCCGATCCGGCCGAGGACCAGGTCGCTCACGGCGAACCGATCGCCGGTGAGCGTATCGGCGACCACGGAATCGCCGGCCACCGCGTCGCCCGCGGTGTCATCGGGGCGCTTCGCGAGCAGGCGATACGAGTAGGTCCCCGGGGGCACCGTCACCGCGAGCTGGCCGGTGAGGTACGTACCACTCGGCAGCGGCTGGCGCGACACGAATAGCCGGGTGGTGTCCAGGGACGCGGCCAGCCGGCCATGCGCGTCGACGAGGTACAAACGGAACGCAAGCGGATACGCGACCCGACCCGAGTCCGGGACGGGGTCGAGGCGGTGCTCGGGGATCGCGAACACGATGTGCACGACCGCGCCGCCCGCGTGCCCCCCGCCCCCCCCGCCCGCTCCCACCACGAAGGACGAGGCCGCCACATCGAGCGGCGCGTCGAACACCTGGCGATAGGTGTCGGTGGTCGTACCGACCGTGATGCTGTGCTGGCCGAGGGAGCGCTCCTCGACGAGCACGCCCCCCACGGTCGACGTCGAGCGGACGCCGAGGCGCGCGTAGACCGGGTTCAAGGCGGCGCGAGAATCGAACAGGCCGGCCGTCGTGAGGCTCATGTGCCGCCCCTGCAGCGCGAGCGCCCCGCTGAACCCCGAGTTCAGCGCATCCGCGAGGCTCTCGACGAGTTTGTAGTCCTGACCGTCGCGGCGCGCCACGAAGTGCAGGATCAGGTCGCTGGCGGGAGGGGGACGGTGATACAGCCACGTCTCGTTGGGCTCGACCGAATCGGGCGCGATGTAGGTCGCGCGGCGGTCCGGTGGCCCGTGCCGCAGGTAGATCACGCCCCGATCATCGAACTCGGCCTGGGCGCTGCGGTAGACCTCGGTGATGTCGTAGTGGCGGTGGCGGCTCGCGAGCCGGAAGTTGCGCTCGGCGTAGAAGTAGCGGCGGAAATGCTCGGCGAGCCGCTCGCCCGCCGCATGGACGTCGGCGACGTCGCGCCGCTCCCAGAACCCGGCCAGCCAGTCCGCGCGCGCCTCGGCGCCGTCCTGCGCGTCGTACGCCGCCAGCTCCTCGGGGGTCGCGATCCACGCGAGGTCTTCGCGGTAGAGCGCGGCGGCGGCGGGCGCGTGACTCGCGGCGGCGCCCGCATAGTAGCGCTGCAACGCGGGCTCCGGCTGCTGCACCGAGTAGAGCGTGCGCGCTTCCTCGAGCAACCCGATGCCCGAGTCGCCGCCCAAGGTCACGTACAGCGCGAACGCGGCCAGCGCCGAATCCGCATCGCCGGCGACGCGCTCCACGCGGCCGCGCGCCAGCTGAATCGCGGGATTCTTCCCCGCGGGCGACGCGGCTGCTTCGCGCACCGCGCGGAGCGCGAGATCGAGACGGGAGCCGATACGCTGGGCCATCGCGGTGCGGGTGAGGTCC
>DATIXG010000064.1:0-11695 GCA_035518815.1 Gemmatimonadales bacterium | reverse complement strand
GCAGGAAGTGCATCTCGATCTTCTTCATCCCGTCGCCCTCGCACTCCTCGCACCGGCCGCCCTTGACGTTGAACGAGAACCGGCCGGGAGCGTAGCCGCGCACGCGCGATTCCGGAAGCTGCGCGAACAGGTCGCGGATGTGGGTGAACAGGCCCGTGTAGGTCGCCGGGTTCGAGCGCGGCGTCCGCCCGATCGGGGCTTGATCGATGTCGATGACCTTGTCGAGCAACTGCCAGCCGGTGATCTCGTCATGGACACCCGGCTTCTCCTTCGACCCATAGAACCGGTGCGCCAGGGCGCGGTACAGTGTGTCGATCACGAGCGAGCTTTTTCCCGATCCGGATACTCCGGTTACGCAGGTCATGGTCGCCAACGGAATCTCGACCGTAACGTTACGCAGATTGTTTTGCCGAGCGCCCTTGATTGCCAACGTCCATCCGTTCCCTGGCCGACGGCGCGCTGGGATCTCGATCTCGAGCGCACCGGAGAGGTACTTGCCCGTGAGCGAGTTGGGATCGGCGCTGATTTCCGCGGGCGTGCCGTGCGCAACGATGTAGCCGCCGTGCACACCGGCGCCCGGACCCCTGTCGATGACATGATCGGCCTCGAGAATCGCGTCGCGATCGTGCTCGACCACCAGCACCGTGTTGCCGAGGTCGCGTAGCCGCTTCAGCGTCTCCAGGAGACGCGCGTTGTCGCGCTGGTGCAGGCCGATCGAGGGCTCATCGAGGATGTACAGCACGCCCACGAGTCGGCTCCCGATCTGGGTGGCGAGCCGGATCCGCTGCGCTTCGCCGCCCGAGAGCGACGCCGCCGAGCGGCCGAGGGTGAGGTAGGAGAGGCCGACGTTCTTCAAGAACCGCAGCCGGTCATTTACCTCCTTCAGGATCGGCCCGGCAATGTCGCGGTCCAGACCGGGGCGCCCGTTGCCCCGCAGCGGCAAGCTCTCGAAGAAGGTGAGCGCGTCGTCCACGGACCACTCGACCACGTCGCCCAGGCTCTTGCCGTTCACCAGCACCGACAAGCTCTCCGGCCGCAGCCGCTTGCCACCGCACACCGGGCACGGTTGCTCGACCATGTACTCTTCGAGCTGTTCGCGCACGCTCTCCGACGCCGACTCCTTGTGCCGGCGCTCGATGTGCCTGAGCACGCCCTCCCAGCTCGACTCATAGGACCCGTGCCACCGCTCGCTGTCGTAGCGATAGGTGAGCTTCTTGCCGGGCACGCCGAACAACAACACCTTCCGCACCGCGGCGGGAAGATCCTTCCACGGCGTGTCGAGATCGAACTTGAACGAGCGCGCGAGCGTGGGGAGAATGACCTTGCGCACGTACCCGCTCGGCTCGCCCCAGGGAAGGATCACGCCTTCGAGCACCGAGAGACTCGGATCGCCCAGGACGAGATCTTCGGCGACCTCGCGCCGCGTCCCAAGCCCGCTGCACGCTGGGCACGCACCGAACGGCGAGTTGAAAGAGAACTGCCGGGGCTCGAGCTCCGGGAGCGACAGCCCGCACGTCGGGCAGGCGTACTTCTCAGAGAACACCACGCCCTCCGCCGCGCCTCCCTTCACCACCTCCACGATCCCTTCACCAGCCTTGAGGGCTGTCTCGATCGAGTCCGCGAGCCGGCCGCGGTCGGCGCGCCGCAGGACGAGACGATCCACGACCACCGCAATCGTGTGGTTCTGACGTCGCTTCAGCGTGGGCACTGCCGAGAGGTCGTACGTCTCGCCGTCGACACGGACACGCACGAACCCCTGTTTGCGCGCGGCTTCGAAGATGTCGCGGAATTCGCCTTTGCGGCCGCGCACCAGCGGTGCCAGGATCTCGAGCTTCGTGCCCTCGGGCCACGCCAGCACGAGGTCTGTGATCTGCGACGCGCTCTGCCGGGCGATCGGCGAGCCGTCGTTGGGACAGTGCGGCGTTCCCAGCCGGGCCCAGAGTAGCCGGAGATAGTCGTAGACCTCGGTGATCGTCCCCACCGTCGAGCGTGGATTCGCACCCGCCGTCTTTTGCTCGATTGAGATCGCGGGCGACAGGCCCTCGATCGCGTCCACGTCGGGCTTTTCCATCAGTCCGAGGAACTGCCGCGCATACGCCGACAGCGATTCCACGTAGCGCCGCTGGCCCTCGGCGTAGATCGTATCGAACGCGAGGGAAGATTTGCCGGACCCCGAGAGTCCCGTGATCACCGTGAGGGTGCGGCGGGGAATCTCGACCGTGATGTTCTTGAGGTTGTGCTCGCGGGCGCCGCGGACGATGAGGGTATCGGAATTCGTGTTGCCCGGCATAGACCCGTAGGCTAGACGGCGGACGGGGCGCAGGTCAACGGTCGAGGACGGGCGGAGGCGGTAAGAGACGGTAAGGGGCGGTAGGGGTAAGAGGCGCGATCCTACCGCCCCATACCGCCTCCTACCGCTCTTACCGCCCGCTCTATTGCCCAACCCAAGCCCATTTCCTAGCTTAGCCCTCCCGCATGGAACCCTCCGCGCTGGTGGTGCTGACCACCCTGGGTAGTGTGGACGACGCGCGGAAGCTCGTTCGGGCCTTGGTGGACCAGCGCGTGATCGCCTGTGGGACCATGTTGCCGGGCGCGCAGTCGATCTACCGCTGGGAAGGAAGCGTGAAGGAGGAATCCGAAGTGGTCGTGCTGCTCAAGACCGATGCCTCGAAGTGGGACGCGCTCGCCGCGGCGGTCCGCAGGCTGCATCCCTATCAAGTCCCCGAGCTGCTGGCGCTCCCCGTCCACCGTGGGCTGGACCGCTACCTCGCCTGGGTGACGAGCGAGGTGGCCGGGTGATCCGCAAGCGGGAGCCGAACTGGAAATCCGCCGAGGAGCGAGCGCGGGTTTCCGCCGAGCTGCTCGAGGAAGCCGAGACGCTCACGGCGCGGGGCGCGATCGCGACCCCGGCCGACCTGAAGCGCGCCAGCCTGCCTCCGCCCCTCGCGGTGCCGTCTCCGCTGCCTGTTCCTCCGCCGCCGGCTGCTGCGCTCACGGAGCCCACCGTCGAAGCAGAAGAGGAAGACCCGCTCGCGGCGCTCAATGACGCGATCGCCGCGTCGCCTGATGATGCCGCGCTCCTGCGCGAGCGGGCCGCGCGCCTCGCCGAGCTGGGCCGCTACGCTTCCGCGAAGCGCGATCTCGAGCGGGTGCTCAAGCGCCATCCGGACGACATCACAGCGCTGACCAGTCTCGGGATCCTGCTGTCGCGCAAGGGACTGTGGTCGGAAGCCGCCCCGCACCTCGCGCGGGTCGTCGAGCGCGAGCCGGAGCGCGGCGAGGTATGGTACCAGCTCGGGGAGACGCTCAACCGCCTGAACGATCTCGCCGGCTCCCGTGCCGCCTACGAGCGCGCCGTGGCGCTCGAGCCGTCCCATCGCCGCGCGCTGTACGGTCTCGGCATTGTCCTCGACCGGCTCATGCGGCCGGACGAGGCGACGCAGATGTACCGCCGCTCCCGGGAGGCTCCGGGCAGGTGATCCGCGTGGTCGTGGACGATCTCGCGTTCCTGCAATCCGACGCGATCGTCCGGCCCGCGACAGCCCGCCTCGACTCCACGACTCCAGCGGTCCGGCGGCTCGAGCGGGTCGGCGGGTCGGAGTTCCTGAATCGCCTGCGTCTCCAGAAGGACCTCCCCGTCGGCGCTGCCGTCGTGACGGGCGCCGGGGGCGATCTCGCCGCCGAGTTCGTCATTCACGCCGTGATCCAGAGCGAGCTCGAGCCCGTCACGCGTGAGACCGTGTCGCGCGCGTGGCGTGCCGCGCTCGCGCAGGCGCGCGAGTGGGAGTTCGCGCGCATCACCGCTCCCCCCCTCGGCACCGGCGCCGGTAACCTCGCCACCGAAGATGCCGCGTCGATCATGGTCTCCGTGCTCAAGTCCGAAACGGGACAGGCCCCCTTCCCCGCCGAGGTCTGCATCGTGGTCGAGACGCCCGAGGAGCGGGAGGCGTTCGAAGCCGCCGCGCGGGCGATGGGCGTGGGGGGGGGCGCATGAACCGGCGCGCGTGGGCGATCGCGAT
This sequence comes from Gemmatimonadales bacterium, assembly GCA_035518815.1. GTDB lineage: Bacteria > Gemmatimonadota > Gemmatimonadetes > Gemmatimonadales > GWC2-71-9 > AG25. The sequence continues at coordinate 7,676 of DATIXG010000064.1, read as the reverse complement.
CCTGTTCGCCTGGTTCGCGGCGCTCGGCTGGCTCGTGAAGCGCGAGTACTTCCGCACGACCGGCGAGCGCCTGGCCGAAGCCGCCCTGTCGGTCCCTCCCGGCTCGGAGTTCTACCGGCTCGATCTCGCGGGCCAGCAGGTGGGATTCGCTTCGACCTCCATCGATACCCTCGGGCCCAAGGTGCGCGTCACCGACGTATTGCTCGTCGACCTGCCGGTCCTCGGCGCGCTGCACCGCACCCGCGCCCGGAGCCGCGCGCTCGTGAACCGCGCGCTGCGCCTCGAGACCCTGGACGTGGAATTCGAAGGGGACGGCGGCCGGTTCACGGCGCATGGCGAGGTGCGCGGCGACTCACTCCTCGTGCTCACCCTCGCGTCGCCCGGGGGCACTCAGACAAACCAGGTGCACCTCGACCACCCGATCGTGCTGCCGTCGCTCGTGCCGCTGCGGCTCGCGTTCGGCGGCAACCTCAAGCCGGGCCGGACCGTTCGCGTCACGGTCTTCGACCCGATCGAGATGGTGCAGCGCGACGTGAACGTGACGATCGCGGCGGAGACGACGCTCGTCGTGCCTGACAGCGCCGTCTTTGACTCCACCGTGATGGCCTGGACGCCGGCCCATTTCGATACTGTCCGGGCGTTCAAGATCGAGCAGCGCGCCTCGGGGCTCTCGACCGCGGCGTGGATCGACGCGCAGGGGCGCGTGGTCCGCGCCACGGGGCCCGTCGGCCTGACGCTCGAGCGCTCGGCCTACGAGATCGCCTACCAGAATTTCCATCACCGCGACACGGCGCGGGTCGCGGCCGGGAGCCGGGCTCCGGGGTCGGAGGACATCATCGGCGTTACGGCGATCGCGGCGGGCGCGCCGCTCAAGGCTTCCCACCGGAGCCCCGACGAATTCCGCGTGCGGCTCACGGGGGTCGACCTCCGGGGACTAGAGCTCGGCGGCGGCGGGCAGACGCTGGCCGGTGACACGCTCACCGTCCGCCGGGCCGAGCCGGCGGATCTCACGGCGCGTTACGAGCTGCCGTCGCGTGATACGGGGCTCGCGCGGTGGCTCGCGCCCGAGCCCTTGATCGAGAGCGCCGACCCGCGCATCCGGGCGCAGGCGCACGCGATCGTCGGGGAAGAGCGCGACCCCGCGCGCGCGACCGCCGCGCTCCTCCGCTGGGTGGGAGCGTACGTTCACAAGGAGCAGACGGTCGGCCTGCCGAGCGCGGTCCGGGTGTTCGAGCTCAAGCGGGGCGACTGCAACGAGATCACGGCGCTGTTCGTGGCGCTCGCCCGCGCGGCCGGCCTGCCGGCGCGCCCCGCCGCCGGACTCGTGCGGCTGGGCGACCATTTCTACTATCACGCGTGGCCCGAGGTGTACCTCGGCGTCTGGGTACCGGTGGACCCGACGTTCGACCAGCTCCCGGCCGATCCCACGCACCTGCGGTTCGTCACGGGCGGCCTGGCCCGCCAGGTGGCGCTGCTGCGCTTTATCGGACGTCTGAAGCTCGAGGTTCTATGATCCGGCTGGAAAATCTCACGAAGCTGTACGGCAGCTTCGTCGCGGTGGACGACATTTCGCTCGCGGTCGAGCGGGGAGAGCTGTTCGGCTTCCTCGGCCCGAACGGCGCGGGCAAGACCACCACGCTCCGCATGATCGCGGGCATCCTGCGCCCCTCCGGCGGCCGGGTGTTCATCGGGGACGACGACGTGCACGTGAATCCGATCGCGGCCAAGCAGCGTCTCGGATTCATTCCCGACCGCCCGTTCGTATACGAGAAGCTCACGGGCGCCGAGTTCCTGCGGTTCGTGGCGGGCCTGTACGGGCAGGAGGGGGACGCGATCGAGCGCCGCATCGTGGAGCTGCTCGAGGTGTTCGAGCTGACGTCGTGGCGCGACGAGCTGGTCGAGGCCTACAGCCACGGGATGCGGCAGAAACTGATCATCTCGAGCGCGTTGATCCACCGCCCGGCCTGCATCGTGGTGGACGAGCCGATGGTGGGCCTCGATCCCAAGGCGGCGCGCCTGCTCAAGGACATCTTCCGGCAGTTCGTGGGCCGCGGCGGCACGGTCCTGATGAGCACCCACACGCTCGAGATCGCCGAGGCCATGTGCGACCGGATCGCGATCATGCAGCACGGCAAGATCGTCGCCTTCGGGACGATGGACGAGCTGCGGCGGCAAACGGCGGCGGGGAACGTGAGCCTCGAAGAGCTGTTCCTGAAGCTCACGGGCGGCGCGCACGCGCGCGAGCTGGCGGAGGTGCTGGGAGACCCGGTGTGATCCAGCCCACCTTGTGGCACGTGCTCCAGCCCAAGTGGCGGACGGCATTGCAGCGGATGCGCGAGGAGCGCGCCCGGGGCCGGGGCAAGCTCGTGGCGCTCGCGGTGGTCGGCCTCGTGTTCTGGCTCGCCACGTTCGGGGTGCTGTATCGCATCCTCAAGTACTTCCGGGGAGTGGAAGAGCTGGGGCCGCTGCTCGCGGGCAAGCTGCTCGGCCTCGTGCTGCTGTCGTTCATCTCCATTCTCATACTGTCGAACGTGGTGACCGCGCTGTCGAGCTTCTTCCTCGCGCGCGATCTCGACTTCCTGGTCTCGGCGCCCGTGGACTGGCTGCGGCTCTACGCCGCGAAGCTCGGCGAGACCCTGCTCCACTCGTCGTGGATGGTGGGCCTCATGACCGTGCCGATCCTCACGGCCTACGGGGTGATCTACCACGGCGGCTGGATGTTCGGCCTCCTCGCCGTCGGGACGATCGTCCCCCTGCTCGTGCTGCCGTGCGTCATCGGCAGCGCCATCACGCTCGTGCTGGTCAACATCTTCCCCGCCCGGCGCACCCGCGATCTGCTCTCGATCATCGCGCTCGGCGCGGCGGGCGGGGTGATCCTCTTGTTCAGGCTCATCCGTCCCGAGCAGCTCGCGCGGCCCGAGGGGTATCGCAATCTCCTCGACTTCATCGCGGTGCTGCGCACGCCGACCTCGCCGTTCCTGCCGAGCGAGTGGGTCACCCAGACAATCATGAGCCACCTCCGGGGCGCGCTCGACCCGCTGCCGCTCGTGCTGCTCTGGACCACCGCGGCCGCGTTCATCACGCTCGGCGCGATGGTGCACCGCCAGCTGTTCGCGATGGGCTACTCCAAGGCACAGGAAGGCGCCGAGCGGTTCGTGAAGGGGACGATGTGGCAGCACACCGTGGGCACGCTGCTCGCGCCGCTCCCGGTCGCGAAGCGGGAGTTCGTGCTCAAGGACATCAAGTTGTTCTTCCGCGACACGACACAGTGGAGCCAGCTGATCCTGCTGGGCGTGCTGGTCGTGGTCTATCTGTTCAACGTGAAGGCGCTGCCCCTGCACAAGGGTGAGGCGGTCGGGTTCTTCCACGTGACGCTGGTGTCGTTTCTGAACCTGGGGCTCGCGGGCTTCGTGCTCGCCTCGATCGCGGCGCGATTCATTTTCCCCGCGGTCTCACTCGAAGGGCGGCACATGTGGTTGTTGCGATCGAGCCCGCTCAATCTCCGGGCTCTGCTCTGGTCCAAGTACTGGGTGGGCACGGTGCCGCTGCTCGTGCTGGCGCTCATCCTGACCGGCGTGACCAACGTGCTGCTCGAGGTGCGACCGTTCATGATGATCGTGGGACTCGTCACGATCACGGGGCTCACGTTCGCGATCGCGGCGCTCGCGCTCGGGTTCGGCGCGCTCTATCCCCAGTTCGAGACCGAGAATGCCGCGCAAATCCCGACGTCCTTCGGCGGGCTCATGTACATGATGGCGACGATCAGCGTTCTGGGTGCGGTGATCCTGTCCCTATGGCAGGCGGTGTACGCCTACGTGCGGGCGGTGTACGAAGGGCGGCCGGTGGTGGTGGATGGGTGGATGATCTTCTGGTTTGGGGTCGCGGCGGGGATCTGCGCGCTCGCGACGGCGATTCCGCTGCGGATTGGATTGAAGCGGATGGAGGGGTTCGAGTTCTAGCGCTTCCCGAAGTAGGCCCCGCCCACGAGTTGAAGCGCCGTGCCGTCACCAACGATCATGCGTAGCTCGAAGTAGGGACGCACCGAGCCGCTGCGCGTTTCCAAGCCCCCCTCGACGTTGAAGTTCGTTGTGTGGTCTCCCGAGAGGCCGTCCGCCCAGAGCAGGTTCACGCCGCTCCCCAGGTACCAGGTCTGGGACAGGCGCGGCGGGCGGATGCGCAGGTCCAGGTTCAATCCCCAGTCGGGGCTGCCCGAGCCCGAGTACCAGTCGAGCGACGGATAGAGATCGAGCTGCCGCGCGATGGGCAGCGCGAGCTGCGCCCCGACCAGCGTCTGGTCGAAGTCGAAGCTGTACCCGAAGTGACCGCCGATTTCGAGGCGCCCGGGGGAAGCCGGGGCGTTTGGAGTGGCGCGACGGCGACGCTGCGCGTCCGCCGGCTGGGTCAGCACGAGCACCGCGCCGAGGATCAGTACGATCTGCATAACTACGCTTCGCACCACCGTCTCCAGAGTCCTGGGTGGCACACTCATAAAAAACCGAGGGGAGAAACGCAAGTCGGAGGCAGGCGACGCGTCAGGCGGCGATGCGCGAGCCGCACGCGTGACAGTAGCGCGCGTCCTGCTCGAGCGCGCTCCCGCAGCGCGCGCAGTATCCGGGAGCGGTACCAAGGCGACGGCCACAGTCTGAGCAGAACGCCGCGTCGGGTTCGGGACGCGGACCGTGCGTCGGACACGAGGGACGGGGGACGGGGGAAGAGGGGCGAGTCACAGCGGGCGCGGTCCGCGGCTTGACTCCCGCTTCTCCGGCCTCGGCCCGTGACGCCGCAACAGCTTCGGCCGTGTACTTGGTGCGGAGCGAGTCATAGTCGCCATCGGACAACTTCCCGGTGGCGCGGTCGAATTCGATCTCGCGCAGCGCGCGCACGGCCACGGCCCGACGACTCAGATCGTCATCCGGATCGTCGCCTTCCTCCCCTGCCAACCCGCCCGCGTCCCACGTCCCATGTCCCACGCCGGGCCGCAACACGGGATACAGGACGAATGCCACCGCCGCGGCGGCGAGCAGTACGCCGACAATGAATTCGATCATGGGTGCGTCAGTCGTCGGTCTGGCGGAGCTCGCGGTTCAGCTGCTCGATTTCCTCGGGCGAGGCGTCGAGCGTTCCGCCGGCCACGACCGCCGGCGCCACAACCGGCCGGGCGCGCGACCACCGCCGCAGCATGAGCACGAGCAGGGCGCCCGCGACGAGAATGGCAATCGAGGGAATGAAGTAGCCGGCGAGATTGAACCCGTGCTTGGGCGGCGCCATCAGAATGGCGACGCCGTTCTCGCGCACGAAGGCGTCCACGATCTCCTGGCCCGTCTGGCCCTGCCGCGCGAGCTCCATCACGCGCTGATGCATGGCGGGACTGGTGGTGCACGTGAAGTCGGTGGTGCGGCAGGTGTAGACGTCGAGGTTGCACCCGCAGGTGCAGCGCAGGCGCTTCTCGACGGCCTGAATGGCTTCGGCGTTGTCCGCCGCCGTGACGGGCGGCAAGGGCCGCCCCGCGCGGGAGGGGTCCCACAGCCTGCCGGACGGACCGCTGCCGATGAGGGAGTCGGGAGAAGGAGTCTGGGCAGCTAGACGGGTAGACGGGTAGACGGTCAGCAAAGCGAGAACGGCGCCTCTAACCGCCCAACCGCCTAACCGCCTAACCGCCTTCATTTCTCCGCCACCAACCTCACCGCGTACCCCTCCTGCGTCCGCTTCACGGCGGGCGAGCCGCCGCCCGGCCACATCACGATCAGGCCGCCCAGCGCGAGGAGCATTCCGCCGTACCACACCCACCACACGAGCGGGTTGATGGTGAACCGGAACACCGCCTGCTCGGTCCCGTTGACCACGCCGCCCAGCACCACATAGAGATCTTCGCGCAGATCGCTCCGGATCCCGACCTCGCTCGACGGCTGGAACGTCGGCCGGCCAAGGGCATCCACGTGCTGGCGCTTCTCGGCGGTGAGCAGTCCCAGCCTCTTGCCGTTGCGCCGGATCTCGATGGTGGCGGCGGTCACCTGACGGTTCAGCTGGTCGTACTGCGATATACCCAGGTGGGTGAGCGTGTAGGTCCAGCCGTAGGGGCTCTTGATGGTCGCGGATTCACCCGGGCGGAGCGTCGCTTCGGTCTCGGTCTTGAACGCCATCCCCGAGAAAGCGACGAACAGCACGACGATGGCGGTGTGGACGATGTAGCCGCCGTAGCGGCGCCGATTGCGCGCGATGAGACGGCCCAGTGCCGCGAGCAGCGAGTCACCGTACTGACGCTGGCGGGCCCGCGCGCCGCGCGCGAATTCCTGCGCGACGGTCCCGAGGACGAAGGTGCCGAAGATCATCGTGAGGAGCGCGCCCACGTCCCGCATGCCCGCCACGAGCAGCGCCAGGCCGGCGAGCGCCGCCGCGGTCACGGGCACGGCGAACTGACGCCGCAGGTTCGGCACGGACGCCTGCCGCCACGCGATCAGCGGGCCGACGCCCGTGAGCACGAGCAGCGCGAGCCCGAGCGGGATGTTCACCTGATTGAAGAACGGCGGCCCCACCGTGACCTTGGTCCCGTTCACCAGCTCCGACAGAATCGGGAACAGGGTGCCCCAGAGCACCGAGAACGCGATCCCGACGAACAGGAGGTTATTGAAGAGGAAGCTCGCTTCGCGGCTGATCATCGACTCGAGCCGCGCGTCGGCCTCGAGCAGGTGCAGCCGCCGGCTGTACAGCCAGAAGGAGGCGATGGCTGACGCCACGAGGAAGACGGCGAAGTACTTGCCGACCGGCGACTCGGTGAAGGAGTGCACGCTCGAGATCACGCCGGAACGCGTGATGAACGTCCCCATGATCGAGAGGAGCCAGGACCCGATCACGAGCGCCAGATTCCACTTCTTGAGCATCCCGCGCTTTTCCTGAATCATCACCGAGTGCAGGAACGCCGTCATGGTCAGCCAGGGCAAGAGCGCCGCGTTCTCCACCGGATCCCACGCCCAGTACCCGCCCCACCCTAGCTCCACATATGCCCACCACATGCCGAGCAGCAGGCCAATGGAAAGGAACAGCCAGGAGACGAGCGTCCACTTCCGGATCGCGACGAGCCAGTCGGTGTCCAGCTTGCGCGAGGCCAGCGCCGCGATCGCGAAGGCGAACGGGATCGTCATCGAGATGTAGCCCAGGTACAGCATGGGCGGATGGAACACCATCCCGGGATTCTGGAGCTGCGGGTTCAACCCGCTGCCGTCGAGCGGCGTGTACGGCAGCCGGTCGAACGGATTCGCGGCGAAGAGAATGACCGTCAAAAAGAACGTCGCGACGACCGAGACCACGGCCCCGACGTAGGGCAGGAAGACGCGGTGGCGCCGGCCCGTGAGCAGGAACGCGAGCGATCCGAACAGCGAGAGCACGGTCGCCCAGAACAGTAGGCTCCCCTTCTGGCCGGCGTAGAGCGCGGACCACGTGTAGAACACGGGGAGATTGCGGCTGGTGTACGCCGAGACGTACTCGACGTTGAAGTCGTGGTGGAACAGCGCCCACTCGAGCCCGAAGCAGGCCACGAACAACGCGCCGCACATCGCGAACAGGGCGTTGCGGCCGCTGCGCTCCAGGTCCGGCCGCCCGGTCCGGCCCGCGACAACGCCTACCACCGCCCCCCAGATCCCGAGCAGAAAGGCGACCCAGAGGGCGAGGTTACCGAGCAG
>DATIXG010000063.1:0-23394 GCA_035518815.1 Gemmatimonadales bacterium | reverse complement strand
CAGGCCGCGGCGTCCATGATGACCCAGCTGGTCAAGGAGAAGCGGCGCGCTGATGCCGCCCTGGCCGCTCAGCGGATGAGCGCGATGATGCAGGGTGACGAAGCCGCCGCCAAGGATCCGTCGCTCGGCGATTTGAGGGCGCTCGCGGGGGTGGCCAAATTCCCCGTCCGCGTGAAGTGCGCCCTCCTGCCCTGGAACGCGCTGACCGACGCCCTGAAGACGTGATGCTGTTGGTGGTTCGCTTCACGCGCCGCCCGCTTCTCCCGCCTCCCCTGCCCTGATGACGTCCCCGGTCCTCGTCGTCGATCGCGTCAGTAAACGGTTCGCCGGTCACACCGCGGTGGACGACTTGTCGCTGGTGGTGGCGCCCGGTGTGATCCAGGGCCTCCTAGGTCCGAACGGCGCGGGGAAGACCACGACGATTCGCATGATCCTCGACATCCTGCTACCCGATGCGGGCCGCGTGGAGCGGTTCGGGAGCAGGGCGAGCGCGCGGCATTGGGCGGGGAGGATCGGCTACCTGCCCGAGGAGCGCGGGCTGTACCGGCGGATGCGCGTGCTCGACGTCCTCGTGTTCCTCGCGGAAATGAAAGGCGTAGACCGCCGCGCCGCGCGTGAGCGCGGACGCCGCTGGCTCGAGCGCCTCGGCCTCGCCGCCTGGGAACGGCGGTCGGTCGACGACCTCTCGAAAGGGATGCAGCAGAAGGTTCAGTTCATTTCGACGGTGTTGCACGAACCGACGCTCGTGATCCTGGACGAGCCGTTCGCCGGCCTCGATCCCGTCAACGCGCAAGCGCTCAAGGACATCGTGCTGGAGTTACGGAGCGCCGGAACGACCGTGCTCCTGTCGACGCACGTGATGGAGCAGGCGGAAAAGCTCTGCGATCAAGTGTGCATCATTGCGCACGGGAAGAAACTCGTTGACGGATCGCTCGCCGAGATCAAGCGGACGCGCGGAGGGCGGCACGTTACGCTCGGCTTCGACGGGCGGGCCGCTGGAGACGCGCCCGCGGTGCTCGCGGATCGGCGGCTCGTGCGCGGTCTGGACGACTACGGGCAGTACGCGGAGGTCGAGCTCGCTCCCGATGCGGATCCGCAGGAGCTGCTGCGCGGACTAGTCGAAGCCGGGGTGCGGTTGTCGCGCTTCGAGCTGACCGAGCCGTCACTCCACCGGATCTTCATGGACCTGGTGAGCGACGGAGGGACTCGCCATGCGTAGGGTTTGGGCCATCGTACGCCGGGAGTTCGTCGAGCGGGTGCGTCGGAAGTGGTTCTGGATCTCCGCGCTGCTCGGTCCCGTGTTCTTCGCACTGGTGTTCCTGCTGCCGGTGGCGCTCGCCTCCTCGGGCGGCTCGAAGCGGATCGCCGTGGTGGACGGGACGACCTCCGATTTCGGCGCCCGCGTGGCCGCGACGCTCGACTCAGGGTCCGTGTTCGCCGCAGTGCGCGTCGCCAGCGGCCCGCGCGTGGTCGACTCGCTCGTTGCCGAGGTTGGAGCCCGGCGGCTCGATGGCATCCTGCTGTTGACGGACAGCGTTGTCGCGACGGGCGCAGCGGAGTACCGGGCGTCCAACATCTCGTCGCTGCGAGATGTCGCCGAACTCGAGGGCACACTGACGAGTCTCGTCGCCCAAGTGCGGCTCGAGCGCGCCGGCGTCGATCCCCGCCTTCTGCGGGAAGCGCGAGGCTTGCACTTGAGGACCGCCAAGATCGCTGGCTCGACAATGACCGGTGAAAGCTCGGCGCAGTCGTTCTCGCTCGCGTACCTCATGGGGCTGATCCTCTACACCGTAATTCTCGTCTACGGCGTGAACGTGAAGAGCTCGGTGCTGGAAGAAAAGACGACGCGGATCGTTGAGGTGCTCCTGTCCTCGGTGCGGCCGTTCTCCCTCCTCGCCGGCAAGATTCTCGGGGTCGGCGCAGTCTCGTTGCTGCAACTCGCGATCTGGGGAGTGGCCGGTCGCGCGCTCGCGAACTGGGGCGCCGGGCTCGATGGCAGCGGTCCGCTCGCCATTCCGCATGTGTCGGCAGCGACCGCGGCCATCTTCCTCGCATACTTCATCGGGGGCTTCCTCCTCTACTCGGCGATGTTCGCGGCGGTCGGCGCCCTGTCCTCCACCGAGCAGGAGGCGCAGCAAGCGCAGCAGCCCATCGCGCTGGTCCTCGTGGGCTCGGTGCTCTCGATGTTCGCGCTCTTGAACGAGCCCAATTCGACGCTCGCAGTGACGCTGTCTCTCCTGCCCTTCTCTTCCCCGATCGCCATGCCGGTGCGCTGGGCGGCGGGAGACCTGCCGCCGCTTGAGCTCGTGGCCTCGCTTGCCCTGCTCGTGGCCGGCATCGTGGTGGTCACGTGGGTGGCCAGCCGCATCTATCGGGTCGGAATCCTCATGACCGGAAAGCGGCCCACAATCCGGGAACTGGTGCGCTGGGTGAAAGCAGTCTAGCGTTCTCACCATGGCGACAGCCTACGACGTCATCATCGTCGGCGCCGGGCATGCGGGCGCCGAGGCCGCGGCCATGGCATCCCGCCTTGGGGCACGGACCCTCCTCGTCACGGCCAACATCGATACCATCGGGCAGATGAGCTGCAATCCCGCGATTGGTGGGATCGCCAAAGGAACGGTTGTGCGGGAGGTCGACGCCCTGGGAGGCATCATGGGGCGGGCCGCCGATCGCGCCACTATCCAGTTCCGCATGCTCAACCGCTCGAAAGGGCCCGCAGTGTGGGCGCCGCGCGTGCAATGCGACCGCACGCTGTACCGTCGCGCCGCGCGCAGTCTCCTCGAGGGATTCGACGGGCTGGAAATCACACAGGGGATGGTCACGCGACTCGATGTGCGCGCTGGCGCGGTGACCGGTGTCGAGTTGGCCGATGGACGCTGCTTCGCATCCCGGGCCGTGATCATCACGGCCGGGACATTTCTGCGCGGCGCGATTCACTTGGGCACCGAGAGTCGCATTGCGGCGGGACGGGCGGGTGAACAGCCGGCGGTGGCAATAGCGCAAGACATTGAATCACATGGACTTACAGTATCACGCTTCAAGACCGGCACCCCGCCGCGCATCGACGGTCGGACAGTGAATTGGTCGTGCGTCGAGCGCCAGGATGGTGAGGGCACGGACTACCGCTTCTCGTTCTACGAACGCGCCGCGCTGCCGCCGCAGCGGCCGTGTTGGATCACATGGACCGGCCCGGCGGTGAAGGAAATCATCCAGCGTCATCTGCACGAGTCAGCGCTGTACGGCGGCGCGATCAGCTCGCGCGGGCCGCGCTATTGCCCGTCGGTGGAAGACAAGATCGTCAAATTCCCCGACGCCGCGCGTCACCAGGTATTCCTCGAGCCCGAAGGACTCGATACGCACGAGCTGTACGTGAATGGTCTGTCGACGTCCCTGCCGGTGCCGATCCAGCTGGCGTTCCTGCATGCGGTGCCGGGTCTCGAGCAGGTGAAGATGACGAGGCCTGGCTACGCGATCGAATACGACTACTACCCGCCGACCCAGCTCACGCCGTGGCTCGAGACCAAGACGGTCGAGCGCCTGTTCTTCGCCGGCCAGATCAACGGAACCACGGGCTACGAGGAGGCGGCGGCGCAGGGCGTGGTCGCGGGGATCAACGCGGTGCGGCGGATCCGTGAGCAGGAGCCGGTCGTGCTCGGCCGCGACGACGGCTACGTCGGCGTGCTGGTGGACGACCTGGTGACGCGGGGAGTGGACGAGCCCTATCGCCTGTTCACATCGCGCGCGGAATTTCGGCTGCTGCTGCGGCAGGACAACGCGCTGCGGCGCCTGCAGCCGCTCGCTGAGCGGTTGGGATTGCTGACGAGCGACGAGTTGCGAGTGGCCGAGCGTCGTCTGCGTCGTGAAGAGGAGCTGCTGGAAATCGCGCACGCGACGACCGTGACGCCAACGGCAGCGGGTCCGGTGCTGGCTTCGACGGGGGCGATGCTCGCCGAGCCGGAGCGCGTCTCGGCGGTTGCACGCCGGCCTCATGTCTCACTGCGCGCACTGCTCACAGCGGCGGGCGTGGCAATCGAAGACCACGACGACATCGTGGGTGCGGCCGAGATCGAGATCAAGTATGCCGGCTACCTCGCGCGCGAGCGTGAGGCGGCGCACCGTCTGGCCGAGCTTGCTTCGTTCACCTTGCCGGCCGACCTGCCCTACCGCGAGATCGCGAGCCTCGCGACGGAGGCGCGTCAGAAGCTCGACCAGGTGCGGCCCGCGACACTCGCGCAGGCGGCGCGGGTGCCCGGCGTCTCTCCGAGCGATCTCCACAACCTCGTGGTGGAAGCGATGCGCAGGCGACGTTGCGTGGCGTAACGAACCGGAACCAAAGTAGTTATGCAGGCCCTCCCCGGGTTTCACGTGAAACTTCGCTCTTTACGCCGTCCAGCCCCTAGACTATATTGCGTGCGCTACCTGCGAGTTCTGCTAGATAACTTATTGTAACTAAATAACTTACGAATGTCTCGCGTCATCGCGATTGCCAATCAAAAGGGCGGCGTAGGCAAGACCACTACCGCCGTGAATCTCGCGGCTTCCCTCGCGACCGCGGAGCGCAAGACGCTCCTCGTCGACGGCGACCCGCAGGGGAACGCGACGAGCGGCGTAGGCATCGAGCGCGATCGCATTCGGTTCTCGCTGTACGACGCACTGCTCGACGGCCGCTCGCTCGAGGCCGCTCGCTTCCCGCACGTTCACTTTCCCTATCTCGATCTCATCCCCGCGACGCAGGATCTCGTCGGCGCTGAGCTCGAGCTCGTCGGGCGGCCCTCGCGTGAAACCGCGATGCGACGCGCGCTGAGCGAGCTGCGCGACCAGTACCAGTACATCATCATCGACTGTCCGCCGTCCCTCGGCCTCGTGACGCTGAACATGCTTACCGCGGCTGACAGTCTCATCATCCCGATCCAGTGCGAGTACTACGCGCTCGAGGGCCTGTCCCAGCTCCTCAACACGATCAAGCTGGTGCAGCGGAATTTCAACGCGACCCTCGCGATCGACGGCGTCCTGCTCACGATGTACGACGCGCGGCTGAACCTTTGCAAACAGGTGGCCGAGGAGGCCAAGGAGTATTTCGGCGCGCGGATGTTCTCCATCACGATTCCACGGAACGTGCGTTTGGCAGAAGCGCCGAGCTTCGGTAAGCCGATCCTCTTGTACGACGTGCAGTCGGTGGGCGCCCGTAGCTACCTCGCTGTCGCGCAGGAGCTCATCGCCCGTGTCGAGCACATCGACTTCCCTGCCCTCCCCGCCGTTGAACCGCTGCCGGAGGTGCCTGCATGACCGAAGTCCTCGCTGGACGCCGTCGCTTGGGCCGAGGCCTCGAGGCGCTGCTTGGACCCACGCGCGAGGACGCCGAGCGCGATGGGAGCCTGGTCGAGCTGGCCATCGGTGACATTCGTCCCAACCCGTTCCAGCCACGCCACGACGTCGACCTTGCCGCGCTCGACGAACTGAAGGCCTCGATCCGGCAAGCGGGTCTCCTTCAGCCGATCGTCGTCCGGCCCATGTCGCCCGGCGGTGGGTTCGAGCTGATCGCGGGTGAGCGCCGGTTGCGCGCCTGCCAGGCGCTCGGCTGGGAGCGCATCCCGGCGGTCAAGCGCGAAGTCGATGACCGCACGGCGTTGACGCTCGCCCTGATCGAGAATCTGCAGCGCGACGACCTGTCGCCGGTGGATGAAGCCCGCGGGTACGAGCGGCTCATCGCCGAATTCCGGCTCGCGCAGCAGGACGTCGCGGACGCGGTGGGCCGCGATCGCTCCACGGTCGCTAACGCCCTCCGCCTGCTGAAGCTCCCGGCCGGGGTGTTGGCCATGCTGCACGAAGGCGCGCTGTCCGTGGGCCACGCCCGTGCCCTCTTGGCGCTCGACGACCCGGCGACGGTGACGGCGCTCGCGCGCGAAGCGGTGGGGCAGGGGCTGTCCGTGCGCGAGGTGGAAGACCGAGTGCGCGGCGGGCGCGCCCCGGTGCGCCGGCCCCGTCTGAAACGCGGCGTCGGTCACGCGCCCGAGGTGCGTCGAGTGGAAGATGCGCTGCGACGCCGGCTCGGCACCGACGTGCGGGTGACGCTTCGTGCAAAAGGGAAGGGGCAGATCCACATCGCGTTCTATTCCAACGACGACCTGGCCCGCGTCCTCGAACTCGTGCTGGGAGCACCGTTCGACGGATGAGGTCGCGCGGCGTGACGATCGTCGTCCATGTCGACGGTGACCCGAACACGCGGAAGTACCACCTGCCGCTTTGGGCCTTCGACGCAGGGAAATGGGCTGCGGTCACGCTCGCGGTGCTCGTCGTGCTGTTTTTCGCGTTCGCGGAGCCGTTGACTCATGCCGCCGCGCGCGTACCGGGTCTCGAAGGCGAGGTCGCGCGGCTCACTGAGGAGAACGTGCGCGTCCGGCGCCTCGCGGGAGCGCTGACGCGTGCCGAGGCCAACTACCAGGAGCTGCGGCAACTGCTCGAGCCAAGCCAGGAGCAGGGGAGTGGGAGGGCCGCCCCCATCCCCACCCCAGGCCCCGCCGCGACCCGCGCAGCCACAGTGGAGGCGTCACCGCCGCTTGAAGACGCACCGGCCGCTGCTCCCGTTACATCAGCGCGCGCGACGCCGAGTCGTTACGAGGCCGGGCCGTCCGAACCTCGGCACTGGCCGCTCGATGTGGGCGGCTTCGTCACGCGCGGCCAGGTGGTCCCCGGTGACCCGGCTGAATCGCATCCCGGGATCGATATTGCGGTCCCTGAAGGGTCGAACGTCCGCGCGGCCGGGGGTGGCACCGTCGAGCAGGCAGGGACAGACACGGCGTACGGCCAGTTCGTCCTGCTGCGGCATCCCTCAGGATATCAATCCATGTATGGTCATGCATCACGCCTTATGGTGCAGCCGGGTGATACAGTGCAGGCTGGTCAGGTGATCGCGCTCTCGGGGAGCTCGGGTCGCTCCACGGCGCCTCACCTCCATTTCGAAATTCGATTGGACGGCAAGACAATCGACCCGCTCACCATGGTCAAACAGGAGAAGTGACATGGCGATCTTCACCGAGAAGGGACAGACCTCGCCCGAGGCACAGGGTGCACTCTCCATCATCGGCCCGGGAATGCGGGTCACCGGAGACATCACCGCCGATGGCGTCGTGAAGATCGAAGGCACGGTGGTCGGAACGGTGCGCGCGGGCCGGCAGGTGCTGGTGGCGAAGGGCGGGGAAGTGGAGGGCGACATCGTGACCCGCGAAGCGATCGTCGGCGGCGAGGTTCGAGGCACCGTGTTGGCCGAAGAGCGCGTGGAGATTCAGCCCACCAGCGTGGTGCACGGGGACATCACGACCAAACGCCTGCTGGTCCACGAAGGCGGTGAGGTGAACGGTGTCGTGCGGATGGGGGAGAGCGAGTCGACTGAGGGGGTGGCCGCTCCGCCTGTCGCGGTCGCGGCGGCGTACTAGACGAAGTAGTTTTCCACATCGCGACCTCCCTCTCGATGTGGATAGTGTATCGTTAATATTCATATAGGTTTGTGCAGTCCCTCCGTGTGGGAATCTCTGCGGCTGTACCGGTAGTGTCATGTAAGTGTCTTGATGTTGCGTCTACGCTGTCGGAGGGGCGCCGTGCAGCTGAGCGAGCTCGCGAGCTACCTGGACGACTACCTCGCTGTGCGTGAGGTGCCGGACTGGCCTGACGCACTCAACGGGATTCAGGTGGCGAATGGAGGCCAGGTCACCCGCGTCGCGGCCGCGGTGGATCTGTGCGAGGCGACGATCCTCGCCGCTGCGTCGCAGAGCGCCGATCTCCTCCTTGTGCACCACGGGCTGTTCTGGGGCGGGGCACGTCCGATCGCCGGACCGACTTACCGGCGGATTGCCGCCCTGGTGCGTCACGACATCGCCGTCTACAGCGCACACCTTCCGTTAGACCGTCATCCCGAGGTGGGGAACAACCCCCTGCTGGCGAAGGCGCTGGGGATCGCTCCGTGCGGTGAGTTCGGCGAAACCAAGGGCGTGACGATCGGGGTGTGGGGAGAGCTAAGCATCGAGCGTCACGTGCTGCAGTCGCGCATCGCTTCGACGCTGGGCGCGCCTCCCCGTCTCCTGCCGTTCGGCCCTTCAGCGGTGCGCCGCGTCGGGGTGATCACCGGCGCCGGCGGCTCGATGATCGCCGGTGCTCGCGCAGCGGGTCTCGACACCTACATCACCGGTGAGGGCGCACATCACACGTACTTCGATGCTGAGGAGCTCGGCCTGAACGTGTTTTATGCCGGGCACTACGCGACGGAGACGGTGGGCGTACAGGCATTGGCGCGGCATCTCGAGGTGAAGTTCGGCTTGCCCTGGACGTTTCTGGATCACCCCACGGGTCTGTGAGCCCGTCGGGCACGCGGAAGCCGCATCACCGTCCAGGCGGCGGGTTTCGCAATCCCTGGCCCAATGCCGCTCCCGCCGGGTTGCGCGGACTTCTCAAGTGGCGATTCGTGGACCGCCTGATCCATCCAATCCCGCGTAACGGCATGCCGGTGGGACGCCCCCCTGTTCCTTCCGCGTTCGTCTCGCCGCGCGCGCCCGCCGACACCCTGGTCCTCACCTGGATCGGCCATGCGACGTTTCTCATTCAGATCGGCGGGCTCAACCTGATCACCGATCCGATGTTCGGCTCACGGGCATCGCCCCTGCCATTTGCCGGCCCCCGCCGCCATGTGCCACCGGCCATCGATCTCGACGCACTGCCACCGCTCGACGGGGTGCTTCTTTCCCACAATCACTACGACCACCTGGACGACCACTCGGTGCGGCGGCTCGCCGCGCGTCACCCGGCGGCGGCATGGTTCGCCCCGCTGGGCGTCGCGGCATTTCTCGCGCGCCGCGGCGCGCGTCAGGTGCGCGAGCTCGATTGGTGGGAGGAAACGCGTCTCGGATCACTCGCACTCGCCTGCACGCCGGCGCAGCACTTCAGTGCGCGAAGCATGCAGGATCGGGATGAGACGCTGTGGTGCGGGTGGAGCGTCGCGGCCGCGGCGCGACAGCTGTTCTTCGCGGGCGACACGGGCCATCACCCGGAATTTGCGGCGATCGGTGAGCGGTTCGGACCGTTCCACGCCGCGCTCCTGCCCATCGGCGCATACGAGCCGCGCTGGTTCATGCGGCCGGTCCACATGAATCCGGAGGACGCGGTGCAGGCATACCGCGAGCTCCATCAGAGCCGGCCGCCGATTGGAGGCCGCCCCGCTGTCATGGTGGGGATGCACTGGGGGACGTTCCGGCTCACCGACGAGCCGCTCGATGAGCCGCCGGCGCGCGCTCGGGCGGCGTGGGAGGCGGCAGGCCTCCACCCCGAGCGGCTGTGGCTGCTCGGGCACGGCGAGTCGCGCACGCTCTAGCCCGGGCCTAGCCCTGATTGGCGCGGACGGCCGCGGCGTTGCGCCGCATCCCGGCGAGGCCCGGACGCGTGAGCGGGGAGTTGCCAAAGCGCCGCTCGAACGTCTCCGACGCGACGTTCTCGAATTCAGGCAGCGACGGTGCCACAAGCTCCGGGCGGGGCGCGAGCGCGGGATCGGTCGTGGGCTGCGCAAAGGTCACGTTCCAGGGACATACGTCCTGGCACACGTCGCACCCGAAGAGCCAGTCGCCCACCATCGCGCGCTGGGTCTCCGTGAACTCGGATCGCTGCTCGATCGTGAGGTAGGCGATGCAGCGGCGCGCGTCGAGCATGTGGGGGGCGACAAAGGCATCGGTGGGGCAGGCATCGACGCAACGTCGGCACGAACCGCAGCGGTCGGCCTCGAAGGGCATATCGGGCGCGAGGTCGGCGTCGGTCAGCACCACGCCGAGGAACGTGAAAGACCCGAGGTGCGGGTGGATGAGCATCATGTTCTTGCCGACCCATCCGAGGCCCGCCTGCTGCGCGAGCTCGCGTTCCGGCACCGGCCCCGCATCGACGTAGGCGCGGGTATGCGCCCCCGGCGCGACCGCGCGGATCGCTTCGCCGAGGGCGGCAAGGCGGTCGGCGAGGACGCCGTGGTAATCATCCGACCAGGCGTATTGCGCCACCCGTGCCCGTCGGCCGGGCGCGGCGGCTTCGATCTCCTCGTGGAAGTAGTTCGTGAGCGTCACGACGGCCGTCGTCGCGCCTGGCAGGATGGTGCGCGGGTCGCGGCGGCGAGCGGCCTGCCGGTGCAAGTACGTCATGGTGCCGGCGAAGCCGGCGGCGAGCCACGCGTCGAGCTCGGCGGCGTGCGGATTGAGTCCGACGGCGGCTACGCCGGTGGCGCTGAACCCCAGGCCCTCCGCGCGCTGCTTCACCGCCGCGCTGCGCTCGGCGGGCGTCACAACCGCATCGTCTCCCGGCGCCACCGCGCGAACCGCACCACGTCCTCGAGGGGCGGGACCGCGTCTTCGTCGCCATAGGCTGTGAACATGCGCCACCGCAGGTATTCGCGCGGTGGCAGCGGGAGGAACGGCGAACGCCGGTACCAATCGCGGGCGCGGAAACTCCACGTCAGTCGCAATAAGTCGATCGCGAGGCGCGGGTTGACGACGGCGCGCAGCGCCAACTGCATGGTGAGCGACGGCCAGCTCGCGCGAGCCCGCATACGCCGGCAAATCTACACGCGGGCCCGGCTGCTCCGCTCGCCCGCCCCGCTCCTGCGCCACTATATTCACGGCCTATGCCGTCCCCCCGTGACTCGCGCGCACACGAACGTCATCCGGTTACCGAGGACGAGCGCCTTCTCACGCAGGTGCCGCGCGAGCGACGCGCGTTTACGAAGACGGACTCGTGGCGCGTGCTGCGCATCATGGGGGAGTTCGTCGAGGGCTTCGATACCCTGTCGGACGTCTACAGCGCCGTGACGATCTTCGGGTCCGCGCGCACGCAGCCGGCCGATCCGTATTACGCGAAGGCGCTCGAGACGGCGCGCCTGCTCGCCAAAGAGGGGTTCCCGATCATCACGGGCGGCGGCCCCGGGATCATGGAGGCGGCGAACCGCGGCGCGCAGGAAGGCAACGGACTGTCGGTCGGCTGCAACATCGAGCTGCCTTTCGAACAGGCCCTGAACGACTACGTCGAGCGGGCGATCAACTTCCGGTACTTCTTCGTGCGCAAGACGATGTTCGTGAAGTACTCGACCGCGTTCATCGTCTTTCCCGGCGGCTACGGGACGCTCGACGAGCTGTTCGAGGCCCTGACGCTGATCCAGACCGGCAAGGTCAGGAACTTCCCGGTCGTGCTGTTCGGTGCCGCGTACTGGGCGGGGCTGGTGAGCTGGATGCGGGACCGCGTGGCGGGCGAAGGGAAGATCGCGACCACGGACTTGGACCTGTTTCGGGTGACGGACTCGCCAGCCGAGGTCGTCACGATCATCCGGGAAGCACGCGAACACCGCCTCCGCGCGTTCGAGCCGCCGGAAGCACTGTAACGGCATGACGGCGAAGCATCCGTTGCTGCGCGGCGCGCGCATCGACCCGCGGCCGATCACCGGCGCGGAGACCATTCCCGAGCTCGTCGACAACGCCTTCCTCGCCTACAACGCTGGCCGTCTCGCCGAGGCGTGCCGCCTGTTCAGCGAGCGGATGCTCGCGGGCGATGCCACGGTGGGGATGAGCCTCACCGGCGCGATGACCCCCGCGGGGCTCGGCATGTCCACCATCATCCCGCTCATGCAAGCCGGCTTCATCGACTGGCTCGTGTCGACCGGCGCGAACCTGTACCACGATGCGCACTTCGGGCTCGGCCTCTCGATGCACAAGGGCAGCCCCTTCGTGAACGATGTGGAGCTGCGCGAGGAGGGCGTTGTCCGCATCTACGATATCTTCTTCGACTACCAGGTGCTGCTCTCAACCGACGCCTATATCCGCCAGGTGTCCGCGGGCCCGGAATTCCAAAAGCCCATGAGCACGGCGGAGTATCACTACCTGCTGGGCGGCTACATCCGCGAGCGCGAGAAGGCGCTGGGGATCGGGCGCAAATCCGTGCTCGGCGTGGCGCACGAGTGCGGCGTGCCGATCTACACGTCGTCGCCTGGGGATTCCTCAATCGGGATGAACGTCGCCGAGCAGGCGCTCGCGGGCAGCCGGCTGCGGTTCGACGTCAGCGCCGACGTGAATGAGACCGCCGCGATCGTGTTCCGCGCGAAGGCGGGAGGCGGCAAGAGCGGGATTCTCATCATCGGCGGCGGGAGTCCCAAGAATTTCGTTCTCCAAACCGAGCCCCAGATCCAAGAGGTGCTCGGCATCAGCGAAAAGGGGCACGACTACTACCTCCAGATCACCGACGCCCGGCCCGATACGGGCGGACTGTCGGGGGCGACCCCCGCCGAGGCCGTGAGCTGGGGGAAGGTCGACCCCGATCAGCTTCCCGGGACCGTGGTCTGCTATCTCGACAACACCGTTGCCTTCCCCCTCCTCGCCGCCTACGCGCTTGCCCGCCGCAAACCGCGCCCGCTCAAGCGGCTGTATCAGCAGCGGGTCGCCATGATGGACGCTCTGATCAAGGAGTACGTGGCCGCCAAGGCGGAGCGGGATGCTCGTGCGGAGGCCGCCGCTGGTGAGCGGCGGGACTAAGCCCGGGGCGACCGAAGAATTAGGGGGGCGCGGTTATGCGGCGTATGCCCTCGCGCTCCTCACGCTGATCAATTTCCTCCAATACGTCGATCGCAATGTCGTCTTCGCGCTGTTCGAGCCCATTAAGCACGAGCTCGTGCTGTCCGACCAGCAGCTTGGGTGGCTCGGCTCTGCTTATGTGATCGTTCTGTCGCTCACCGCGCTGCCGCTGGGAGTCCTCAGTGACTTGAGGACGCGGCGGAGCGTGATCGCCGTCGGCGTCGGGGTGTGGAGCGTCGCGACGGCCTTGGGCGCCGCGGTTCGCACCTTCTGGCAGCTGCTGGCGTGTCGCGCTCTCGTCGGCATCGGGGAGGCGGGCTACAGCCCGGCGGCGCAGGCCCTGATCGCCGAGTTCTATCGCGGCAAGCGGCGCGCCTTTGCGATCGGCATCTACTCGGTCGGGATGGCGGTCGGGGGCATCGTCGGCATCTGGCTCGGGGGCGAGCTGGCGGCTCGGTACGGCTGGCGGGCGGCGTTCCTCGCCATGGGCGCACCCGGTCTGGCCCTGGCGCTGCTGGCGTCCCGGCTGCGCGAGCCCTCGCGGCGCCCACCGGCCCCGATCGTCGCGACCGTGCAGCGTTGGCTCGGGGGTAGTGCGCGTCGCGCGGCTCGCGTAGCCGCCCCGCTCATTGCCCTGACCGTCGGCGGCGCGCTGGTGAGCGCCCTCCTCGGGCGGTTCGAGGGGCTGCCCCCGAACCTCGAAACCGCCGTGTTCAGTACTGCCGTCGGCATCGGCATCGCATGGACCTTCCTGCGCCTCGTGCCTATCGCCTTGGCCCACAGGGCGGAGGTCAGGGGCGTCGCCCACACGGCGGTCGAGGATTTCTGGCATGCCGCGGTGACCGTGCTGCGCACGCCGACGTTGATCTGGCTGTTCCTGGGCGGCGCGTTCGTGACGTTCGCCGTCAACGGACTGATCGCCTGGGCCCCAAGCTTCCTGGAGCGCACCCATGGGCTGTCCGTGGCCGAGGTGGGCCGGGCCTTCGGCGTGTGGGGGCTCGCGGGGTCCGCCATCGGCGTGCTGTTCGGGGGCAAGGTCGGCGATCGGCTGCTCGAGCACTGGCACGGCGGGCGTGTGGTCGTCTCGGGCGCGGGCTTCATTCTCGGAGGACCGGTGTGCGCCGGGCTCCTGCTCCTGGGTGATCTCCGTTTCTTCGTGCCGCTCTTGTTCGCCACGTTCTTCCTCTACACGTGGTACAGCGGGCCGCTGTCGGCGGTCATACTCGACGTCGTTCCACCGGCCGTGCGGGCGTCCGTCCTCGGCGCATTCGTCCTGTTCTCTCACCTGGCGGGCGACGCGATCGCACCGCCGCTGGTTGGCTACCTCTCCGACCGCGTGGGCCTGCGCCCCGCGATGCTGCTCCTGCCCATGGTCGGGGTAGTGGGGGGATTGCTGATCTTGATCGCACTCACGACCGTAGAGCGAGACATGGCGAGGGTGAGAACATGAAGATCGCCGTAGTCTTCGACACGCTGCATCCCGACTGGGAGGACGCCGACTACAAGCGGGCGCTCGCCGAGCGGGCCGACGAGGCCGAGTACGACGTGGCGCGGGCACTGATGGCGAACGGGCACGACGTTCAATTGATCGGCGTGCACGACCGCTTGGCGCCGCTGCTCGAGCAGCTCGCGCAGTTTCAGCCCAAGATCGTCTTCAACAACTGCGAGGGGTTCGGCGGGCATGCGCAGCACGAATACGTCGTGGCGGGCGTGCTCGAGATGTATGGCTTTCGTTACACCGGCTCGTCGCCCACGGCGCTCCTCGTCGCCCGCAACAAGTCGCTCACGAAAAAGGTTCTCTCCTACCACGGGATCCGCATCCCGGCGTTCGCCGAGTTCGCGCCTGGCGAAAAGCCGGTGCGGCCCTCCGAATTGCGTTTCCCGCTCATCGTCAAGCCGATGCTCGAGGATGCCTCGGTGGGGATTGCGCAGGCATCCGTCGTCGAAGACGACGCGAGCCTCGTCGAGCGGGTGCGGTTCGTCCACGAGAAATTCAACCAGGCCGCCATCGTCGAGGAGCTGATCGAGGGGCGGGAGCTGTACGTGGGCCTCGTCGGCAATGCCACGCTCGAGACCCTGCCGTTCGTCGAGTTGACGTTCGGTGAAGACGAGTCGGGCGCCCACCGCATCGCGACGTACAAGGCCAAGTGGGACGAGGAGTATCGAAAGCGCAAGCGGATTCGCAACACCTTTGCGAAGGGCCTCTCGGATCAGGTGGCCACGCGCATCACCGAGATCTGCGCGACGGCGTTTCGCGCCCTCCGGCTCCAGGACTACGGGCGCGTGGATCTGCGGCTGACGCACGACGACGAGGTCTACGTGCTCGAGGTGAATCCCAATCCCTTCCTCGCCCGCGAGAACGAGATGGCCGACGCGGCCGCGAGGGCCGGGATGGCCTACGAACAGTTCGTACAGCGGATCGTGGACGAAGCGTTGCGCCGGGACCATGGCCCGGCATAGGCGCGAGGTACCGACCCCCGAGCTGCGCTGCCCGAGCTGCCGAGCGGAGGTGGAGCGGTTCTGGTCGTACTGCTGCGACTGCGGGCGGGGTCTCGAGTGGCGGGACGGAGACCGGGTGACGGGCGCGGAGTGCTACTACTGCCGCTGGGTGGTTTCGGACAGCTTCTCCTTCTGTCCGTGGTGCGGCCGGAACGTCACCGACAGCCACTCGAGCCCGGAGCCGCTCAAGGCGCCGAAGGGATTCAAGTACGAGCGACGCTGCCGGTGGGGATGTGGGGGGGGCGTGATGTATCCTATGCGCCACTGCCCCTGGTGCGGCCGTCCGGAGAAATGGCGCTACGACCGGTTTCAGAATATCTGCCCGCACTGCAGCAAGGGCGTGGACGACTGGATGGATGTGTGCCCCTGGTGCGGGCAAGACGCGACCGGGCGCGACCTCATCCCACAGGCGCTCCGGCGCGCGCGCCGGCTGCTCACGGCGAGCCGGGTGCAACGCTGGGACTATCGCGTCCTCCTGCGGCCGGGGGTGTCGGGGGTCACGCACCGAACGCCGAAGATCATCGAGATCGAGCGCGGCTACGTCACGAACAAGCGACGCCGCGCGGAAATCTCGTGGAACATGCTCACCGGGCTCATCCTGCACGAACTGGGGCACTCATTCCTCTTCCACCACTGGGCGCTGACGCGATCCGGTCGGTTCCGTCGCGCGTTCGGCGAAGTGCGCAAAGCCTACCGGGTGGCGGACTCTGCCTGGGTGGACTTCGAGCGCCGCGGGGTCACCACCACCCTCCCGGATGCGGTGACGGCGTACGCCGCCACGCATCCTCAGGAGGATTTCGCAGAGACCTTCCGGGTCTATGTCACCCGGCGTGGGCGCTTGCGCGAGCTGTTCGGCGAGTTCGGACGCAAGCGCAAGGCGGTCGTGCTGTTCGAGAAATTCCTCGTGCTGCACGACTACGTGCGCTCGCTGCGGGGCTGGCGCTAGACGGCCGTTTCCTTGCTGATTCGCGACGTCTCCCGGAGAAAGGCCCGCGCCCGCTTCACCTCCGCCGTGTAGTCCTCAATCTCGGCGTCGCGGCGCGCCTGGTCCCATCCCAGCAGCTCGGCCATCCGGTCCGCGACCGCCGTCGAAATCGTGCTCCCGTGTGCGGGGTCCTCGTAGAACAGATGGAGACGCCGGATCAACACGTCCGCCAGGCGCATCGCCATCTCGCGCTCGACCGCGTATACGATTTCCGCCCAGACTTCGGGCCGGCTGGCGAGAATCGGCTCGTCGAGTGTGCGGTTGCGCTCCGCCAGGTTGCGGACCGCGGCGGCCTCGCTCCCGTAATAGGCCACGAGATGCCGGGCCTGCGGCTCGGGGACGTCGCGCTGCTCCAGCGAGTGCACCAGCACATCGAGATCAGCAGCCTCCCCTCCTGGGAGCGGGATCCGGTCCGTGGCCGCGGGCCGGGGCTCGGGTCGACCGTCGAGGTCGTGCAGATCCTGAGCCACGCGGTCCACGACCTCTCGCGCCATGCGCCGATAGGTGGTGAGCTTCCCGCCCGCGATGGTGATCATGCCGCTCGCGGCCTCGGACACGCGATGCTCGCGCGAGACCTCCGACGCCGCACGATCGCCGTCCGGAGCAAGCAGGGCGCGCAGGCCCGCCCAGCTCGACATGACGTCGCGCGCGGTGAGCCGCGCGTCGGGAAACAACGCGTTCGCCGAGCGCAGGAGGTAGACGACGTCGGCTCCCGTGGCGCGCACATCGGCCGGCGAGCCCGCGTCATCGGTGTCCGTCGTGCCGACGTAGCTCAGGTCTCCCCACGGCAGGACGAACATGACGCGGCCATCGATCGGAGACAGGAGCGTTACCGCGTGCGTGTGACCGAGGCGCGCCCGGCGCACCACGACGTGCGCGCCGCGGGTCAGGCGGAGCAGGGGCGCAGCATCGGGATCATCCCGCCGCCGCACCGCGTCTACCCACGGGCCTGTCGCGTTCACGACGACCAACGCGCGCACGGTGTGGTTCGTGCCCGTCACGCGATCGCGGACCACAGCGCCCCGGACGGCGCCGTCGGACTTGAGCAGGCTGGTCGCGTCCGCGTGGTTGGCGACCAGCGCGCCCGCCTGCGCGGCGGCCCGCACGGTCGCGAGCACGAGACGTGCATCGTCGACCTGCGCGTCGTAGTACAGCGCCGCGCCCTTCAACCCTTTTGTCCGCAGCCGCGGCTCGAGGCGCGCGACCTCCTTTGGGGGAAGCCAGCGATGCCAATGCACGTTGCGGAACGCCGCGAGCGCGTCGTACAACCACATGCCGGCGCGGAGTTTCCACGCCGGCACGCGTGCCCCGCGATACACCGGAAAGAGAAAGGGCAGGGGACGCACCAGATGAGGCGCGAGGCGCAGCAAGACACGGCGCTCGTGCGTCGCTTCGAACACGAGCGACAGGTTGCCCTGCTCGAGATAGCGCAGCCCGCCGTGCACGAGCCGCGACGACCGGGACGAGGTGGCGCTGCCCCAATCGCCCATTTCGACGAGGGCCGTGCGGATCCCGCGCATCGCGGCGTCGCGGGCGATCCCGGCGCCCGTGATGCCGCCGCCGATGACCAGCAAATCGACGGGGTCGGCGGACATCGCCGCCAGGCCTTCGGCGCGGGTGCGAAAGGAAAACGGGGCGTCCGTTCCCACCAATGCGCGACCTTGGGCCCGCTCACCAAGGCCCCTGATAGGTTAGGTTTCGATTTCGCTTCACCCCGCGCCGCGGCTCGCGGTGTGCAGATGGGCGGCGGGAGTGGAGCCGACGCGAGGAGAATGTAATGCCCGCAGGCAACGGGCGTCGGCGGGTCGCGATCATCGCGGGATGCCGGACGCCATTCGCCAAATCCGGCACGCATTTGAAAGGCGCCCGGGCCGTTGATCTCGCCCGGCACGCGACGCGCGAGCTGCTGGAGCGCTCGAATCTCGATGGGCGCGACGTCGACGAGATGGTGTTCGGCCAAGTGGTCGCATCCCCGCTGGTGCCGAACATCGGGCGAGAGGTGAGCCTTCTCCCCCAATTCCCGAAAGAGACGCCCGCCTACACCCTCAATCGCGCGTGCGCGTCCGGGACGCAGGCGGTCTCCGCCGCGCACGACCAGATCGTGCTGGGGCACGCCGACGTCGTGATCGCAGGAGGCGCCGAGTCGCTCTCCGACATTCCGATCCTCGCGTCCCGCAGCCTGGCCGACATCCTGGTCGAGGCCGGCAAGGCTCGGACCCTCGGCGCTCGCCTCGCCACGCTGGCCCGCATCCGGCCCCGCGACCTCATTCCCGTGTCGCCCGCGATCGCCGAGCCCTCCACGGGCGAGACCATGGGGCAGTCCGCCGAGAAGATGGCCAAGGAGAACCACATCACCCGCGAGGCCCAGGACCGCTGGGCGCTGCGGAGCCACGAGCTAGCGGCGCGCGGCACCGATGACGGGCGCCTAAACGCCGAAATCGTGCCGTGGTTTCCCGATCGCCCGTCGGGGTCGGTGGTCGCGGCTGACAACGGCGTGCGGCGCGACACCTCACTCGAGCAGATGGCCAAGCTCAAGCCCGTGTTCGACCGCGTGTACGGATCGGTGACTGCGGCGAATTCCTCCCCCCTCACCGACGGGGCGTCGGCGGTGCTGCTCATGGGGAGCGATGCCGCCCGCTCGCTCGGCTACGAGCCCCTGGCGTTCATCCGATCTTACGCCGTCGCAGCGGTCGATCCCGGCTGGCAGTTGCTGCAAGCGCCGGTCTGGGCCGTCCCCACGGCGCTCGAGCGCGCGGGCATCGCGTGGCGCGACTTGGGCCTCATCGAGATTCATGAAGCGTTCGCCGCGCAGGTCCTTTCCAATCTTCAGGGCTTCGCCGCCAAGGGGTGGGAGATCAACCAGGACATCATCAACGTGATGGGCGGTTCGATCGCCATCGGCCACCCGTTCGGAGCCACCGGCGGGCGCCTGGTCACGACACTGGCGGGAGAGATGAAGCGCCGCGACGTGCAATTTGGCCTGATCTCGGTCTGCGCTCAGGGTGGTATGGGGTTCGCCATGGTCCTGGAGCGACGCTGATGACCGCGGCCCTGACCTGGGAGCTTCTGGACGGCATCGCGGTCGTCACCTTCGATCTTCCGGGGGAGCCCGTCAACAAGATCACGCAGGCGGTGAAGGAGGAGTTTCTCGCCACCTTCGAGGCGCTGGCGCGCGATCCCGAGGTGAAGGCCGTCGCCTTCTTCTCGGGGAAGCGGGACGTCTTCATTGCAGGCGCTGATATCGAGGAATTCGTCGCGATCAAGAGTGCCGCAGAGGCGGAGCGGCTGTCCGCCGGCGGCCAGGAGATGCTGGAACGTGTAGCCCGATTTCCCAAACCGGTGGTCACTGGGATCCACGGCGCATGCGTGGGCGGCGGTCTGGAATTCGCGCTCGCCTGCACGTATCGCGTCGCCACCGATCATCCGAAGACCCAGCTTGGCCTCCCCGAGGTGCAGCTCGGCCTCTTGCCGGGAGCAGGAGGGTGCCAGCGGTTGCCCCGCCTCATCGGCGCCAGGGCGGCGCTCGACATGATCCTCGCCGGCAAGACCGAGCGCGCGCGCAAGGCGCTGCGCGTGGGCATCGTCGACGAGGTCGTTCCGGAATCCATTCTCCGCGACGTCACGCTGGGCGCGGCGCGTCGCCTCATGGGGGGCTGGCGTCCCGCGCGCAAGCGCGTGGGTGGAATCACCGCCTGGCTGCTCGACGGCAACCCGCTGGGTCGGCGCGTGGTCTTCCGAATGGCGCGCCGCCAAGTCCAGGCCACAACGCACGGCAACTATCCTGCGCCGGTCGCGGCGCTCGACGCGGTCGAGTACGGCATGCGTCACGGAGTGACGCATGGCCTGAAGCGCGAGGCCCACCTGTTCGGACAGCTGGCGGTGACCGACGTCTCGCGCAAGCTCGTGCAGCTCTTCTTCGCCACGAACGAGGTCAAGAAGGACTTCGGGATCCCGAATCCGCCCGCGCCGCGAGATGTGCGGCGCCTGGGAGTCGTTGGCGCGGGGTTCATGGGCTCGGGAATCGCGGGCACCGCCGCGGCGCAAGCCGGTGTCGACGTGCGGATGAAGGACGCTGACTTGCCGCGCGTGGCGAAGGGACTCGCGGGGGCGCGCGAGATCCTCGACGATCGGCTGAAGCGACGCCGCATCACCAAGTCCGAGCACACGCGGCTCGTTGCGCTGGTCTCCGGGAGCGAAGCGTATAGCGGGTTCGGCCGCGCGGATCTCGTGGTCGAAGCCGTATTCGAGGACCTCGCCGTGAAGCGGCGTGTGGTGCGCGAGGTGGAGGCCGTGGCACCCCCGGAGACGGTCTTTGCGTCGAATACGTCGACGATTCCCATCGCGCAGATCGCCGAGGGCGCGGGGCGGCCCGAGCGCGTGATCGGGATGCACTTCTTCTCGCCCGTGGCGCGCATGCCGTTGCTCGAGGTGATCCCGAGCGAGCGCACGGCACCCGAGGTCGTCAGCACCGCGGTCGCGTTCGGGCGGCGCATGGGGAAGACCGTGATCGTGGTCCGGGACCGGCCCGGGTTCTGGGTGAATCGAATCCTCGCGCCCTACATGAACGAAGCCGGTCACCTGCTCCTGGAAGGCGCGTCGATCGAGGAGCTGGACCGCCTGATGGTTGCGTGGGGGTTCCCGGTGGGGCCGATCACGCTGCTCGACGAGGTCGGTCTGGACGTGGCGGACAAGGCGTCGGGCGTGCTCCACGCGGCCTTTGGAGAGCGTTTCGCGCCCGCGCCGGCTTTCGCGAAGTTCGCGCAGGACGGCCGGCTCGGACGGAAGGCGGGTCGCGGGTTCTATCGATACGTGAACGGGAAGAAAAAGGGCGTGGATCCAGCCGTGGCTGACCTGCTCGGGGTGCACCCCAATGGCGGATCGCATCCCGCGGAGGTGATCCAGCGCCTCGTGCTGGTGATGCTGAATGAGGCGGCGCGCGCCCTCGGCGAGGGCGTGGTGCGCTCACCCCGGGACGGCGATCTGGCTGCCGTATTCGGCTTCGGGTTTCCGCCGTTCCGTGGCGGCCCGCTCCGCCACGCCGACGACCTGGGCGCGGCGCGCGTCGTCGGGGAGCTCGAACGGCTGGCAGAGCGACTCGGCACCCGCTTCGCCCCGTGCGAGACCCTCGCCGAGCAGGCCCGCCGCGGCGGCAAGTTCTACCCGTAGCGCCGAGACTCATTCATGGTCCTGCGGGCCGGCCTCCTGTGGCTCAGCGAGCAGCCCTACGTGTTTCGCTTCCTCCGGTCGAACGGCCTCGCCCGCCGGTTCGCGTCGCGCTTCGTAGCGGGCGAAACGATCGAAACGGCCGTGGCCACCGTGCGCGACATCAACGCCCTGGGCATTTCGGCGACGCTCGATGTCCTGGGGGAATCGGTGACTAACGTTCGTGAAGCCAACGCGGCGCGTGCCGCCTACCTCCAGGCCCTCGACCGCCTCGCCGAGGCGCGGGCCGACGCCAATGTATCGCTCAAGCTCACCCAGATGGGGCTCGATGTCGACGAGGCTGCGTGCGTGGACAACGTGCGCGCCGTCGTCGCGCGCGCGAAGGCCTTGGGCTCGTTCGCGCGTATCGACATGGAAGGATCGGCGTACACCGAGCGGACGGTCCAGCTTTTCACCCGGCGCCTGCACCCCGAATTCGGCGATGCGGTCGGCGTCGTCCTCCAATCCTATCTCCGGCGCACTGAGCGAGACCTGACGGAGCTGCTCGCCATTGGCGCCCGCATTCGTTTGTGCAAAGGGGCGTACAAGGAATCGGACGACGTAGCGTTTCCGGACAAGCGGGATGTCGACGCGAACTACGTCGCCTGCATGGAGCGCCTCCTCGAGCGGGGAAACCGTCCAGCCATCGCGACCCACGACGCGAAGATCATCGCGCACGCCCGCGCCTTCGCGCGTCGGCACGACATCCCTCCCGTGCGGTACGAGTTCCAGATGTTGTACGGCGTGCGCCGGGACCTGCAGCTCGCGCTCCGTCGTCAGGGGTTTCACGTCCGTGTGTACGTCCCCTTCGGCGATCAGTGGTATCCGTACCTGATGCGGAGGCTCGCCGAACGGCCCGCGAACATCGGGTTTCTCGTCGGGAGCGTCGTGCAAGAGTCGCTCAGGCGGCGCGCGTGACGCACGGCGTCGTCCTGGCCCGCGTTGGCTCGACCTACCGCGTGAACACGGAGGCCGGCGAATGCGTCGCAGTGTTGAGCGGCAAGCTCAAGCACAAGGATGATGGTCGCGTTGTGGCGGGTGACGTGGTGGAGCTGGAGGCACGCGGTGAAGGTCCGGCCGTGATCCACGGAGTGCGGCCCCGCAGGTCGGTGCTCGCGAGGCGAGTGGCGGCGGGCGAGCGCATGGGGCGCCGCGCCCAGCCGATCGCGGCCAACGTCGATCAGGTGATCGTCGTGGCCGCCGCGCGAGATCCGGAGCCGAATGCGCGCCTGCTCGACCGCTTCCTCGTGATCGCCGAAGCGAATGGCCTCCCCGCCGTCATCGTTCTGAACAAGATCGAGCTCGCTCCGGACGCGGCGGGCATCCTGGCGCGCCGCTTCGCACCCGCGGGCTACCAGGTGCTTCCGACGTCGGTCAAAGCATCTGCCGGTCTGCCCGCGCTCCGCGACCTGTTGCGCGGCCGCGTGTCAGTGCTCGCGGGCGAATCCGGAGTCGGGAAGTCGAGTCTCGTCAACGCATTGCAGCCGGGCTCGCAGCTTCGCATCGGGGCCGTCAGCGAAAAGTGGGGCAAGGGGAAGCACACGACCCGCGCGGCGGTGCTCGTGGCGATGCCGGGCGCGGGCGGTTACCTCGTCGACACGCCGGGTCTTCGGGAAGTGGGGACGTGGGGTGTGGATCCCGACGCCTTGGGAGCATGCTTCCCCGAATTTCGAGCCGTGCTCGATCGCTGTCGCTTCGACGACTGCCGACATCTGGTCGAGCCCGGGTGCGCGGTGCGGCAGGCGGCCGAGCGAGGCGCTTTTGACCCCGATCGCCTGGTGTCCTATCAGCGGATCTACGAAGAAGTCAGCGTTCCTTCTTGGTCCACCGGTCCGCGTCGCGCACGCTGACTTTCCGCATCATCGCCGCGAAGGCATCGTCGAGGTCGATGCCCTGAGAGTTCGCGAGACAGATCACCACGAACAGAACGTCGGCGAGCTCCAGCGCGAGTGATCCGGTGCCTTCGTCGACCCTCTTCGGCTTCTGTCCGAAACGGTGATTGATCTCGCGCGCGAGCTCTCCCACCTCTTCAGTGAGGCGCGCGAGATTGCTCAGCGGCGAGAAGTATCCTTCTTTATATTGCCCGATCCATTGTTCGACTGTCTGCTGCGCTTCGCGGAAGGCCAC
>DATIXG010000062.1:0-10798 GCA_035518815.1 Gemmatimonadales bacterium | reverse complement strand
GTGAGCACGTGGAGGATGCGCATCGGCGCTGTACTATACTATGTTACCGACCGCTTGACGACGCGCACGAAGCGGGTGCTCCGGGCCGCCGGCCAAATCCTCGTCCTGGGCGGGGCTCTCTGGTTTCTGGTCCGCACCGCGCGGCCGCACTGGGGCACGCT
Organism: Gemmatimonadales bacterium; assembly: GCA_035518815.1. Taxonomy (GTDB): domain Bacteria; phylum Gemmatimonadota; class Gemmatimonadetes; order Gemmatimonadales; family GWC2-71-9; genus AG25. Next base: position 10,637 of record DATIXG010000062.1, on the reverse strand, counting down.
CACCAGCCTTCCCCAACCGATCGCCTGGGGTCCCCTCCTTCTCGGGTCGTTGCTCTGGCTCGCGAGCTACGTGCTGCTGGTGCTGCTCTGGGCCGAGAGTCTCCGCTGGTGGGGCGCGCGGCTCGGTCGGACCGACGCGCTGCGCGTCTTTCTCGTCGCCAACCTCGCCCGTTACATCCCCGGCGGCATCTGGCAGTTCGCCGGCCTCGCCGCCCTGGCGCTCGAGCACGGTGTGTCCCCCGCGGCCGCGACGGGCGCCGTGCTGGTCCAGCAGCTCGTGCTCCTGGCGACCGGCCTCGTGCTCGCCCTCGTCTGCGCGCCCTCGTTTCTGGGCGCGCAAGCGGCGGCGCTTCCCCCGGTCGTGGCCGCCCTGTGCGGCGCGGCCGCTCTCGCCCTGCTGATGGTCGTGTTTCCCTGGCTGCTGCCGCTCATCAAGCGCCGCCTCGAGCGAGTCACGCAACGCACGCTGCCGCTGCCGCACGCGTCACCGGCGGGCTTCGCGGTATTCGTCGCGGGATCGGCTCTGGGATGGGTGGGGTACGGGGCGTCGTTCTGGCTGTTCGGGCGCGCGCTGCTTGGGGAAGGGGCCCCGGGTCCGGTCATGGCCGGCTCGGCATTCGTGGCCAGCTATGTGGCGGGCATCATCGCGGTCTTCGCGCCCGGGGGCCTGGTGGTCCGCGAAGCCGCCATCGTAGCGGCGCTCGGGCCACGGATCGGCCCCCAGCACGCCCTCCTGCTTGCGGTGGGAAGCCGGCTGTGGCTCACCGTTCTCGAGCTTTGCGCCACAGTCGCCGCGCTCGCCGGTCAGGGCCTGCGCAGCACGAACACGAACTGATACCGCAACGGCGGGATAAGCGACGCGACCCGCAGCGCGAGGCGTATCAGGATCCGCGTGGGACGGCGGTTCTTGAGAATCGCGGGCCCGCTGTCGGTGCCGACACCCTCGATCTCGAATCCCGCCTCGCGAAAGATCCGCTCCCACGCCCGCCCGCTGGCGCGAAACTCGCGCGGTTGCTCCGTCCGCACGTAGAAGTTCGGTACAACGATCGCCGCCAGGCCGCCGGGACGCAGAATCCGGCGCAGCTCCGCGAGGCCCGCGCCCAGATCCGGAAAGTGCTCGAGGGAGCCGAACGCGAGCACGCGATCGAACGCCGCGGTGGCGAAGGGCAGGGTCGTCCCGTCGCCACGTACCCAATGCGCCTCCGGCGTCTGGCGCCGGCCGAGGTCGAGGGGGCGCCGGGCGAAGTCGAGGGCTACCGCCCTCCGCGCGCCGCCCCGTCGCAACGCAAGGCGCGCCGCCCAGCCGACTCCCGAGCCCAGATCGAGAAACGTCGTGCCGGCGAGCGGCTCGAGCCGGCGCAGCGCGCGCCACAGCCGCGGGAAGTTGGGACGTTCCGCGTCCTCGAGAAAGTGGTAGTCCGACTCGTAGAATTCCCACGGGTGTGGTCCGGTCATCGGGGCCCAAACCTAGTATCCATGCGGCGCGCGAGACAGCCCGGCCCGTGCTTGCTCTGCTTCCGCCGGAGCGGATACCTTTCCGCCCGCGCATGACCACCCGCCCGCGCTTTCCCACGCTCACGGTGGCGATCGTCTTCGCCCTGGCCGTCGCGGTCGCGTTTTGGCCGTTCTGGACGGGCCAGTTCCTGATCAATCCGTCGAGCGACATGCGGAACGGCTACCCGTTTCGCCTGTTCGCGGCCGACTACCTGCGGGCCTACCGGGCCTTCCCCCAGTGGAATCCGTACCTCTTCGGGGGCCTGCCGTTCATCGGGGCGATCGGCGGGGACGTATTTTACCCCACGTTCCTGCTCCGGCTCGCGCTCCCGGTGGATGCGGGAATCACGCTCGGATTCATGATCCACGTGGCCCTCGCCGGCGTCTTCATGTTTCTGTTTCTGCGCACCCTGGGGCTCGAATGGGGCGCCGCGTTCGTCGGCGGCGCGGCCTACATGTTCAGCGGCCAAGTGGTCTCGCTGGTGAGCCCGGGTCACGACGGCAAGCTGTTCGTCAGCGCATTGCTGCCGCTCGTGCTCCTGTTTCTGTATCAGGCCGTGGTACGCAACGACTGGCGCCGCTACGCCTATTTCGGCGCCCTCGTGGGGCTCTGCCTCCTCTCGCCCCACTTCCAGGCGACCTACTACGTCCTGATGGCCGCCGGCTTCTTCTGGGCGTTCCTCGTCTTTGTAGGTGACGCGCGCCCCCGCGAGGGCCTCCTCGCCGCGCCCTGGTGGCGCTCGGCGCTGCTGTTCGGACTCGCGCTCGCCCTGGCTTTTGCGGTCGCTGCCATCCAGCTCGTGCCGTTCCGCGACTACCTCGCGTTCGCGGCTCGGGGCGCCGCGAAGGAGGCGGGGGATCGCTGGGCGTACGCGACATCGTGGGCCATGCCCCCCGAGGAGCTGGTCAACGTGCTGTGGCCCGCCTTCTCGGGGATGCTCGACGAGTACTGGGGACGGAATTTCTTCAAGCTGCACAGCGAGTACCTGGGCGCGGCCGTGCTCGTGCTCGCGACGTGCGCCGGCTACCTGCGGGAGCGGCGCCGGCTCGTTTGGTTCTTTGTCTTCCTCGCCGTGTACGGGATTCTCTTCGCCCTGGGCGGACACACGCCGTTCTACCACATCCCCTACGCCATCCTGCCCGGCATCAAGCTCACGCGCGCGCCGTCTATCATCTTCTTCCTGACATCGTTCAGCGTGGCTGCGCTGGCAGGCCTGGGCGCCCAGGCCTTGCTTGCCGCCGCTCCGACGGTGCCGAAGACAGTCTTCCGCTGGTGGGCCGGTGTGGCGGGCGTCGCGGTGGTGCTGGCGTTCGCGGGTGCGTTCGAGAACATCATGCGGGGGGTGGCGGACCCCGAGCGTATCGGCGCCGTCGCCGCGAGCTACCCGGCGTTTCGGGTCGACGTGGTGCGCGTCCTCGTGGTCATCCTCGCCGCCTCGGCGCTCTGCCTGGCGCGCCTGGGAGGACGCCTGTCGGGCCTCCGGTGGAGCATCCTCATAGGGGTGCTCGTGCTCCTCGATCTCTGGAGCGTCGAGCGGCGCTACATCAGGTTCGGCCCGCCCGCGAGCGAGAGCTTCGCCCCGGACGCCGTGGTACGAATGCTCCAGGCCGACTCGGGCTTGTATCGCGTCCTGTCGCTCAACGAGTACCACGGGCTCGAGAACTACTTCATGGCGCACCGCATCCGCACCGTGCTCGGCTACCACGGCAACGAGCTCAACCGCTACGACGAGCTCCTGGGCGGGAAGAACGAGTGGCGCAACATCGGCAACTTGAACATCCTGCGGCTCCTGGCGGTGCGGTACGTGATTGTGGACCGGCCGGTGGGAGACACGACGGTGCTGGTCCCGGTGGGCTCGGGACCGCTCACGACGCTCGACGGGCAGACGGCCTACGTCTACCGAGTCAAAGCCGCCGACCCTTACGCCTACCTGGTCCGGCAGGCCCTGCAGCTGGGGGACGGGCAAACGATCCCGGTCATCCTGAATGGGCGATTCGATCCCCGGCGGCTGATGATCGTCCCACCGGGCGAGGGGGCGGGCGAGACGACGTTGCCCACGATGCCTGATTCGGAGACGACGCCCGTGGCCGTGCGCGAGGCACGACCAGGCGCCTTCCGCTTCGAGCTCGACCACCCGACCGGCGCGCCGTGCTACCTGTTCGTTTCCGAGAATTACTATCCGGCATGGCACGCGACGGTGGACGGCAAGGCCGCACCGGTGCTGCGCGCGCAGTATTCGCTGCTTGCGGTGCCGTTGCCGGCGGGCGCTCACGCGGTCGAGCTCAGGTTCTCTTCGCCCGCGTACGCACAGGGGAAGGCGATCACCCTGGGCGCGCTCGCTCTCCTGATAGGTATCGTGGCGGTGGATGCGGTCCAGCGACGCCGGCAGACGCCCGGTGGCTGAACGGGCCCTGGTGATCATTCCCACGTACAACGAGGCGCCGAACCTCGGCAACCTCGTGCCGCAGGTGCTCGCCAAGGACACGCGCCTCGAGGTCCTGGTGGTCGACGACAAGTCGCCGGACGGCACGGGCCAGCTCGCCGCGGCGCTCGCCCAGCAGAACCCGAGGGTTCACGTACTCCATCGGGAGGGAAAGCAGGGCCTCGGCAGCGCCTACGTGACGGGATTCCGCTGGGCCCTGGAGCGCGGCTACGACTACGTTTTCGAGATGGACGCCGACTTTTCCCACGACCCCCAGCACTTGCCCGAGTTTCTCAAAGCCATAGAGGGAGCAGACTTAGTACTCGGCTCCCGTTACCTTGGTGGGAGGGTGACGGTCGTCAACTGGCCGATGACCAGGCTCCTGTTATCGTACACGGCCAATATTTACGCCCGGCAGGTGACAGGACTGGCAATGTGGGACCTGACGGGAGGGTTCAAGTGCTTTCGCCGACGGGTGCTGGAAGCGATTGACCTGTCGGCCGTCCGGTCCAATGGCTACGCCTTTCAGATTGAAATGAGTGTACGCGCATGGCGAAAAGGCTTCACGCTGAAGGAAATCCCCATCGTGTTCGTGGATCGAACCGAGGGACAGAGCAAGATGAATCGCGCGATCGTGCGCGAGGCGATCTGGATGGTCCCACGCCTGCGGCTGCTGGGGTGGTTCGGCCGCATCTGAGGGGTCTGCCCGTCTACAAGATGACGGGATCCGGAAACGACTTCGTGATGATCGATGCGCGGGTCTCCTCGCCCAACGAGTGGACGGCCGCCGATATGGCGGCGTTGTGCGCCCGCGGGACGGGCCTGGGAGCGGACGGGGTCGTGTTTCTGAGCCCGGGGTCCGGCGCGGACAAGGTGCGGATGGTCTACTTCAATAGCGACGGCTCGCGCGCGGCGATGTGCGGGAACGCCGCCCTGTGCAGCACGCGCCTCGCCACGCACATGGGCCTGGTCGATGGCGGCGAGATGCTGCTCGAGACGGACGCGGGCACCTTTGAGAGCCGTTCTGGCACGCTGGACGGGCGCGCCGAGCTGCGGTTCGCGCCGGTCGCGGCGCCGGAGGCCGTCACGGGCATCGCACTCGCTGACGGCGAGCTGCGGCTCGCCCACACGGTGGTCGGTGTTCCGCACCTGGTGATCCTCGTGCGCGATCTCGCCGGGGTGCCCGTGGACGCGCGCGGCCGCGAGCTGCGCCACCATGCGGCGCTCGGCCCGGACGGCGCGAACGTGAATTTCGTGGCGAGCGGTCCGGAGGAGGGACACTGGCGCATGCGCACGTACGAGCGCGGTGTCGAAGGCGAAACCCTCGCGTGCGGCACGGGAGCGGTGGCAGCCGCCTGCGCGCTCGATCACTGGGGCCTCACCAAGCTGCCGGTGGCCCTGGAGACGCGGAGCGGACAGGTGCTCGAGGTGCGGGCGCGCCGGAGCCGGACGGGCAGTTACGAAGACGTGTGGCTCATCGGGGAAGGCAGGATGGTGTTTCGGGGGTTGATTACCTAGCCGCTTGTCCACATTTGGACGAGCCACTACTTAACATAACATCTCTTATACGAAGTACACGAGCGCAGGGCAGCCGCTACGCGGCTACTTAGGACCCGCTCCGGCGACCCCCGCGGCCCCCCGTGTCAGCTCTCCCAACCGTACCTTGGCCTCGACGATCGACGGCGTCGAGTCGTACTTCGCGGTGATCGTCCGATAGGCCTCGAGGGCCTTGGTTGTGTCCCCCGCCAGGAGCGAGGCGCGGGCCTCGTCCGAGAGGTACTGCGCCTTGAGGAAGTCGTACCGGGCGTGCGTGACCCCCTCGGCATAGGCCTGCGCCGCCTCGCGCCAGCGTCCGGCGTTCTCGTACGCCGCGCCCAGGAGCCCGTAGGCCTGGGCACGATAGCCCGCGCTTGCCTTGGCAGCGAACGGGGTCAACACCTCGATCGCCTGCTGGGGTTGTCCCTGATGCAGCCGGACCTGCCCCAGGACCAGCTGGGCTTCCTCGGCCGCAGAGGTCCCGGCGTAGTTTTCCACGACTTGCGAGAGTTCGCTCGCGGCCAGTGGATAATTGCCGGACTCGAACGCGAGCCGCGCCTGCGCCAGCCGTTCGCCCGCAACCGCCTCGGTCCTTTGCTGGGAGATTACGTTCCACCAGATGAGCCCGGCACCACCGACCACTGCGATGACGATCGCCACCGCCGCCTGGCGGTGCGTCTTGACCCATTGAATGAGCCAGGTGACCACCCGTGATTCGCCGGGCGGCGGCACGGTGCCCGTGCGGCCTGGTGCCTGGACAGAAGTCGCCATGTCACTCCTCGTCATACCGCATCGGCTGTGGCCCGCCCACCCCAGTGCCCCTGGGGTGACTCGAACACCCGGCCAACGGTTTAGGAAACCGCTGCTCTATCCACCTGAGCTACAGGGGCGTCGTTACAGCGCTTGAACTTAGCGTCTCGGGGGGGTGAGCGGGAGCCTCGGACTTGCCCGTTACTTGACCATAACGCCGGGCGACCGCCCGGGACAAGTCGGCCTCGTCGATGATGTTGTAGCGGTCGAACATGGACCGGGACCGCCAGCCGGCGAGGCGCATAATCTCGCCCTCCGACACCCCGGCCGTGCGCATCCCACGGGCAAACGAGCGCCGCAGATCATGCACCAGCCGCCCCTCGAGCCCCGCCTGCTTACAGGCCCGGGCCCACGAGCGCCGGAAACTCTTGATGGGCTTCCCGTCGCCGCGGTGGAATACGTACAGGCCCCGACGCACTTCCCACCGGGCCTCGAGGAGTGCTTTCAGGTCGGGCGCGTCCGCGAACGGGAACAGCCGCGCCTCCCCGCCCTTCGTCTCGGCCGCGGCGAGCCGCAGCACCTGCGCCTCCCAATCGACGGCCGTCCAGGTCAACCGCGTTGCCTCACTCGACCGCCAGCCCGTCGCCGCGAGAAACCGCACGAGCGGTTGCACGGCGGGCGGCAACAGCAACTCAAGCGCCGCGAGATCGCCCGCGCTAAAGAACCCCGAGCGGGCGTTGCGCACCTTCGGGAGCTTGAAGACGGGCATCGTGGCGAGCAGCCCCTTCTCGAGCGCGAGCTTGTAGCCGCGCCGGAGCGCCGCGAGCTCGTTGTTCGCCGTCTGCCGGGCCCGGCCCGCCGCCAGTCGGGCCACGGCGTAGCGGTCCGCATCCCCCGGGGTGACGTCCAGGGCGCGCGTCTCCGCCCCGAGGAACGCCTCGAGGTGATGCCAGCATTGCTCGACGCGCTTCTTGGAGCGCCGACCGTCCAAGTCGTACTGGCGTTCGACCAACACGCGCAGATCGTGCAGCGTCACGCGATCGGGCGAGCCGGTGAGCTTCCCTGCCCGGCGATCGCCGAGCCGCTCGTGAAGCAGCGCCAGCGCCTCTCGCTTGCTCGTGGTGCGCGCCGACTCCTCGTGGCGCACCCCGTTCACGCTGTAGTCGAGCCGCCACGTCTTGGCGACCTTCCGGGCGCCGGTCGTGGGGTCCGTCCACGTCGGGTGAAACACCCTCCCCTGCCCTCTCATGTCGTGCCTCCTTCTCCGTGTTGGGTTTTCCAAACGTCCGCGATCGCGCGTTCCAGCTCTCCGGCGATCGCCCGCACGCCGACGAGCGCGTGGGCCAGCGCGGCCTCGGCCTCGAGCCGCACGGCGCACAGGTCGCATACGCCATGCGTTTCCTCGCCTTCCACATGCGGGGCGACTCCCAACACCGTCCCACACCACGCACAGCGTCGCAGCGCCATACCGGGGAACCTAGGCAACGGTTGCCTAGCTTGCAAGGGGCGGCAAGCCTTGCCTAACTTGAGGTTACCGATATGCCCATGTCCGCGAAGCAATTCCGCGCCGCGCTCAAGCGGTTGGGGTTCTCGCAACTCGAGGCGGCCCGCCGCCTGGGCGTGAGTCCGCGCACCGTGCGGTATTGGGTCGCGAAGGATGCGCGCACTCGCACCCCGATCCCCGAGCCCGTCGCCATCCTGCTCAAGACCTGGACGACGCAGGCCCGGTAGGTGTCTCCCACGCCGCCGGCCGCACGACCAACGCCCGACGCCAAGCAGTTGCGTGAAGCATCGGAGCACTTGGTCTACGAGCTCTCGATGCTGGTCGGGGCCGCCCGCCTGCTGATGCTCGGCGACGCCATCCCCGAGGAGATCATCAGGAATGCGCTGCTCGAGTCGTTTACCCTGCACGCCCGCGCCCTCGTGCACTTCTTCTTTCCGAGCAACCCCTGGGGTGACGATGTGCTCGCCGCCGATTTCTTTCCCAGCCCTGACGTGTGGGAGCGCATTCGCGGCCGCATGGCGCCCGTGCTCGCGAAAGTGTCGCCTCGCGTCGGCAAAGAGGTGGCCCACCTGACCTATGCGCGCCTCGACGTGACGCCAGAGGCAAAACGCTGGCCGGTCGCCGACATCGCAACCGCCCTCGCGGCGATCGCGGACACGTTTCGCGTACACGCCAACCCCGACCATCTCGGCGACCTTTGGAAACCACCAGCACCGGAATAGACGTCCCCGCGTGCGTCACAGCCCGTCCAACACCCGCGCCGCTACGGCCACCAGCCGCTCAAGATCGGTCGCGAATGCGAGCGCGCCCCGGGCCCGCCAGGCGCGGGCCTGCCGTTGCCAGTCGGGCAGCGCCTCGGTCAGCAGCTCCCGCAAGGCCCGTGTGCGCGTCTCGCCGTTGAGCTTCCGCGCCTCTTCGTACCCGTGGCCCGTGTGCGTCATGCCTCCCCTCGCCAGTCCTTGAACTTCAGCACCACCAGCGCATCGGCGTCCCGCGCCCCCTTCGGTTTCCAGATCACCACGCCCCGGAGGCCGCGCTGCGCCGCGGCGGTGCTGATCCCCGCGAGCCACGCCTGCAGGTAGGCGGGACAGCGCCGGCCGAGCTTCGCCTGATACGCGTAGTCTGCATCGACGAAATCGGCACCCGCCCGCTCGCCCGTGACGGGAATGCGCTGCGTGCCGAGCGCGTGCGCCAGCCGGCGCTCGAATTGCTTCCAGGCCCGCTCGCTCACGTCGGCCACCGCCGCGGCCCGTCCGGCGCGTCAAAGAACGGGCTCCACGTCGCGGGGTTCTGCCCCGGCTCCTGATACGGCCCGCTCCACCGGGACGGCCCGTAGATCGGCGCGGGCTCCACGGGCGCCACCACACTCCCCTCGAGACACCGCACGCAACACCCCGCGACCGCGTTCGCCAGATCATCCCGCGCCCCGGGCGCGTGGTCTATGGAGTCCTTCCCGCCCCGCGCGACCCGTCGCTCAAGCCCGATGAGTTGCCCCTTCAATCGCGCATCAGGCGGCAGCTCCACCCGCGCCGCATTTACGAGCGGCAAGAGCTCCCGGTAGTAGTCCGACCGCACCTTGTCCGCCGGCACGTACGCAATCCCGTGGCCCCGGAACAACTCCCGCGGAAACTCGCCCGCATAGCGGTCGCCCGTGATCGTCGTGACATGGTAGGTCTTGAGGAACGTGGCAAACTCCGCCGTCACCGTCGCGGGCGAGAACGGCGGCCGAACCTCGCGCGTCGCGTCCACCACCGCCCGGTCCCCCTCGCGATGCCCCACCGCCAGCGTCCAGGAGTCCTGACTCCCCCCGCTCGGATCGGTGAAGCCCACATACCGCACCCCCGAACGGGGCGCGAGCTCGAGCGGCCGCTCCCGATTCATCACCGCCTCGACGGCCTCCACCGCTAAAAACGCCTCGACGTCCAGCCGGAACGCCACCAGCCCGTCGCGCCCATACTCGGCCGCCGCCGCTTGCGGATCATCCTCGAAGGCCCGCGCAATCTCGGCCGCGTTCACCGTGGGGTTCAAGCTCAGTGTGTCCGCCGAGAACACCAGCACGTCGGTGTCGTCGCGGCCCCAGGCCTTCTCGTACGCTTTCCACAAGATCCCGCGCCGCGCGTAGGGGCTCGAGATGCCGTAGACCCGCGCCCCCGGCACGGTGAGCAGTGCCGGACGCAACGCGTTCAGCAATTCCTCGTCGGGGTTCGCGGAGTCCTCCGCGCGATAGAACGCGCATTCCTCGAGAATGGCGTCGAGCATCGTGTAGCCGCGCGTCGAGCGCCACGAGGCCGTCGCCACTTTCACCACGGCGCCCGTCCGAAACTCCACGGCATCCCGGAGTGCCCGCACCACGTAGGGCGCGACAAGCGGGTGCTTCACCAGGCCCTTGAGATAGGCGAGCGAGTTGCGCGCTTGGTCACGATCAGCGGCCACGAGCGGAATGACGCCGACTTCCCCTTGGGACAACACCGCGCGCCAGTCGCGACTAATCGCGCGCCACGTTGCCCGCGTCACCATGTTCTCACTCTTGCCACCACGGCGGCCGGCGGGGAGCCAACACTCGCGGGCGGGTGTCGTCGGGGCCAGCGTGCGGCCGGTGTGGCGCTGGTAGATCGTGAGCTCGTCCGGCTCGAGCGGGAGCCCGTCCGCGGCTTTCCAGAACACCCGCCAGACCGCCCGACTCGGGCCACCGCGCCCCGTGGCGTCGAGGAACGCGAGGAACGGCTCGGCGTAGGGCGCTAAGGGTAGCCGCTTCGCCCGCTCACGTTCCCAGCGGATGTGCGCCCCTTTGCGACTCAACGCCCGCAAGCGTTCGCGTTCTTCGGGGCTGATCGCCTTAGGCATGGCGTACCTCGTCGTGGGGCAAGGCGGGTGGCGGGGTCGCGTGCTCCATGCGTGGGGGACAGACGGGGGACAGCCCCGCGGGAAGC
>DATIXG010000061.1:0-9448 GCA_035518815.1 Gemmatimonadales bacterium | reverse complement strand
GGTGACGCCGACGGCCTGGATCGTCCCGCCGTGGAACGTGCCGGGCGTCTTGTATTCGCCGCTGACGGCGTCACCGCTGTCGTAGCCGACGCACAGGCCGTCGCCCGACAGGGTGAACTTGGCGGGCTGGGTCTTCATCGGGCCCTCGGCGACGACCTTGTCGTTCACGTACAGCTTCGTCGTGCCGAGCGACTCCTTGTGCGGGCCCGCGCCCGTGCGCGTGAACTCCACGCCGAGCGTGTACTTGCCAGGCTTCAGCTCCTCCGAGACGAACTGCTGCTCGGGCTTGCGACCGAGGTAGTTGTAGACGTAGTGGAGCTTGTGATCCTTGATGAACAGCGCGTGCCCGCCGAAGCGCGAGCCGTGGGCGAAGATGACGCCACTGGCGTCCGCCTGCAGCTCGACGTTGGCGAGGATCTTGTAGGAGCGGTTGCGCACGTTGGCGGCGACGCCCTCGGGGACCGGCGCCGTGCCCGGATAGTAGACGTGACGATCCGTGACGGGCTCGCCCGAAGGGCGCTCGGTCAGCAGGATCTCCGTGGGCGTGCGGTCATCGAGCGGCAGCGCCAGGTTGATCCTGGCCTCCTCGTCCCATGCCCTCTTCAAGGCCGCCAGCTTCTCGGGGTGCTGCTTCGCCATGTCGGTAGACTCCGAGCGGTCCACGTCCACGTGGTAGAGTTGCCACTGATCCTGCTCGAAGTGGCCCTTGCCGTTGAACGGTGCGTGCACCGAGGCGGCCAGCCAGCCGTCCTCCCAGATGCCCCGGGTGCCGAGCATCGAGTAGAACTGGCGCTTCTTCCGCGTCGGCGTCTCCTTGGAAGCGTCGAACGTGTAGCGCATCGAGACGCCCGAGAGCGGGAACTGCTCCACGCCGCGGTAGACCTTGGGCATCTCGAGGCCGACCACGTCCAGGATCGTCGGCACGATGTCCACCGAGTGGTGGTACTGGTCGCGGAGCTCGCCTCTCGTCTTGATCCCCTTGGGCCACGAGATGACGAGCGGGTCGGCCGTGCCGCCCGAGTACTGCGAGTACCGCTTGAACATCTGGAACGGGGTCGAGAAGGCGACCGCCCATCCGGTCGGGAAGTGTCCGTAGGTGTCCGGCCCGCCGAGCTTGTCGAACAGCTTCATGTTCTCGGCCAGCTCGTCGGGCACGCCGTTGAAGAAGTTGTTCTCGTTGACGGAACCGTTCGGCGTCCCCTCACCGGAGGTGCCGTTGTCCGCGGCGTAGAGGACGAGCGTGTTCTCGAGCTGCCCGGTCTGCTCCAGGTAGTCGATGACGCGGCCGACCTGCACGTCGGTGTACTCCGACAGCGCCGCGAACACCTCGGCCATGTGCGAGAAGAGCTTCTTCTCGTCCGCGTTGAGCGACTTCCACGGACGTACGTCATCGGCCGGGTTGGCCTGGGACCTCGGCAGCGGGTTAATGGGCGTGAGCTTCGTGCCCTTCGGCAGGACGCCCCTCTCGACCATGCGCGCCAGCACCCAGCCGCGGTAGGCGTCGTACCCGTCGTCGAACTTGCCCTTGTACTTGGCGATGTACTCCGCAGGGGCGTGGTGCGGCGCATGGTTGGCGCCCGGGTTGTAGAACATGAACCATGGCTTCGAGGGGCTCGTCGCCTTCTGGTTCCGGATCATCCGGATGGCCTGATCCGCGAGATCCTTGGAGAGGTGATAGCCCTCCTCCGGCGTGGCCGGCGGCTCGATGAAGTGGTTGTCCTCGACGAGGTCCGGATACCACTGGTTGGTCTCGCCGCCGATGAAGCCGTAGTAGCGTTCGAACCCCTGGCCGAGTGGCCACGTCTTGCGGTCGCCACCCTCCGCCACGTCCTGCTCCGGGACGTTGTGGTTCTTGCCGAGCCAGAAGGTGCTGTAGCCGTTGTCCTGGAGGATCTGCGCGACGGTGGCGGCCTGCGGCGGGATGCGGCCGCTGGCGCCCGGGAACCCGTTGGCCGCCTCGGTGATGGCGGCCATGCCGTTCAGGGTGTGGTTGCGGCCCGTGAGCAGCGTGGACCGCGTCGGCGAGCACAGCGCCACGGTGTGCCATTGAGTGTAGGTCAGGCCGTTCTTTGCCAACCTGTCCAGGGTCGGCATGTTGATCCGGCCGCCGTAGGGCGACCAGGCGGCGAGTCCGGTGTCGTCGTAGAGCACGAAGAGGATGTTCGGCGCGCCGGCCGGCGCCTTCTTCGGCGTGAACGGCCCCCAGTCCGCCTTCGAGTCGCGGACGTCGAGTTGGATGTTCCCCTTGAACTCCTTGTAGGGCCCGACGGGCTGCTCCTGCGCGAGCGCAGGGCCGGCGACGAGCGCCATGCCTGCGAGGGTGACTCCCAGCAACTCAGCGAACTTGGTCTTCAAGCATACCCCCTGTTCACGCGGCGACTTCAAGTCGCGCTCGGTAGAACCGCCGAACGACACGCGGGCGCGGGGCCATGCGAGGGCGCCCCGTGGTCATCGCGACCCGCCTCCGGTGTGTCGAGACCCTGTACGCCCATGCGTCGGGTCCTACCATGCGCCCTTGGTTGTAACTCCGCGGCTGGGCATAACCTCGAGATATGATGCCCGGGTTGCCCCTCGACATTCGACGACTCCGGCACGTGGCCGCCATCGGGCAGCACGGCTCCCTCGGCCGCGCCGCAACCGCGCTCGGCATGAGCCAGCCGGCACTGAGCAAGAGCATCAAGGTGCTGGAGGCCGCGCTGGGGGTGCGGCTGTTCGAGCGCGGGAAACGAGGCGCGACGCCGACGACCTTCGGGCAGCTCGTCCTCTCGCGAGCCGGCGCGCTCATCCAGAACCTCGACGCGCTGGTGGGCGAGATCGATCGCATGAACGGGCTCGCGGTGGGAACCCTGTCGGTCGGCGCGGGGTTCTTCCCGCACGATCACCTCGTCGTCCCCGCCCTCGCGCGGCTCGCGCGCAAGCATCCGGGCGTTCACCTGCGGATCGTCCCGGTCGACTGGCGGACGGTGGCGGACCATGTCCTCGCCGGCAGGCTCGACGTCGGCATCGCCGGGGTGGCGCGCGCGCGCCGCGAGCCAGCGCTCGCGGTGGAGCCCCTCCGGGTGCGGGTGGGCACCTTCTTCGTCCGCCGCGGGCACCCGCTCGCAGGTGCGGCGAGGCTGTCCCTGAAGCAGCTCGCGCCCTACCCGTTCGCGATGGGCCCGGTCCCGCCACGCCTGGCGCAGAACTTCGTGCGCGCCGGGGTCCAGGGGCGGATCGACCCCTCGACCGGAGACTTCGTCCCCGCCATCGCCGTGGACTCCGTCGCGCTCATGAAGTCCATCGTGAGCCACAGCGACGCGTTCGGCGCAGCGCCGGCGGTCATCCTCGCCACGGAGCTGGCCGAAGGCCGGCTCGTGGCCCTACCCATCTCGGCCCCGTGGGCCGTCGCGGAGCCCGGCATCATTCGACTGCGTGAACGTCCGCTCACGCCGGCCCAGGAAGCGTTCCTGACGGAGCTGAGGGCCATCGACCGGGCGGCTCCCGCGATCAAGAGAAGGAAGCGCAGCCGGCGGCCAACTCCGTCACGTCGACGTGCGTCCCGGCCATGAGCCGACCCGCCGCGACGCAGAGGCAGACCGCCCCGATCACGACGGGGGGCACGGGGCTCTCCCCGAGGCGCCGATGCGTGCGAGCAGCCCCCGCCATGAGGGCCGCCAGGCAGACGGCCGCGAGCGGGGTGAGGAGCGGCGCGATGCCTGTCACCTGAGGTGCGACGAGCCCGACCGCCCCGAGCAGCTCGGCGAGCCCCAGCAGCTTGATGCGCCCGCGCGGCCACCCGGCCGCCCAGTGCATGCGGGGCGCGAGCTTCTCGCGCGGGAAGATCACCTTCAGCGCGCCCGTGAGGGTGAAGGTCACGGCCGCGAGCCACTGCGCGATCCAGAGCGACGTGTTCAGCATCTCGTTCCTCCAGCGCGCGGTCATGAGCGCGCCAAGCGTGTGGACACCCGTCATCTCGAACGTCTTCTTCAACTTGAAACCCGGCGAGCAACGAGAGCCCCGGCGGCTCCGCCGAGGCTCTCGAGAGGCCACGAAGCGAATCCGGGCGCCGGTCAGGCGTGGGCGCCCTGCATCGTCTGCGCGGGCGTGCCCATGGCGTCGGCCACCTTGCGGAACCCGCGCGCCAGCGAGATGCGGGCGACTCCGCCGAGGACGAGGCTCACCCCGACGTACGTTCCGATGAGCCAGATGCTCGTGATCGGCATCTGGGCGATGGCCAGGCCGGCGAGCAGCAGCGTCACGACACCGCTCAGGAACGTCCAGAACTTGCCACCCGCGCTCGTGGGGAGCTGGAACGCCATCACGATCCGGAACGCTCCCACGAAGAGGAGGTACCCGATGAATGCGATCGTGAGCGCGACGAGCCCCAGCACCGGACGCATCACGGTGAGGAAGCCGGCGGCCAGCGTCAGGATGCCGGCGAGCGCGCCCAGCACGCCCCGCTGCCACTTCCCGGCGCCGAACGCGTCGACCAGCTCGACGATCCCCGCCCCGATCATCAGGGCGCCGAAGAGCAGGTTGAACACGATCCCGCTCGCAAGCGGCGCGAGCGCCGCCAGCACCCCGATGACGACCATCGCCACGCCCCCGGCCATGAACGCGTCACTGCCCGCGAGCGTGTCCTTCTTCAGCGCCTCTCCGAACCTATCCGTGGATTCCACGACTTCCTCCGTTCTTTCGATGTCCCCGTTCGTTTCCTCTTCTCGAACGGTCCTTGGTTTCGTCACTGGCCGTCACTCCCTCAACGCCTGCTTGGTCAGCTCCCACGCCTGGTGGAGCAGCTTGCTGCGCCGTTCGTGCTCGGCGCGACGCTCGGCGATGCGCCCTTCCAGCCTGGCCTTGGCGTCGCCACGCGCCTTCTCGATCTGCGTGCGCAGCGCGGCGACCTTCGCCTCGTTCTCCTCCTTGGCCGCCGCGATCGCAGCCTGGGTGCGCTCCTGCGTCGCGCGGAGCTTGCCCTTGACCGCCTCGATCTTCGCGTCGAGCTTCGCCCTGTGTTCCTTGGCGGCCTGGGCGCGCTCCGCCTCGAGCTGCTCGAGCTCGGCCTTGTACTCCGCGGCCTCTCGCTGGAGCTGGACGTCCACGACGTCCTGGCGCGCACGCCGCGTGACGACGCCGCCCAGTCCCTCGAGGCGCGCGTCGACGGGCATCGTCCACTCCTCCGAGAGCTCGGCGACGACGGCGTACTTGCCCGCGGCCAGCTGCTCCCCGGCGTCGACCAGGAAATCGCCGCCCACGCCGGCCTTGGCGAGGTCGTAGATCAGGCCGCCGACGGTGCCGACACCGGCCCCGATCGCGACCCCCACAGGGCCGCCGAGCAGCCCCAGCACCGTGCCGGTGACCAGGCCGACCCCGGTGCCGAGCGGGCCCTCGTGGGCCGCTTCCTTCACGGTCCACTTGCCGCTCGCGTCCTTGCCGATGACGGACATCGCGAAGATCGCGATGCTCCCGTCGCTGTCGAGCTCTCTCAGGATCCTCGAGGCCTCGTACGCTCTCTTCTCGTCGTCGAATGTGGCGATGATCATCTTCTCCATGGCTTGCTTCCTCCTTGCCTTCCCCTGGAGCACGGCTCGTGCCATCCGTCCCGCCGTGCGACGGAGCTCGAGAGAGCGGGGCCATCACGGTGCGAACGGCGCCTTCGTGAACGGTTCCGCGGCCCTCGCGGCGCCGCGGGCGTCGGCGGTCGAGCACGCTTGCACTCGGACGCGTACCGGCCTGCCCCGAGAGGGCGGTTCGTCCCGGCGAAATGAGGACCCTGCGCGGAAAGCCGCCTGCGATCTGCCGGTATGCGACCGAGACGAACCTCGCGAGCTCACGCTCGCAAGGTCGCCTCCGCAGCGGGCAGCGCGACGACGAAGCGGCTGCCGCGTCCGCTCGGCGCCGCCTCGCATCGGATCGTGCCCCCGTGCAGCCCGACGATCTCCTTGCACAGGTAGAGACCGATCCCGGCACCTCGGGGCTCGCGCTCACCGCCCGGGCGGTAGTGCTCCACCCGGAAGAACTTCTCGAAGACGCGCGAGCGGAACTCCTCGGGGACGCCTCGGCCCGAGTCGGTCACCGCGAGCTCCACGACGCCACCCGTCGACGCCGGGTCCGGGCGCGAGGACACCGTGAGCTCGATCGTGCCGCCCGGCGGGGTGTACTTGAGAGCGTTCCTCACGAGGTTGTCCACGACGATCCGCAATCGCGCGCGGTCGCCCAGGATCGCCCGCCGGCCGTTCAGCGCGTGCACCTGGAGCCGGAGCCCCATCTCCTCGGCGCGTGCTCTCGACCGGTCCGCCGCCTCACGCACGACGTCCCGGAGGTAGAGGGGCTCCGCGGAGAGCCTCAGGCGACCGGCCTCGATGCGCGTCATGTCGAGGAGCTCGTCCACGGTGTCGAGCAGCTGCTGCACGCCGACGAGCGCGGTGTCGATGAGCTCGCGCATGCGCGGCTCCATCTGGCCTGCTCCCTCGCGGAGCATGAGGAGCGACATCCGCAGGGTGGTCGCCGGAGTTCGAAGCTCGTGCGACGCGGCCGCCACCAGGTCGGAGCGCATCTCGTCCAGGCGAGCGAGCTCGGTCACGTCGGTGAGGACGACGAGGACCTCGCTGGCCGGATCGTCGGCGGCGAGCGGGACGGCCCGCGGAAGGAGCCGGCGGGTCTCCCCGGCGACGTGGACGGAGACCGCCGCATCGAGGCCGACCCCGTCCACCGGCTTCCGTCCGAGCATCGCGTCCCGAAGCCGGGGGGGCTGTGCGGCGATCGCAACGAAGTCGTCGAGCGTCGCCGGCCTCGCGAGGCCCGCCTTCTTGAAGAGCGCCTCGGCAGCGCCGCTCATGCTCACGACACGTTCGCCGTCGATCAACACGACCGCGTCGGGAGCCGCGCGGATGACCGCGGCGGTCGTCTTCGTCGCCCGCACGATCTGTCTCGCCCTGCGATCGAGCAGCCAGAGGGTGCCCAGCACGAGCGCTGCGCTCGCGACCAGCCCGACGGCGCTCGTGGCGACCCCGGTGCGGGCCGCGAACGTGGAGGCTTGCAGCGAGTCCTGCACGTCTCGATCGTGAATCGCGGACTCCATCGCGGCCAGGCGGCGGGCGTTGACGATGGAGAGGGCCACGCCGGCGGCCTCCTTCGCGACGAGGGCCGCGCCGGCAGTCACCACGAGCGCGGTGGCGAGGTACGACCGGACACGACGTGGCAGTCGAATCCCGTCACGAATCCGAGCGCTCCATCGCGACTCATGCCAGCCCATACCGCTTCCGCTTCCGGCCGAGCGTCGTCGCGTCGATGCCCAGGAGGCGTGCCGCCGCCTCGAGCGTCGGCGAGCTGGCGACGACCCGCGCGATGTGCTCCCGCTCGAGATCGTCCAGGCTCACCGGCGCGCCGACGCGGACGTCCCTCGCCGAGGCGGAGGGGCTGGCCAGCCCGAGGTCGGCCGGCTCGAGCACGGTGGAGGGCGACAGGATCACCGCGCGCTCGATGGTGTTCCGGAGCTCGCGCAGGTTGCCCGGCCAGCCGTGCGCCGACATGGCGGCGACCGCGGCACTCGAGAACCGAAGGTCGGGGCGTCCCTGCCTCGCGGCGAAGAACGACAGGTAGTGCTGGGCGAGCAGGGGGACGTCCTCCTGCCGCTCACGAAGCGGCGGGACCAGGAGCGACAGGACGTTGAGCCGGAAGAGGAGGTCCTCGCGGAACCTCCCGGATCGCACGAGCTCCTCGAGCGGCTTGTTCGTGGCCGCGACGATGCGCACGTCCGCCCGCCGCTCGCGCGGGTCGCCGAGCCGCTCGTACGTCTGGTCGTTCAGGAAGCGGAGCAGTCGCGCCTGGGCGTCCGGGGTGAGGTCCCCCACCTCGTCGAGGAACAGGGTGCCCCCTTCCGCCTCCTGGACCTTCCCCGAGGTGTCCGCGACCGCGCCGGTGAACGCGCCCTTCCTGTGCCCGAAGAGCGCGCTGCTCATGAGGTCCGCCGAGAGCGTCGGGCAGTTCACGGAGACGAAGGGCCGCTCGCGTCGCGCGCTCTGCGCGTGGATTCGCTGGGCGAGCACGTTCTTCCCGGTCCCGCTCTCGCCCCGCAGCAGCACGACCACCTCGGATCCCGCCGCCCGGCGCGCCACCTCGAGGAAGGCGCGGTACGCGGTGCTCTGGGAGTCGAACCAGCTCCCCGCGTCCGTCCCCACGAGGCGCTGCTCGAGCTCGACCACGCGCCGCTGGAGGCGCCGGCCGTCGAGCACGCGCTGTACGGCGAGGCGCACCTGCTCCGGCGTGAAGGGCTTCGGCAGGTAGTCGGTGGCTCCCCGCCTCATCGCCTCGACCGCCGTCTCGAAGCTCGCGAAGGCCGTGATCATGATGATCCCCACACCCGGCTGCCTGTGCAGGATCTCGGGGACCGTGTCGGTGCTGGACTCGGCCCCGAGCCACAGGTCGAGCAGGACGACGTCGAACGTCGCGCGATCCAGCGCCTCGAGGGCCGCTGCGCTCGTGCCGACGCCCAGCACCCGCCCGCCGACGGCCTCGAGACACAGCCGCAGGGACTGGCGGATGCCCGTGTCGTCATCGACGACGAGCGCCGACCACGTGGGCGTCGCGTTCGTCGCCTGGCTCGTATTGCCGCTCCGTGTCGCGAGGTCGTTCATCGGTCTGGCTCACCTTCTCGGGAGAGTACGCTTAAGCCGTGCCAACGCTCGGGAGTCGCGCGGTTCGTCACGCATGGGTCCGTGGGCGGCGTTTCGAACGTAGAATGGGTCAGCCAGGAACGCCGCCGTCTCGGCAAAATGACGGGCGTTCGCCGAGCGCCGCCTGCAAGATGCCGCGACACGGCCATCATCCTGTCGCACCGCGCCTCTTACCACCCGCCTCGGCCGGCGGCATGCGCCCCCGTCGGCGGGCAGCGGTGGCATCTTGCGTGCAGCGGGCTTGCCAGTCCGGCCGAGCTCGCTGTCCCGGCTGCGCCACTCCGCCATCGCAGAAGACGCAGGCGTCGCGGCGGACGAGATATTCCCCGGACCGATGAGGTACGTCATGCCAGAAGCAAACGCCCCGAGCCGCGAGGTCGCCTCCGAGAAGGTTCCGACGTCGGACGCTGCGGCTCCGGTGGATCCGCACGCGAAACCCAGGCATCAGCCGGGTCGGCCGTGGCGCGCGGAAGGGCTCCCGCCGGGAAAGGCGGGAGGACCCCCGGACCCCGGCTGGCGAAGATGGCTGCGGTCCGCCCGGTGGCTCCTCGTCTACGCGGCCGTGTTCGCGTTGCTGACGTTCCAGGACTGGCAGGCAGGGCCGCTCGCCATCTCGTACTCCGAGTTCCAGCAACAGGTGCGAGCCAACAACATCCTGCAGGTGTTCGCCCGGGGAGAGACGATCCAGGGTGAGCTCAAGGCGCCCAGGCCGATCCCGGAGCAGCTGGCGCGCACGTACAAGCAGTTCGCGACCGAGCGGCCGACTTTCGCGCAGGACGACCTCCTCACCGCCC
>DATIXG010000060.1:0-196498 GCA_035518815.1 Gemmatimonadales bacterium | reverse complement strand
GACCGCGGTGCTGGTGGGATTCGGCCTGGTGGCCCGTGTGCCGGAGCTCGCGCTCGCTTGGCGCGCGATGGCGGCGCTGGTCGCGGTGTCGGTCGTGCTGCTGGTCGGGACGGGGTATGCGCTGTGGAGGGTGACGGGGTTTAACTGACTCCCCGGGATCCCCGGGCTTGCGCCCGGGGTCAGTCATGCCGAGTCACCGCGCCTACCAGCTTTACGCACACATCACGTAGCACACCTGGAAGCGGGTCGGTTGTCTGGACCAGCCTGCGGTCGCCGATGTGAAGAGCGCAGTTGCGAGCGCGTGCCAACAGATGCGGGTGCGCGTTCTTCGTGGCGCCGTGCTCGCCGACCATGTTCTCCTAGTGGTCAGCTTCCAACCCGACACGCGGCTCAGCGATTTCGTTCGCCTGGCGAAGGGCGTCTCAGCGACGCGGGCGAATCGCCGCGTTCCCGGTGCGGTTCGCTGGGCCAGGGGGTTCTACGCGGCAACGCTCCACAAGCGGGACCTCAAAGCAGTCGTGCGTTACGTCGCCCGACAGTTCGACCGTCATCCTGATCGGATCCCCGGCCGACCAGGAAGGCTTGACTGACCCCGGGCGCAAGCCCGAGGTGACGAGATAACGGCCTACCGGGCCTTCACCCACCCCGTGCGCGGCTTCCCCACCCAGTGCCCGCCCGTCACCCACCGTTTGCGCGAGAACAGTGAATCCGCGATCGCGACCCGGTCGCTCCACTCCGTGTAGTCCTCGAGCTGCAGCGGCTTGCCGCCGCGCGTGATGGCCACTCGCGTCGCGAGCCAGCCACCGCCGACTGCCATGTACTTGTCGAGTCGAATATCGAGTGGGGGATCGCCCGGGTTTGCGGGCACGCGTATGCGCACGACCAGCATACGCTCGTCCACCCAGAACTGGGGGGACGTCGTGTCGGCATCGGCCAGCGCCCCGACCACGTACACCGGCCGGCCCTCCCAGGTAGAGCGGTGCACCTTGGCGAGGTCGAACCCGTGGTGGGTGGCGCCGTGCGCCGCGACATCGACCGGCTCGAGATACACGCCCATCACGAGCGGCAGGAACGGATTGCCCTCCGCCGCCGCGCGGGACAGCTGACCGTCCCGGAAGACGAACGTCGACTCCGCGGTGAAGATCACGCCGCGACCGGCGGTGGGAGCGCCGAAGTCGATCCGCATTTGATCGGCGCCTTTGAAGGTCTCGTACCACGTCGACGTGTCCCGTCCTCCGTCTGGCCGGGGGTGCGTGGTCCGTTGTACGAATGCGAGCTTTTCGTACCACTTGCCCGCGTAAGCGGCATGCATCCGCTCAAGGACCGAGCGCCCGTCCCGTGGGTCGGACGCCTGCTGGGACGGACAGAGAGTCGGGAGCGCGGCACTGAGTAGGAGGGCGATGACGGGTGCGTTCATTCAGCCAACCTGCATTGACTCACCCCGGGCGCAAGCCCGGGGATCACCGATCAGGGTAGCCGCGGGTTTCACGCCGGCCCAAGCCCGGGGTGGATCGGCGGTGGTGTTCCCCAGGCTCACGCCCGGGGTTAGGCTAGCGCATGGAATTCCTCGTCAGCCTGCTCTTCCCGCTTGTTCCCATCGCTTCCGTGTGGGCCATCGTGCGCCACGGTCCCATCGAGAACCGCTGGTGGCGTGGGGAGCGCCCGGTGGGCTTTGCATTGTTCGTGGGTGGGATCGCGTTCCTGGCGGGCTTTGTGGGCCCCATGATCGTCACGCCGGGCGCGAATCAGGGCCCGTTGCTGGGCATCTTCATCACGGGTCCGATCGGACTCGTCGTGGGCCTGCTCTGGGGGTTGTGGCGCGCGGCGCGACGAGCCGGCGAAGGGTAGCGGGCGGACCGGTTCAGCAGCCGTTCGGCTGGCGGGTCCCGCGGCGACTCAAGACCTCCCGCAGCACCAGCATCAACGCCTGCGGAGTGAACGGCTTGCGGAGCAGAGGCACAGTGGGCGAGTTCATCAGGTGCGTGACGATGGTGGCGTCGTCGTATCCGGACATGTAGATCACCCCGATGTGGATCCCGCGGCTCGCGAGCCGCTCCACGAGCTCCGGGCCACTAAGATGAGGCATGACCACGTCGACGAGGAGCGCGTCGATCGGCTTCGTGCAGCTCTCGATCACAGTGACGGCGTCCGCACCGTCCGCGGCCGTGAGCACCGAGAAGCCGAGGCTCTTGAGCATCCGGGCGATGGCCCGCCGCAGGATGTCGTCGTCGTCCACGACGACGATCAGCTCGCCCCGGCCCGGCAGGGCGTGCGACGCGGAGGCCTGTCCCTCTGGCGGTGTGTCTCTCGGCGGTCCATGGTCTTCGAGCAAGTCGGTCTCGTGGCGTGGGCGACTCACGAGACCTAACGGTGGCCCGGCGGCGAAAGCCAATACCGATTCGCTGGCGTTCCCATGCGGGGCGCGCATGGGGGGAAAGGGAGGGGTGGTCGGGTGGACTTGAAGGATCTGCTCTGTTTCCAGGCGGTGGCCCACACACTGAACCTGAGCCGCGCCGCGCACGAAGCGCGCGTCGCGCAGCCGGCCCTCTCCCGCCGGATGTCGGCGCTCGAGCGCGAGCTGGGCGTCACGTTGCTCACTCGCCATCCCAAGGGCGTCACCCTCACGCCCGCCGGCGCATCGTTCGCGCAGGGCAGCCGGCAGCTGCTCGATGAGCTGGGCGCCGCGCTCGACCGCGCCGAGGCGACCGCTGCCGGACGCCGCGGCCAGGTCGTGTTCGCCGCGGTACGGGCCGCGATCGCGCGGGGCTTCCCGACCACCGTGCAGGACTCGCTGCACGCGGAGTATCCCGAGATCACCGTCGAGATCGAGGACATCGAGCCACCGGACATCTGGGAAGCCGTAGCGGACGGGCGAGCGGACGTCGGGGTGTGCATCGGGCATCCACCGCTGAGTGGGCTCCTGGCGGAGCCCCTCTGGGTCGAGTACATGGACCGCGCCATCGTGCCCCGCGATCATCCCCTGGCGGCGCGCGGCACGGTGTCGTTGCCCGAATTTGGGCCCCTGCCCTTCGTGGTATCGCGCAGCACCCTGGCGCCGGAGCCGGGCGGGCGCGTGGAAATGGCGCTCCGCGCCGCAGGGTTGCGCTCGCCATCGCTCGAGCTCGACGGCGACCTGCGCGCCACGCACCTCGCGGTCGCCGCGGGACGGGGCTGGACGCTGATGACGCGCTCCCGCGCGCTGGCGCCGCCCGAAGGCACGGTCGTGCTGGCCGTCACCGGGATCACGATCACGCTGCCCGTGATGGCGGTGTGGCGGAAGGGGGACCGTCGCCCGGTGGTCCAAACCGCGCTGCGGCGCATGCGGGACGTGGCCCGCTCCTATCCCGAATCGCAGGTGCGGGCTGTTGCCACTCCCTCGGCCCCATCCTCCCGGGCGCGCCGCCCCCACGGCACGGTGCCGCCCGGCCTCGAGCTCAAACATCTGCGCGCGCTCCTGACGGTTGCGACCGCGCTCACGATCGGGCGCGCGGCCGCGCGGCTCGGGATCACCCAGCCCGCCCTGTCGCGCCAGCTGCGGGACCTGGAGAACGCCGTGGGCGTGGCGCTGCTCGAGCGGTCGGCGCGCGGCGTCGCGCTCACCCCTGCCGGCGTTTCGCTCGCCGGTGACAGCCCGGCGCTCCTCGCCGGGGCCGAGCGCCTGCTCGGCGAGGCCACACGCTACCGGCGGGGCGTCGAGGGGCGCTGCGTCATCGGGGCCGTCGCTACGGGCGTGTCGATCGAGCTCCTGGCGCGCGTCACCGAGCGATGCGCCGCCCGCCATCCGGACGTCCAGATCGTGGTTCAGGAGATGCCCACACCCGAGCAGGCGCCAGCGCTCGGCCGTGCCGACATCGACCTCGGGATCGCGCACGCGTTCCCGAGCCGAGAGCGCGCACGCTCGAACGCGATCGTGATAACGCATCTCCAGAAGGACCGGCTGGCGACGGCGCTCCTCGCCCGGGAGCACCCGCTCGCGAGCCGACGCTCGATCGAGGCACGGGAGCTCGCGGACATTCCTTTTCTCTTCATGGAGCGGGCGTTCCATCCGGGGTTCTACGACCGGTTGTACGCGGAGCTCAAGAAGCTCGGCCTGCGGCCGCGGGTCGAGGCGACCTATGATGGGCTGCAAACGGTCTGGGCGCTAGCGGCGCAGGGCAAAGGCTGGGCGATGGGATTTCAGTCTCAGCTGGACCGGCCGCCGGCGGGAACCACGGCGGTGGCTATCCGGGGGCTCAAGCTGCCGTTCGGTCTCGACCTGCTGTCGCGACGCGGGGAGTCGAGTCCGGCCGTGCGTGCCGTCGCGGCCCTCTTCAAGGAAGCCGCAAGAACAGCTCGCCCTCGAGCGCGGTAAGCCTCGGCGCGCCCTGCCGCAGTGTGCCCGACAGTTGGGTGAAGACCGCGAGCGCGCCCGCGCCACCGCCCTGGGCCTCGACGCGCAGCATCGCAGGTGGCAGCGTCTGATTCGAACTGCGGCGCCGGTAAGCGGTCGCGCTGTCGACCAGCATGCCGAGCGGCAGCTCGAGCAACAACGCGCCGTTCCGCTCGACCCGGAGACTCAGGCTGTCGCGTCCCAGCCGGACGATCGCGCCGTCCCCTACCTTGATCGAATCCTTGACCGGAGCGAACGAAATCCGCACGGCCTGGGTGTAGCCGGCGATGGCCACCGGCTCCGGCGCCGCGGTCGCGTAGTAGTAGAAGGACTCTCCTCCTTCGCCCTGCCACGGGGTGACGTACTCGAGGCGCAGCGACGTCATGATCGCGCGGGCCCGAGGCTCGCCGCGCAGACTCGCGTGTTTCAGGGAGTCGGTGAGCCAGGACGCAATGGCGCCCTCCCCATGCGTCTCGAGCAGGTAGCGGAAGCCGCTCGAGATCTCCTTGCGATCGGGGAAGGACACGGCGCCAGTTGCGGCTTGCAGGTGGCCGTTCGCCATCAGGCCATTGCGCTCCAGGATGGCCTGGAGGCGGCCCAGCTGGCTCGCGCGCGACACACCGTACGCGCCCCAAGGGCCGGCGAAGGTAATGAGGGCCACACCGCAGAGGGTGGCGGGAATGACTTTGATGCTGCGGGAGCGGGCGATCGTGTAGTACACGGCAATCGCCGCGAGCCAGACGGATAGCACAATCAGGAAATAGCGTCGCTCGGTGATGCCGTACTGTTCCACGCGCTTCCAGATCGCGAGCCAGAGCATGACGATCGCGGGCATGAGCGCGATGTAGAAACCGCGCGTGAACGTCTTGACCCACGCGTACTCGGGCCGCTCCTCGAGCGGATGGACCAGGAGCCACGAGAGGATGCCCACGGTCGCGACGCTCGATACGAGGTACCCGATCCACCCGCTCGGCCACTGGCGCGTGATCAGCACCTTGCCGAGGTAGAGCGTGAGAATCACGAGGTAAATCGCCACGATCGGCACGAGCACGTACTGCGTGAAGATCCGCAGCCCGGTCGGGTAGTCGTCGTAGCTGTCCAGCGCCGCCAAGTCCTGCGGCACGCCGCCCACGAAGAACCACGTGTTGAACACGAACGTGATCACGACCCAGAGGCGGGCGTAGCCTTCGTTCGGCACGTCGACGCCCAGCAGCTTGTTCGTCGCGAGCAGCGCGATCGCCAGGCCGACGAACAGCACGCCCGAGTAGAGGGACGCGGTGAGGTAGCGCAGAAACAGCGCGCGGTTGTATTGCCAGAACCCGTTGTGCTCGGCGTAGCGCGCGTAGGGCAGGAACGCCACGAGGAGATGGAAGGCGACGCTCAGTTGGACGTAGCGGAACGCCTGGATCGGCTCCGACCAGCGGGGCCATGCCGCCCAGAAGGCGACGAGGACCGCCACGCCCCCACCGAGCAGCGCCCCGCCCTCCGCGGTCGTGCGGGCCCGGCGCTCCGCCAGGACCGTCAGCGCGAACAGGAGCGGAAAGCCGAGCGTCGCGGCCGTGAGCAGGCGGATGAGCTCGGACTTGTCATCGGAGTTATGCACCATCCGGATGCCGGCGTATGCGGCGACGAACGCGGCGGCGAGCACCAGCGGAAAGCGGCGCGCCGCGCCGGACGCCGCCGTGACGACGACCCCGATCGTGGGAAAACGCATCGCCGCTTACGGCGTGAGGAGCGCCGCTTTCCTCACGTAGTCGAGCTTGGGGAACTCACGCTCGAGATACGCGTTGCCCTCGGCCTGGAGCCGCCCCTGATCCACGCCGTGCCCGCGCGGGGGCCCATCGCCGTACGCCGAATACAGCCTGTCGACCACATCCATCCCTTCGACCACCTGCCCGAAAGGCGCAAACCCCTGGGCGTCGAGCATACTGTTGTCCCGATAGTTGATGAAGAGCTGCGTGGTGCGGGTGCCGGGGCCGGCCGTCGCATACGTCACCATGCCGCGCGTGTTGCTCTTCTTCACGGGATCGTCCGCGATGCGCTTGTCGCGCCACTTGGCGGCGACCGCCGGGTCGCCGTTGACGCCGAACTGCGCCATGAAGCCCGAGACGACGCGGAAAAACCGCACGCCGTCGAAGAAGCCGCTCGTCACGAGCTCCTTGAACCGGTCCGCGCCCAGCGGCGCCCAGTCGCGGTGCACCTCGACCACGAACGTGCCGGCGGTTGTCTCGAACCGGACGCGGTAGGTGGCCGGTGCTGCCTGCGCGTGCAGGGAGACCGCGGCGAGGAGCGTGAGGGGGAGACACAAGCGCATGCTGGTTCCTGGTTGGGGGCGACGGAAGATAAGCGAGTGTGCTTGACGACGCAGCATGAGGCGGCTACTAGAGGGACCACATGCATCCACAACTCGCCGTCATCGCTGCCGAGCTGGCCGATACCGGCGCGCGTGCCACGGAGCTGGTGCAGGGCCTGGACGAGACGGCATTCCATGCGCGTCCCGACCCGCCGGGCTGGTCGGTCGCCGAGTGCGTCGCGCATCTCAACCTGATGGACGAAGCGATGCTGCCGCGCATCGACGCCGCCATCCTGGAAGCTCAGACCGCGGGCACCGACCCGGCCCGCCGCTACCGCCGCGACGTCGTGGGGTGGCTGCTCTCCTATTCGCTCGACCCCCCATCCCGGGTGAGGACCAGGACCACGCCGCCCTTCGTCCCGGCATCCACCGGCTCGCGCGAGACGGTGCTCTCCCGGTTCATGGATCTCCGGGTGGACCTCGGCCATCGGCTTGAGGCGGCGTCCGGACTCGACCTGAACCGCGTACGCGTCCGCTCGCCGATCAACGCCAAGCTGTCCTACAATCTCTACTCGGCGTTCCGCGTGATCGCGGCCCACGAGCGGCGGCACCTGTGGCAAGCGGAGCAGGTGCGGGCGCGCCTGGGTCCCGCTACCGGATCGTAAATCCCACGCTGAACTGATACATCTCGGCGATCACGTCGTCCACGAAGTTGTTGGCGATCTTGATGTCGCCGATCGCCGTGATGTACACGGCGCCGTTGACCGTGATCGCGAACTTGCGCGAGATCGGCCAGTCGTAGCCCAGCCCGAAGGTCATCCCCACGCCGACACCGTGCGTCTCGAGCGCGGCGCCGGTATCGGGGGTCACGGTGAAGTCGCCGCTCGCGAGGCCGGCGCCGCCCTTGAGGAAGACCCCGCTGCGCCAGGGATACCACAGGACGCTCAGCGTGATGGTCGCGTCGTTCGCCACGATCGACGAGTCGCCCTCGACGAAGCCGAAGGCCTTGTCGTCGAAGCCGTAGGTCTCGACCGCGAGTAGCACGTTGTCCGACACCGTGCCGCCCACGCGGAGGTAACCGCTCGAGCCGCTGGCGAACCTCGCGTCCTCGCACCCGCCGCACCCGATGCGCACGGCGCCGGACCCGGAGCCGAACTCGAACCAGAGGCCCGTGCGGTGCGGCCGCTGCTTCCGCTCCGGCGCCTGCTGCTGGCCCCACGCGGAGGGGGCCGAGAACACGAGGAGCAGGAGGAGCGGCCGGGTATTCACGGCTGCAGCATCCCCCCCGGCTGGTGCGACGTGATCAGGGTCAGGAAGACCCGAAGCTCGGGGAACTCGCGCTGCTCCACCGGCTTGTCGGAGTACGTGCTG
Organism: Gemmatimonadales bacterium; assembly: GCA_035518815.1. GTDB lineage: Bacteria > Gemmatimonadota > Gemmatimonadetes > Gemmatimonadales > GWC2-71-9 > AG25. The sequence goes on along the minus strand of DATIXG010000060.1, from coordinate 188,465 downwards.
CTCCGGGCGTACGCGCTCAGGCAGAGCCCGAGCCCGATCCCGTGCCTGAGCGGCAGCAGCCCCTCGAGTCCGGTGAAGGCGATTCCATGATCGGCGGCGGCGCCGCTCACCGAGTGCAGGTACTCGATCCGGTTGTACCACTCGAGATAGACAGTCTGGCGACGTTCGAGTGTGAGGGCCGCGATCAGGCCGACGCCCGGACCGAAGTCGTAGGTTCGATCGCCCACACCCGAGTACGGCGCATCGATCGCGCCGAGCAGGATGCCGTCGGCGCCGAACTTGGTGCGGAGGTGGGTCGAGCCGCGCCCCAGGCGCCAGCGTGACTGGATGCTCGTCTCGATGCTCTGCCCGCCGAACTTGTAGGCAGGGTTGTTCACGAAGTCGTAGCGCTGGCTCACCATGAACACATGCCGGTTGCGGCGCGCGGACTTGTTCAGGCTGGTCTGGTACAGGCGGCCCGACGCGCGCAGCAGGTTCAACCCACCCCCGCCGGGACTGACCTGCGCGCGGACGTTGAACACGTCGAACGGCGCCCACGACGGCCGCTCGAACGGGTCGCCGTAGTTCATCTCGGCGATGATGGTCGGAGAGCCGACGGGATTGGAGAAATCGTTCGAGTCGGCGATCCAGCGCACGCCCGCGTTGAACCGGAACATGAACGCCCCCGGGTCGTGCTCGGGCGGATTGTCCCTCACTTGACCCCACTCGCCGCGGATGAGGCCGTTGATCCCGCCGATGGGGTCGACCACCAGCGCGGCCAGCTCGCGGAACAGGCGGCTCGAGCCCGTGGCCTTCGTATTCCGAATGGTGGCGCCGAGGCGGTGGGTCACTTCACCCAGCGCGATGCCCCCGATGCTCGTCATGTAGAAATCGTTCAGCGACGGGCGGAACCGCTCGCCCAGGTACTCCCAGGTCCACGACCCGAGGAACGCGATCGGCGCCGCCCCCCAGTAGCCGAGGCAGTTGTCCCGGCCCGAATTGAAATACAGGCCGCCGTGGTAGGGGTGGGAGAACATGTTGGTGAAGAAGTGGTCTTCGTCCCAGGTCCACCCGAGGCGGAGGTTCCTGGCCCAGCTCGCGGGATCGACGTAGGCCCAGGGCTGGTTGCGCGCCCACGCATCGAGGCGGTTCACCGTGAGGTTGACGAACAGCGCTTCCCCGACGGCGCTCAGCACGCGCCGGCGTGGGCACTCCTCCGCCCGGGACACGGCGGGCGTGAGGCCGATCACGAGGCAAACGAAGCCGAGGACCGTATGAAACGCGCGCACGACGTTTCTCAAAGGAACGGGCGGAAGGAAGATAGCCTGCGCCTCGCGACACCGTTACGAATCCGTGACCCCGCTGTCGCCACCCCACACCATCCCGCGTCTCTATTTCCCTCGCTCTTCATCCCCAACTCATCCCGGAGGACTCGTCATGAGCCACACCCGGCGCGCGCCCCGCCCGGCCCTCGTCGTCGCCCTGGCCGGTGCCGCTCTGCTCGGCGCCTGCAATCAGGACGTTCCCACGGCGACCAGCACGACGAATCTGCTCGACGCCTCGCGCCGCTTCGATCAGGCGACGCCGATCGCGGTCAGCGCGCACGCCGTGGCGCTCGTCCCGAACGATGTCCTGGCAGTCGAGAACGGCGTCACCATCTTCCACGGCGGCTTCGGCTCCGCGCTCGATCAGCGCCCCGGCCGTCGCGAGCTCTACTCCCTCACCGATCGCGGTCCGAATGTCGCGGGAACGGGGAACGACAAGCTCTTCCCGGTCCCCTCCTTCAACCCGCAGGTCGGACGGTTCCACTTCGAGCATGGCAAGTTCGTGCGCGACGAGATCATCACCCTCAAGACGGCGAGCGGCGGCGCGCGCAGCGGGCTTCCCGTCGGCGCGAGCGGATGCGGTGCCACGGGGGAAACACCACGCACCCTCGACGGCACGCTGCTCCCCTTCGATCCCAACGGGATCGACTCTGAGGGGCTGCGCGTGATGGAGGACGGCTCGTTCTGGGTGTCGGACGAATACGGTCCGTTCATCGTGCACTTCGATCGGCACGGGCGGACGCTCGAACAGGACTCGCCGTGCAGCGGCCCCCATCCGCTCCCGGCAGTGCTCATCAAGCGCCAGGCCAACAAGGGGATGGAGGGGCTGGCGGCGCTCGCCGGCGGTCGCGTGCTCGTCGGCATCATCCAGAACCCGCTCGACAACCCCAACCATGCTGCCGCCAAGGCGTCGCATCTCCTGCGCATCGTGATGCTCGACCTGCGCACCGGCTCCATCCGGCAGTACCTCTACCCGATGGATGACCCGGGCTACGGTGCGAGCGAAATCGAGGCGGTGTCGCCCACGCGGTTCCTGGTGGACGAGCGCGACGGGAAGTTCTTCAACGACCCCGCGGGTCCCTCGGTCCAGAAAAAGATCTACCTGATCGACATCGCGGGCGCGACGGACGTCAACGATCCGTCGAACGGCGCGAACGGTCTCATGATCGGCGGCAAGACCCTCGAGCAGCTGAACGACTCCGCCCTCGCGGCGAATGGGATCGTGCCCGTGAAGAAGACGCTCGTGGTGGACATGCTGGCGTTCGGGTACCCGCACGACAAGGCCGAAGGGATGGTGTTGCTCGACGACGGACGCACGATCGCGGTCTCGAACGACGACGACTTCGGTGTGACCGACGATGGGAAGGGGCATTTCATCCAGAAGCTGCTCCCCTCGGGCGCGGTGGACCACAACGAGGTCTGGTTCTTCAGGCTGAATCGCTCGCTGCACGACCTGCACTAGCCCCTTCGCATCCCTGCCCCGGCCCGTGCACCGGCAGCGCGCACGGGCCGCGGGCGCTGGCGGCCCACGGCCACCCGAGTAGAATTCGCTCCGTCGTCGCCCTCCCCAGGAGGAGGGCGCGCCCACCGGCGCATCGAGGGAGGGAGAGATAGCGTGGAAAAGTGCGGGGTGATTGTCCGGGCCGACGCAGGTCCCGGCGTGCTGCACCAGCTGACCGGGGTGATCGCGGGCCGCAAGGGCGACATCTCGTCGGTGGAGATCATGGACCAGAGCGGGGGCGAAGCCCGCATCTACTTCGAGATCGAGCTGCCCGAGCCCGCCAGCAAGCTGATCGATGACTTCAAAGCGCTCGCGGTCGTGCGCGATGTGACCCTCACCAAGACGCTTCAGGCGATCTACGGCAAGCGGGTGATCATCATGGGTGGCGGCGCGCAGGTGGGACAGGTGGCGATCGGCGCGATCTCGGAAGCCGACCGCCACAACATCCGCGGCGAGCATATCTCGGTGGATACGATCCCGCTGGTGGGCGAGCAGCCGCTCGCCGACGCCGTGCGCGGCATCGCCCGGCTCCCCCGGGTCGCGGCGCTCGTGCTCGCGGGGTCGCTGATGGGCGGGGAAATCGAGCGCGCCGTGCGGGAAGTCCGGAAGCAGGGACTGCTGGTGGTGAGCCTGAACATGGCGGGGAGCGTGCCCCAGGCGGCCGACCTCGTCGTGACCGATCCCGTGCAGGCGGGCGTCATGACCGTGATGGCGACGGCCGACACGGCGAAGTTCTCCATCGACCTGCTGAAGCAGCGGGTGTTCTGACCCATGACCGACAACGGCATCGCCAAGCTCCGCAAGCTCCTCGCGTCGCACGCCGAGAAAGGCGCCGCCGCGCCGCCTGCCTCCAAGACGGGCCAGGGCACGGCGGAGCGCCAGCGGCGCGCCTGTGCCGACTGTCTCCGCAACACCGTGCGGCCGGCGCTCGACGCGTTCAGCACCGAGCTCAAGAACGCGGGTCATGAGGCCGCCACGCGCGACAACACCGACCGCGCGGACGCCTACCCCAGCGTGGCGCTCTCCTTCACACCCCGCGGCGGGCTCGCGTCAGCGCTGTTGTTCAAGTGCGATCCCAAGCGCGGCATCCTGGTCCAGCGCGACGTCAAGGCGTCTCCCGCCAAGGGCCGGACCATCACCGCCAGCACCGACCGCCTCGGCGTGATCGGCACGGAAGCCGTGTCGACGCAGTGGGTCGAGCAGAAGATCCTGACGTTCGTCGAGGACGTGCTGAAAGCGAACTGAGCCACACGACATGAGGTCACGCGCCCTGCTCGCGTTGTGCCTCGCCGCCACCGCCTGCGAGCCCGCCATGGATGAGCGCCAGACCGACCGCAGCGAGCGCGTCCGTTCCTACCTGCAGACGCTGGTCTCGCGCTCGCGGGCTCCCGGCATCCAGTACCTCGTCGTCGACTCGACGTCGACGCTCTTCGAGTACGATGGCGGCTGGGCCGATGTCGGCCGGCGGGTCCCGATGGACTCGACCACGACGTTGATGGCCTACTCGATGAGCAAGACGATCACGGCGGCCGCGGTGCTGCGTCTCGTCGGCGCCGGGCGTGTGGGGCTGGACGATCCCGTGACGCGCTACGTGGACTCGATTCCTTATGGTGACGGCATCACCGTCCGCCAGCTCCTCGCCCATCTCTCGGGCATCCCCAACCCTATTCCGCTGCGCTGGGTGCACCTCGCCGCCGCGCACGCCGGGTTCGACGAGTCCGCGGCCCTCGCGGCCGTGCTACGGGAGCATCCCAAGCTCAAGTCCCCGCCCGGAGCGAAGTACGCCTACTCGAACATCGGTTACTGGCTGCTCAGCCCGGTGGTGGGGCGCGCGAGCGGCCAGCCGTTCACCGCGTACGTCGCCGACCAGGTGCTCTCGCCGCTCGGCATCACGCCGCCCGAGCTCGGGTATACGATTCCTGATCCCGCCCACCACGCGACCGGATACTTGAAGAAGTATTCCTTCATGAACCTGGCCAAGCGGCTGCTGATCGACCGGGAGTACATCGGTCGCTACGAGGGACCGTGGCTCTCGATCGCCAGCCACTACCCCAACGGGCCGGCGTTCGGCGGGCTCGTGGGGACGGCGCGCGGGTTCGGGAAGTTCCTGCGGGACGAGCTCGGCCCCCACTCCGTCCTGTTCGACGACCAGACGCGCCGCCTGTTGTTCGAACCGCAGCGCACCACCGGCGGCGCCACCGTGGCGATGACCCTCGGCTGGCACGTCGGGGACCTGGGTGGCGTGCGCTTCTTCTATAAGGAGGGAGGAGGCGGCGGCTATCACCACATGATGCGGGTGTACCCGTCCGCCGGGATTGCCACCGTGGTCATGAGCAACGCGACCGGGTTCGACGCGCGGGGCTGCCTCGATGTAGCAGACCGGGAATTCCTGAACTAGGTTGGCCGGTGCCGCCTTGGTCGTGGCACCACACCCAGAGAGGAAAGGTAGGTGAGTCTCATGCGACGCTACACCGTTCTTCTCTCGCTCCTGTTCGTGCTGGCGCTCGAAGGCTGCAGCCTCCTCTTTACCAAGGGTCCGCCAGTGGGACACGAGCAGATGCAGTATTTCACCTGCTCGGAGAGCAACACCGCACCGGTGATTGATCTCGTCATCGGCGGGCTCGATCTGATCGGCGGTTTCGCCATCGCCAGCGACCCCGAAGCCTACGGGTATGCGGAGGACCAGGGGGGAAGCGCGATCGCCCTCGGGGTGGTCCAGGCTGCCTTCCTGGGCGTGTCGGCCGGGATCGGGTTCGACAGAGTCAAGAAGTGCCAGGCCGCGAAGGCGGCATGGGCGGCGCGCCAGGCCCATCCGGCGCCGTCCGCAGCCGCCCCGGGCATGGCGATCGACAGTGTGAGCATCAGCCCCGCGACCGTCAGAGCCAAAGTCGGCGAAGTGGTCCAGGTGACGGCTGTCGCGTACGGGGGCGGTCGCGCGGTCGCACCCCAACCAGCCTTCAAGTGGTCGTCGTCCAATGACGCGATCGCATGGGTCACCCCCAGCGGTCTCGTGTCGCCGCTCGCACCCGGAACCGTCGTCATCGCCGCGAACGCGGGCAGCATCGTCGGGGTCATGACGATCGTGGTGACCTCCGCGCCGTGAGGCCAGCGGTGCGCCGGCGGGCGGCCATGACCCTCATGCTCGCCCTCACTCTCGAGGCGTGCGGAGTCGCCCTGACGCACGGTCCGCCGTACGGGCACGAGCAGCTGACGCATTTCAACTGCACGGACAGCACGATCGGTCCGATCCTCGACATTGTGGTAGGGACCGTGGTCTCGGTGCGCAATGCCGCCCTCGCCTTCAAAGAAGAGGACAGCTACCAAGACACCTCGAACTCCGAGCAGCTCCTGATCGGTGCCGCAGTCAGCGCCATTGTCATGGGCGTGTCGTCGGCCATCGGCTTCGACAAGGTCGCCAAGTGTCACGCCGCCAAGCAGAGACTGGCGGCACGGCAGGCGCAGCCGAGCGCACCCGCCGGCGCCGCGCCCGGCACGGCGTCCGTGGCGGCCACCGTCGACAGCGTGGTCGTCCGTCCGACCGATGCCACGCTCGGCGTGGGAGACACGCTGCGGCTCGCCGCAACGGCGTACGGGGCGGGTCGTGCGCTCCCGCTCGGCGCCAGCGACTTTGTGTGGGCGTCGTCGAACGACGCGATCGCAGCCGTTTCGAACGAGGGACTGGTTCGGGTGCACGCCCCGGGGACGGCGGTCGTCACGGCAGCTGTGAACCACGCCATCGGCAAGGTCTGGGTGATCGTGGGCTCGCCACGGTGAGGTAGCCAAACGTGCGACGTTTCAGCCCGCTGGTCGGCATGATGAGCCTCGCGCTGTCGGGGTGCGGCGTGTTCTTCACTCATGCTCCCCCACCCGGTCACGAGCAGATGACGTCCTTTCACTGTTCGACGGACAACGTCGGCCCGTGGCTGGATGTTGTCGCTGCCTCGCTCAGCATTATCGGCGGGATCGCCGCCACCCCCGCCTCGCCGGGCTACGGCGAAAGCAGCGGTGAGGAACTCGCCATCGGGATCGTCTGGGCCGGCGTTCTGGGCGCGTCGGCCACCGTCGGTTTCAGCAAAGTCACCAAGTGTCGCGCCGCGCGGCGCGCGTTGGCTGAACGGGAGGAACAAGCGCGAACCGCCGGCGTGGCCCCCGACCGACTCACCCCGGGAGCGCCGATCGACAGCGTGAGGATCAACCCCGCTGTCGACACCATCAGCGCCGGCGGGATGGTCCAGCTGACCGCGACCGCGTTCGGGTCGGGGGGCACGCGCGTGCCCATCTCTGCATTCAAGTGGTCGTCGTCCGACGAGTCCGTCGCATGGGTCACACGCACGGGCCTCGTACAGTCGCAAGCGCCGGGAAGCGTCGTCATTGCCGCGAATGCCAACAACGTGGTGGGAACTGCGACGGTCGTGGTGACAGCGCCCTAGCACTCCGTCCCAGGACGGCCCTCTTCCCCTACCGCATCCGCTCCGCTCCCGCCCGCGCGCTGTCCACCAGCGCCTTCAAGCCGGGATCGCAATCCTTCCACAACTCCACGAACCGACCGAAATCGGCCGCCGCCGCCGGACGGTCGCCGAGCCGCTCGTGCAGCGCGGCGCGCAGGCGGCGCGCAGGCCCGACATAGACCAGATCGAGCGCCGAGTAGGCCTCGAATGAGCTGAACAGCCTGATCGCTTCCCGAATGTCCTGGGTTCCCTTTGCCTGGACGGCGAGGAGGCTCGCGGTCAGGTACCGCGCGCGCGACCCCGAAAAAAATGGCGACGCCATGTGGTACTCATACCACGACTCGCCGCTGCGCTGCTGGAGCAGCGCCAGCGCCATGGTCGGAGCGCCCTGAGCGAGCGCGATTTCGGCCCGCACCTCGAGCCCCAGATCGCGTGGCAGTGCGACGCCCGTCGGGGGCCCTTTTGTCTGCGACAGCGTCGTCGCATAGCGATCCGCGGCCATGAGATCGCCAAGGCGCGCGTTCACGACCCCCAGGAGATAGTTGCGGAGGATCGCGTGCACCCCATCGTGCGCGTTGTAGTAGACCATGGGCAGAGCGCTCGCCGGAATGGCGTTGGCATCGAGGCGCTCGAGCGCGCGCCGCGCGTCCTCGAGCGCCGGGCGGCGCGGCGGGAGAAAGGGCACCAGCTCGAGCAGCGTGCCGTACTCGAGCGCGCGGACCGAGTCCGCGGCCGCCCGTTGCATCTCGAGCCGCGCCGCATCCACTTTGCCCCGCGCGAGGGCCAGATACGCGAGCGTGGTGTGTCCGGCGGCCCGCGCATCCCGCGAGCGGCCCGGATCGGCCAGAGCTTGCGAGAGTACGGCCGCTCCCTCCATGTCGCCCACATACGCGGCGACGTCCCAGATCGGGAGGCTGAGTAGCGCATCCGACGCCCGCGCGACGTCGGGCTGGAGACGCTGTTGCTCCGCGGCGTCCCGCGCCGCGTAGGCGCGCAGCAGGCGCATCTCGAGGCTGCGATCGCTGGACGGGCTGTACCGCAGGATGGCATCGACCAGCGAATCGACCGCATCGGTGCGGCGCTCGAGCGCCGCGATCCGGGCCAGGTGCACCATGGCGCTGACGTTCTGGGGCTCGAAGTAGAGCACCCGCTCGAACGGCGCGCGGGCCTCGGCCACCGGGCGCCCCATCCACGGGCCATAGTGAAACAGCACCTCGCCCAGCTGGATCCAGGCCTCCAGATCGTCCGCGTACGTGCCCAGGATGTCGCGGTACAACCCTTCCGCCTCGACCGCAGCGCCGCGGCGCGTCGCCAGCAAGGCCTTGAGCAGCAGGCGGTCGTGCTCGGCCAGCCGGGCGCTGTGCCGCACCGCCTGCTCCGCCGCGCGCTGGGCCAGCGGCGCCCGCGTCGCCCATTCGGCCGCCACGCTCAAGCGGTAGTACGCGAGCGCGAACGCCGTGTCGAGCGTGGTGGCCTGCTCGAGCGCGCTCACCGCGGAGTCCGCGCGTCCCGCGCGCAACGCCGCTTCGCCGTCGAGGTACGCCTTGTAGGCCGCGAGCGACGGCGTCGTGACGGACGCGATCCGCGTCACGCGCCCGGTGGGGCCGGTGCTGGCCTGGCCCAGGAGCTGCGTCGCGAGACCGTCCACGAGTGCGAATAGCTCGCCGCGCAGACCCTCGATCGACGCGCTCGCCTGCGGCATGGCGCCGCGGTCACGGTCGTAGAGACTGGCACCGATGCGCACCCGGTCGCCCGCTTCCACCACGTCGCCCAGGATGTACAGGCCGGCGCCCAGCCGCTCCGCCGCGCGCGCGCCGCCATCCGGATCGAGCGCGCCGGCGTCCGGATGCCGCACCATCGACAGGACCGCGTGGGGGTCCACCGCCCGCAGATTCCCGGCGCCGTCGAGGCTCGTGCTCAGCAGGTTGACCAGCCCTTCACCGAGGTAGGTCAGGTCGGCGCTCCCGCGCACCGTGAACGGCAGCACGGCGACGAGCGCCGGGGAAACGGTCCCGCGCGCCCCTCCGTGGGCGCGCATCCTCGACACCCCCCATGCGGCGACGATCCCGGCGAGGGCCAGGGCCGCCACCACCGCGGGCCAGCGCCGCCGCCCGGCAACCGCCGGGGCCCCCGCCGTCGAGACCTGTTCGAGCTCCCGCTTCAGCTCGTCCGCCGACTGCCAGCGCTTCGCGGGATCCTTTTCCAGAGAGCGCATCACGGCCGCCGCGAGGCCGGACGGCACCTCGGGGCGGACCCGCGTGACATGCTCGGGCCGGTTCATGACCTGCGCGGCGAGCACCCGTTGAACCGGCTGGCCGCCGAACGGGGTGCGGCCGCTCAGCATCTCGTAGCCGAGCACGCCGGCGGCGTAGATATCCGAGCGGTGGTCGACATCCGGGTCGCCCGCCGCCTGCTCCGGCGCCATGTAGGCCGGCGTGCCGAGTGCGATGCCCGCGGTGGTGAGGGCGACGCCATCGGTCGCCTGAGTGAGCGCCTTGGACACGCCGAAGTCCGTCACCATCGCGTGGTCGTCCACGAGCAGCACATTCTCGGGCTTGATGTCGCGGTGCACCACGCCGCGGCGGTGCGCATAGGCCAGGGCCTCGAGTACCCCGCGCAGGATCCGGGCGGCATCGGACACGCCCAGCCGTCGCTCGCGCCGGAGGCGCTCGCGCAGGGTTTCCCCTTCGATGAACGGCATCGTGTAGTAGAGCAACCCGCCCGCTTCCCCCGCGGTGAGCAGGGGAACGATGTGCGGATGCTGGAGCGAAGCGGCGAGCTGGATTTCGCGGCGGAAGCGGTCGACGCTGACGCCGGCGCCGAGCTCGGGCGGAAGCACCTTGACCGCCACGCGGCGGCCCAGCCGGCGCTCCGACGCCACGAACACCCGGCTCATCCCGCCACCACCCAGCTCTCGCTCGAGCTGGTACTCGTCGCCCAGGGCAGCCTGCAGGCGGGCCGAGAGGTCGGCCGGGGGCTCCGGCGTCAGTGCACGCCTCCCATGAGCCGGCGCACGGGCCGGACCAGAATCCACTGGATGGCCGCCGCGCCCAGACAGACCGCCGCGATGGAGCCGAACAGCTGCGCCAGCGGCATCGAGGTGAAAAATCCCGCGGTCCACCCCGCGAGCTTGTTGCCGGCCGCGTTCGCGAGGAACCACACGCCCAGCATCATGCCCACGATCTTGACCGGGGAGAGCTTCGTGAACACGGAGAGCCCGACGGGCGAGAGGCTCAGCTCTCCCAGCTCCTGGACGAAGTAGCACGCCACGAGCCAGAACGGACTGACGCGGACGTCGGGCGCGCTCTGGGCCAGAGTCGCCACGGGGACGAGCAGGAGGAACGATAGGCCGGCGAAGAACAGACCCCACGCAAACTTGGCGGGACTCGACGGCTCCCGCTTGCCCAGGCGAATCCACAGCCACGCGAACACGGGGGCGAGGAGGATGACGAAGATCGCCTGCACGGCCACGAACCAGCTCGAGGGAAAGCTGAACCCGAGCAGGGACAGCCGCGTGTAGCGGTCGCCGAACAGGTTGAGCGTCGAGCCGGCCTGCTCGTAGGCGCCCCAGAAGATCGCGGCGAACACGAAGAACACGAACATCGATGCGATGCGCTTCCATTCGACGGCGGTGAACCCCAGCACGCCCCCCCCGGTCGCAGACGCGGTGCCCACCACGGCCGCGGGACGCGCACGCTGCGCGAGCCGCTCGAACGAGGGCGCCAGCCGCTTACGGCCCACGACGTACTGGATCAAGCCGAGCGTCATGCCGACGCCGGCGCAGGCGAAGCCGAGATGCCAATCCACCTTCTGGGCCAGCCACCCCGCGATCAGGGGCCCGAGGGCGGCGCCGAGGTTGATGCCCATGTAGAAGATCGAGAAGCCCGCGTCGCGCCGCGCGTCGCCCTGCTCGTACAGCCCGCCCACGATGGTGCTGACGTTCGGCTTGAGCAGACCGGTGCCGATCACGATGAAGCTCAGGCCGGCATAGAAGAACGGCAGCGCCTTGAAGGCGAGGGTGAAGTGGCCGAGCGCGATGATCATCCCGCCGTACAACACGCTGCGGTATTGACCCAGCCAGCGGTCGGCAATGACGCCGCCGAAGATCGCCGCCGCCCACGCGCTGCTCGTGTACGTCCCGTAGACCGAGCCCGCGTGCTTCACGTCGAAGCCCAGACCCCCCGCGACGGCGGGCGCGGTCATATAGAGGATGAGGAACGCCCGCATCCCGTAGTAGGAGAACCGCTCCCACATCTCCGTGAAGAAGAGCGTGGAGAGACCGCCCGGGTGGCCGAACCAGGCCCGGGGGCCCTGTGACGTCGTCGCGGTAGCGGTCATCAGTCGAACAGCTCGCTTTGCTGCGCGGGGTCGCCGGCACTCGCGTGGGGGGCGCGCAGGATCTCCCCCAGCCGCTGCTCCCATCGTTCGACGTCGACGTGATGCTCGTGCAACGTACGACGCGCCGCCGGCGACAGGTCGTGGAGCGCCTGCAACAGCTCGGTGACCGCTTCCCGCGCCGCGTGCGCCTGGAACCCCGCCTCGGTCGCCCCCATGTCGTCGAGAATGCTCTGCTCCGTGCGGGACGCGACGATGGGCTCGGCGCGCCCTTCCACGAACACATTCGTGCGCCGCTTGGGTCCGCGCTCCTCTTCGATCGGCATGAGGCCGATAATGCCGTCCGAGCGCCAGTACTTGCCGTACCCGAGAAAAACCATGCGATCGTGCTTGATTTCCATGGTGCCTCCGGACCGTCGCGTGCCGTCTGCCCCGCGCGCCTCGCCGTCGCCGTACGCGTCCCTGAACCAGGCCAGCATGCGCTGCATGACGCTCACGGCCGCCGCCGAGCCAGGATGTCGTTCAAGGCGACCGTGTCGATCTTGCCGTCCATCCGCACGCGCACGTCGTAGTTCTCCCAGTACATGAAGTTCGCCAGCGCGTTCAGGAACGTGGGCGTCGCCGTGCCCTGCGCGGCGTCCAGCCATTTCTCCCGCTGGCTCACGGGCTCGCGCAGCAGGATGGGCTCGAGCTGTCGCACCACCGTGGGGGTGATCGGCACGAGGTCCTGCGGCCGGCTCGTGAAGAAGTAGAGCTGGTGAAGCTTGTAGAGGCGGGCCAGCTCGCGCAGGGGGTTGGTGTCGTCGTACACCCGGATGTCGATATAGCGGTCGTTCGCCCCGAGATAGCCGGCGCCCTGGCGGACCACGAGCAGCGCCGCCGATTCCATCCCTCGCCGGTCGCCGCCTCCCGCCTGCCCGGCCACGAGCGCGGCCATGAGCCGGTCGGCGAGCGAGCCGCGCGTCCGTTCGAATGCCTCGGCCAGGTTCTTCACCGTCTGGTCAGAGACCATGATGTTCGCCTGGGCGGTGTACCCCCGCCCCTCGATCACCGCCCCCTTCCCGCCCAGCCGCCCACCCGCCGTCCCGCCGGTCCGCCCGCCCGCCCAATCAAAGCACGAGTCCCCGGTCCAACTCGCCGAGTTCCCGCGCGCGTCCACCATCCCCACCTGCCGCTGCGCCGGACGCGCATCGGAGCGCAGGACGGTGCGCAAGGCTTCGGGCGCCGTGGCGCCGAGGGCCATGAGCGCGAGGCCGCGCTCGCCGTAGGCCGTGTTGCCGAGCGACTGCGTGGCGACGGCGCCCACGCCCGCCTGGGCCCACGGCACGATGCCGCCGACGTTCGGAAACTTCGACTGGACGGCCACACCCAGGTCCCCCGTCGCCGAGTCATACGCCACGATGGAATAGGTGTGGGCGCGCTTCACGAAATCGGCCGGGGCGCGAGTGGGCCGCGCGGCGGGAGCCTGCTGGAGCGCGAACAGGGCGGCGAGGGCGAGCATCACTATTCCTTTTTCATCCGCTTCTTCAGGTCCCGCAGCTGCTGATCGGCGGTCGCCTCCCGCGCGGCGCGGTCGAGCTCGGCGCCCAGGTCCGGGCGTACGCCGCCGGACCGCTCGATCTCGCGCCACGCCCGCTCGGCGCTGCGTTCGGCCTCGGTGGCGGGCCGGTCGCCCCCGGCCCGCGTGAGCTCGGCGCGCATCTCGGCGAGATCGCGTTCGGCCAGGGCCAGCTCCTCCTGCCCGGCCGCGACTTTGCGCTCGAGGACCGCCACGCGCTCGCGGTGTCTCGTCGCGAAGCGCGCCGCCACCTCCACAGTGTCCCGATCCTGGATCTCGCCCGCGAGACGCCCGCGCCGCTCCGCGTCCACCAGCCGCTTCCGCTCCGCCTCGAGCTCCGCCTGCGCCCGCGCCGCGCTCTCGCGCAACCCGCTCACCGCGGCCTTCATCTCGATCACCGCCTCGCGCAGGTCGCGCGCCAGGTCCCGCACGTTCGCGGGCGGCGTCGCCGCGTCGAGCGCGGCGCGCAAGGCGGCGCGCAGACGGTCGAACACGGCCGCTACTCGGAAGTTGGCATCGGAAAAGGCAACGTATTCCCCGGCCAAACCGCGGTCAAGTTGACGCTTCCGCTCGCGCTCCCAGATTGCTGCTCGTATGCGGCGCCCTGCGCTCTGCGCTCTGCTCATCGGATGCTCGCTCGCGTGCAATGGCGGCCTCGAGCCCACGCCCGCGGGCTGTCCATCGGGTTTTGTGGGGATCTGCGGCACCGTGACCTATCGTGGCGCGGTCCCCGAATCGACCGACGTCATCTTTACCGTCGCCTACGAAACGTTTCCCACGGGCACGGCGGACCTGTTCAAGTTCAAGCCCAGCCTGCCGCCCACGATCCCCGCCGGCGGCGTGCCGTTCCACTATTCCATTCCCCTCCCCGCGGGCCGCTACGAGTGGGTCGTGGCGGTGTGGAAGAAGCTCGGCACCCTGAACCCCAACGGGTCGAATGCCGACACCCTGCTCCGCGCCGCCGGGTTCTACCGCGACCCCACTGACACGTCGAAGCCAGGGGTCGTGGTCGTGGGCACGGGGCCCACGAACTCGATCGACTTCGTGGTGGATTTCGCTCACATGCGCCGCGTGTGCGACCTCTTCCCGTGCCCGTAACACGCTGGGCCTTGGTGGCCATGCTCGTCCCGTCCCTCGCCGCCGCGCAGGCCCCCACCGGCGTGCGCGGCACGGTGCGCGACTCGGTCACCGGCGCGCCGATCGTGGATGCGGAAGTCACGGCCGGTGATTCGGGCGGATGGGTGGCGCACACGAACGGCAAGGGCGCATACGAGCTGCGGCAGGTCGCTACCGGCACTGTCGTGATCCACGTCCGGCGGCTGGGCTACCAGTCTGCGACCCGGACTGTGGCCCTCACGCCGGGAGACACAGTGCGCCTCGACGTTGTCCTCGTGCCGGTGTCGCTCGAGCTCGCCCCGGTGATCGTCACCGCGGCCAAGCGCTCGCAGCTGCTCGATCAGGCGGTCACGAGCGTCGCGCTCGTGACGCCCACGGACATCGCGCGGCGTGGCGTCACACGAGTGGACGAAGTGGTGGACAAGGCGCCCGGCGTGCAGTTCCTTGGCGGGCAGGTCAATATCCGCGGCTCGAGCGGCTTTCAGGTCGGCATCGGCTCGCGCGTGCTGCTGCTCGTGGACGGCGTGCCGGCGATCCAGGGCGACCGGGGCGGCATCGATTGGGACCTGATGCCCCTCGATGCGATCGACCACGTGGAGATCGTCAAAGGCGCCGGATCCTCCCTCTACGGCTCGGCCGCTCTGGGTGGCGTGGTGAACCTCCTCACGCCCGAGGTCGCCACCGGGTTTCATATGCGCGTGCGCGCAACGGGAGGCGGGTTCGCCAATCCGCCCGATACGCTGTGGCGTTTTCGCGACTACACCGGCGGGGAGGAGCTGATCGCGGTGAACGGGTCGTACGGCACCGACGCGCTGCGCGCCAGCGTCACCGTGGTCGGCCACCATACGGATGGCTACCGCGAGCAGGACCGAGGCGACACCTGGCAGGTGGCGGGCAAAGGCGAGTGGCTCGCGTCCTCATCCACGCACGTGCGCGCGACCGGGTCCTGGGCGAGACACGAGTACGAGGTCCCGGTCGTCTGGTGCGAGTACGGCGGCTGCGACGACCGCGGACTGGCGTACCAGCCGTTCAAGATCGACACGGCGCAGAGCCTCGGCGCCTACACCACCTCGAGCAAAAGCCTGTTCGCCGCCACGGTGGACCACGTGGCGTCACCGCGCCTCTCATGGATGGCGCGCGGCTCGTGGCTGCGCACCGACTTCACCGACATCCGCCTCCCGGCCGGGGAGTCGAGCCTCGCGGACCGCTACGGGGTCGAGCTGCGCGGGGTCGCGCGGTCGGATCACGATCGCGTGAGCACTGTGGGTGGCGAGGTGGCGCGATCCGAGATTTCGGGGGACGCGTTCGGCAACCATACCATGACCGAGCTCGGGGGC
Organism: Gemmatimonadales bacterium; assembly: GCA_035518815.1. Taxonomy (GTDB): domain Bacteria; phylum Gemmatimonadota; class Gemmatimonadetes; order Gemmatimonadales; family GWC2-71-9; genus AG25. Next base: position 172,866 of record DATIXG010000060.1, on the reverse strand, counting down.
TACGGCGAAGGCGAGCAGCGGCTCGGCGGCACGCGCCTCACCGCCGGCGCCCGCGTGGATTACGTGCAGCGGGACGGCGGCGGCGGCACCGCGGTCGTGAGCCCCCGGATCGGTCTCGTGATCCCCGGCGGGATCACGTGGCGTGCGTCGGCCGGCCGCGCATTCCGCGCCCCGTCGTTCGCCGAGCTGTATCCGACCTCGTGCCTGCCCGGTGGCCTGTGCACGCAGGCCAATCCCCTCCTAGACCCTGAGACGGCCTGGTCGTTCGAGCTGGGCACCGCCACCGCTCCGGTCCGTGGCACGCGTATCGACGCCGCGCTGTTCTGGACCGAAGCCGAGCACTTCATCGAGCCCGCCGTGAGCGGGAACGGCCTCGAGATCCAGTTCCAGAATCTCGAGCGGGCCAGGATCGCCGGCCTCGATCTGAGCGCGAGCGGGGCCGCGTGGTCGAACCGGCTCACGGCGTCGCTCTCCTACACCTTCCTGTACGCCCGCGAGCTGGCCCACGACACTGTGCCGGAACGTCCCCTCGCGTTTCGCCCCCGGCACCTTTTGACGCTCGCCGCCGACTACGCGCTCGGACCCCTGAGCGTCGGCGCCGACTTCCGCTACATGTCGCACTACGAGCGGGTCGAGCTGTACAGCCCCGCGATCCCGCTGTTATCGCCGAAGGTGCTGGATCTCCGTGCCACGGTCACGCGCGGCGCGTTCGAGGCGCGCTTCGTCGTCGCGAACGCGCTCAACTACCTCTACAACCTGGTCCCGCAGACCCTGGTGCCGGTCCGCACCGCAACGCTGAGTCTGGTCTGGAGTTATTAGATTGGGCCTCATGTGCGGCCGGCTTACGATGACGGGCGTTCTGCTACTCGCCACGCTGGCGGGGTGCGCGGGCGATCGCTCGCGCTCTCCCACTTGCGGGATCGCCCAGCTGGCGGGGCCCACCCTCATCCAGCAGCAGCTCGCGAACCCGACCTACGTGGTGCAGGACGCGCCGCGCGGGCTGCCGGGCTCTCTCCCGGCCCGGGTCGCGGTGCAGCCACAGCAGGGGGAAGTCCTCGTCGCCTACAACCAGAAGCAGCTCGTGATGGGGTACCAGGGCACGGGCTTCCCGGCCGCGCCCGGCGGGTACGGCGTGTTGGTGGTGGACGACTCGACGGCTCGCGCGCAGGGCGTGCTCATCTACGAGAGCGAGGGCCCTCGCGGGTACCCGACCCTGGGGAGCGTCACTGGCGCCGACCGGTCGATCCCGCTGTACGGCGTGCGCGTGGACTGGCGCAGTGTCAGCAACCCTCGCTGCCCCCTGCTCGGCGTCGCGGCCCAGTGAGCGCGCTCGTCGCGGTCACGGCTCCGCAGCGCCCGGTCGACGGCCGGCCCAGGGTCGCGCTCAACACCACGTACATCCAGGCGCTGCTCGGGGTGGGACTCGTGCCGGTGATCGTGCCGCCGTTACTCGATCAAGTGGGGGCGGCCGCCGTGCTCGACGCTGTGGGTGGACTCATGCTCACCGGCGGTGAGGACGTGGTGCCCTCGCGCTTCGGCGCCGCCCCGCATGCGGCGCTGGGCCGGACGGACGCGAAACGCGATGCCGTCGAGGTCGCGCTGATCGAAGCGGCGCGCGCGCGCCGCATGCCGATTCTCGCCATCTGCCGCGGTATTCAGATCGTCAACGTGGCCCTGGGCGGCACGCTCTACCAGGACCTGCCGAGCGAGCGCCCGGGACCGATCGACCATCATGACGAGGAGACGCGCCACTCGGTCACGGTTGAGGCTGGCACGCTGCTCGCGCGCGTCGTGGGGCCCCGCCCCGCGCCCGTCATCAGCCGTCACCACCAGGCCGTCCGCGATCTCGCCCCCGGGCTCCGCATTTCCGCCCGCGCGCCCGACGGGGTGATCGAGTGCGTCGAACCCGCCAACGGCGGACCGTGGATGCTCGCCGTGCAGTGGCACCCGGAGGACGACGTGGAGGAAGCCCTGTTTCGCGGCTTTGCGGAGGCGGTGCGATGAGCGAGCCACACTCTTTTCCCTCCGCGGCGTGGGTCGCGGCGTACGAACAGGCGATCAACCAGAGCGAGACCTACCGCGCGGCGTCCACCGAGTGGACGCACGGCGCCGTGGCGCTGATCGTGAACCCGCGTCCCGAAATCGGGCTGACGGAGCCGGTCGGAATCTGGCTCGACCTCGATCGCGGCGCCTGCCGCGCGGCGCGGGTCGTGACCGTGGGGGAAGCGGGCAAGGCGCCGTTCGTGCTGACGAGCGACTACGCTCGCTGGAAGGAAGTTTTGAAAAAGCAGCTCGGCCCCATCGCGGGGATCATGCAGCGCAAGATCACCCTGCAGGGCTCGCTGCCGATCGTGGTGAGATTCATCAAGTCGGCGGAGGCGCTGGTGGAGGCGGCGACGCGCGTCCCCACCCGCTTCCTCGACGAATAGAGTGCGCTCAGAGCGAGCGCAGCAGGCGCTCGGGCGTGACGACCGTGGGGTGGGGAAAGAGAATCCGGTCGCTCAATCGGTTGAACGCGGCGCGCAGCGCGGGAAAGCGTTCCGCCGCCGCGCGAAAGATGTCGGCGACGCCAAATCGCTCCGCCAGCCGATGGCGGGAGGCGAGCGCGTAGCCATGACGCCCCAGTTCGTCGTAATACGGGAGGTCGGGACCCCCGGTGCGCGTGCGGCGTGCCGCGATATAGTCCGGGAAGAGGCCTGCCAGCCACAGGCTGTAGTTGCCGAGATGCGCCTGCAGCAGGAAGCCCCGCTCGCCACCCGCGTCCTGGGCCAGGTCCGCGACGATGTCCACGAGATACCGGTAGGACTCATCGTCGTGGTCGCGCACGCGCGTGTGCCGGTCATGGTCGCCGAACTCGAGCAGCAGCGCCGCCAGGTAGTCCGCCAGCGCGCGGTCATCCGTGCCGCCGGCGAGGAGCGTATGACGGACCGCCACATAGGCAAAGAGGGTCGCTGATGGGACCGCGAGCGAGCGCACCGCGAGCAGCGCCGAGAGGAGCGCCGGGTCGTCGAGGAGCCGATCGGGGCCTTCCTCGGCGAGCATGCGCTCGTAGCGCGCCCGCCGCGCGGCCTCCTGACCGCCAAGCGCCAGCACCACGAGCCGGAGATCGGCCGCCCGCAGGCGGCTACGAACGTTCGCGAGTATCATGACCAAACCTCCGCCGTCCACCCGGACTCCCGCCGCGTCCGGCGAAACCCAGTTCGTCGCGCGCCTGACCACGCTGGCGCAGGAGCTCGCCGGCTCCTGCCGTCCGGCGACCGCCGTGGACAGCGCCGCCCGGGCGCTGACGGACATGCTCGCCCCCGATCGCCTGTCCATCGTGCTCCTCGACCCCGACACGAGCCAGCTCGACGTCGCCTACGACTCGGCCCCCGAGCTCGCGCGCACCGACGATCCGCTGGTGCAGCTCGCCCTGCGGTCCGGGCCCCGGCTCCTGGCGAGCCGGGTCGCCGCGCAGGCCCGCGAGCTGGGCGTCGAGCTCGGCACCACCGCGCCCGCAGCGTGGATCGGTGCGCCGCTCGTCGTCGCGGCGGGCCAGGCGATGGGCGCCGTCTCCCTTTCGACCGATCGCCGCGGGGCATTCGGCGAGCCCCACCTGACGGCGGTGCGCGCCGTCGTCGCGCAGGTGGCGGTGGCGCTCGAAAACGCGCGGCTCCTCGACCTGCTCTCGGGCGCGAAGCGCGAGTGGGAGCAGACGGTCGACGCCATCACACAGGGCATCTGCATCATTGATGCCCAGGGTGTGGCGCGCCGGGCCAATCGCATGTTCGCCAGCCTGGTCCAGACGCCGATCACCACCATTCCCGGCCGCTTCTGGCTCTCCCTGATACCCCCAGCATGGGCCGAACAGGTCGGGCGTGCGGTGACGGAGCGCACCCCCACCCCCGTCGAGCTGCGGGCGGGCGACCGCGTCTTCGGATTCGTCGCGATCCCGCTCGCCGAGGCGGGCGCCGCCGTCCTCGTCTTCGAGGACCAGACGGACAAGCGCCGGCTCCAGGACCAGCTGATACAGTCTGAGAAGATGGGGGCGATCGGTCAACTGATCGCCGGGGTCGCGCACGACCTCAACAACCCCCTCGCCTCGGTGGTCGGGTTCTCGGACTTCCTCGCCGAGGCGGGCGAGATCCCCCCGGAGCTGGCGGAGCCGCTCCAGGTGATCCGCCAGGAAGCCGAGCGCGCCGCCACGATCGTCCGGAACCTGCTCAGCTTCGCGCGCAGCCAGGAAGCCGAGCGCACGGTGCAGCAGATCCGGCCGATTCTCGAATCCACCCTCGCGCTGCTGAACAACCAGCTCATGGCGCACAAGGTCGAGGCGACACTCGAAACGGAACCCGGCCTGCCCGATCTGGAAGTGAATGCGAACCAGATCACGCAGGTGTTCGTGAACCTGATCAGCAACGCGTCCCAGGCGATCGCGAGCGCCGGCCGGAGCGGCCGGATCTGGGTGACGGCGCGCCGCTGGCTCGACGGCGTGGCCGTCACGATCGCGGACAACGGCCCCGGCATTCCCGACGAGCTGGTCGCGCGCGTGTTCGAGCCGTTCTTCACCACCAAGAAGGCGGGCGAAGGCACGGGCCTCGGGCTCTCGATCTGCCAGGGCATCGTGAAGGAGCACGGCGGGCGGATCACCCTCGACGCGCGGCCCGGGTCCGGCGCGGCGTTCACGGTCGAGCTGCCCGGGGCCGTGAGCGCGCCGGCCCCCTCGCCCACCGCCGAGCCCGCGCCGGATACCCGCGCGCTGCGGGTGCTCGTCGTGGACGACGAGCCCCACATCCTCTACTACATGCGCGCCACGCTCGAGAGCTGGGGCCACACCGTGGAAGTCGCGAGCGACGGTGCGTACGCGCTCGAGCGCGCGCTCGCCGAGCCCTTCGACGCGATCATCTGCGATCTCCGCATGCCGCACCTCGGCGGCCGCGAGATGTACCAGCGGCTGGCGCGCCAGGATCCTCAGGCGGCGCAACGCATCGTGTTCGCGACGGGCGACACGGTCCGCGGCGACACGCTCCACTTCCTCGAGACCCTGGGCCGCCCCTATCTCCACAAGCCGTTCGCGCTCGCCGAGCTGCGCCGCGTGCTGGGACGCGTGGCGGCGCTCAAGCGCTGAGCCTGCGCGTCCTCCAGGTCGATTCCGGGCGCGAATGGCGCGGCGGCCAGCGCCAGGTGTGGCTGCTGGCGCGCGAGCTGAAGAACAACGGGGTAGCACAAGAGGTGGTCACCCGGCAGGGGAGTGAGCTCGCGCGGCGCGCCGCCGCGGATGGCGTCGTGGTCCGGGGAACTCCCTGGACCATCGGCCTCGACCCGCGCGCCTGGTGGCGCCTCGCCGCCGAGCTGCGCGCGTTCCGTCCCACGATCGTCCACGCCCATAACAACCACGCAGCGTCGCTCGCCCTGTGGGCGCGCCGCGGCGTCACGCCGGCGCCCTGGCTCGTGGTCACGCGGCGCGTCGTGTACCCCGTGCGGCGCGGCAGCGCGGTGCTGCGCGCCGACCGCGTGATCGCCATCTCCGCCGCCGTGCGGCAAACGCTCGTCGCGGCCGGCGTCGCCCCTGCGCGCATCACGCTCGTGCCATCGGGCGTCGACGCGGCGGAGGTGCGCCGGGCCGCGTCGCCGTCACTCGATCAACGGGCCATCCTCGGCCTCCCGCCCGGCACGCCGCTCGCGGTCACCGTCGCGGCGCTCGAGCCCGCGAAGGACCACGCCACGCTGTTGCGCGCGGCGGCGCACGCCCGCCCGCTCCGGCCGGACCTGCATTGGGTAATCGCGGGCGCGGGGCCGCTCGCCGCCGATATCGATCGACTCGCGCGCGAGCTCGGCCTCGCGGATCGGGTGCACCGGATCGGCTGGACCGACCGTCCCGAAGCGCTGCTCGCCGCGGCGGACGTAGTCGTGCTGTCGTCCGCCGAGGAAGGGTTGGGTACGGTGGTGCTCGACGCGGTTGCCCTGGGCAAGCCGGTCGTCGCCACCCGGGGCGGAGGACTTCCCGACATCGTTCCCGCGGAGTGGCTCGTGCCGGTGGGCGATGCGGAGGCGCTCGGACAGGCGGTGGTGCGTGCCCTGAAGTATCCTTCCCCCTTCCCTCTTCCCCCGCAGTTCACGGCCGCTGCCATGGCCCGCGGCGTCTTGGCCGCTTACCGCGCCCTCGCCTAGATTGCACCGCCATGATTTACGTGTGTGTTCCGGTTCACGACGAGGCGCGGACGGTCGGGCTCGTTCTGTGGAAGGTGCGGCAGGTCTTCACCGCCTTCCCCCGCGAATACCAGCTGCTCGTGTGCGACGATGCCTCCACGGACGACACCGCCCGGGTTCTGGCGACCTACGCGAAGGTCCTGCCCATGACGGTGGTGACGCACCGCGAGCGCCAGGGCTACGCGCGGAGCCTCGAGGAGCTGCTGCGCCTCGCGCTCCAGCGCACCGATCGCCCCAAGCGCGACTGTGCGATCACCCTGCACGCCGATCTCAGCCACCCCGCCGACACGATGCCCGAAATGGTGCGCCGCCTCGAATCCGGCGCCGACGTGGTCGCGGCCGAGCTGCTCGACGAGCGTCGGGGCGCCGCGGCGCCGCTCGCGCTCCGCTGGGCCCGGCGCTGGGCGCCCCGGCTGCTCGCGGTGCCCGGGGTGCGCGACAGCGTGTCCGGGATGTTGGCGGTCCGCCTCATCGCGTGGCGCCAGGCCCAGCGCCGCGATGCCGGTGCCCTGCTCACTACCGACGGGTGGAGCGCGAACGCCGAGCTGCTCGCCCACCTCTCGCTCCACGCACGCCGGGTCGAGGTGGTCGCGGCTACCGCGCGCTACGACCTGCTCCAGCGCCCGCCCCGGACCACGCCGTGGCAGCAGCTGCTCCGGGCGTGGCGCGCGCGCGGCGTAGTCCGCGCGGCGCTCACCACCGCCGCCCTCCTCCTGTTCTGCGCGGTGAGCCCCCAGGCCAGGGCGGCGTCGGGCCCGGCCGTGCCCTTTCCCGTCGGCGAGCGCCTGACGTTCGGCGCCAAGTTCGGCGCGTTCAGCGTCGGCGAGGCCACCATGGAGGTGGCCGGGATCGACACCCTGCGGGGCGCCGAAATGGTGCGGCTCCGGTTCCACATCGAGGGCGGCGCCCTCTGGTATCATCTCGACCAGACGCTCGAATCGTGGGTGGGCCGCGCCGACTTCCGCTCCCGCCGCTACCGGAACCAGACCGACGAGCGGGGGAAGCGTTGGGAGCGGCAATTCGACATCTACCCCGAGTCGGGGTTCTATCGCGAAGCGGGCCGCGACTCCACCTTCCCTACCGTCCGTGATCCCCTGGACGATGCGGCGTTCCTCTACTGGATCCGGACCGTGCCGTTCCAGGTCGGCAAAACGTACGAGTACCGCCGCTACTTCCGGCCCGAGCGCAACCCGGTGATCGTCGAGGTGCTGGGCCGGGAGAAAGTGAAGGTGGCGGGCCGCAAGTGGAGCGCCATCGTCATCTCGCCGTCGATCCCGAACGGCGGCGGCATCTTCGCTGAGAAGGCGGACGCGCGCATCTGGATCTCCGACGACTCGAGCCGCGTCATCCTGGCGCTGCAATCGAAGTTCTCGTTCGGCATGATGACGCTCAAGCTCAAGGAATTCGTCGTCCCGGGATTGAAATGACCGACTATCGCGAGGCTGACCGCTCCCGGCTGAAGACGGTGTCGATCACCCGCCGCGCCAGCCGGGTGGGCCCGGGCCAGCTCGCCCATCCTCCCGGCGCGGACGCGAGCTTCGGTGCGTTCTGGCAGGCCCTCCCCTCCGTGCTCGCCGCGAACGACCTGCGCTACGTGGTGGACCAGATGGCGCGCGCCGTCGGTCGTCGCGGCGTCCTCGTGATGCTGGGCGGGCACGTGATCAAGGTGGGGCTCGGGCCCCTCCTGATCGAGCTGATGCGACGCCGGGTGATTACGGCGGTCGCCATGAACGGGAGCGCGGCGATTCACGACTTCGAGCTCGCTGCCTACGGCGGCACGAGCGAGGACGTGGCGGCCGGCCTGGACGATGGCTCGTTCGGTATGGCGGAGGAGACCGGCCGCGACATGAACGCCGCCATCGCGGAGGGGGCGCGCGCCGGACGCGGCATGGGCGAGGCGCTGGCCCAGGAGCTCTCGCGCAGGCGCACCCTGGCCACGCCCGAAGCGTCGGTCCTGCTGGCGTGCGCCAAGCTCGACGTGCCGGTCACCGTGCATGCGGCGATCGGCGCCGACATCATCCATCAGCACCCCACGGCCGACGGGGCCGCGCTCGGCGCCACGACCCATCGCGATTTCCTGCGCCTCGCCGAGGCGCTGCCGGCGCTCGACGACGGCGGCGTGGTGCTCAACCTCGGCAGCGCCGTCATGATGCCCGAGGTGTTCGTCAAGGCGCTGTCCATCGCGCGCAATCTGCACGGTGGGAAGCCGGCGAATTTCACGGCCTGCGACTGCGACATGCAGCGTCACTACCGACCTCGCGTGAACGTCGTCGAGCGCCCCACGGCGGCGGGGGGTCGGGGCGTCCAGCTCACCGGGCATCACGAGATCCTCATCCCGCTGCTCGTCTGGGGGGTCCTCGATCAGCTGGATCGGCGGTAGCGGCGCGCGGATGCTCGCCGCGTGCGCCCTCGTCGCCGGGGCCTGCGTCACGCGGACCACTACGCCGCAGCGCGCGACGCCCGCCACGCGGGCCTCACCGAACCGCGTCGAAGCGCTGGTGCGTCAGGCCATAGCGGCGGATGCGGCGGGTGACCGGACCGCCGATACGCTCTACACGCCCGACGCCGTCGTGGTCGCAAACGCGCGAGGGCGGCTCGCGGCGCCCCGGTTCGCCGGCGTCGGCTCTGACGGCCACGTCGCCGTCGCCGCGGCGAGCGTGACGCTGGAAGGGCACTTCGCGTGGGCGACGATCGACTACCGGTGGATGAACGCGAGCGGGAACCAAGTCGAGGTCGGACGCGCCACGTTCATATGCGAGGAAAAGGCCGTGGGGTGGCGGATCGTCCACGTCCACTCGAGCCAGCTGCTGCCGTGGGATCGCTAGGCGGGACGACCCCTGATCATCTCGCGGATCTTGGTGGCCGTGCTCGGGCTGACGAGACGGATGACCAGGTAGATGACAAAGCCCATGGCGGCCCACCACAGCAGGGTCATCGCGATGCCGACCGAAAGCGCGAACACGACGAACACCAGCTTCAGCGCGATGAAGGCGACAACCGCGAAGACAGCGAAGCCGAGAATGCTGCGAAACATGCGGTCCTCCTTGATGCGTATAGTACGACAGGTGTACGTCGGAATGTAATGGACGGTTTCAGCGGGATGCCAGCGCATGCCATCTTGTGACGTGGCGGTGATCGGCGGAGGGGTCGTGGGCGCGGCATGCGCCCGCGCCGCCGCGTTGCGCGGCCTCACCGTGACCGTGTTCGAGCCCGGGCCCGACGCCGCCGCCGCGTCGCCCGCCTCGGCCGGCATGCTCGCGGCCCAGATCGAGCCGGCCGACGCCGACGCGGTGAGCCTCTCGGTCCGCGCGCGCGACCTGTACGAGCCGCTCGCGCCCGAGCTCGCGCAGACCACCGGCATCGACATCGGCTTCTGGCGGCCCGGCATCGCGTCGCTCGCGTTCGATGCCCCGACCGAGCAACGCTTGCGAGACGAAGTCGCCGCGCAGCGCCAGGCGGGATTGCGGTGCGACTGGCTGGACCCCGACGAAGTGCTCGAGCGCTGGCCGGGCGCGGGGCCGGAGTGCCGCGGTGCCCTGTTCGCACCCGAGGACGGCGCGCTCGACCCCCAGAGTCTCGCCCGCGCCTGCCTCGCCGACGCGCGCCGCCTGGGCGCGACCCTCGTCGCGGAGCGGGTGGAGGCCGTCGGGCGCGCGGGTGACCGCGCCACCGGTGTCACCACCTCGCAGGGCACGACGGCGGCGGGGCACGTCGTCGTGGCGGCCGGCGCGTGGTCGGCCGCCGTGGGCGGGCTACCCCGTGCGCTCCCGGTCGAGCCGGTACGCGGCCAGATGGCCGCCGCCCCGTGGCCCCACGACACCCCCGCCGGAATCCTCGTCAACGATCACAGCTACGTGCTGACGCGCGGCGACGAAGCGTTGCTCGGTAGCACGATGGAGCACGCGGGCTTCGACAGCCGGGTCACGAACGAGGGGTTGGCGCAAGTGTTCCGCGGCGCCGTCCGGCTGCTCCCCGCGTTGATGACCGGCACGGTCCGCCGCACGTGGGCGGGTCTGCGCCCCGTCACACCGGACGGCCGGCCCATCGTGGGTCGCGACCCCCAGGTCGCGGGCCTGTGGTACGCCACCGGGCACGGCCGCAACGGTGTGCTGCTCGCCGCGCTCACCGCGACAGTGCTCGCCGATCTCGTCACCACGGGCGCACCCGCAGTGGATGTCTCCGCGTGGCGGCCCGAGCGGCTCGACGCGCCGACACCGTAGGGCACGCCGATGTATCGCACCTGCGCATTCTGCGATGCCGCATTGTCGGGAGACGGCGGTCCATCGGGACTGGGCGTCGGGCGGAGGATCGCTTTCGACGAGCAGCGGGGGCGCCTCTGGGTCGTGTGTCCCGCGTGCGCTCGCTGGAATCTCGCACCGCTCGACGACCGGCTCGAACGCATCGAGGCCGTCGCCCGCGCCGCGCGCGCCGGCCGCACCGTGGCCGCCACCGCTCAGGTCTCGCTCATCCGCTGGGAGCGCTACGAGCTGGTTCGCGTCGGCGCGCCGCCGCGCGTCGAGCTCGCCGGGTGGCGCTATGGCGAGCGTTTGAAGGCCCGGGAGCGGGAGCGCGCGCTCGTCGTGGTCCCCGTCATGGTCGCGGCCGTTGGTGTGGGAATCGCCGTGAACGCAGCCGCGGGCGGTTCGTTCGGCATCTTCTTCTGGAATCTGGGCCGCCTGGCGGATGGGGCCTATGTCGCCCTGCTCGGCAGTCGCCGCGTCATCCTCCCGGAGCCGCCCATCTGCGATGCGTGCGGCACGGTGCTGCGGCTCAGGGCGCGTCATCTCCGGCACGGGCGGATCACGCACGAGCGTCACGAGAGCCTGGCCCTCCTCGTTCAGTGCCCGCACTGCGGCGCCGAAGCAGCGTTGCTCACGGGAACGGACGCCGCGCAGGCACTGCGGCGCGGGCTCACGTTCCTGAACGCAGCGCGCTCGGCGCGCCGACGGGCGGACGTGGCCGCGCGGCACGTGGACGGGGCGGGCGGCGCCGAGCAGCTGATCCGCGATGTGGCGCGCAGCGAGCCCACGCTCGCCGGGCTCGCCCCGGAGCGGCGCCTCGCGCTCGAAATGGCCGTCGACGAAGTGGCTGAAGTAGCCGAGCTCGAGCGGCAGTGGAAAGACGCCGAGGAGCTGGCCGACATCGCGGACGGTGTGCTGTCGCAGAGCGAGGAGATTGACGAGCATCTGCGCCAGCTCAAGGCTCGCGGCGGTGACATTCAACCGAGCGGTTGATTCGCTGCTACCCGCCCCATCCTGAAGCGGCTATCTTCCCGTTACACCGTCACCTAAGGACGTCATGGCCGCGTCACTCGTCCAGCTTGCGTCCGCACCCCAGACAGCGCGACCCCACCACGAGCCCCCCTCCCGGCGCAAACCGTCCTGGCTCAAGGTCGCCGCGCCGGGCGGACCGAACTACGTCGCGGTGAAGCAGATGATGCGGGAGCTGGCCCTGCACACGGTGTGCGAGGAAGCCCACTGCCCGAACATGGGCGAATGCTGGGAGCACCGCGCCGCCACGTTCATGATCCTGGGCGACGTGTGCACGCGGAACTGCTCCTACTGCGCGGTGGCGCACGGGACGCCGCAGGCGGTCGACCCGCTCGAGCCGGCTCGCCTCGCCGTGGCGGTCGAGCGGCTCGGCCTGAAGCACGTCGTGATCACGAGCGTGGACCGGGACGATCTCCCGCACGGCGGCGCCGAGAGTTTCGCCGCGTCCATCGCCGCGATTCGGCGCCGCCTGCCGGCCACATCGGTCGAGGTTCTCATCCCCGATTTCAAGGGCGACGACCAGGCCCTGGCGATCGTCGTCGCCGCCCGGCCCGACATTCTCAATCACAATCTCGAAACCGTCGAGCGCCTCTATCGCCTGGCGCGACCCGGCGGCCGCTATCCGCGGGCGCTGGCGCTGCTCGAGCGGGCCAAGCAGCTCGATGGCACGATGTTGACGAAGTCCGGCATCATGTGCGGTTTGGGCGAGGAATGGGACGAGCTGCTCGGCGCCATGCGCGACCTCCGCGCGGCGGGCGTGGATATCCTCACCCTCGGCCAGTACCTCCGGCCCTCAGGCCAGCATCTTCCGATCGCCCGCTACTACACGCCGGAGGAGTTCGCCGAGCTCGCGAGGGTCGGGCGCGCGATGGGCTATCGTCACGTCGAGGCCGGCCCACTCGTTCGCTCGAGCTACCATGCCTGGGAGCAGGTCGAGCGCGCCACCGCGGCGGGCTGACATGGCGACCGCAACCGCCCAACCCGGCGCCGCCGCCGCGCGCGGCGATCTCGACCGCGGGCTGCTCCGCTCCATGCTGCTCATCCGCCGCTTCGAAGAAAAGGCCGCGGAGGCCTACGCCTCGGGCCGGATCGGCGGATTCTGCCACCTCTACATCGGTCAGGAAGCCGTCGCCGTCGGGTCGGCCGCCGCGCTCCGGCCGGACGACTATCTGATCTCGTCGTACCGCGAGCACGGGCAGGCCCTGGCGCGCGGCGTCCCGCCGATCGCCGTGATGTCCGAGCTGTACGGCAAGGCGGCGGGCTGCTCCAAGGGCAAGGGCGGCTCGATGCACCTGTTCGATACGTCACGCCACTTCATGGGCGGGCACGGCATTGTGGGCGGGCACATCCCGCTCGCGACGGGCATCGCGTTCGCGATCAAGTACCGCGGTGGCGACCAGGTGTGCGTGTGCTATTTCGGCGAGGCCGCCGTGAACATCGGCGCCTTCCACGAAGCGTTGAACATGGCCTCGGTGTGGAAGCTTCCCGTGATCTACCTGTGCGAGAACAACCGGTACGGCATGGGGACCGCGTTCGAGCGCGTCGCCGCCGTCACCGACGTGGTCGAGCATGCGTGCAGCTACGACATGGCGGCCGAGCTGGTGGACGGCATGGACGTGCACGCGGTGCAGCGCGCGATGGAGCGCGCGGTGGGACGCGCGCGCGGCGGCGGGCACCCCACGCTGCTCGAAGTCCGCACGTACCGCTTCATGGGCCACTCGATGTCGGACCCGCTGCACGGCGTCTACCGCACCAAGGACGAGGTGGAAGAGCACAAGCGCAAGGACCCGATCACCCGGCTCTCGAGCGCGCTCGTGGAATCGGGCGCGCTGGACAAGGACGGCCTCCAGGCGCTCGACGCCGAAGTGAAGGCCGAGGTCGAGGCGGCCGTGAAATTCGCCGAGGCCGCGCCCGACCCCGAGCCCTCGGCGCTCGAAGCGCACGTGCTGGCGGACTGACGTGCCGACCCTCACCTACCGGGATGCGCTGAACCAGGCGCTGCGCGAAGAGATGCAGCGCGACGGCGACGTGTTCATCATCGGCGAGGAGGTAGGCGTGTATCAGGGCGCCTACAAGGTGAGCCGCGGCCTGCTCGAGGAGTTCGGGCCGCGGCGTGTGGTCGACACGCCCATCGCCGAGCTCGGGTTCGCCGGCGTGGGCGTGGGCGCCGCGATGGCCGGCCTGCGGCCGGTGGTCGAGTTCATGACGTGGAACTTCGCGCTCCTGGCGCTCGACCAGATCGTCAACTCCGCGGCCAAGCTGCACTACATGTCCGGCGGCCAGGTGTCGGTGCCGATCGTGTTCCGCGGCCCGAACGGCGCCGCGCTCCAGCTCGCCGCGCAGCATTCACAGGCGTGGGACGCGTGGCTCGCCCACATCCCCGGTCTCAAGGTGGTCGCGCCCGCCACGCCCGCCGACGCCAAGGGGCTGCTCAAGTCCGCGATCCGCGACAACAACCCGGTGATCGTGCTCGAAGGGGAGATGTTGTACAACACGAAGGGCGAGGTGCCGGAGGGCGAGCACCTCGTGCCGATTGGCTCGGCCGACGTGAAGCGCGCCGGCACCGACGTGACGCTCGTCTGCCACTCGAAGACCGTGGCCCTCGCGCTCAAGGCCGCCGAGCACCTGGCGGGCGAGCACGGCGTGAGCGCCGAGGTGGTCGATCTCCGCACCCTGCGCCCGCTCGATGAAACGAGCCTGATCGGCTCGGTGATGAAAACCAATCGCTGCGTGGTGATCGAGGAAGGCTGGCGTCACGCCGGCATCGGCGCCCAGGTGGTGGATGTCGTCCAGCGGGAAGCGTTCGACAGCCTCGACGCGCCGGTCGCGCGCGTCACACAGGCGGACGTGCCCATGCCCTACAACAAGCTCCTCGAGCGGGCCGCCAAGCCATCGATCGAAAAGATCGTGGCCGCCACGCGGCACGTGCTCTACCTCGACTGACATGGCCACCCCCGTCTTCATGGAGGCGCTCTCCCCCACCATGGAAGAAGGTCGCCTCGTGCGGTGGCTAAAGCGCGAGGGCGAGGCGGTGACGGCGGGCGAGACGCTCGCGGAAGTCGAGACGGATAAGGCAGTCATGGATCTCGTGGCGCGGGCAGACGGTGTGCTCCAGCGAGTGACCATGAAAGAGGGAGACACGGTTCCGGTCGGCAAGGAAATCGCCGTCATTGGGGTGCCTGGAGAGACGCCGGCCGCGCCGGTCGCGAAATCGACCCCCGCTCCGGCTCCTGCACCTCCTCCCGCTCCTGCTCCTCCTGTCGTTTCCCCAACCCCGAGCCCCGAGCCCCCAGCCCCCTCCCGCGTCCGCGCCTCCCCGCTGGCGAAGCGCATGGCGCGCGAGGCCGGCGTGGACCTGAAGCTCGTCACGGGCTCGGGCCCGGGCGGGCGAGTGGTCAGACAGGATCTCGCGCACGCGCCCGCGGCGCCGGCTCCGGCACCTCTGGTGGCAGCGCCCGTGCCGACCGCACCCGTCCCCCGTCCCCCGTCCCACGTCCCGATCTCGTCAACAGGGTACGAGGACGTGCCGCTCACCCAGATCCGCAAGACGATCGCCAAACGCCTCGCCACGTCCCTCGGCCCCGTTCCGCACTACTTCCTCACGACCGTCGTCGACATGGAGCGGGCGGCCGAGGCGCGCGAGGCGCTCAACAAGACGCTCGAGCAGGGCGAGCGGGTGAGCGTCAACGATCTCGTGCTCAAGGCGACGGCGCTGGCCCTCGTGCGGCACCGCGCGTGCAACGCCTGGTTCGCCGACGATCACATCCGTTACTGGAACGAGGTGCACCTGGGCCTGGCGGTCGCCGTCGAGGACGGACTGATCACGCCGGTGATCCGGAACGCCGACGCCAAATCACTTTCCGCGATCGGCCGCGAGGCACGCGAGCTGGCGGCGCTCGCCCGGGCCCGCCGCCTCCAGCCGGCGCAGTACACCGGGTCCACGTTCTCCGTCTCGAACCTCGGCATGTTCGACATCGAGCACTTCACCGCCGTCATCAACCCGCCGGAAGCGGGTATTCTGGCAGTGGGCGCCATGGTGCCGCAGGCGGTGCCCGTGGACGGTGCGGTCGTGGTGCGGCGCCGGATGCGGCTCACCATGAGCTGCGATCATCGCGTGATCGATGGAGCAACGGGGGCGGCGTTCCTGAAAACCTTGAAGGACATGCTCGAGAATCCGCTGGCGATGCTGTTATGAAACGAGGGGGAGTCATTGCCTACCGCATCTGACGTCATTGTTCTCGGCGGCGGCCCAGCCGGCTACACGGCGGCCATCCGCGCGGCCCAGCTCGGCATGGCCACGACGCTCATCGAGCGCGACAAGCTGGGCGGGGTGTGCGTCAACATCGGGTGCATCCCCACCAAGGCGCTGCTCCACTCGGCGTATCTCGCGCACGCCTTGGCCGGCGCCGCGGATTTCGGGGTCGAAGTGTCGGGCGTGAAGACCGATTACGGCGTGGCGATGAAGCGCTCGCGCCGCGTGAGCGACCAGAACTCGCGTGGCGTCGAGTTCCTGATGAAGAAGCACAAGATTACGGTGGTGAAGGGCGAGGGCGTGCTGCAGGCGGGACGCAAAGTAAAGGTGGGCGCCGACGTCCACGAGGCGCGCAAGGCCGTCATCATCGCGACGGGCTCGCGCGTAAAGGGGCTCCCGCAGATCGGACTCGAAATCGACAAGACGACGGTCATTTCGTCGGACGAGGCGTTGTTTCTCGAGAAGGCACCCGCGTCCATGGCGATCATCGGCGCGGGCGCCGTGGGGATGGAGTTCGCCGACATCTTCAACGCGTTCGGGACCGAGGTCACCCTCATCGAAGCCCTGCCCCGCATCCTGCCGCTCGAAGACCCTGAATCGTCCGACGCCCTCGCCAAGAGCTACCGTAAACGCAAGATCGAGGTGCTGGCGGGAGCGAGCGTGAAGAAGGCCACGGTCGCCAAAGGCAAGGCGACCATCGACGTCGAGGTCGCGGGCGCGACCAGAAAGATCGAAGCGACGACGGTGCTGATGGCCGCGGGCCGCGCGGTGAACACCGAGAACATCGGCCTGAAAGAGGTGGGCATCGCCCTCACCGACCGCGGATTCATCAAGGTCGACAAGGATCTCCAGACGAGCGTCCCGGGCTACTACGCCATCGGCGACGTGGCCGGTCCCCCCATGCTGGCGCACAAAGGCAGCCGGGAGGGCGTGTGCGTCGCCGAGCGGCTCGCCGGGCAGAAACCCCACCCGATCATGTACGACAACGTTCCCAGCGTGACGTACTGCCACCCCGAGGTCGCGAGCATCGGCCTCACCGAAGAACAGTGCAAAGAGCGCAAGCTCGACTACGTGGCCGGCAAGTTCCCCTTTTCCGCGAACGGCCGCGCGCGCGGCACCGGCGAGACGGAAGGGTTCGTCAAGATCCTGCGCGGCAAGGAATATGGCGAGATCCTCGGCGCGCACATCGTCGGGAGCCATGCCTCCGAGCTGATCCACGAGCTGACGGTCGCGCGCGAGAACGAATACACAGTCGAGGAAGTCGAGCTCGCGATCCACGCACATCCGACGATGTCCGAAGCGGTGGCCGAAGCGGCGCTCGACTCGCTCGGCCGCGCGCTGAACATATGAAGGATCCCCTCTCGGTCGGCCTGGGCGCGCTCGGCTCGGGTGCCGGAACGGGCGGCGCGACCATCGTCGCCGCGCTCATCCTCGTGCGCACGCTCGAGCGCCACTTTCCCGGCATCAACTACGAAGAGAGCGCCCAGGATCCCGTGCTGGTGGGGACGTTCGCCGGTCTCGCGGTCGGCGCGGCATTCGGCTGGCGCAAGAGTGGCGCGCTCGACAACATCGCGCAGCGTGGCGTCATCGGTCTCCTGTCGGCGGTCGGTGCCCTCCTGATCGCCTTCATCGCCTGGCCGGTGCACCGCCTCCTCGGGATCCCCGGGCTCATTGGATTGGGACTGGCGAGTTTCGCGCTCGGCGTCGCGGCGAGCCGCTGGGCCGCCCAGGGCTCCCGGCCCGACGCGGTGGACACGCACGAGAGCGAGCGAATCCCGCGTGCCTGAAACCGCCGTCCGCGAGATCGCCGTGCTCGACGCCGGCCTCGTCCCCTACGCCGAGGCGCTCGCGTGGCAACGCCGGCTCGCCCGGGCGAGAATCGACGGAACGCTCGCGCATGACGTGCTGCTCCTCGTCGAGCATCCACCCGTCGTCACCCTCGGCCGCGCCGCCCGGCAGGCGCACCTGCTCGATGCGACGGGGATCGACGTAGTCGAGGTCGAGCGCGGCGGCGACGTGACGTATCACGGCCCCGGCCAGCTCGTGGGGTACCCCATTCTCGATCTCACGCAGCACCGCCCCGACGTGCACTGGTACCTGCGCGCGCTCGAGCAGGCGCTCATCGAGGCGCTCGCCATCCTCGGTATCCCCGCGGAGCGTCGCCCGGGCTACACCGGCGTGTGGACCCGCGGCCGGAAGATCGCGAGCATCGGGGTCCACGTGAAGCAATGGGTGACGTGGCACGGATTCGCCCTCAACGTGACGACGGATCTATCCGAGTTTGACAGGATCGTGCCGTGCGGAATCGAGGGGGTGGAGATGACATCGGTAGCCCGGGAAGCGGGGGACGTGGGACGTGGGACGTGCGACGTGTGGCGGCGGGAGCAGGCGGTTGACGCGGTCGTCCGAGGGTTCGAGCAAGCCTTCGGCGCGAGGGCGTCCGCGGTCCTGCCGGACGCCCCCGCGCCGATTCCCTAGTGCATGGGCACCATCTTCGGCGCGTCGCCCGCGAACGAATACGCGGCCTTCGGGCACTTCACGTTGGGATTCGTCGGACTGAACATCCCGGATGGGTTGTCCCGCCAGAGCCACACGTGGAGATCCCAGTGATGCAACCCCTCCGGCATGAACGGCGCGTGCCCTTCCATCGGGCCCTCGAGTGACTTGCCAAACACCTTCGGCGGCTCGGTGATGTTCGGCATCACCGGCAGGAACCACTCGGCCGCGACGAGCACGAGCTTGTCGCCGTTGGGTTCGTAAATGAGCACCTGCGGCTTGGTCGGATCGAGCGTGGGGCCGATCAACGACGTGTTGAGCAGGTGTACACCCATGGCGCCGGGCTTGTACGCCATCGCCCCCTCGCCCCCGCCCTTCGGGAAATCAACACACGCGATCGTCGAGAGGTACCCGTCGTGCACGGCCGCGATGGGATCCTGATACCGCGCCAGCGCCGCCTTCGCCTGGGCCAGCTGCGCATCAACGGACGGCTCCTGCGCGTCGAGCGAAACCACCGCCAGCACGCCAAGCACCGCACAGAGACGCAAACCCCGGATCATCGTCGTCCTCCTCAAATCGGTGTGGTGAACGGGAACGGCGCGTGGCGATATACCGCGTGCGGCGGCGCCGCGCAAGCGTTCACCTGCGCACGGCCAGCACCCACGCATCCGGAGCCATCTTGGAGAAATAGCAGATGAGCAGGGCCGCGCCCGCAAGCGACATGTTCTTCATGAAGTGCGCCCGCTGTGCCGCGACCTGCATGGGATCGGACACGCCCCAGAACGGATGCATGTAGACGGCCACGGGGATGAGGAAGAGCACGAGCAGCGTGGTCCCGGCCTCGACGTAGACACCGAGCAGGATGCTCAGGCCGCCGGCGAGCACCATGAACCCGCTCACAATCACGGCGAGCTTGGGCTGCGGGACCTTGAACATCGCCGCGTACTGGCTCATCGCCTGCGCCTGCGTGAGATGGGCAATCCCCGACATGATGAAGATCCAGGCGAAGAGAATGCGGCCGATCACGAATATCGCGATGAGGCCCTGGCTGGGCGGCGTTGCCGCCTGCACTGGAAGGAGCATCGGGACGTTCTCCTGTGAGACGGGAATGATCGAGACACCGCGAGGATGGCGCTGTCGTGCCTCTCTTTAACACAAGGCAATTCTACCCCAGAGAATCGGCGCCGCTAGAACGCCTCAGCGCCGGCAAGCCCTCGTATGCCAGCGAAAGTGCTCGATACGTGCGCCACGTCCCGGCCGACGTGCACGGGATCACATTCGCAAGACCGTGCTCTCGGTGGGGTGAGAGCCGTGCATGACCCGCATGACCAGCAGTCCGGCGAGAGCCAGGAATAGGCCCGCAAGCCCCAGCACGGCCAGCCCGAGCCCGAGATGTCCGAAGGCCGCCCACGTGCTGATCTGTCGCACCTCGGCCACCGCTTTCGCGAGGACCACCCACCACCAAGCGAGACAAACCGCCGTGCCGAGCGCAACCAAGGCGACGAGCAGCATGTGTGCGAGGTTGGTCCACGCGACATCCTGTGGATCCACGAATACCAGCCGGCCGAGGATGGCCGTCGCGAGGAGCCACAGAGGGAGCGCCGCGGTCACCGGCACGCTGGCCCACCCCACGGCCGTGCACAGATCCCAGAACGACCCCGGCGAGTTGGTCCAGCGCCCCACGATATGGAGCAGCGTGGTCAGGAGCCCCAACTGGAACAGACCCCAGACGGCGCCGACCGCAAACGCGATCAGTATGATCAAGAGTGCCGAGGTACCGGCCCCGACATGATGGTTCGCAGCCGCTACAAAGGACTGCACGACGCCTGAGGCCATCGCGAACAGCGCTGCGCTCCGAAGGGCGCCGATATTCACGGCCTCGCGAATTGCGGCTCGGGGTCGGAACCAGATCCGAAACCAGAGCGAGGTGATCACCTACATCGCCTCGCCCACGGCAAAGTACAGGAGCCCGCCGTCCCGTCCCCACGCGTAGTCCAGGCGCATGTGCATCGGGAATTTCCGCGCCAGCTGGAATCGCAAGCCCACACCGCCGGCCGGCAGCACTTTCGCGTTCGTTATGTCCCCGATTCCATCGGCCACCTGCCCGAAGCCCCCGAACAGCGTCGCGCCGAAACGACCCGCGGTGTGGCCGCGCAGCTCGGCTTGCACCACATTCGCGTAGCGGTCCCGATAGCGTCCCTGCGTGTAACCGCGCAGCGCGAACCGGGGCATGCCGAGCGAGCACAGCCCATAGAACGGCGGGTCCCCCGGGGCCGCACAAACGTTGACGTTCGTCACGAGCACCAGGGTACGGCCACGCAGCCCGTTGTACCACGACCATGCCGCCGCGTAGCGCTGAAATGTGCCGGACTCTCCCGTGTTCGTGACGAAGAAGTTTCCCTTGGCCTGCGCGAGCGATCCCCGATACGGCCAATAGTCGTCGTTCCGCGAGTCGAATTCGGCCACGAGTCCCGGGGCCAGCAGGTTCGCGCGTGACTGGTCGGGGACGAATGGCAGCTCCGCCAGACCCGTCGTGTCGCGGAGGGCGACGTCCGTTTGCATGAACGTGATCGACGCGCCCAGGTACAGATCGCTCACCACACGGCGCATGACGACGCCGGCCGCCATGAACAACGTCTGATCGAGCGGCACCGAACGCCCGGCTTCCCCCGCATCGATCCCGACCCCGTAGAAGTCGTATTTCAAGTCGAGGTAGCCCGCCACGAAGCGCGCGCGCCACGTGTCCCGTTTGAACCGCGCGATCTCGAGCCCCATTACGCCCCACGAGCCGTTCTCGCTCGCGAGGCCCATCACGGCTCCGGTGGACGGCTTGATCGTCGTGTCGGCCTCGAACCGGTGAATCAGTCCGAGCATCAGCACACCACCCCAGCCGATCTGGGAGTTCTTGAACGGGATCGGGGCGACGATCGGGGTGGGCCCTTTTTCCGCACCACTATGCGCGCCGTCCCCGGGCTCGTCCGGCGCGTCGATCGAAGGAACGTTGCCGGCAGCCGGATCCACCACGGGCGGTGTTTGGGCCCAGGCCGATGGGGCGATGAGCAGAGCGCAGACGACCGCGAACGCTGCGCGAGTCACGTTGGGCGGATCCTCGGGGCGGGGGTTACGGGCGCGTCGGCGTACCAAGCGTAGGCACACGACCGCTTGACAGATATTGCACCTTGGGGAACTACGGCCGTGGCGTGCCGTCCGGACTGCACGTCATTGCGATCACGCCGGCGCGCCGAACAGGCGACCCACGAGTGCCGTGCACCCCATCGCGACCGCGCCCCAGAACGCCACCCGCAGCGCCCCCCTGGCGAGCGGCGCTCCGCCCAGGCGGGCAGCCGTGGCGCCGAGCACGACGAGCAGGGCGAGCGAACTCGCAGCGACGGCGGGCGTCACGGCGCCGAGGGGGACGAGTGCGGCGAGCGCAACGGGCAGTGCGGCCCCTGTGCCGAACGCGCCGGCGGACGCAAGCGCCGCCTGAATGGGTCGGGCGCGGGTGATCTCCGACAGACCGAGCTCGTCCCGCGCGTGCGCGCCGAGGGCGTCGTGCGCCATCAGCTGCTCGGCCACCTGCCCAGCCAGCGCCGGCGTGAGACCGCGGCTGACGTAGATGCCCGCGAGCTCCGCCCGCTCGAGCTCGGGCGATGCAGCGAGCTCGCGGCGCTCGCGGGCGAGATCGGCCCGCTCGGTATCGGCTTGCGAGCTCACCGATACGTACTCACCCGCGGCCATCGAGAGCGCTCCCGCCACCATGCCCGCGACCGCGGCGAGCAACACCGGACCCCGTCCCGTCTGCGCCGCCGCAACGCCGACCACGAGGCTGCTGGTCGAAATCAGCCCGTCATTGGCTCCGAGCACGGCCGCCCGGAGCCAGCTGACGCGGCCGGCGCGATGGGACTCACCGTGAGCCATGAACTAGCCCGTCTTCATGCTTCCCAGAAGCTCGTAGAACCGCTTGAACACCTCGATCCCGTCCCATAACTGCTTCAGGTCGAGCTTCTCGTTCGGCGCGTGCAGCCGATCGTCCGGCAACCCGATCCCCGTGAGAATCACTGGCGCGCCGCTTTTGCCGAGCGCCGGCACAATGGGGATCGAACCC
The DNA here is from genome assembly GCA_035518815.1 of Gemmatimonadales bacterium. GTDB lineage: Bacteria > Gemmatimonadota > Gemmatimonadetes > Gemmatimonadales > GWC2-71-9 > AG25. The sequence goes on along the minus strand of DATIXG010000060.1, from coordinate 150,554 downwards.
CCCGCTCGCGCGGGCACGGTCCCCCGCCCCACCACTTCACGGAACGCCTGGTCGAGCAGCTTGAACGCCGGGTGCGTCAGGCGTACCTGCGCGGGGTCCGCCCCGTGCAGGAACGTGACCGTTGACGTGACGTACTTGGGAGTGAACCGCTTCACCGCAGCAGCGAGCTGGCGCTCGACGGTCTTCAACTTCTGGTTCGGCACGAGACGCAGACTCACCTTCGCCGTCGCCTCGGCGGGAATCACCGTTTTCGCCCCCTCGCCCGTGAAGCCGCCCTTGATCCCGTGGATCTCGAACGTCGGCAGCGCCCACAGGCGCTCGAGCACCGAGTAGCGCTTGAGTCCGGTGAGCGCCTTCGCCTGGACGCGCCGCTTCAGAAACTCGGCTTCCTTGAACGGCAGCTTGCGCCACGTGGCCAGCTCAGCTTTCGAAGGCGGCTTGACCGCCGCGTACAGCCCCGGGACCTGAACCTTGCCGTCCGGGGTCTTCAGTCGGCCGAGCAGCCGCGCCAGCTCTTCGTGCGCATTCGGCGCTGCACCCCCGTACTCTCCCGAATGCAGGTCCGTCTTGGCGGTGCGCACCGTGATTTCCGCGTAGCACAGGCCGCGCAACGTCGTGTACACCGCCGGCCACCCCGGAGCGACGTACGACATGTCGGCGACGAGCACCGCGTCGGCCCGGGTGCGCTCGGGCTCGCGCTCGAGCAGCCGGAACAACACCGCACTGCCGAATTCCTCTTCTCCTTCGATCAGGAAGCGGAAATTCACGGGCGGGCGGCCGCACGCTTCGACCGCCTTCAAGAGACAGAACACCTGGCCCTTGTCGTCCGCTGAGCCCCGCGCGAACAACTGGCCGTTGCGCACGGCGGGCTCGAACGGCGGCGTGGTCCACTCGCCCAGTGGATCGGGCGGCTGGACGTCGTAATGACCGTAGATCAGGAGGGTCGGCGCACCGGGAACCTCCGGCCCCTCGCCCCACACGACGGGATGCTGGTCGTCGTCCAGATAGGCGACGTTGCGACAGCCGAGTCGCAACAATTCCTTCCCCACCCACTCCGCGGCGCGCCGGCAGTCGGCGTTGTGCGCCGGCAATGTCGACACCGACGGAATGCGGAGGAACTCCGTCAGCTCGCGCAACTTTCGCTCGGTATCCATCGCGCGACAATCTAGTCACGGAATTCGGGCGCAACTAGCCAGCGACCCGGGCGGGGGTAGATTCCTTCACCATCACCATGCGCACCACCGCATCGTACGATCTCTTCCCCGACGCGCCGAGCGAGCGCGCGATGGCCCGCGCACGCTGGCTGGCGCAGCAGGGTCGCATCGCCGAGGCCGAACGTGCGTATCGCGGCGTGCTCGCCGCGCAGCCGGACCTGAAGGCCTGCTGGGCCGAATGCTTCGAGCTGCTGCGCAGTCACGACCGGCGTGAGGACGCGCTGCGCCTCGCGGAAGCCGCGCTCGGCCACTTCGGCCCCGCCGCGTTCCCACTCGCGCTCCAGGGCGCCGGCCTGATCGAGCTGGGACGCTTCCGCGACGCGCTCGGCGCGCTCGAGCAGGCGATCGAGCGCGACCCCGAATTGGGACTCGCCTGGCACGAGTTGGGCTATGCGGCCTACCGCCTCGGCGACCGCAATCGCGCCCTGCTCGCGCTCGACCGCGCTTTCGCGCTGGAGCCGCACACCGAAACGCTGCAGCTGCGGGGTCGCGTTCTCCGCGACGCTGGCCGCTACCAGGCCGCCGAGGTCGCTTTCGAGGCCGCCGCGCAGACGGGCGAGCACGACGAGCAGCGCGCTGGCGCCGAACGCGAGATCCTTGCCACGCGCCGCTACGCGGGCTTCGCGCCGCGCCGGCCCGAGGACCTGAACACCGCCGAACGCTGGTTCGCCGACACGGGCACCATTGTGTTGGCGCCGGACCCGGGACCCGTGGCGCCGAGCGACGAGGCGTTGATCAAGGCATTTGCCGAAGTAGCGACCGATGCCGGGTGGCGGTTCGGCCAGGTGATTGCCCTGGGACCGACCCTCGGAGCCTGGCGCGCCCTCGCGGAGGCGCTGCGCGCGCCCCTCGCCCCCCGCGACGACCTGGACGTCGCCGCCTGTCCGCTCGTCGTCGCGCCGCGGCCCCTCCCCGCGGAGCCTGCCTGGGAAACCCTGACCCAGACGCTGGGCCGCGAGGCCGCGGGCCTCGCACTCGTGCTCGAGCATCCGGTCGAGACGCCTCCCGGCGCCTCGAGTGGCGCCGACGTGATCGGCGTTCTGACCGACCAGGGTGTCCGTCGCCCCAGCATGCCCAATACGGCCCGCGCGCTCACCGACGCTCAGGTTCCCGCGGCGCGCACCGCCGGGCGCCGCCTGCGCCCCGCCTAGGCAAGACGCCGCCCAGCCGATGCCCACCGCGCCCACGCCTCGGGCGTCCATGTCCGGGAAGGCGATCGTCGCGAGCCAGTTCGACCGCGCGGCTGACCTCATCAAACTCGACGCCTACATGCGCAGGATCCTGATCACCCCGTTCCGCGAGGTGCAGGTCGAGGTCCCCGTGCGCATGGACGACGGCCGCATCGAGGTGTACACGGGCTACCGCATTCAACACAACGGCGCGCGCGGTCCCTGCAAGGGCGGCATTCGCTACCATCCCGATGCAGACCACGACGAAGTCCTCGGTCTCGCCACGATCATGACCTGGAAGACGGCGCTCATGGACATCCCGTTCGGCGGTTCGAAGGGCGGCGTGACCGTCGACCCGCGCAACCTGTCGACGCTCGAGCTCGAGCGCCTCACCCGTCGCTTCACGCAGCGCATCTCCATCGTGCTCGGCCCCTACCGCGACGTCCCGGCTCCCGACGTCAACACCAACGCGCAGGTAATGGCCTGGATCCTGGACGAGTACTCGAGCCGCCACGGCTACACGCCCGCTGCCGTCACCGGGAAGCCGATCTCGCTCGGCGGCTCGCTCGGCCGCGAGGAGGCCACGGGCCGCGGCGTCATGTACGTGATGATGGAATACGCCCGCGACTTCGGGATCCCGCTCAAGGGCAGTCCCGTAGTCATTCAGGGCTTTGGCAACGTGGGGAGCCACCTCGCGCGCCTCCTCGTCGCCGAAGCGGGCGCGAAAGTCGTCGCCGTGTCCGATGTGGACGGCGGCATCTACAACGATCAGGGCCTCGACATCCCGGGGTTGCTCCAGCACGCCGCCGCGCGCAAGCCCGTGTCCGCCTGGCCCAGCGGGAAAGCGATCACGAACGAGGAGCTCTGGACGATTCCGTGCGGCTGGCTCGTCCCGGCCGCACTCGGCGGCGTGATCACGAAGGAGGCCAATGCGCGGACGCTCGATTGCAAGGTCGTCGTCGAAGCCGCGAACGAGCCCACCACGCCCACCGCCGACTTGATCCTTGCGGATCGCGGCATCCCGGTCATCCCCGACTTCCTCGCCAATGCCGGCGGAGTCACTGTCAGCTACTACGAGTGGGCGCAGAATCTCCAGCAGTACCGCTGGACCCACGAGCAGGTGAACCGGGAGCTCCACGCGACCATCACCAAGGCCTACGCGGGAGTGCGCGACCTGGCGAAGGACAAGGGGACCACGTTTCGCACGGCGGCGTATGCGATCGCGCTGCAGAGAGTCGCGGAGGCGGAGCGGCTGAGAGGGAATTAGGCGGCGGTGGGGTAAGGCGACGGTGGGATAGGGCGGGGGTGGGACGAGGCGGTTTGTTGGTAGAGGAGCTTGACCGATTGCGGACACACGCGAACCGACTCACATGGCACCTATGCGAAACGATTCGGGGAACGGCAGCGCGCAGACCCGCCGACAGCTGACGATCGCCTGTTCCCACCGTCGCTTCATCCCACCGTCGCCTCACCGCACCGTCGCTTCACCCCACCGTCGCTTCACCCCTCAAGGCGGCATCCCCGGCCGCGAATACAACGCCTGATACGGATCCTGCCCCGGCTGCGTGAAGATCCGGACTTCGATCGCCCGGATCGACTCGGTGATATCGGCATTGTTCTGAAGATAGATCTCGTCGAACAGGTTCAGGTTCATTCGGTACAGCCGCTGGGCCATCACAACGGCGTTGTTGAGCCGCGCGCCCGCAAACCGGCGCCAGTCATACGTCTCGAGCGACTGCCCGACCGCGCCGGTGAGCTGGGTCCGCGCCCAGCGGAACAGCGTGGCCCGGGCCCGGGCGGCGCGCGCCGGGCCCTTGCTCCCCGCGTACGCCGAATCCAGCCGGCGCGCGAGCTCAGCGTAGAACACGTCGAGCGTCCGCTCGTCCCGCCAGCGCGCCGCCGCGCGCTCGGCCGCCGCCGTCGAGCCGCGGGCTCGGAAGAACGCCTGCGCCCCCCGGTAGCCCACGAAGCTCGCGAAGCTTTCGTTGAACGCGGTCTGCCCTTTCACGTATAGCGTGTTGTGCGCCAGCTCGTGTACCACCATCGCCACGAGCTCGACCGAATCGCGGTCGGCCGCCGTGGACAACAGCGGATCGCTGAAATAGCCGAGTGTCGAGAAGGCGTCCGCGGGCCGGAGATAGATGTCGTATCCCTCGCGGTCGAGCTCCGTCGCGGCCTCGCGGGCGCGCGCCGCGTCGAAGAACCCCTTGTAGGGCACCACCCCCACGATCGGGTAGCGCCACGTGTACTCGCGCAACTTGTCGCGCTGGCTCGCGGTCAGGAGCAGGAGCAACGTGTCGCGGCCGACGTCCGCATAGGTGGTGAACGTCTCGCCGGCCGACAGGCGCAGCGAATCGGCCGCGTACGCCCGCGCCGCGAGCACCAGCTCGAGACGGGCGCGCAGATCGGCGGGAGTCTTGGGGTCTGCGATGAGCTGCTGGATCGAGCGCCGCTTGAGGAGAATGCGGCCTTCCTCGATTCCCGCGCGCGCCAGGTAGCGGGCCTCGGTACTGAATACGAGCGTAGCCACGAGCGCCGTGGGGACGCCGAGCACCACCCACGCGCCAAGCCGCCGGATCACGCGCCCCCAGTTCGGAGAGCCCTGCCGCCGTTCGTCTACGGCGTCCATCGGATCCCGACCTGGTGGGTGCCTCCGCCGGGATTGTCGCTCGCGCGGTAGGCGTAGTCGAGGTGAACGCGGCCCAGCTCGAGGCCCCCGCCCACGGAGATCGCGGACTCGGGTGTAGGCTCGGGCTGCCCGGTCGCGCCGACGCGACCCAGAATACCGATGCCCCCTGCCCTGATGCCGCCCTCGGCGCCCACCACGAGCACGGCGCTGCGTCCGGTCTGCCACTGCCCTTCGAGCGTCGTCAGCAGCCGGAGCGAGCCCTGTGGGTCGACGTAGTTGAGCGTCAGGCCCGCGCGGGTGCGGTGTGGCAGGTGCGTCCCGTCGCCCAGATCGCCGCCGATGTTCTGCACACTCGCGGCGAGCGCGAAGATGTCGAAGAGGGCGATGGCGATGCCCGCATCGCCGGCCCACGTGTTCTGCTCCACTCCGGCCACGGTCTGGCGGACGAACTTCACCGACCCCCCGAGGGCGAGGAGGCCAAACCGGAAGACGAGGCTGGAGACCGCGAGGACGTCGGATTTCTGCGCCGTGCCGGATGGCGGCGTGAGCGCGAGGACGCCGGCGCCGTAGTTGAACCGCCCGACGCGCGTGGCCGCGGCGCCCGCCGAGACGGTGTGGTCGTCGGGACGACGTTCGTAGAATCCCTCGACGGCGACGTTACGGATGGTGGCGAGCCCCGCCGGGTTCGCGAACATGCTGCCCGCGTCGCCGACCAGCGCCACGCCGGCTCCCCCAAGGCCCGCGGAGCGAGCCGAGCCTGGAAGCACGGCGACGCCATCCTCCGACTGGGCGATGAGCGGGCCGGGTATGACGAGCGAGAACGCGGCGAGCGCGACCACCGCCTGACGGCACGGCCGGCCGGCCGCCCGGTTCACCGGATTCGGATGACCTGCAGCCGGGGCGTCACGGTCTGCTGCAGCGCGGCGCCGGCGCCGTCGCTGAGCAGCAGCGTAAACGGGGAGCCGGCGGGCGGCTGTGCCGCGAGCTGATACGTGCCGGCCGAGCTCGCGTACATGGTGCCGGCCACGCTGATGCCGGCTCCCGCTATCGGTGCCGGCGCGAGGGGATAGGCGTTCGGCAGCGGCGCCCGCGGATCGGGACACGACGCATTGATCGCAGGATAGGCCGTTCGGAAGGCCCAATGCTTGTACTTCATCGTCGGGGCCGCGGTGAAGCCCGGCAGGTCCGACACGTAGTTCGCGAGCAACCACCGCCGCGACAGGACATCGAACGACTGCCCTGTCACCGTAGTGATGTTGCTCGTGCCCCGCAGGTTCGTCTGGACGAGCGACCGCGTGAAGGCATCCCCCGCCGCGAGCGACGTGTCCGCGGCGAACTGGTCCACGAGGAATCGTACGAAGGACCACCAGGCGCCACGCTCGTCCAGGGTGCCGAGCCCGGTGAGCGTGACGAGTCCGGTCTTGCCGGGGTTCTGGACGAACAGCCCGAAGTTGTACAGGTCGGCCTTGACGTGCACGCAGAAGTGCGTGCTGTCACCCGCCGCCAGGAACGCGCGCCCGCTACGCTCCTCCGCGTAGTGCGACAACCCCTCGTTCAACCACAGCTCTTCCGGTGATGCATGTTTGAGCAGCACGTGCTGGTTATAGCTGATCATGTGCTGGAATTCGTGCGCGAACGTGAGCGGCAGCACGCGCATCACCTGGCTGACCGGATGCGTGCAAGACAGGGTGCGGTTCGAGTCGGGGACGATCGAGTAGAAGACCTCTCCCTTGTTCCAGGACGAGTAGAACGCGGGGTCGATGTCCGCTCCGAAAAAGAAGCCCACGACATAGCCGCTCGTGTTGCACTGCGTTTCGGTGACGAGGCTGTTGAGCACACCGGTCATCAGGACGATGACCTTGCCGTTGCCGTCCACGTCCGACTCCCGTCCGAACGCGGTCGTATCTACGGCGTAGAGCAGCGTGTCGAAGGTGTTCCGCAGCGAGTCGAGCTGCGCGGTCGAGATGCCGGGGGTCGGCGCGCTGTTGTCGACGTAGATCACGACGTGTTGGCCGACGGTCTGGGCTGTGGCCGTCACGTTCCGGGTGATCTGGATGTTCGTCAGATTCCCAATCACTATGAACGTGCACTGGCCTCCGACGGTGACAGGGCACGGGTACGGCGTCGAGTTTGGCTGCGGCCCGGCGATACGCGACGGGCGCGCAGGCGTTGGGAAGGAGCGGTCCTGCTCCATCAGTCGCAGCCGATCGTGGAACTGCTGCGCAATCGAGATCGGCGCGCCCTCCATCGCCGCGGCGACGGGAGGCGCGGCGGCCGCGAGCGCTCCGCCGACCAGCTTGAAGCTCGAGTGAAAGTCGGGACTCGTAGTCGCCGCCTGAGGCACGACAAGGTATTCGGCCGAGTCCGTACTCGAGGGGTTCGCGGGAAAGATCGCGCAACCATTCGTCGTCAGCGGGTCGAGCGCGACGCTCTCTCCGGGACCCAGCAAAACGGCCGGCACGCCGGGGCCGCACATGGCGAGGCTCGGCGTGACCGGGTCCGCCCCGCCGCACGCCGCGATGAGTACCATCGGCCAAAACTTGCCGTACGACCAAGTCTTCCTGAGCATCGGGTCTTTCCTCTGTTTCAGCGGATGCGCAGCACGTTGAGGCGCGGCAACACCGTCGCCTTAAGCTGCCCGCCCGTCGGGTCACTGAAGAGCACGTCGAACTTGGCACCGCTCAATCCCTGCAGGGCGCGCTGGTAGGTCGCTCCCGAGCCGGCGATCATCGTACCGGACACGTTGACGCCCGTCCCGGGGACGGCCGTCGCCGACAGCGGGAACGTCGAGGGGATCGGAATTGGCGGATTCAGACTGCCGCAGTAGGCGCTGAGCTTCGGGTACGCGGTCCGAAACGCCCACTTCTTGTACCGCAATGAGGGCTTCGCCGTGAAGCCCGGCAGATCCGACGCCCAGAGGGCAAGCGCCCACGCCCCGGCCGTCGTCGCCCACGACACCCCCGTCAACTGCGCGACGTTGTTCGTCCCCGTGAGCGCGGTATTGTCGAGTTGCCGCGTCACCACGCCCTGGGCCGCGGTCGACGTATCAGTGGCCAACTGGTCGACCAGATAGCGCACGAACAGCCAGCCCGCGCCCCGCTCCTCCAACCCGCCGAGGCCCGACGTATCCACCAGCGGGTGGCTCCCCGACGCGGACAGATACCCCGCCGCGTTGTTCAGGTCGCCTTCGATGTAGTTGCAGAACGTGGCCGTATCCGGGAGGTACGCGCGCCCGCCCAGCTCTTCCGCATAGTGCGACAGTGCTTCATTCAGCCACAGGACCTCGGCCTTCCGCGCCGCGGGGGGCTGCTGCAGCACATGATGGTTGTAGCTGATCATGTGCTGGAACTCGTGGATCAGCGTGCCGGGGACCACCCGCTTGACCTGCGCAATTGAGTGATTGCAGGAGAGGGTACCGGACGGATCCGGCACCATCGTGTAAAACACCTCGCCGTCGTTCACGACATACGCGGTCGCGGGATCGATGTCCGCGCCGAAGAAGAACCCCGCGACATACCCGGTGGTCTGGCATTGCGTCGCGGTGACGAGCTTGTTCACGACGCCGGTCATCAGCACGATCACGAGGCCGTTGCCGTCGATGTCCGACTCGCGCCCGAACGCCACCGTGTCCGCCGGATAGAGCCTCTGCTCGAACGCGTCGCGCAGGGCGTCGATGTCCGTCGTGGTCAGCCCGCCCGCAGGCACCACATCGTCCACGAAGATCGCCACGTGTTGGCCGACACTCTGAGCTGTCGCGTTGACGGTCGTGTACCCGCCTTTGGTGATGCTGGCGAGCACCATGAACGCGCGATGGTCTCCAACGGAAACCCGCACGGGCGCGGCGGGCGCCGCCGTCGGGAACGGCGCCTGCGCGCCGGAGAGCCCGGGATACGTGCGCGTGCGCTCCATCTCCCGCAGCAGGCTGTGAAACCGCTCGGCGGGCGAGACGGATGCCGCCGCCGCGGCCGCGTAGCCCGCCTGACGGGCGGCGATGAGAGCCGTCGCAGCCGTCTGCCCGGTCAGCCTGAATGTCGTCGAGAGGTTGGGCACCTCGGTCGTGGCCTGCGGGACGAGGAGGTACTCCGCCGAATCCGTGCTCGAGCCGTTGGCAGGGAAGATGACGCACCCCTGCGTGGGGATGGGGTCGAGGGCGACGAAGTCCCCGACCGCGAGCGCGAGCGCCGAGTAATTGGCGAGACAGAGAGCCCCGGGAGGGCCGGTCACATTGTCAACGCACGCCGCTGCCAGGAGCCCCGATAACACCATCAATGGCCGCACCTTCGCCGACATCCGCTTCCTCCTTGAGTGCCGCGGCCCGTGCCAGCGCCCGCTGAAAACACACCGGCCCAGCCACCTCGTGTATCGCGATGGTAGCCAGGATCAGCGCCTCCAGTGATACCCCGAAAGCGGGAAACGCTCGACGGACTAGGGGCCCCAACCCAAGGGCGGCGCCGGACTGAGAGATAAGCCCGAGCCACCCCTCCCGCGCAAGGGCGGGCATCACGCCGGCCCGCTCTCCCACCCAGCGAAGGCCGTGCCGCAGCGCCGTGGCCCTCAGGCAAACCAACAAGACTACCCACGGCCACAAGTCCTCGAGCGCACCAAACTGCAGTCCGGCACCCGCGATCCCGAAACAGGCTGCCGTGACAGGCTGAACCGCCTCACCCCCCGGCCCCTGCACCCCGTCCCAATTGAGAACCCGCCCAACGGTTGCCCCGAGGTCCAGCCCCCGCCAATACGCGGCGAACCCGGCCGCCAAGGCCACGAGCAGCGGCTCGATCTCGAGGGCGCGCCCCAGGATCGGCAGGAGGCACGCGATCGCCAGAACGAGCGGTGTTACGCCGGCCCTTCCTTCCTTATTCCCTCCGGCGCCGGCGAACACCCCGGATTCCGCCAGCACGAACCCCAGCGCGCCGCCGGCCGCGAGCGAGCCGCCCCAACGCAGCAACGCGCCGGCCGCGGCCGCGACGTTCAGGGCGCCGGGGCTCGCGAGCGGGCGGGCGACGAGCAGGACGAGCGACAGCACGAGCAGCAGGGCGACGTCCTGCGCGGCGGCCACGCCGATCATCGCGCGAGCGAACGGCCCGGGCGGCCGTGCATCCTCGGCGACCACGCTCATCACCGGCGACGCAACCGCCGCCACCGCGCCCAGCGCGAGCGCCACGCCGACGGCGTTGCCGAACGACTGGTGCGCGGTGAGGGGAAACCAGCGACTCACGCTCAGCACGACGAGCACGACGGCGGCAAAGGGGAGGCCCATCGCGGCGCCGGCCACGCGCGCCAGCGCGATCCGCTCGGGCGATCGGGCCACGCGCGCCAGCTCGGTTCCGGCGATGATGGCGAACAGCGCGATGCCGGCGTCGGCGAAGAACTGCAACGCGGCAACCTCGTCCACGCGCACGAGGTTGAGCCACGCGGGTCCCACGCACAACCCGATGCAGAGGTAGCCGACGACGCGCGGCAGGCGCCGTCGTGCGGCCAGCTCGCCGCCGAGCCACGCGGCGATCAACAGAAAACCGAGCGCGAGCGTCGCGCGCGCGGCGAGCGGGCTCGCCGCCGTGAAGTGATGCAGCGCGCCCATCGTCACCATCAGCACGCACGCGCTCGCGAGCCACAGCATGGCGCGCAACTTATCCGCAGCGCGGGGCTTTTGACAATGCACGCGGGCGCCGATAACTTCCCGAAGTGAGTAGCGAAAACTGGCTTGCGGCCGTGAACTTCGGGGACGACGGACTCGTCCCCGTCGTCGCTCAGAGCGCCCTGGCCGGCGAGGTGCTGATGGTGGCCTACGCCGACCGCGAGGCGCTCACGCGGACGCGGGAGACGGGCGAGGCCCACTACCACAGCCGTAGCCGCGGCACGCTGTGGCGCAAGGGCGAAACCTCCGGACACAAACAGGTGGTTGAAGACGTGCGGGTCGACTGCGACGGCGACGCGGTGCTCTACGTCGTGCGCCAGCAGGGCCCCGCCTGCCATACCGGCTCGCCCACATGCTTCGGCGAACCCACCGGCGGCGTGCTCACGCGGCTCGCGTGCACCATCGCAGACCGCGCGCGCACCAGGCCGGCGGCCTCCTACACCGCCCGCCTGCTGGCCGAAGGCGTGAGCAAGGTCGCCCAGAAGGTGGGCGAGGAAGCGGTGGAAACGGTGGTGGCGGCGACGAGCGAGGACGGGGCGCGGTTGACGAGCGAGGCCGCCGATCTCCTCTATCATCTCCTCGTGCTGCTCGAAGCGAAGCAGCTCCCGCTGGAACGCGTGCTCGAGGAGCTCGCGCAGCGGGCGCGCTAGCCGCAATGCCGTTCGCTCACCTCCACACGCACAGCGAGTACTCTCTCCTCGACGGCGCGAACCGCATCCCGGACCTGCTCGACCGGATCCGCGGCCTCGGGATGGACTCGATCGCCCTCACCGATCACGGCAACCTGCACGGCGCGCGCCTGTTCTACGACGAGGCGAGAGCGCGCCAGCTCCGCCCGATCCTGGGCTTCGAGGCCTACCTCGCGTTCGGCAGCCGGCAGCGCCGCGAGAAGCTGTCCGGCGCGCCGGCGGATTACTCCCACCTCGTCCTGCTCGCCAAGAACCGCACGGGCTACGCCAACCTCATCAAGCTCTCGTCCATCGGATTCCTCGAGGGGTTCTACCGCCGCCCGCGCATCGACCGGGAGGTGCTCGAGCGCCACAATGAAGGACTGGTGTGCCTCGCCGCGTGCCTCTCGGGAGAGATCTCGCTGTACCTGCGGCAGGGCAACTACGAGCAGGCGAAGGCGAGCGCACAGTGGCTCGCGCAGGTGTTCGGACCGGACCGGTTCTGGCTCGAGGTGCAGAATCACGGCATCGCGGAGGAACGTCTCGTCGCCGACGGCATGTTCCGCCTCTCGGCCGATCTCGGCGTGCCGGTGGTCGCGACGAACGACGCGCACTATCTGCGGAAGGAGGACGCCGAGGCGCACGACGTCCTGCTCGCGATCGGCACGGGCAAGGATCTGGACGACCCGAACCGGTTCCGGTTCGTGGGCCAGGAGAGCTACGTCAAGTCCGAGGCGGAGATGCGGGCGCTCTTCCCCCAGCATCCGGAGGTCATCGCGGAGACGGCGCGGGTGGCCGAGGGCTGCGAGCTGGACTTTGAGAAGCGCTACTTCCTGCCTCAGTTCCCCCGGCCCGCCGAGTTCGCGTCCGACGACGCCCTGCTCGTTCACCTCGCGCGCACCGGGGCGCTGGCGCGATACGGCGACCCCCTGCCGGCCGAGGCCGCCGCGCGGCTCGACTACGAGCTCGACGTCATCACGCGCACCGGCTACGCCGGGTACTTCCTCATCGTCTACGATTTCATGAAGACCGCGCGCGACCGCGGCATCCCGGTGGGACCGGGCCGCGGCTCCGCCGCCGGGTCGCTCGTGGCGTACGCTTTGGGCATCACCAAGATCGATCCGCTGCGGTTCGATCTCCTGTTCGAGCGCTTCCTGAATCCGGAGCGCATCTCGATGCCCGATATCGACCTCGATTTCTGCTTCGAGCGGCGGGGCGAGATCATCCAGTATGCGCGCGAGCGGTACGGGCGCGAATCGGTCGGACAGATCATCACCTTCGGCACGCTGAAGGCGCGCGCCGCATTCCGCGATGTGGCGCGCACCCTGCGCATCGAGGCGGGCGAGGTGGATCGGTGCACCAAGCTCATCCCCGCGGGCCCGGGCGTGAACCTCACCCTGGCGGAGGTGGCCGAGCGGGCCCCCGAGCTGGCAGCGCTCGCCCGCCAGGACGAACGCATTCGCAAGGTGCTCGACCTGGGCACTCGCATCGAAGGCCTCGCCCGCCACGCCTCGGTCCACGCCGCCGGGATGGTGATCGCACCGGGACCGCTCTCGGACTACGTGCCCGTCTGCCTCGCGCCCCAGGAGCCCGACGCCATCATCACGCAGTACGACATGGTCGCGCTCGAGGCCGCCGGGATGCTCAAGATCGACATCCTCGGCTTGAAGACCCTCACGGCGCTGCATGACGCGGTGGAGATGGTGCGGGAGCGGCGTGGCGTGACGATCGACCTGGACGCGCTCGAACTCGAGGACCCCGAGGTCTATGCCCTGTTGCGCTCGGGCCGGACGGCAGGGGTCTTCCAGTTCGAATCGCCGCTCGCCACCGACTGCCTCCGCAACATGAAGTGCGACCGGTTCGACGACCTCGTCGCTACCAACGCCCTGCTCCGGCCGGGGCCGCTCGACACCGGCATGCATCTGCACTTCATCCAGCGCAAGCTCGGCCGCGAGGCCGTGCGCTATCCGCACCCCGCCCTGGAGGAAATCCTCACGCCCACCTACGGCGTGATCACCTACCAGGAGCAGGTGATGCGCATCGCCAACGTGCTCGCCGGCTTCTCACTCGCCGAAGCCGACGTGCTGCGCAAGGCGGTCGGCAAGAAGGACAAGGATCTCATTAAGGAAGAGCTGGGGCGGTTCGTCGAGCGCGCCGTGGCGCAAGGGCATGCCAGGAAGACCGTCCAGGAGATCGCCGCGCAGATCGAGACGTTCGGCCGCTACGGGTTCAACAAGTCGCATTCGGTCGCGTACTCGGTGCTCTCCTACCAAACCGCCTGGCTCAAGGCGCACTACCCGGCCGAATTCCTCGCCGCGCTCCTCTCGTCGGAAATCGGCGATACCGACAAGGTGGTCCAGTACATCGCCGAGGCCCGCGAGCTCGGGCTCGAGGTCCTGGCGCCCGACGTCAACGAGTCGGGGTTCAAGTTCACCGTCGTCGGCGAGCGGCGGATCCGCTTCGGGCTCGGCGCGATCAAGAACGTGGGCCAGGGCGCGATCGCCTCGATTCTCGCCGGCCGCGAGGCCGGCCGGTACACGGGCCTCGTGGACCTGTGCGACCGCATCGACCTGCGCTTGTGCAACCGCCGGGTGATCGAGGCCCTGATCGATGCCGGCGCGTGCGACTCACTCGACGGCGGCGCGCACCGCGCGCAGCGCATCGCCGCGCTCGACCACGCCTTCGCCGAGGCCCAGGCCCGCCAGTCCGAGCGCACCGCGGGCCAGCACGGCCTCTTCGGCGAAGAAGCTCCCGTCCCTCGTCCCCCCTCGCCCGTGCCGGATGTCCCTGCCTGGACCGAGCACGAGCGGCTGACGCGCGAGAAGGCGGTATTGGGCTTCTTCATATCCGGACACCCCCTCGCCAAGTATCGGGCCGAGGTGGAGCTTTTCGGGACGCGCACGACGGCGACGCTCGAGACCTGGTCGCCGCAGAAGGCGCGCATCGCCGCGGTGGTGACGGGAGTGAAGCGCCAGGTCTCGAGAAAGAGCGGTGCCGAGTACGCACGGCTCATCCTCGAAGATTTTCACGGCACGGCCGAGGCCCTCGTCTTCCCCGAAGCGTGGGCCAAGCTGAGCGCGGTGATCCATCCCGATGCCGCCCTGCTCTTCACGGGCGGCTACAGCGCGCGTGACCGGGACGAGCAGAGCGCCCCGTTCATCGTGGAGCAGGCGCGCCCCCTGGACGAGTTGCGGCACGGCGGAGCCATCGCGGTGACGCTCTCCTGGTCGGCGGCGAGCCCCCCCGATCCCGAGGCCGCGCGCGCCGCCGCGGCGCTCTGCGCCGCCCATCCCGGCCCCGCTCCCGTGGTCGTCGAATGGGGGGACGGCAACGGCGCCACGGCCCGCCTCCGGAGCCGCACGCTCAAGGTCGATGCGGCGGACGAGCTGGTCGCGGCGCTGCGCTCCATCCTCGGCCCCGAACACGTACACCTGCGCGCCGCCTGACCGCATGGCTACCCACACCCTGGATTTCGAACGTCCGCTGCTCGAGCTCGAGCGTCAGATCGAGGAGATCAAGCGCGTGGCGGGTGAATCCGCGGTCGATGTCGCCAAGGAGATCGCGCCCCTCGAGCGCAAGCTTGCAGAGATGCGGGGCGAGATCTACAAGAACCTCTCGCCCATGCAGCGGGTGCAGGTCGCGCGCCATCCCCGGCGTCCCTACACGCTCGACTACCTGCGCGTGGTGTTCACCGATTTCGTCGAGTTGCATGGCGACCGCCTGTACCGCGACGACCCGGCCATCGTGGGTGGCTGGGCCCGGCTGAACGGCGCGAGCGTGATGGTCATCGGGCACCAGAAAGGGCGGGACACGAAGGAGAACCTGCGCCGCAACTTCGGCATGGCCCACCCGGAGGGATACCGCAAGGCGCTCCGCCTGATGCAGCTTGCCGAGAAGTTCAATGCGCCGGTCATCACGCTGGTGGACACGCCCGGCGCCTACCCGGGGCTCGGCGCCGAAGAGCGGGGACAGGCGGAGGCGATCGCACGCAACCTGGTCGAGATGGCGGGACTGCGCACGCCGATCATCACCGCCGTCATCGGCGAGGGCGGCTCCGGCGGCGCGCTCGCGGTGGGCCTCGCCGACCGCGTCCTCATGTTCGAGAACTCGGTGTACTCGGTGATTTCGCCCGAGGGGTGCGCCGCGATCTTGTGGAAGGACGCGAGCCAGCGCGAGCGCGCCGCCGAGGCGCTCAAGCTCACGCCCCAGGACCTGCTCGATCTGGGCGTGATCGACGAGATTCTCCCGGAGCCGCCCGGGGGCGCGCATGCCGATCCCGACGCGGCCGCCGAGACGCTCGGCGACGCCCTGCGCCGCCATCTCCGCCAGCTCGGCAAGCTCAAAGTCGAAAAACTGCTGCGGCGGCGCGAAGAGAAGTATCTCGCCATGGGCTCCTTCGGGGAGCCGTGACGGCCAAGTTCTTCCTCACAACGGCGATCGACTACTCGAACGGCGAGCCCCACCTCGGGCACGCCCTCGAGAAGATCGGCGCCGACTGCATCGCCCGGTACCGGCGGCTGCGCGGTGACGCCGTGCATTTCCTGATGGGCATGGACGAGCATAGCCAGTCCGTGATCCAGGCGGCGGCGGCGGGCGGGATCACCCCGCAAGCCTGGGTGGACCGCATGGCCGGCACGTTTGCCGACTACTGGAAGCGGCTGCACTGCAGTCACGATGACTGGATTCGTACTACGGAGCCGCGTCACGCGACCGCCGTGACCGCGTTCCTCGAGCGCATCCACCAACGCCGCCCCGCCGACCTGTTCGAGGCCGAATACGAGGGCCTGTATTGCACCGGGTGCGAAGAGTTCAAGACCGACGCGCAGATCGTGAATGGCCACTGCGCCGAGCATCCCACCCTCGAGCTCGTCCACACCCGGGAGCGCAATCATTTCTTCCGGCTGAGCGCCTATCGCGACCGCGTGCTCGACGTGATCCGTGCCGGGACCTTCGCCGTCGAGCCCGCCATCCGCCGCAACGAGGTCCTGCGTCTTCTCGAGAGCGGGCTCCAGGACATCTCCATCTCGCGGCAGCGGCAACAGTGGGGCATCCCCTTCCCCGGCGATCCGCAGCAGACGGTGTACGTCTGGTTCGACGCGCTGATCAATTACCTGTCGGCCACGGGATTCCCGGCGCCGGGCTACGAGCGGCTCTGGCCGGCCGACCTGCACGTCGTGGGCAAGGGCATCACGCGCTTCCACTGCGTGATCTGGCCGGCCATGCTCCTCGCGGCCGAGCTACCGCTGCCCCGGGCCGTCTGGGCGCACGGCTACGTGCAGTGGGCGGGCGCCAAGATGAGCAAGACCGCCGGCACCCGGGTGAATCTGTCGGACGCAATCGATCGCTACGGCGCCGACGCCCTGCGGTACTTCCTGCTGCGCGAAGTCGGCTTCGAGGGCGACGGCGACTTCTCCTGGGAGCAGTTCGACGCCCGCTATGTGTCGGAACTTGCCAACACTTTGGGCAACCTCGTCTCCCGCGCCCTGTCGATGATCCACCGCTACCGCGCCGGGACGGTGCCAAAGGCCCCGGGCAGCGTCGGCTCGGCGTTCGACGTCGCAGTACGCGAGGGGCTCGCGCGGTATGCGGAAGCGATGGACCGCTACCGGCTGAGCGACGGCGCCACACATCTCATCGGCGTAGCGGCGGCGGCCAACCGGTACGTCGACGAGCAGGCCCCCTGGAAACAGGCTAAGGAAGGGCGGAACGCCGAATTGGACGAGGTGCTGGCCAATCTTGCGCGCACGGTGGTCCGGCTCGCTATTCTTGCCTCCCCATTCATTCCGGAGAAAGCCCGGGTGATCTGGGACGTCGTGTGCCCGGGCCTGGATCTTGCCCGGGAATCGCTCGACAGGGCGGTAGGGGAAATAGAAGGGCGCCTTGTGGGACAGGCCCCCATTCTTTTTCCCAAGCCGGCGGTGGATCGTGCTTAGCGCCAGCGGAAGCGTGACTTAGGTCACACTCGCGGGCATTTGACGGCCCTCTCGGCGGGGCGTATTATTGCAGCCCCCTCGGCAGCCGGACCCACGCCCTGTCCGGAATTCGAGTCGTGGATCGGAACGGGCGCCGTCTCCAGAGACGGCGTCCCGGACGTCGGATGCGAGGTGTGATCAAACCCGTGCGCAAGCGCGCAGAGCGAAGCTGGACCGTCCTGTTGGTACCTCACGGATCGGGCGCATCCCGATCGGTGGAGCTTCCACATACGGTCGTGAAGTGGCTCATCGGGATCGGCAGCGTCGTGCTGCTCGTGATCGCCGTGCTGGGCGCCGCCGCGGTTACGCGCGGCATCAGTATCACCCGCAATCGTGCTCTCGAACGGGAGAACCGGGTCCTCGCGGACGAGGTGCGGCGCATGCGCCAGCGTCTCGTCGGCCTGCGCGACACGATCGATCGCATCGGGCAGCGCGAACAGGACCTGCGGCTCCTCGCCGGGTTGGATCCCATCGATTCCGGGGTGCAGCAGGGCGGCATCGGCGGCCCGACCGGCGCCTGGTCCGAACGCGACTCGCTCGCGGCCCTCGGCGCCAACGGGGAACAGGCCCTCGCGGCCCGCATGGACGTGGACGCCCTCATCCGCCGCGCCGACATCCTCGTACGCTCGGTCAACGAGTCGTATGACTCGCTCTCCAAGCATCAGGCGCGGTTCGCGGCCACACCGTCCATCATGCCGACCAAAGGATGGCTCACGTCCGCGTTTGCGCGCGAGCGCGTGCACCCCATCCTGCACCTCGCCCGCCCGCACGAAGGCATCGACGTCAGCGCACCGATGGGCGCTGAGATCGAGGCGGCCGCGGCAGGAGTGGTCACTGACGTCAAGTGGGAAGAGGGCTACGGGAACCTGCTCACCGTGGACCACGGGAACGGCATGGTAACCCGCTACGCGCATTGCTCCAAGATCCTCGTCGCGCGCGGGCAGCGCGTGAAGCGCGGCCAGAAGATCGCGCTCGTCGGCTCTACCGGTCTCTCGACCGGACCGCATCTGCACTACGAAGTCTGGATCAATCGCAAGCCGGTCGATCCGCTGAAGTACGTCCTGCCCGACGCGATCGTCGACTAGGGGTTCGAGAAGTTCACCTTCGGCGCCTCCGCGGCGCCGGGCGTCTGCAGCTCGAAATACTGCCGCGGTCCCTTCCCGATCACCTTCGCCGTCAATACCTGTGGAAAGCGCCGGATGTAGGCGTTGTAGCGGTTGACCGCGTCGTTGTAGTCCTGCCGGGCGACCGCGATGCGGTTCTCCGTTCCCTCGAGCTGGTCCTGAAGTGCCTTGAAGTTCTCGTTGGACTTGAGCTGGGGATAGTTCTCCGCGATCGCGAGCAGCCGTCCGAGCGGCCCCGTGAGCGCGGCGTTCGCCGCCGCCATCTGGCCCAGATCGTTCGACTGCACCGCGCCCGCGAGCTTCGCGCGCGCCTCGGCCACCTCGGTGAAGATCGTCTGCTCCTGCTTCGCGTAGCCCTTGACGGTCTCCACCAGATTCGGAATCAGGTCGGCGCGCCGCTGGAGCTGCACCTTGATCTGCGACGCGGCCGCGTTCACCTGCTCGTCGTAGGTCTGGATCGTGTTGTAACCGCAGCCCCATGCCGACGCCGCCACCAGGGCAAGGGCTCCCGCCCACCATCGCATCCGCGCGTTCACTGGTCGTGCTCCTAGGTCAGACGGTTGACGAATTCCGTGGTTCGGGCGACCGCCGCAAGGTACGCAGCCGCCCGCGCGTCGTGTTTCCCGAGCGCGAGACGCCGCGCGCCCGAGAGGTGTGCCAGCACGTCATCGAGCGCACCGGGAGCGAACCCGATGCGCGTCGCCGCTTCGCGAACGAGGGCGTCAGGGGCCCTGGGGGGCGTGATGCCGCTCAAGCGGAGCGCGGTCCGCAGCATCGTGAGCAGTCCCGCGGCGCTTCCCGTAATCGCCTCCGTGAGCCGGCGTGGATCGCTCCAGCATGCCGCGTAGGCCTGCCGCAGCCGCACGAGCTTCGCAAGCAACTCGTACTCGAGTTGCCGCCGCATGTCCTCCCGCCGCACCACGATCCCCTCCCACGGATCCCGCCCCGCCAGCAGGCGGTGCGCCTCGCGCATGTCCTCGTACTCGATGGGAAAGGCGTCGGCCGAGTCGCGCCACTCCTGCTCCGTCAACAGCAAGGGAGCCGGATGGCCGGCGTCGCGCGTCCAGGCGCGCACGGGGCCTTCGAGCGCCGTGAACAAGGCGTCGTCGACGCCGTCGCACACGAGCAGCGTATTCACGTCCGAGCGTCCCGGTGTGTGCGTCCCACGGGCCGCCGACCCGTAGAGCAAGAGTGCCACGACCCGGTTGCCGAGCGCGTCCGCAACCTGGCGAGCAAACTGCTCGACGGTGAGTTTCGCCATGGCTAGAACTTTCCTCCCGCACCGCCGCCCGAAAAGCCCCCCCCGCCGCCAAAGCCGCCGAAGCCCCCCCCACCACCACCCCCGCCCCCCCACCCTCCGCCACCGCCCCATCCCCCACGACCTCCCGATCCTCCCCGTCCGAACCCGCCGAACCAGAATGGCAGAAACATCAAGCGGCGGCCCCGGCTTATCAGGATCAGCAGCAAGAGGGCGACCAGCAATCCAATGGGGAAGCGGACCGGCGAGCCTTGGGGCTCCTCGGGTGCGGCCGGCGCGCCCGTCAACGTCACACCGAATTCCTGCGCGAAGGCCTGCGCAACCAGCTGTACACCGACCAGCGACCCGCCGCCATAGTCCTCGCGCGCCAGGTACGGCGTCATGGCGTCGCGGATCCTGCCGACGCGGGCGTCGGGCAGGAACCCCTCCGCCCCGCGACCGGTCGCGATGAACAAGTCGCCCGTTCCCGGAACGTGGTTGTGCCGCGGGACCACCAGTATCACGATCCCGCTGTTCTTGGCGGGATCACCAGCTGCTCCCTCCGCGCCCACCTTCCACGCGCGCCCGATCTGCAGCGCGACGTCGCTCGCAGGACGGTCGCCGATGTCCGGCAGGGTAACCACGACAATCTCGCCGCGCGTCTTCTCGCGCACCTCGGCGATCACGCTCTGCATCTGGGCAACCGAGGACGTGTCGAACACATGGGCGAAGTCGTTGACGTACCCTACCGGCGACGGTACGGCGACCTGCTGCAGGAGAGCGAGGGTGAGCGCGATCACGGCCACGATCAGGGGAAACCTAACGAGGATGCGGCGCTAGTGGCGCCGCTGGAACGCAGTTGCTATGGTATGGCGAGCCCGGAGTCGCCCACTCCCGTTCCCCCGAGCCCGGCACAGGAGATCGAGTGCGCAGGATCAACATTCCCTCGGCGTTCCGGCCGCGCGTCCGCCTCTTCCTGGTCGCGCTCATCATGGCCGTCCCTGCGCTCCTCGCCGCCCAGGGCGAGGACCTCGCGCCCCGTACCAAGGGGCGTGCCGATGCGCCGATCGTCATCTATGAGATGTCGGACTTTCAATGCCCGTACTGCCGCGCGTTCGCGCTCGAAACCATGCCCGGATTGGAGCGCGAGTACATCGCGACCGGCAAGGTTCGGTTCGTCTTCATCAACCTGCCCATGACCGGCATACACCGGCACGCCGAGCTGGCCGCCCAGGTCGGCCTCTGCGCCGCACGCCAGGGAAAGTTTTGGCCGGTCCACGACCTGTTGTTCAAGCGCCAACAGGAGTGGAGCAGCCAGACCGACCCCCAGGGATACCTCATCGCGCTCGCCGACTCGGCCGGAGCGAATCACGCTCGTCTCGCGCCCTGTGTCGCGAGCGGTGCGACGCGGCCGGGGGTCGCGGCCGATCGGGAAGCGGCCGCCCGGTCCGGCGCTGCGGCCACGCCGACATTCTACATCGAAGGCGGGCTGATCGACGGCGCGGCGCCGCTTGAGGCCTTCCGCGAGGTGCTCGACTCGATCTATCGCATCAAGACGGCCGCCAAACGTTGATGGTCCGTCCCTCCCTCACCTACCGCCTGAGCATGAGCCTCGCCGGGCAGGCGGCGGCGCTCGCCGCGCGTTTCGACAAGAAGGTCGCGCGGGGACTCGACGCCCGGCGCGGCCTGCGCGACCGCCTGCGCGGCTGGGCCAAGGAGCATCGCGACGCCTCGCGTCCGCTGATCTGGATGCACGCACCCTCGGTCGGTGAGGGACTGCAGGCGAAGCCGGTGCTCGAGGCTTTGCGGGTGAGCCGGCCGCACTGGCAACTGGCCTACACGTTCTTTTCGCCGTCGGCCGAGCGTCTCGCGCGCACGCTGCCCGTGGACATAACCGACTACCTCCCGTTCGACCGACCGCGTGACGTCCGCATCGCGCTCGACGCGTTGCAGCCCGCGGCCCTCATTTTCTCGAAGCTCGACGTGTGGCCGGAGCTCACCCTCGCGGCCGCGCGCCGGGGGGTCAAGCTCGCCCTCATCTCCGCGACCGTCGCGCCGACGAGCTCCCGCTTGCGGTGGCCTACGCGCGGCTGGGCGGCGGGCGCGTACGGCGCGCTCGAGCGGATCGGCGCGATCAGCGAGGACGACGCGCAGCGCCTCGAGCAGCTGGGCGCCCGACGGGAGGCCATCGAGGTCACGGGGGATACCCGGTACGACAGCGTGGCTGAGCGGGCCGAGCGTTTCGATCGCACGCGCGAGCCCTTCGCTCGGCTCGCCGCGGCGCGCCCCGCCTTCACCATCGTGGCCGGCTCCACCTGGCCGGCGGACGAGACCGTGGTGTTGGAGGCGTTCGCCGACCTGGGAGCGCAGGTGCCGGGCGCGCGCCTCATCCTCGCCCCCCACGAGCCCACGCCGGATCACCTTGCGGGGATCGCCCAGCGCGCCCAGACACTTGGCCTGTCGCGGCCCGTGCGCATCTCACAGCTCGAGCACGCTGAGCCGTCATCCGTGGTGGTCGTCGACCGAGTCGGCATCCTCGCCGACCTCTATGCCCTGGGCGATGTCGCGTTCGTCGGCGGGGGCTTCCATCGCGCCGGGTTACACTCCGTGCTCGAGCCTGCCGTGTTCGGCGTCCCCGTCACCGTCGGGCCGCATTGGGAGATGAGCCGGGACGCGCGCATCCTGATAGAACGGGGAGGAGCGGTCAGCGTGCCCGCGGACGGCCGGCAACCGCTGCACGCGCAGTGGCTCACGTGGTTTCACGACCGGAGCGCCCGCAAGCGGGCGGGGGGCATTGGCGAGCGGATGGTGGGAGAGGGACGTGGCGCCGCCGAGCGGACGACGGCGCTCGTGCAGGGACTGGTGCATGATATCGGGTCGTAGCAGACCCGTCGCTATTTCGGAACGACTACTCCCTCGTAGGTCACGGAGCGCGGGGCGACGAGCCCCAGCGTGACGAAGGTGAAAATCCCACCCAATACCGTGGTGTGTACCTTGATCTTGAGGCCCGCGATCGACCCGCCGGCGCCGAGCTGTCCGGCCAGGAGATCGTCCAGGTTCGTCTCGCCGATCTCGAACAGACCCCATCCCAGATACAGCGGGTGCTTGGTGACCTTGAACGCCGCGCCCGGGGGCGCCTGAGGGGGCTCGGCCATGGTCGCGACGACGCCAAGATGCGCCGCGTCAAACGTCATGGTACAGCCGCTCGTCGACAGCGCCAGCGCGACGATAATCGCGCGTGCAGCGAAACGCTTCACACGGCTCCTGGGAGCAATAGGGTGCGCCGGAAACAGCGCGCACCAAAGGTAGTCGCTCAAAGTCTGGTTGTGAACCTGCTTAGAGGCCCAGGGACGGGCGGAACGCGAGATGCATTCCCAGTCCAAAGGTCCCAATGCTGCCCGAGCTGGTGTCTTGGTGATCGTAGGCAACATGAACACCGAACAGCCCGAACCCGATGTTGCCACCCACGGTATAGCCGAACTTGGTCTCGCTGAAGTCGGGAAGCCCGCCGCCCCGCTCGGTCAGCTCGCGGTGCCGCATGCCGGGGGAGAAGAACCCCTCGAGATGGATACCGGGCGTGGGAAGCGGGACGGCGATCCCCACCGCCCCTACGATCGTCGTGATTTGTGGGTACGTGCCCGTCCCCGACGTAATGCTCGACGAGGTCCCGGCCCCGAGTTGGAGATTCACCGCGATCGGGGTGAGGCTGCCACCGATCAGGCGGAATGCCACCTGGCCTCCCCAGGTCGTCGTCGCGTCGGTGTAGCCGCTGGGCTTGTAGCTGCCACCGCCGGCGGTCAGTGTCATGGAGCCGAGACCGAGGCTGGCCCGTGCGCCATATGCGTCGCCGTTCCCCGCCGCGTCATTCGGCATGCCCCAGTCGGCGGCGATCACCACCCCTGTGCCTCCCGCCGGGTCGTTCCACGCCGGCATACCAGTCCATTGGGCCGCGAGGGTCGCGCCCGGCAAGAACACCAGCCCCACGATGACGACTGCACGCCTCATGAACTGCCTCCACGCGTGAGAGACTTCGCCTGTCGCCGGTACTCGCACTTAATGATACGTCAGGGCCCCGTTTGGTCACACGGCGCCCGGGGTCGGGGCTAGTGCACCCAGACGAGACCGAGGGACACGCCGTGTACATCGCCAACGCCTGCGCTGATCCGGGCGTCGAGCGAGGGGCTCAGCCTGGCATCGGCGCCGAACCCCAACGTGAACAGCAGCTGGGACTCGCCATCGACCGTGTAGAACGCCGTCGGCTGTACGTAGGGGACGACAGTCACGCTCGAATTCTTGATGGCGATCCGGCGCCCGAGCGAGAGGCCCACAGGGGTGTACAACGCCCCGCTGCCACTCGCCAGCGCCGTGCCGACACCAGCCACCAGCGCCCCGTCAAGCGGAAAGTCGCTGTTGTGCGTGATGATGCGCGACCGGCCCTCGGCGCTGAGCAGGAGCCTCGTGTTCCCGGCTCCGGGGTCGAGCATGCCGGCCCGGAAGCCGACGTCGAAGTTGCCGCTGGCGTATCGATACACTCCCTCGACGCTGAAGCCGTCGCCGCCGGGGAAGCTCACGATCCCACCGAACTCCGAGCGCTGAAAGGCGCGATAGGGTGCATTGAAGGGCGGCATCCCGGTCGTCTGGGAGCAGAGGGGAGCTGCCAGTACCGCGATGAGCCCAACGGCCAAGCAAGCTGTCTTAGGGCGCATACAGTCCTCCTTCGATGCGATCATCAGGTATGAAATGCAGTTACCGGTACCCGAGGAGCTCTGCATCGTTCCGATGCGGGGCCCGACGCGCAACGGCCCGCCCCACTTCGGGGCGGGCCGGAGACCGCGCGGGTGATGCGGCTCACGCCGCGCCACGCCCTCCGACTAGTGCCAGAAGGACATGCCCATCCGGAGGCCGATCGCGAAGGCACTCGGCAGATTTCCGGACGCAAAGGAGTAGGTCATGAATCCCTCCGGCCGCCAGACGAGGCTGCCGCCCCCGGCGGGGAGGCGCGTGCCGAGCCCGGCGCCCAGTCCGAACTGCGTGTCGGTGCCGGCTGCGCCGAACTTCACGAGATTCAGGCCGACGCCGCCCGTGACATACGGCGCCCGCAGCAGCCCGTGTGGCCCGCCACCGCGCTTCAGCTGATACAGCGCGTTGACACCAGGGGAGAAGGTGAGCAGCGCATCGCCGCCGGCTCCCTTGCTGTCGTACGCGAACGACGCCCGCACTTCGAAATTCAACGGCGACTTCGACAGGAAGCCCCACCGCACATCCACGGGCGCCCCGAACTGGATGCCGCCGCCGACGCCATCGCCGCGATTGACGAACTGCGTCGCGAGGTCGGCGCCAAGCTCATGCTTGGGGGCGCTCATGCTGCTCGAGCTCGTCGTCGTGGTGGCTCGCCGCTGGGCGGAGGCGGGCATGGCGAGCCCGATGAGACTCCCTACCAGGAACGCACTACCGAGGACCTTCAACATGGCATTCCTCCGGACAGGTACGTATTGGAACTGCCTAGGGCGCCTCGTGGAGCGCCCAACCTCTAAGGCAGCACTACGATCCTGTCAAGAGGTTTCCACTCGATCAGTGACCACTCGGACTGTGTTCTGCGTCACTTGGAGAAATCCGCCTGCGACGCGGAACGTGCTGGTCGCCCCGCCGTGGCGCACGTGCAACGTTCCTTCACCGAGCAGTGTGAGAAACGGGGCGTGATGAGGTTGGATGCCGACGAGCCCGTCGAAGGCGGGTGCAACCAACGCGTCGGCCTCGCCGTCGAACACGCCGCGCTCGGGAGAGATGACGGTGACGTGCATGCGCTCAAGCACTCGCGAGCTTCTTGGCCTGCGCGACGACCTCCTCGATCCCGCCGACCATGTAGAACGCCTGCTCGGGCAGCTGGTCGAACTCGCCCGCCACCACCCGCTCGAACGACGCGATCGTTTCCTCGAGCTTCACATACTTGCCCTCGAGTCCCGTGAAGGGCGACGCGACGAAGAACGGCTGCGACAGGAAGCGCTGCACGCGCCGCGCCCGCGCCACGACGAGCTTGTCGTCTTCGGACAGCTCGTCCATTCCCAGAATCGCGATGATGTCCTGAAGATCCTTGTACCGCTGCAGGATGCGCTGGACTTCCACCGCCACCTTGTAGTGACGCTCGCCCAAGTACTGCGCGTCCAGAATGCGGCTCGACGAGGCGAGTGGATCCACCGCCGGGTAGATGCCCAGCTCCACGATCTGACGGGACAACACGACCGTCGCGTCGAGGTGCGAGAAAGCGGTCGCCGGCGCAGGATCAGTGAGGTCGTCGGCGGGAACGTAAATCGCCTGGACCGACGTGATCGATCCCTTCTTGGTCGACGTGATGCGCTCCTGCAGCTCACCCATCTCCGTGGCGAGCGTGGGCTGGTATCCCACCGCCGAGGGCATGCGGCCGAGCAGGGCCGATACCTCGGACCCGGCCTGGGTGAACCGGAAGATGTTGTCGATGAACACCAGCACGTCCTGGCCCTCGGTGTCGCGGAAGTACTCGGCGACCGTGAGGCCCGACAGCCCGACCCGCAGGCGCGCGCCAGGCGGCTCGTTCATCTGGCCGTAGATCAGCGAGCAGGAGTCGATGACCCCGCTTTCCTTCATCTCGAGGTACAGGTCGTTGCCCTCGCGCGTGCGCTCGCCCACGCCGCAGAACACCGACCGCCCGCCGTGCCCCATGGCGACGTTGTGAATCAGCTCCTGAATGATCACGGTCTTGCCGACGCCCGCGCCTCCGAACAGCCCGATCTTGCCGCCTTTGACGAACGGTGCGATCAGGTCCACGACCTTGATCCCCGTCTCGAAGACCTCGGTCTTGGGCTCCAGGTCCACGAACTTCGGTGTCTCCCGGTGGATGGGCCAGCGCTCGGCCGTTGCCGGGATCTCGGCGCCCTCATCCACAGGCTCGCCGAGCACGTTCAGGATCCGGCCCAGTGCCGCGCTGCCGACGGGCACGGAGATCGGCCCGTCCTGATCGACGACGTCCATCCCGCGGACCACACCATCGGTCGTGCTCATGGCGACCGCGCGCACCTGATTGCGGCCGATATGCTGCTCCACCTCGACGGTCACGTGAACCGGCGGCGCGCCGTCCCCCGCGTGGTCGATCCGCAGCGCGTTGTAGAGTTCGGGAAGACACTGGGGCTCGAACTCGACGTCGATCACCGGCCCGATGACCTGGACCACCTTGCCGACGTTCTGCTTCCCCGTCTTCCCCGGTGCCGCCTTGCCTGATGTCGTCGCCATGTCCGTTCCTTAGAGGGTGCTCACCCTTGCAGCGCTTCAGCCCCGCCGACGATTTCGGCGATCTCCTGGGTGATTTGGGCCTGCCGCGCCCGATTGTAGGTGCGGCGCAGGATGTCGAGGATGTCACCGGCCGAGTCGGTCGCGTTCTTCATCGCAGTTCGGCGGGCGCCATGCTCCGCCGCGGCGGTCTCGACCAGCGCGCGGAACATCTGGTTCTGCACGTACAACGGGAGCAGGCGCTCGAGAATCGCCTCTGCCGAAGGCTTGAGGATGTAGGCGTCCGCCCCCGACCGCCCCTGACCGCCCTCGACCGCCTGGGGTGGGGTAGCAGGGAGGATGCGCAACACCGACGCCGGCGTCGAAACCGGAGTGATGAACTTCGCGTACACGACCTCGACGGCGTCGAGCGTCCCGGCTTCGAAGGCCTCCATCAATGGCTTCACGAGTTCGGTCGCGTGCGCAGCGGTGGGCCGGTCACCGATATCGATGCGCTGCGAAGCGATCACCCGCTTGGAGAACCTGAAGAACCCGATTCCCTTCTTCCCCACGAGGTGCAGATCGACGGTCGCCCCCTCGCCTTCGAGCTCCTGGGTGCGCCGGCGGCCTTCCCGGATGAGATTCGCGTTGAACGCGCCGCACAGGCCGCGGTTCGACGTGATGACGACGAGCGCGACCCGCTTCACGCCCCCCGCTGCAGGCTGCCGCAGCAGCGGAAACCGCTCGGCGAGCGCCGGCGAATAGAGATCGGCGATCACGTCGGACAGAGCGGCCGCATAGGGACGCGCGGCCACCACCCGGTCCTGCGCGCGCTTCAGCTTGGACGTGGCGACCAGCTCCATGGTCTTCGTGATCTTGCGCGTGTTCTGGACCGAGCGAATGCGCCGGCGCAGCTCCCGGGGCTTGGCCATGTCAGCTCTTGCTCATCCCCTTGTACTCCGTGATCGCCGCCTTGAGCTTCGCCTGCAGGTCGTCCGACAGGGCTTTCTGCGTCTGGATGGCCTTGCCGATTTCCGCGTGCTGCGCCGCCATGAAGTCGTGGAATCCCGCTTCCCACTCGCGGATCTTCTCCACCGCCACGTCATCGAGGAAGCCGTTGGTTACGGCGAAGATGATCATCACCTGCTTTTCGACGGGCATCGGCTGGTACTGCGGCTGCTTCAACACCTCCACGATCCGCTCGCCCCGTGCCAGCTGCCGCTGCGTGGCCGGATCGAGCTCCGAGCCGAACTGGGCGAACGCCTCGAGCTCGCGGTACTGCGCCAGGTCGAGGCGCAACCGCCCCGCGACCTGCTTCATCGCCTTGATCTGCGCGTTGCCACCCACCCGGCTCACCGAGATGCCCGGATTCACGGCGGGACGCACGTTCGAGTAGAACAGATCGGTCTCGAGGAAGATCTGCCCGTCCGTGATCGAAATGACGTTCGTGGGAATGTAGGCCGACACGTCGCCCGCCTGTGTTTCGATGATCGGGAGCGCCGTGAGGGAGCCACCCCCCATCGCATCCGACAGCTTCGCGGCGCGCTCGAGCAAACGGCTGTGCAGGTAGAACACGTCGCCGGGGTAGGCCTCGCGCCCCGGGGGGCGCCGCAACACCAGGGAGAGCTGCCGGTACGCCGCCGCCTGCTTGGAGAGATCGTCGTACACGCACAGCGTGGCCTTCTTCTCTTCGAACATGAAATACTCGGCCATGGTGCAGCCCGAGTACGGAGCGATGTACTGCATCGGCGCCGGCTCCGACGCGGACGCCACGACCACGATGGTATACGCCATCGCGTCGTGCTCCTTGAGACGCTCCACCACGCTCGCGACCGTGGAATTCTTCTGGCCGATCGCCACGTAGACGCAGGTCACGCCGGTGCCGCGCTGATTGATGATCGTGTCGACGGCGAGCGCCGTCTTGCCGGTCCCCCGGTCACCGATGATCAGCTCGCGCTGGCCGCGGCCGATCGGGATCATCGAGTCGATCGCCTTGATGCCGGTCTGCAGCGGCTCCTTCACGGGCTGGCGCCGGATGATGCCCGGCGCGACGACCTCGACCTTGCGGTTCTGAGCCGCCTTGATCGGGCCCAGACCGTCGACCGGCCGGCCGAGCGCGTCCACCACGCGGCCCACGAGCCCCGGCCCGACCCCCACCTCGAGCACCCGCGAGGTGCGGCGGACCTCGTCGCCCTCGCGCAGCTGGAGATAGTCGCCGAAAATGACCGCGCCGATGTTGTCTTCCTCGAGGTTGAGCGCGAGGCCGGTGATCTTCTCCCCCGTCTCCGACGAGACGAATTCGAGCATCTCGCCCGCCATCGCCTGCGTCAGGCCGTACACTCGCGCGATGCCGTCCTTCACTTCGAGCACCGTGCCGACCTCGCGGACGTCGATCTCGTCCAGCTTGGCCGTCTGGATTTCCTTGAGGAGGACCTGTTTCAGTTCGCCGGGTCGCAAGGTGGTATCAGTCGCCATGGGATCAGGAGTTAGGGTGGGTTGAAGTTTGTGAATTTTATCACATGGAGACCGAATGGGGAATAGCAGGCCGCCCTGGTCAAACCCGGGACCGGGTTCTCCCCCGCACAAAACGGGACAGGACGCCGCGCGGGCCGAGGTCGCGTAGCTCCCGGGCGGTCGTGCCCGCTACCCGCCGTGCCACGACGGCCAGATGACCGGCCGTCGCGTATCCCAGGATGCGCGCGACCGCGCCGACGCTATACCCAGGGTTGCCAAGCAGATCGGCGGCGCAGGCGGTGCGCGCCAAGTCGATCACCCGCTTCAGATTCGGCGCGCCCCCGACCGCGAACTCGCGCGACAAATGCTCCCGGGTCACCCGGAGTGCCTGCGCGACGTGAGCGGTCTGAATGGGGGCCGCGACCCGCCGCTGGACCTCGTCCCAGGCGGCAAGCTGCAGACGGTCCGTGAGTCGGAGCAGGCGGGGAGCATCGCTCAACGCCGCGCGCCGGGCGGCTTGCGCGGTCCGAGCCGCCACCCACTCTCCGGACACGGCGTTGTCCACCCCTTCCACCAACACCCCGGCGTAGCCCGCCCGCTGGCACGCGGCCAGGAGCACACCATCGTCGGGCCGAAATGCCGACAGCACATAGATGGGAATCCGGGGGAAGCGGCGCGGGAGGGCAAGGCCCCGGTCGGGCGCGGCCTTCACATCCAGCACGACAGCGTCGACGAGGCGATCCGCCAGCAATCGCTCGACCGCGGCAAACGTGCGGCAAAGCCGCACGCTGCCGGCCGCACGCGGATACCCGCGCTGCACCGCCCGCCGCGCTTCGCGCCGCGGGTGGAATACGGGCACGATGCTCACCCCGCGCGCTCCTCGGCGAGCGTGCGCACCATGTCCGCCGCGCGCTCCAATACCCCGCGTGCGTTGTCGTAGGAAATGGTTGCGACCGCCTCTTCGAACGTGTGCCACGCGCAGGCTGTAATGCCTTCCTCCGCCTGGGGTACGGGATCACCGTTCTGCGATTCGAACAGGAAGAAGTGACAGTACTTGTGGATCGTGCGGCCGCGAAACCGGAAATACCAATCGATCACCTGAATCGGCCCATGCACCACCAAGTCAGAGAGCGCCGTTTCCTCAATCACCTCCCGGCGGGCCGCGTCTGCGGGAGGCTCCCCGGGCTCCAGGTGCCCTTTCGGAAGCCCCCAGTTCTTGTACGAGTCACGGATCAACAGGAACCGCGGGGCATCCCCGGTCCGGCGAAACACGACACCGCCGGCGCTCGTCTCCCGCTGTGCCCGTCGCTTGGTCTTCGCCACGTGACGCTCTAGAAGACGCTGAAGGTGAAGTACTTCCTCGGATTCGCCTGGATGTCCGACAGCAGCTGCCGCAGCTGGATCATCGTCAGCGTCGTCTCGCGATACAGCGTCGAATCGGATACGAGGAGGCCCAGGGTGCCGCTGCCGTTGGCGATCCGGGACATGACCGTATCGGCCGACACGAGCACCCGGATCAGGCTCTCTTGATTGCGGTGCGCCGCCTCGCTCAGGTCCCGGAGATTCTGCGACGCCGTGCGCAGATCCTGGCTCGTCGCGGCGGAGTTGTTGAGGATGGTGGACAGCTGGCCCTGATTCGTGGCGGAATCCACCCGGCCCAATGTCGCCGACAGGTTGGAGGCCGCTTTGGCCAGGATATCGGAGCCCTGCCGCAGATTCGACCCGACGGAGCCAAGCACCTCGGCTTGCTCGTTCGTGACCCGCGCCAGGCGATCGGCCACGCGCCCGAAATCCCGGATCGAGTGCCGCAGCTCGAACACGGCCTCCGAGTCGAAGGCCGTCTGCACACGGTTCGCCACAACGGCGATGTCGGTCGCGATCCGGCTCGCCTGTGCCGTGAGCTGGCCGATGTCGGGCAGGGTGGCGCCGGGCCACTTCGTGCCCGCGCCTTCCGACGCTTCCGCGATGGCCTGGCGCAGGTTGGGATCGTCGGGAAGCTGCTCGATCGGGACCAGCGTCGCCGCCCACTCCCCAAAGAGGGAAGCGGACGCGGCCACCACGGCCGGTCGGGGTGGGAGCGTCACTCCGCGGTACACCTTCAAGTTCGCCTCGACCCAGTTCCCGGTCGCCAGACGGATCGCCTCCACCCGGCCGATCCGCACGCCCCGCAGCACGACGGGCGCGCCCACCCCGAGCCCTCCCACCGTCCGGAAGCGGGCGGTGTAGACCGCCTCCGCCCTGCCGATGTGGACGCCCGACAACCAGAGCGCGCCGACGACCACCACGGCTAAGGCGACGATCACCACCACCCCGACCGTGAATTCGTTCGCGCGCTTCATGTCGGGCGCCCCTCGATGAACTGGCGCACCACCGGGTCGCTCGTCTCCCGCATCTCTGCCACCGTCCCCACCTGGTGGATCCGGCCCTCGTACAGCATCGCCATGCGGTCTCCCACGGTGTAGGCACTGCGCATGTCGTGTGTCACCACCAAGCCCGTCACCCCGAAGCGCTCGCGGGTCCGTACGATGAGCCGGTCGATCACCGCGGCCGTCACCGGGTCGAGCCCGGTCGTGGGCTCGTCATAAAGGATATAGCGCGGCCGCAGCGCGATCGCGCGCGCGATCCCGACCCTCTTCCGCATCCCCCCCGACAGCTCGGCCGGATAGCGCTCCCCCGCTCCCGTCAGGTCCACAACGGCGAGCGCCTCCCCGACGCGCTCGCCGATCTCGTCCTCGCTCAGGTCTCGACGCCGCAGCCCCAAGGCGATGTTGTCGGCGACGGTCATCGAGTCGAACAGCGCGGCGAACTGAAACACGTACCCGATCTCGGCCCGCAGCGCGTTCAGCGCCGGACGTTCGAGGGTCGAAACCGCGCGATCGTCGACGAACACCTCCCCTCGATCGGGGACGAGCAGCCCCACGATGTGCTTCAGGACCACGCTCTTGCCGCTCCCCGAATAGCCGATGAGCACGAGGGTCTCCCCGTCCTCAACCTCGAGCGTGAGACCGGCGAGCACCTGCTGCTTGCCGAATGCCTTCCACAGGTCCGCCAAGCGGATCACCTGAGCAGCACGGCCGCCCAGAAGGCGTCGAGCACGAGTATCAGGACGGCGGCGTAGACCACGGCGCGCGTCGCGCTCCGCCCGACCCCCTCGGCGCCGCCCCGCGTCGAGAGCCCGACCATGCAGCCCACGAGGGTAATCGTGAAGCCGAACGTCCCGCTCTTGAACAGGCCGAACCAGGTGTCCTTGAACTCGTAGAACTGCTTCAACCCCTTCACGAATTCGGCCGTGGACAGGTGGAGCAGCCACAGGCTCGTCACCCAGCCCGTCGCGATGCCGACCAGCATGGCGAGCGCCACGACGAGCGGAAACATGATCGTCCCGGCGAGGACACGGGGCACCACCAGGAAGCTCTGGGGATCGTAGGCGAGCGTCTCGAGCGCGTCGACCTGCTCGGTGACCTTCATGGTCCCGAGCTCGGCGGCCATGCTCCCTCCCACGCGCCCGGCCAGCGCAAGGCCAACGAGGACCGGCCCGAGCTCGAGCATCATGGTCTTGCCAACGAGGGTCCCGACGAAATAGAGCGGGACGGTTCCCGTAAAGGTGTAAGACGCCTGGAGGGCGAGGACCACGCCCGTGAATGCGGCGATGAACAGCACGACCGGAAGGGAGTCCACCCCGATGCGCCGCATCTGCACGAGCGCCTCGCGACTCCAGGTCGACGCGTCCGGCAGAGCCCGCACCATGTCGCCTGTGAACAGGCCCCAGCGCCCGACGGCCTCGATGAGGTCGGCGGTCTTCGCGCCGATCCGTTCAATCACGGGGATAAACTACGACGCTGCGTCATACGTCGCTACGTTGTACGAAACGACGAGGCGGCCCGTGGAAACCCCGAGCCGCCTCGTACAACGTAGCGTCTAGCGACTTACAACGGTGCCGCTACGCCGCGAAGCTCGCGAGCGCCTTCCCGACGTCGCCGTCGCGCAGCCGCTTGAGCGCCCGATCACGCAGCTGCCGGACCCGCTCGCGCGTCACGCCGAGCATGGCGCCAATCTCCTCGAGCGTGTGCTCGCGGCCACCGTCGAGGCCGAAATACAGCCGCAGCACCTTCGCGTCGCGCCGCTGCAGTGTGGACAGCGCCGACTCCACCTCGTCCGACAAGAACCGATCCATCGCCTGGTCCTCGGTGTCGGGCAGGTCCTCGGCGATGAAGCGCTCGATCAGCGAGCGATCGCCGTCGGGATCGAGGGGCGCGTCCAGCCGCACGTCACCCGTATTCAGGGCCGCGAGCGACTGCACGACCTCGAGCGACAGCCGGGTGGCGTCCGCGATCTCCTCAGGCGTGGGCTCGCGCCGCAGCGTCTGGCGCAGGTACTCCGCCGTGCGCACGATGCGGGACAGGTCCGCGGTGCGGTTCAGCGGCACCCGCACTGTGCGCCCCTGCCGAGCGAGCGCGGCGAGAATCGCCTGACGGATCCACCAGACCGCATAGGAGATGAACTTCACGCCCTGGTCGGGGTCGAACTTCCGGGCAGCCGTGAGCAACCCGACGTTGCCTTCCCCGATCAGATCGGTCAGCGGCAAGCCGCGGTTCTGGTACTTCTTCGCGACCGAGATGACGAAGCGGAGATTCCGCTTGACCAGCTCCTGCATCGCCTCCTGGTCGCCCGCCCGGACCTTGCGGGCGAGAGCGATCTCCTCCTTTTGCGTGAGGAGCGGGGTCTTCGAAACCTCGTGGAGGTACTGATCGAGGATGTCGCGCTCGTGTTCGTGATGCCCCAAGCCCGAGAGCAGGTTTCCCCGGCGGCCACGCTTCCGGCCTCCCTTCGGCTTGGCGGCCGGAGGCGGCGTCGGCGGCGCGGGCGCTGCACCCGCAGGGCGCGCAACAGCAGCCCGGGACTTGGTCCGGGCTGCGGCAACAGCAGTCTTGGCACGTCGCGTCTGCTTGGGCATGTCCTCGGCCGTTTCGCTCGTGGTGGTACCGCTTCGGAGGCTCCCCTGTGATACGCCTCACAGGGGTCAAAGGTTCGCGCGCCTGCGCAACTTCGCTTGACACCCCCAGAACGCCCGGGTAACATCCCGTGTTCCGGCCCGACCGGGGTGGGTTTAGGGGGCGCCAATATAACGGGGGCGTAGCTCAGTTGGGAGAGCGCGTGAATGGCATTCACGAGGTCAGGGGTTCGATCCCCCTCGCCTCCACTGCAGGGCGGCCGGGGCAGGGGCGGAGGCGGTAGAGCTTGTCCAATTGAGCGGTTACATTAGCAGCGCACGCGGGAATAGCTCAGTTGGTAGAGCACAACCTTGCCAAGGTTGGGGTCGCGGGTTCGAGTCCCGTTTCCCGCTCTGCAAGGGATAGATAGTTAGACGGGTAGAGGTTAGCGATCAGTCCGTCTGGCTGACTGACAAGCGACGCGGGGTGGAGCAGTCTGGTAGCTCGCCGGGCTCATAACCCGGAGGTCGTGGGTTCAAATCCCACCCCCGCTACTCAATGCGGAATGCGGAGTGTGGAATGCGGAATGTCCAGCGACAACCATTCCGCATTCGCCATTTCGCGTTCCGCATTTGCTTGGGCGGTTAGCTCAGCTGGTTAGAGCGCTACGTTGACATCG
The DNA here is from genome assembly GCA_035518815.1 of Gemmatimonadales bacterium. Classification (GTDB taxonomy): domain Bacteria; phylum Gemmatimonadota; class Gemmatimonadetes; order Gemmatimonadales; family GWC2-71-9; genus AG25. Next base: position 115,600 of record DATIXG010000060.1, on the reverse strand, counting down.
TAGAGGTCACAAGTTCGAATCTTGTACCGCCCACTCGCGCCCATAGCTCAATTGGATAGAGCGTTTGGCTACGGACCAAAAGGCTGGGGGTTCGAGTCCCTCTGGGCGCATTGGTCGGTCGTTGCGGGGCGTAGCGCAGCCCGGTTAGCGCGCCTGGTTCGGGACCAGGAGGTCGGTGGTTCAAATCCACTCGCCCCGATTGCCACCACCCTCTGTACGCGCCAGTAGCTCAGCTGGATAGAGCGTCGGCCTCCGGAGCCGAAGGTCCCGCGTTCGAATCGCGGCTGGCGCATCACCCGCAACTCAGCGACCGCTCCCTGAGTATTCTCTCGCCGCGTACAACGCCTGGTCGGCGGAAGCCAGCAAGCCGTCGGCGGTATCGCCTTCCTTAGGGTAGACGGCCACCCCCAGACTCACCGAGAGCCTGGGCACTTCCTTATCCGCCGCCACCCGCTCCTGCAGCCGTGTTGCCACCTCCCGGGCCCCGTGCTCGTCCGTTTCCGGAAGCACGAGCGCGAACTCGTCGCCGCCGAACCGCGCCGCCGTGTCGATGAGACGGGACGATGCGCGGATCGCATCGGCCACCCGGCACAGGGCTCGGCTCCCCACGATGTGGCCGTGGCGATCGTTGATCTTCTTCAATCGGTCGAGGTCGAGGAACACGACCGCGAACGGCCGCCCGGTGCGCTCGGCGCGCTTGATCTCCACGTCCAGCACCTCGACCAACTGCCGGTAGTTGGCCAGACCGGTGAGAGGGTCGCTTACCGCCAGCCGCCGCATCCGATCCTCGACCCGCTTGCGCTCCGACACCACCGCCCCCACGGCGAGCGACATCACGGCCGTCACGCCGGTAAACGCCTGCAGCAGCACCAGGGCCTCGTTGGGCGCGTGACGCGCGAACGGGCCATCTCCCCTGAGCGTGCCCGCAATGGCGATCGCCGATAACACAACGAGCGCGGTCGCGACCTCTCGCTGGCTGAACCGGAACGCCGCCCACAAGAGGATCGGGAAGCAGAGGAATTCGAGCGGATAGTTGTGGACCCCGAACGGCAGCAGTCCGTCGAAGACACTGCGGCTCAGGAGGATGAGACAGCAGAACAGCGCAACCACTTCGGCGATGCGAGTGCGGCTCCAGCGAATCCGGGGGTTGACACCCCACAGGATCAACGCTGGCGCCACGACGAGGGCCCCCACGGTATCACCCATCCACCAGGTGAGCCAGATGGAGCCGAAGGTGGCCCAGTGAGCATACCCGCCGAGGGCGAGGCTCGAAACCCCGATGGTTGGACTAACGGCGGTGCTGACCATCGCAGCGAGGATGAACTTGAAGGTGTTGCGCGAGTCCGCAAACGCCCCGATGCCCCCCGCATATCGGTTCACGAGGAACGCCGCCGCCAGAGCCTCGAGTGTGTTACCGACGCCGATACCGAGCGAGGTCCCCGCGGAACCCGCGGTCGTCACATTCACGAGAAAGGCGGCCGTGAGGATGGCGGGCCACATGCGATAGCCGTAGATGAGCAAGGCCGCCACAGCGATGCCCGTCGGGGGCCATACGCCGGTGGCGCTCGCATGCACAAAGGCGAGGCGCAACCCTAACTTGCCCGCGACGAAATACGCAGCGGCCAAAATGGCCGAGACTGCGAAATACCGAAACAACCGCGGTCCCGTAATACAGACCTCCGCCCGCATCTCGCGGAGACTGGCGGCTCGTCCGTTCGTGAACGCTGAGGCTGAGACGACTGCTACTGTCTCAGAATACTACGGGGGCCTTGGGGACCGGGAGGGCCCAATATCGGGGCACGCTGTGGCGTCGGCGCAGCACTAGCTCGTCTCCGCCAGGCATTCGTCGATGATCCTGAGCGCCACATCGACGTCGTACTCGTCGATGACCAGGGGCGGTGCCAAGCGCAACGTGCTGCGGCCGGCGCCGAGCAGCAGCAACCCGCGCCGGAAGGCTCGCTGCACCACCTGCCGAGGAATGTCGGGTGCCGGCTCGCGCGTGGCGCGGTCCTTGACGAACTCGACACCAACCATGAGTCCCCGCCCCCGCACCTCGCCGATCGACAGGTGGCGGGCTTCAAGCGCCGCGAGGCCCGCCAAGAGCCGCTCGCCCGTGCGACGGACATTCGGGAGAAGCTCACCCTCGACCACGTCGAGGGTAGCCAGCGCCGCGGCACAGCACACGGGGTTGCCCCCGAACGTGCTCGCGTGCGCGCCGGGCCCCCACTTCATGACCGACTCTTTGGCCACCATCGCGCCGATCGGTAGACCGCTTGCAAGCCCCTTGGCCACGAGCAGGACGTCGGGCTCGATGCCCTCCTGCTCGCACGCGAACATCGTCCCCGTGCGTCCGACCCCGCTCTGGACTTCGTCGCACACGAGCAGGATGCCGTGCCGGTCGCACAGCGCGCGCAAGGCGGGCAGAAATCCGGCGGGAGGAACGATATAGCCCCCTTCGCCCTGGATCGGCTCAACGAAGAGCGCCGCCACGGTGCGCGGATCGAGCCGCCGGGCGAACAACTCGTCTTCGATCGTCGACACGCACCGCTTGCTGCACGCCTCCTCGCCACGGCACAGCTCGCACCGATAGCGGTACGCGTAGGGGACGTGGTAGACCTCGGGAACGAAGGGCGCGAACCCGGCCCGCTGCACCGCCTTGCTGGCCGTGAGGCTCAGCCCGCCGTAGGTGCGCCCGTGAAACGCCCCGGTGAACGCCACGAACGCGGTGCGGCCGGTGGAGTGCCGCGCCAGCTTCATCGCGGCTTCGACCGTTTCCGTTCCCGAGTTCGCCAAGAGCACCCGCTTGGGACTCGAGCCCGGGGCGAGCTTCGCCAGCCGCTCGCACAGCGCGGCGAACCCCTCGTAATAGAAATCGCTGCCGCAGAAGTGGAGGAAACGGGCGGCAGCCTCTTGCACCGCCGCGGTGACGCGCGGATGCGCATAGCCCGTGGCACTCACCGCAATCCCCGCCATGAAATCGAGGTAGCGGTTGCCGTCCACATCTTCGACCATGACCCCCTCGCCACGCGCGATGGCGAGCGGGTATTCCTTCTGATACGACGTGGACGCCCAGCGATCCTGCCGGGCTACGATGGCTCGGGCCCTGGGACCGGGGGGGGCCACGACGATACGAGGGTAGTCCCGGTTCTTTGGAGATCCCTCCTGCGGCAGACGGCCCGCGTGCGGGCCGGTCTTCATCGACCGCTCTTTTGCCATGGTATCGAGTAGTCTAGGTGGGCTAGAACACCGCCGCCACCCCGAGGCGCGCCTGCGACTGTTCGATCGGCGCAGTTACTTCGGCGCCGCCACCGGGCTCCGTCTTGCGACCGAACTTTTCGAACCCGTAGTCGGCGGTGAGGTGGACGTGTCGCACCAACGTGACGTCGACGCCGAGTCCGACTTCGAAGGAGAGCGGCGCGCTGCCACCACCTGAGAACTGCGCCGCGGCGAGATAGCCGCCGCGAGCCCATACCCGGGCGCCGGGACCCAACAGGTAGTGGGTGCGTACCCCCACGCTCGCGGCCCCGATCGACTGCGCGGCGAACTCGGAGTCCGTGGTGCGGCTGGTGAGTCCGACCTCGAGGCCGAGGTACCCGGTCACTTCGTACCGGATGTGGCCAACGATCTCGGTCGCCTGGAACCCTTCGGCGGCCGAGGTCTGGTCGGTCGGATCCATTTGCACCGAGACAAAGGAGCCTTCGGCGGCGAAGCGACCGAATGTGAACGACGCCTGCACCGCCGGCCCCACCCCTGAGAATCGCAGCGCGGACGACACTTCCCCGTAGTCCACCAGCGCAGCCTGTGGTGTGATGACCAGGTGTTGCGCGGCTGCGGGTGCGGCGGTGAGCGCCCCGAGCAGGGTGATGAAGCCGCTCCGGGTCACCGCGGCGCGCCAGCGGGTGGCGGGAGTGGCACGACGCTCAGCACGACCTGCTGGCGCCGCTTGACGTTTTCCTTGGTGATGTCCGCGTTCCGCTGAGCGAGCTGCTCTCGCAGCAACTTGTTGTAGAGAATGTTCCCGGTCGCAGGACGCGGCGCGGGCTTGCGCAGGGTCATGACGAGACCGGTCCCGATCGTCACGGCCCCGACGGTCGCCAGCTCGGTCCCTGGTGCCGAGCCCAGGTCTCCGCTGTGGAGCGCCACTACACCAACCGCCGTCGCGGTCGTGAAGAGAAACGCGAGTCCCAAGGGGCGCCAGCTCTGGGGCGGCACCTCCGTCTCGGGAAGCTCCTGGTAGCCGGGGAGGCTCGTGAGGTGCGGAAGCGTGTCCACCAGGTTATAGGCCACGCGGAGCGCTTGCGATGCCGAGTAGGCGTTCTGCCCCGCGGTGGCCTCGACGACAATCAGCCAGGCGCCCGTCGCCACGGGATCGCCCCCGGGCAACCGCGCCGTCCAGCGCGTGTTCACCAACCCCGTCGTGACCATCGAATCGACGAGCAGGGTGGTCGCGCCGCTCACGGCCCGCACCCGCACGCGGGCCGGGCTCGTAATCGTGAACCGCAGCGGCACCGATCCCTGACCCGGGATGAACCGCGCGCTGTCGACGCGCAGCTGGCGCACGACCAACACCTGTCCCATGGCCGAGTAGAACAGGCTCGTGATCTTGGGGGACACCTTGCTCTGGTCCAACTGCCGATCGGGGTCGAGCAGGATGGCCTGCTTGAAGGCGTCTACGGCTTTGGCCTGTGAGTCGACGGCAGCGAAAGCAAACCCCAGAAGCTCGTAGGTCTGCGCCTGATCTGGCCCGGAGAGACGCTCGGTCAGCGCCCGGCGCGCGAGCGCGACGGCACGCGTGAAGTCGAGGTTGTCGTACGCCTGGAGCGCCTGACGGAGCGTGGCGCTCTTGGGCTGGTGCGCTGCCTGCGCCCAGACCGCCAAGGGATCGCACAGAGCCAGCACGAGCAGCAACGAGCATCGGCGCATCGCGGTCATCCCTCGGGTATGAGCGTGTAGCGCTTCGGTACCGTATTGCCCGCGTCCACGTGCACGCGCTCCGTCACCGTGCGGTAGCCCTCACGGACCACCTTGACCGTATGCACGCCGGGCGGGACGGCATACCGCACGACGGGCGTCGGCCCGACGTCGACGCCGTCGACGAACAACTCGCCGTACGGGTCGGCGTTGACCGTGAGATATCCTTGGGCCTGCGCGGCCGGGGGGGGCGGGGCCGTCGGCGCCGCAGCGCTGCGGGACGGCGATCGGCGCGCGGGCGCCAGCGGCGCGTTGACTCTCACCGTGTTCGGGACCTGAACGGTCTCCACCGCCGGCGCGGCGGGTTCGTTGCGACCCGTACCCCGACCAAGGGCGAGATATCCAGCCACCCCCGCCACTGCGACAACAACGATCGCGGCCAACAACCGCCTTCGAGACTGCTGCGGGACGGGAGCAGGCGCAGCCGCCCCGGCTGGAGTGCGCATCGGGGTGGTGCGCGCGTCGGTTATCGCGCCGCTGATCTCGGTGGGGGTGTCTGACCCGACACCCGGCGCACTGATCGCCTGCGAAGGCCGGCGGGGCGGCCCCGCCGCAACCGGGTGCTCCGGCCAAACCGCGGTGGCGAATTCCTCCATCGTCGGGAAGCGCTGCCCGGGCTCCTTGGCCATCGCGCGGGCGATCGCTGCCCAGACGTAGCGCGGGAGATTGGCCGGGAGCTCCTTGGGCGTAGGGACGGGCTCGAAGATGTGCTTGTAGAGAATCGTGTGAACCGAATCGCCGTAGAACGGGACGTCGCCCGTGATCATGCGGTAGCCGACGACGCCGAGGGAGTACTGGTCGGCCCGTCCGTCGACCGGGGTCCCCTTGGCCTGCTCCGGGGCCATGTAGTGCGGCGTACCGATGAGCATCCCCGTCGCCGTGAACCCCGTCGCCGCCTGCAAGGCCTTGGAGATACCGAAGTCGGTCAGCATCACGCGCCCCTCATGATCGAACATGATGTTCGCCGGCTTGACGTCGCGGTGCACCACGCCGCGCTGGTGCGCATGCCCCAGGGCGCACGCCGCCTCCCACAGGACGCGCTGGATGTAGTCCGGCGCGAGCGGCTCCGGGCGTGCCAGGACGTCCTCGAGCGATGTGCCGGCGACGTACTTCATCACGAAGTAGTTGAGCCCGCCCTCGCTCTCGACGCGGTAAATCGGAATGATGTTGGGATGGTCGAGTCTCGCGGCGGTCTTCGCCTCCTGATGAAAACGCCGCACGACCTGGTCGTCCTGGGCCACGTCGGGTGGGAGCACCTTGATGGCGACCTCGCGCTCGAGCGTCAGATCGTGCGCCAGGAACACCGCGCCCATCCCGCCCTTCCCGAGCAAGCGCTCGATCTTGTACTTGCTTGCCACCAGGCGTTGCAGGCGCTGTTCGAGGGCGGGCGTGCTGGTCGTGCTGGGGGGGCCGCCGGCACCGGTTTGATCGGCGCCGCACGCCGAGCAATAGCGGCCACCCGTGGGGAGGGGCGTGTGGCAATGGACGCACTCCACGGTGCCGTTGGCCGTCATGGTCCACTCGGCGCAGGGACGAACCGGGGTGCGAGCGCCCGCACGGCGGACTTGCGCCGGGTCGTGGCGATCGGGGGCGAGGCAGGGAAGGCCGTCGCACACTTGCCCGATCCCCCATTGGGCCCCATGCAGAGTCCGTACCGCGTGCTGACTCCCGCGTAGTCCACCACTACCGCGTAGTAGGCGCCCACCGGGAGGGTGAGGTTGTTCTTCGACACGTCCGGGCTGGGGGCCGTATCAGCGAACACCACCTGTACAGTCGTGTCTCCCGGCGTTGGCACCTTGATGACGTACAAATCGAGGTCCTTCTTGGCATCGATCTGCGCGTTACCGCTCGAGAACGCGTGCAAGCGGATCTGGTGTGCGCCGCCGACGGAGTTAAAGAGCGTCCAATCCACGGCGTGCGGGTTCTCGATCGCCAGCAGCGAGTCGCGGAACGGGTCGGGCCGCGGGCCTAGCGCGTCCGCGGCGTTGCAAGAGTTGTCGTCTTCGTGCGCGTCGGGGGGAATCTCACTCTGATACCCAGCGATCAGGGTGAGTCCATAGCGTCCGGGCACCGTAAAGACCGCCACTGCCTCGAACGTCCCGGCGGGCAACGCTTTGAACGCCATGATCGTCGAGTCGCCGATGGCCTCGCTTACGTTGAAGGCAGCCCCGTGGCACGCGTGCGACCCCGGACCAAAGGTCCAGGCGTTCGGCCCGAGGACGAAGTTCTTCTTCGTGGTGTCCCAGACCACCGAGTCCGCAAGGAAGGTCCGGAAGGTCCCGACGACCTGAGGCGCCGTCAGAATGACCGTGAGATCGCGCGGTCCGCTCTGTTCCAGCCGGTACCAGTCCACGCCCGCGACGGCCGGACGCACCACCGGCTCGAACGCGAGGGCCGGATTCGCGAAGATGATGGTGGGCAGCGGGGGGAACGGCGGCGGACCGTCAAGGTTCAGCAGCTGTGGGACGATGTCGTTGGGCTCGTACAGGTCCTGCTCGACCACGGTAGTGGTGTCGCCGTGGACGTATCCGAGCACGCCGTTGCCCCCCGTGATCCCGAGGAAGAACAAGGAATCGGTATGCGCCGGGGGCGGCACCCACCAACGCGAGCGCACCGTGCCATTCGCATACGTCGTCTCGCCAAGCGGCACGCGAATGAGGTTCGCGCCTTTCAGGCTCGCCGAGAAGATCGAATCCACGCTCACGCCGTAGATCGTGAGCATCTCACCGTAGTGCACTGTCTTGGGGAGTACGCTGTCGATCTCGAGAGGACTCGCGACACGGATCGTATCGGCTCCGAGTTTCGCCGCCTTGTCGAAGTTGGCAACAGCAGCCGTCACGATGGCGGTGCCCGAGTTGATGCCGACCACGCGACCCGCCCCGTCCACCGTGGCAACGTCTGGATTGCTGCTCGACCATACGAATACGGCGTTCGCGATCGGCTGGGAGTCCGACGCGCTCGTCATTTGCCATGCCTGCGCCGTCGCGATGGTATCACTGCCCCGGAACAGGATTCTGACGGGCGTGAGGCTCACGTGGACCGATTCGTCCTTCTCGGTGGGAAAAACGCAGCTACCGAGGAGGAGGACCACCAGCAAGCGGGCGATCAGCGCACGAGCCACAGGGGCCGCCTTCGCGGGGGCCAGCGGAAGCGCCGGCTGTGCATGACCGCCTGGTGGTGGTAGGGACGCCACCATCGGGATGGGGGACAAAAGCGCGGCAGGTGGCGGCGTCTCACGGATCCAGGTCTTCGAGGATCTGCCGCATCCGGCGGGCGAGCGCCTCGATCTGCTGGAGACTCGAGGTGACGTCGGGACTGAGCCGCTCGGGGTTCAACAGCAGGAGCTGCGTCTCGGCAAGCACGGCGGCAAGAGGATTGGACAGGTCATGGCGCAGCTTGCGCAACACCCCCGCCCCGGGCGCCCCCTCGGACTGCTCAGCGCCGGGCGGCCCGGCCATCAAAGCAGCGAGCGGTACAGATCACGCAGGTGGTGATCTCGCAGGTCACGCACCGACTGCCACAGATCCTGCTCGGAAGTGGCGCAGAAGATCTCCGCCGTCGACCGCTCCGCCTCGGTGTCGGCGGCCCCGAACAGCACTTTGCCGCGCCAGACAGCGTCTTCAGTCCGGCGCACCAAGAGGCGAATGGGGATGAGTTGCCCGTCGAATCGGATGGGGGGAAGGTCGTGAACGACCGCTTCGGTGACTTCGGAGGCTGAATATCGCGCCGGTTGCGCTGGCATGCCGTGCCGTGGGCTGGTTTGGGCAAAGATATAAAACTCCGCAACTTACGCAATACTTCAGAAGGGCGAGGTGCCAGGTGTCAGGTGCTAGGGCCCCACTCCGCCAGCTCCTCACACCTAGCACTGAGCACCTGCCTCACACCTTGAACGGCACCGGCGTGAACGTGATTGCGAACAGGACAGCCGATGCCCAGGCCAGCGCGGGCCGCGAGCGCGGCAACGGACGGTAGGAGTCGAGCACGGGCGGATGGCCGAGGCGGCCCCGCGACAACGCGAGCACGAGCACCCCCCACACGAGCCACCCTACCCAAAACAGGCCCAGCGCCAGCGCGACGAACCAGAACGCGAGCGCGACGCGCTGGTGCCAGCGCGGCAACGCGGCGAACAGGATGTGCCCGCCATCGAGCTGCGAGATGGGGACGAGATTGAGCGCCGTGATGAACATGCCCATGTAGCCGGCGAAAGCGATGGGGCTCAGCAGGACGGCGGCAGCGCCCGGATGCACGAGGTGGCGCAGCACCAGCGTGATCAGGGAGTCACCGATACTGATGTTCCAGTCTCCCATTGGAAGCAGCATCCCTCCCGCCCCTGGGTGGCCAGGCAGCGCGTGGCTCCGAAGGAGGCCGATCCAAAGCACGGGGAGCGCGACGACGAAGCCGGCGAGGGGTCCAGCCGCACCAACGTCGAGTAGCTGACGCCGGTCGGAGAGGACAGTGCGCAGCCGAATGAACGCGCCCATCGTGCCGATGAACGTGGGGAAGAGGGGCACCGGAATGAAATACGGCGGAGAGACGTCCAGCTGGTACCAACGCGCGGTCAGGTAGTGACCGAACTCGTGCGCCAGGAGGAAGGCGAGGAGCGGTAGCGAGAACGCGAAGCCGGTTTCCCAGGCTCGCACGACCCCGTCAGGAATCGGATAGCTGCCGACCAACAGATCCAGCGGGTTGTCGTAGGGAATCGCGCCCGCGAGGATCGCCCCCGCGAAGGTGGTGGTGACCAGCGTGGCGAGGAACAGGGCGAGGTGGAGCCACCAGCGCTCGCGCCGCGGCCGTGCGCCGAGCCGCGTGAGCACCAGGTGGCGCCCATCCGGCTCGTCCGACCAGTAGTAACGCCCCGGCCAGCGTGCCAAGGCGGCCAGGAGCGCCGGGGAGGGCCCGGCGTGGATCGGATCTACAAGCGCATCAATGACTTCCCGGTCGTGGAGTGGCGTGGTGCGCCACGCCAAGAGAAACCCCCTCAGCTCCATGAGCGCTCTTGACTGTTAGTCAGGCGGGGCCTACTATAGGGCGCTCGCACCTCAGCCCATTCCCTAGTTCTCACTTTCGACACGATCACTCCCCCACTCCTGGGGTCCCCCTGCCGTAGCGTAACGGAGCAAGAGCACAGTGGATATCGCTGAACTCAAGAGGAAATCCGTCGCGGAACTGCACGCGATGGCCGAGACCCTGAACATCACCAACTACTCGGGTCTCCGCAAGCAGGATCTCATCTTCCGCATCGAGCAATCGCTGCTCGACTCGGACACGGTGCTGCGTGGGGAGGGAGTGCTCGAGATACTCCCGGAGGGATACGGGTTCCTGCGCAGCCCGGACTGGAACTACCTGTACGGCCCCGACGACATCTACGTCTCGCCGAGTCAGATCAAGCGCTTCGACCTGCGCACGGGCGATACGATCATGGGGCAGGTACGACCTCCAAAGGAGGGCGAACGCTACCTCGCCCTGCTGAAGGTGGAGGTCGTGAACGGAGACGAGCCCGAGAAGGCCAAGCATCGGGTTGCGTTCGACAACCTGCGCCCGCGCTACCCCGAGGAGCGGATCCGGCTCGAGCGCAAGGACGGCGATCTGTCGATGCGGGTCATGGACATCCTCTGTCCCATCGGCAAGGGCCAACGCGGCCTCATCGTCTCCCCGCCCAAGGCTGGTAAGACGATCCTGATGCAGAAGCTCGCCAATTCGATCATCGAGAACCATCCCGAGGTGTACCTGATCGTCCTCCTGATCGACGAGCGGCCCGAAGAAGTGACGGACATGGAGGAGAGCGTGAAGGGGGCCGAGGTCATCTCGTCCACCTTCGACGAGCCCGCGGACCGTCACGTCCAGGTCGCCGACATGGTGATCGAGAAGGCGAAGCGGATGGTGGAGCACGGGAAGGACGTCGTGATTCTGCTCGACTCGATCACGCGTCTGGGGCGGGCGCATAACGTCGTCGTGCCCCACTCCGGGAAGATCTTGTCGGGCGGCGTGGACGCGAACGCGCTCCAGAAGCCCAAGCGCTTCTTCGGGGCCGCGCGGAACATCGAGGGCGGCGGCTCGCTCACGATCATCGCCACCGCGCTGATCGACACCGGCTCGCGGATGGACGAGGTGATCTTCGAGGAGTTCAAGGGCACCGGCAACATGGAAGTCATCCTCGACCGGCGCATTGCCGACCGCCGCGTGTATCCGGCGATCGACGTTCAACGCAGCTCGACCCGCAAAGAGGAGCTGCTCCTCACGAAGGAAGAGCTCAACAAGGTCTATCTGCTCCGCAACTTCCTCTCCGACATGCCACCCGTCGAGGCGATCGAGTTCCTGCTCGAGCGCATGAAGCGCACGAAGACGAACGTCGAGTTCTTCGCGACGATGGCACAAGGGTGAGGCGACGGACTGTCCGACGCAGGGACGACTGTTGGGGGTGGACTGGGGCGAGCGCCGCATCGGCCTCGCCCTGTCTGATGAAGGGCAGCTGCTCGCCCAGCCGCTGACGACGCTCACGCGGCGCGCGGGCAAGCGCTTCCCGATGCAACAGCTCCTCGCTCTCCTCCGACAGCACACCGTGACCGGAATCGTGGTCGGGTTGGCGCTCGACGCCGACGGATCCGAGGGCGAGCCAGCCCGGGAAACCCGCCGGCTGGCCCAGGATGTCGGGCGGCGCGCCACCCTGCCCGTCGACCTGTGGGACGAGCGGATGACCACCGCCCGGGCTCTGCAGGCGGTTCGGGAGATGGGAGGAGGGACGCGGGGTCGGCGCGAGGACGTGGACGCGCTCGCGGCCACCGTGCTGCTGCAGCACTATCTGGATGCGAGGCGGGGATCGGCGACATGAAGGCGAACGCGGAACGCAGAACGCGGAATACCGATGGATGGCGGCCGCCGCTGTTCCGCGTTCCGACTTCCGCGTTCGCCGTTCTGCTCGCAATCGCCGCATGCGGCAAGGCGTCCGACGCACCACCCGTCGCCGTGACGATCCCGCCCGGCGCCACGCTCGACGCTGCCATCGATTCGCTCGCACGCCACGGACTGGTCCAGCACACCACGACCTTCCATTGGTACGCCCGCCTGCGCGGCCTGGGGCGCGACCTGAAGACGGGCGAGTACCTCGTTGCGCCAGACGCCTCGTGGAGCGAGATCGTCACCACCCTCGAGCGGGGACGCGGCGTCGAAGTCCGCTTCACCGTGCGCGAAGGCCTCATGCTCACCGAGATCGCCGACGTTGCGAAGCGAGAGTTGCGCATCCCCCGCGACTCGCTCGTCTCGGCCGCACGCGATCCGGTAGTGCGAGGAGAACTCGGCCTTCCGCCGACCGCCACCAATGTGGAGGGCTACCTCTTCCCGACGACCTACATCGTGCAAACCCGAAGCACCGCGCGCGATCTCGTACGCCTCATGGCCCGCGAGTTTCTCGCGCAATGGGACTCGGCGTGGGACGCACGGCTGGACACGCTGCACATGACGCGCTACCAGCTCGTGACGCTCGCGTCGATCGTCGAGTCCGAGGTACGCTACGCACCCGATCGCCCGTTCGTCTCCGCCGTGTACCACAACCGGCTGAAGCGCGGCATGAAGCTCGAAGCCGATCCGACGATCCTCTATGCGTACCAGCGCCGTTTGAAACGCGTGTGGGAGAAGAACCTGGCCGTCCAGTCGCCGTACAACACGTACCTGCACGCGGGCCTGCCTCCCGGTCCGATCTCCCAACCGGGTCGCGCGAGTCTCCTGGCGGCGCTGTACCCCGCGCCAGTCCCGTTCCTGTTCTTCGTCGCGCAGCCCGACGGCAAGCACATCTTCTCGACCAATTTCGCCGAGCACGAGGCCGCCATCCGCACGGTCAAGCGCCTGGGGAACGGAGCGCGCGAGCAGCGGTCTCCGGATCGCTAGCTTCCCAGACCGCGCCGAGGACGGCCACGCCGGCGGCGCCGGCCCGGATGATGGAGGCCGCGTTCGCGGCTGTGATGCCGCCAATCGCGATCACGGGGATTCCCCGGGGGGCGCGCCGGGCGAGCGCCGTAAACCCCGCAGCGCCGAGCGCCGGTCCGGCGTCCGCCTTGTGGACGGTGCCGAAACACGGGCCGACGCTCCAGTAGTCCGCCGGCCACCGGTCGGCCTGGGCCGCCTCGGCCGCCGTGCCCACGGAGAGGCCGAGAATGAAACCGGGGGGAACGTGGGGCCGGAGCGTGTCGAGGGGGGGATCCTCGTGACCGAGGTGCGCGCCGGCCGCACCGACTGCGAGCGCCACGTCGACGCGGTCGTTGACGAGGACCGGCACGGAAAGGGCCAGCACCAGGGCGCGAGCAAGGTCCGCCAGCTCGCGCGCGGGCGCGCCCTTGAGGCGGACCTGCACAGCGGTGGCGCCGCCCCGCACCGCCCGGCGGCAGGCATCGACCGGATCGCGCCCCTTGAGTAACGTGGCGTCCGTGAGCACCATCAAGCGCAACTGATCGGCGAGAGCCATGCCCAAGATCCTGCGTGGACTGCGCGGCGCAACCACGGCCGCAGCCAACACTCGTGAGGCGATCCTCGAAGCGACGGAGGAGCTGATTCGCGTGCTCCAGGAGACGAATGGTTTCGTCCCCGAGGACGTGGAGAGCGCGATCTTCACCTCGTCGCCCGACCTGACCGCGGAGTACCCAGCGCGCGCGGCGCGACGACTGGGGTGGGACACCGTCCCGCTACTCGGCGCCAGCGAGGTCGCCGTGCCGGACGGAGTGCCGCGCTGCATCCGGCTGCTGCTGCACCTCTACACGACCAAGCCGCCCGGCGCGTTGAAACATATCTACCTGCGCGACGCCGCCCGGCTCCGCCCCGACCGAACGACGTGAGCCACAACCCCGCTACGAGTCGGGCACCGGCCCGCACTTGCGGGGAAGGAGCGCGCGACGTGGTGGTGTCGGCCCGGGGCGCGGCTCGCTGGGCAGCGGGCCACCCGTGGATCTACCGAACCGACGTGTATGCCGAGCCGCGGGACGCGGCGGGGATCGTGACCGTCACCGATCGCCGTGGCCGCCACCTGGGGCAGGCGCTGTACTCCCCCCGTTCCGAAATCCGTCTCCGCCTTCTCACCCGCGACGCAGCGCCGGTGAACGCGGCCTGGTGGGAGAAGCAGATCACGGCCGCCGCCGCGCGGCGGGCCTCGATCTCCGACACCGCCTACCGCGTGGTGCACGCGGAGGGCGACGGGTTACCGTCGCTCGTGTTGGACCGTTATGGGCCCTACGTGGTCGCGCAGCTCCTGTCGGCGGGACTCGAGCAGGCGCGGGAGGATGTGCTCGCCGGCATCGCGGCGGCGCTCGCACCCGCCGGCGTCCTGCTGCGCAACGATGCCCCCATCCGACGACACGAAGGCCTGCCGCTCGAAGTCGTATCGGCCGCGGGCGCCGTGCCTGAAACCGTGGAGGTCGCCGAAGCGGGCATCCGGTATCTGGCGGCGCCGCACACCGGACAGAAGACGGGCGCCTTCCTCGATCAGCGGGACAACCGGGTCCTGGTCGGCGAGTACGCGCCGGCTGGAGGGCGGGCGCTCGATCTGTTCACCTACCATGGTTCCTTCGCCCTGCACCTCGCGCGCCGATCGGCGACCGTGCTCGCCGTGGACTCGAGCCCCGACGCCCTCGCGCGGGGAGGGGAGAACGCAGCGCTGAACGGCTTCACGAACATCACGTGGCGCGAGGCGAACGTCTTCGATCTGCTCCGCGAGCTCGAGCGGCGCGGCGAAACGTTCGACACGATCGTGCTCGACCCTCCGGCGTTCGCGAAGACCAAGGACAACCTGGCCCGCGCAGTGGCCGGCTACAAAGAGATCAACCTGCGTGCGATGCGATTGCTCGCTCCCGCGGGCATTCTGTTCACCTGCTCGTGCTCCTACCACGTGCACCGCGCGGCCTTTGCCGATATGCTCGCGGCGGCCGCCCGCGACAGTGGCCGGCGCGTGCAGCTCGCGCGGTGGACGGGAGCGGCGGCCGACCACCCCGAGCTGTTGAACGTTCCCGAGACCGGGTATTTGAAGGGGGCCATCCTGCGCGCCGTTGACTAAAACGGGCTCATTTACAAGGTTGCATCCCATGCCGCTCTCCCGGCCCGAGGGGCGCGACAAGACTGCGCTGGTTCGCCGCGTATTCGTCGGCCTGCTGGTCGCCAACGTGTCGGTCGTGGGTGCCAAGTTTGTCGTCGGTCTCGCCTCCGGCTCACTTGCCGTCCTGAGCAGCGCTCTGGACTCGGCCGTCGACGCGTTGAACAACGTCGTGGCCCTGGTTGTCGTGCGCGTGGCCCAGAAGGAACCCGACGAAGACCACCCCTACGGGCACGGCAAGTTCGAGACGCTCGGCGCGCTTGGCGTCGTGGGCGTTCTGTCCATCACGTGCTTCGAACTGGTGCGCAGCGCCGTCAACAAGCTCCTCTCCGGTGGCAATCGGGTGCAGGTGTCCGGATGGCACATCGCCGTGCTGATCGTCACTCTCGCGGGGAACGTGCTCATCGCCTGGTACGAGAACCGGCGGGGCACCGTGCTCGGCAGCGAGCTCCTGGTCGCCGATGCGGCGCACACACGCGCCGACGTGTTCATCACCGCGGGCGCACTGATCGGGCTCCTCTCCGCGCGCCAGGGCTGGTGGTGGGCCGATCCCGGAATGGCGATCATCGTCGCATGCGTCATCGTGTTCGTCGCCTACCGCATTCTCGTGCGCACGGTGCCGGTGCTCGTGGACCAGGCGGTCCTCCCGACCACCGACATCCGCGACACGGCGCAAACCGTGCCCGGTGTGCGGAGCGCCTATGGGATCCGTTCCCGCGGCCCGTCTGACCTACGCTACGCCGAAGTGACGATTGCGGTCGATGGGCATGCGGACGTCGCCACGGCACATGCGATCGCCGATCAGGTCGAAGAGCGCTTGAAGCGCGACCTGCGGCTTCACGAGGTCATGGTCCACGTCGAGCCATGTTGAACGCCGTCCCGCCTTCACCGTCCGCGCGCGGAGCCCAGGCGGAGCCCCCCCGTCTGGCCCGCCGTCCGCCTCGCTCGCTCAAGCAGGAATACGAAGAGTTCATGCTGGAGCGCATCGAGGAGTACAAGAACATGCTGTCCCGGGAGTCGCTGCTCGAGATCGGTGACGAAGCCGTTCGCGAGCTCGAGGCGAATGCGGCCGGCCAGTACCTCCTGACGGAGGTGCTGTTGCTCGAGCATGTCGACCGCGTGATCGCGCGACGCCTGCGGCTCCCGTCGTTCCCGCGCTGGAACCGGAAGCACCGTGCGCTCCGCGTGGCCCAGCGCGAACCGACGCACTGGGGTCTGGACCAGGGCTCGCCCATCGTGGGGCTCGCACGCCGGCTCGAGCCGGGAGACGTGGTGGTGGTGGCCGGCGCCGGCGTGCTCGCGGGCGCTCTGTTCCTGGCGGCGCACGACGCCGAGGTGTTCCTGCTCGACCAGGACCTGCGCGCGATCGAAGCCGCGGAGAGCCGAGCGGTGTCCGAGCAACTGGCCGGCCGGTTTCACGCCCTGGTGATCCGGATCGGGACCTGGCTCCCCGACGTGACTCCGAGCCTGGTGGTGATTGACCCGGCTGCTCTGAGCGTTGCGCGGGTCAAAGATCGGCACGCCACCATCGCCGAGCTCCAGGCACGCACGCGCGCGGGTGGCGTTCATCTGATACTCGCCGCCCCCACCTCGCGCGAGGTCATCCCGCTGGCCCCCGACGCCCTGAAATCGCTCTACGATCAGTGGCAGATCAACCGCGCCAAGCGGTCCCGGACGGGGACCGGGTTCATGGCCACCAAGCCAGAGCGTCAGCTCGACACGGCCCTGAACGTGTCAGAGTAGCGAATCCCCTTCCAGCAGCGGTCTGTAACTTCATTAATCACAATAGTTTGACGTATGTGCCCCGGGGCAAGCTTCCTGCATTGCCGGGGGGCATCCCGCAACCGGTAGCGCTATGTCATGACCAGTCTTCCGCTTGTTCTCGACGAGGAGCCGATCGGCATCATCCTCCGGACCGGCCGGCAGCTGCTGCGTCCGGCGAAGATTTGGGCGTACTGCTGGTGCGCCAGTGACGGGGAATCGAAGGACCAACCTCACCGGCACCTCCCGGTCGAGGGCACTCAGGGAAGCTGATTGAACCACCTAGGGCCGGCTGATCGCCGGCCCTAGTCGTTTCCGCCGCTGCTAGATTGGGATGGCCCCGTGCACGCCATCGTCAAGCAGCACCGCGCTCCCGGCCTTACCGTCACCACCGTACCCAAGCCGACCCCCGGCCCAGGCGAGGTCTTGATCGCCGTGCGACACGCGGGCGTCTGCGGCACGGACCTCCACATTGCCGACTGGGACGCGTGGGCCCAAAGCCGGTTACACCCGCCGCTCGTGATCGGTCACGAGTTCGCCGGGGAGATCGCGGCCGTTGGTGACCGGGTTGAGGAGCTCACGACGGGACAGATGGTGACGGCCGAGGGCCACATCGTCTGCGGCCACTGCCTGCAATGCCGGACGGGGAACAGCCACATCTGTCGCCGGACCAAGATCATCGGCGTTGATCGTGACGGTGCGTTCGCGGACTTCATCGTCATGCCAGCGACCAACGTGCTGCCGCTCGACGGTATCCCCACGACCGTGGGCGCCGTGATGGATCCCATGGGAAACGCGTTTCACACGGTGCTAACTGCCGACATCCCCGGCAGCACGGTGTTCGTCGTGGGGTGCGGACCGATCGGTTGCTTCGCCGTGGGGATCGCCCGGGCTGCGGGGGCCACGAAGGTGCTCGCCTCGGACGTCAACCCTACGCGCCTCGCACTGGCACGGCGCATGGGTGCGCACGTCGTCATCGACGCCGCGAAGGACAACGTGCTGCAAGCCGTGCTCGCCGAGACGGGAGGCGAGGGCGCCGACGTCGTCTGCGAAATGTCGGGCGTCCCCTCCGCCCTCCATCAGGCCTTGGCCGCCGTGCGGATGGGAGGACGGGTGCAGCTCCTCGGCATCCCCACCGGGGAGGTCCCGATCGACTTCGCCAAGGAGATCATTTTCAAAGGCTTGACGCTGTATGGCGTGATCGGCCGCAAGATGTACGAGACGTGGCACCAGATGCGGCGCTATCTCACGGCCGGCTTGTTCGACCCCCGCCCCGTGATCACCCACCAGTTTCCCCTGAGCCGGATTGACGATGCGATCGCCGCCATCCGCTCCGGGGACGCCGGCAAGATCATCCTGGAGATCGCATGAGCCTCACCGCTCGACTGCATTCGGAGCTCGACCAGTTCCGGCGGGAGGGGGTGTACAAGCGCCTCAACTATCTCGCCTCCCCCCAGGGACCCCGCGTTCGGATGGAGGGGCGGGGGGATGTCGTCATCCTCTCCTCCAACAACTACTTGGGCCTTGCGAATCACCCAGCGGTAGTGACCGCCGGGAAGCGCGCGCTGGATGCGTTCGGCGCGGGTACCGCTTCGGTGCGGTTCATCTGCGGCACATTCACGATTCACCGTGACCTGGAGGCGGCGCTCGCCAAGCTGGTCGGGTGCGACGCCGCGCTGACCTTCGCGAGCTGCTGGAACGCGAACGAGGGGCTCTGCCCCACCCTGCTCGGCGAGAACGACGTAGTCATCTCCGATCAGTTGAATCACGCGTCGATCATCGATTCCATCCGCCTGGCCAAGGCGATCACACGATGCCAATCCGCGGTCTACCGGCACGCGGATATGGGGGACCTCGAGGAGAAGCTTCGGGCTGCCCGGGACCGTGGCCTCAAACTGATCATCACGGACGGCGTGTTCTCGATGGAAGGAGACATTGCGCCACTCGCAGACATCGTGACATTGGCGCGACAGCACGGCGCCATCGTCGCGGTCGACGACTCACACGGGACGGGAGTGCTCGGCGCGCAGGGAAGAGGGGCCGCGGAGCACCATGGGGTGTTGGGGGAAGTGGACGTGATCACCTCGACGCTTGGCAAGGCGCTGGGGGGGGCGGCGGGTGGGTTCGTGGCCGGGTCGCAGGAGCTGGCCGACTACCTCACCCAGCGTGCTCGCCCCCAGCTCTTCAGCAACGCCATTCCCCCCACCGTCGCCGCCAGTGCCCTGGCCGCGGTCCGCCAAGTCGAGGAGCAGCCCGGGATGGTGCAACGCCTCCGCGACAACGCCACCTACTTCCGGGAACGGCTGGCCGCCCTGGGGTTCAAGCCGCTGCCGGGCGAAACGCCCATTATCCCCGTCATCGTGGGCGAGACGGCTCAAGCAATCCAGGTGAGCGAACGGCTGCTGGACGAGGGTGTGTTCGTGACGGGGTTCGGTTATCCGGTGGTCCCGCAAGGACACGCGCGAGTGCGGTGCCAGGTGTCCGCAGCTCACACTCGGGACGATCTCGATTTCGCCCTGGCCGCTTTCGGAAAGGTGGGGAAGTCACTCGGACTCATCTGACATTGGTTCGGACTCATCTGAAATTGGTAAATCTTCGGTATATATACGGTATAAGTTCGGCCTTGGTGCGACCTACCTTCAAGTAGTTTCAAGGCTTGGTGGCTTAACTCCCCGCTCAACAAGCTTTTCGGGTATCGCCTTTTTTTGTACGAACCCCTATTTTCGGTGCGTTTTGGGGGGCCTTTTGCCCCCCAGGGTCCTTACCTGAGGAGCTGTCCCATGCGGGTACTCACGATCGCTGCTCTGGCGTTGGCAGTTGGGACCGCCAACCTGAGCGCCCAACACGGCCACCAGCTTGAGATAGGTGGGTTTGGGACATACACCGGCTACGACGCCACCTACACCCTCGACAACGGCTTCGGTGGCGGCGCGGTACTGGGCTATTACCTCAGCGATTACTTCGGCATTGAGACCACCTTCGACATGGCGAGCCCGACTGGCGTCAACGGGGGCGTTGCCTTCGGGACCAGGCTCCAGCGGTTCGGTGCCAGCCTCGTGCTCAATTCCGGTGGCGAGCACAACAATCTCTACGTGATCGGGGGGTACACCCGGGCGCATTGGGGCGGTACGGACCCCTTCGTTGATCTCAACATGATCCACGGCGGGATCGGCGACAAGATTTTCTTCGGGAAGAGGCTGGCCCTGCGGCTCGAGGCCAAGGCGTTCTATTCGTTCGACCAGTACCTGGGCGGGGCCAAGCCCCTCGACTTCACGGGTTCGGCTGGCTTGTCGTTCTTCCTCTTCGGCAAGGGTGGCGGGGGGACCCATGAACCTGCCGCTCCCGAACTGCCCAAGGAGACCCGCGACTCGATTCTCGCCGCCGGGGGAACGCTGCCACCTCCCCCCCCCACCAAGGAAAAGATTGTGACCCAGACCTCAGGGTGGCACCAGCAGTGGTTCTGGGGCGCGCAGGGCGGCGTGGTGGCCTTCAATACGGACTACGACGGGTTCTCGGCCGAGCCGACGTTCGGCGGGCACTGGCTCGTGACGGCAAAGCGGACGGCGCTGTACGTGGCCTACGAGCAGTCGTTCTTCTTGTCGGACCGGCACGCCACGATCACCCATCCGGACGGGACGCTCGAGCCCGGCAATGTGGCGTTCAACGAGATGCGCCGCATCATCGCGGGCGTCCTGGCCTTCCCGGTCCAAAAGGCCGTCCAGCCGTTCGGCGGTGCCGGCTTCATGATTGTGCAAATCCTGAATCCCGTGGCAACCTGCACGGCGTGCACCGCGACGGACGCGCAGCTCGTGCAGCTCGCGGCGGAGGATGCTTCCTCGAAGGCGTTCTTCTTTTGGATGGCGGGGATCGAGGCGCGACAGGGCCGGATGTCCCTCTACGGTCACTACCTGTTGACGTCGCGTGCGAGCGGGTTTCTCATCAGCGGCGTGACCCACACGCTTCAGGGTGGCCTGCGCTACAGCTTTGGCAGCGCGCGCGAAGGTGTCGGCGAGCGCTAAGCAGTAACCCAGGGCGAGTCAGCGAAGAGAAAACGAAGCGGCCAGCTGGTCGCCCGCGAAATGCCGACGCGGGGCGTGCGGACGATTCGGGCGCGGCGCCGTGGCATCTCGAGAATCCTCAACGTGCCCCGCTGTAGCGACACGCCATTCAGCCTCCCCGTGACGCCGAGCGCCTGGCAGAGCCGCGCGGGCCCCGCGCACAGGACGCGATCTCTCACATCCCCACGTCGCCGCCGCATGGTGGCGAGCCCTTCGAGCGGCTCGAGCGCGCGGATCAGCACCGCCGCCGGATAGTCCCTCCGCATCGTCACCGCATTCAGACACCAGTGCATGCCATAGGTGAAGTAGACGTAGGCGGTGCCCGGTGGCCCATACAGGCCCTCGGTACGCGCGGTGCGCCGGTTGCCGTAGGCGTGACAGGCGGGGTCGTGCGGACCGACGTAGGCCTCGGTCTCCACAATGACGCCGGCCGTGCGTGTGCCACCGACCGTGCTCACGACCAACTGCCCCAAAAGCCTACGCGCGACCAGATGCGTCGGTCGCGCGTAGAACGAGGGCGGTAGAGGCTTCACGCGCCGCCGGTGAGCCCGCGCTTTACCTTGGTCCAGAACGATTCGCCATCCGACTCGTCGGCGGGCGCCGCGGCAGGGGGCGCCGCCAGGCGTGTGGGAGCCGGCGTTGGGGCAGGCGTGGGAACCGGGGTAAACGGCGCCCGCGTGCGCTGCGATGCATCCCCGAGTTCGGTTCGCTCCGCTGGCCGCTCAGACCCCGGCTCTCCATTGCGCCGTCGTCCGCCGCGTCCCCGGCCACCGCGCCGGCCGCGGCTCCGTCCTCCGCCCTCGCGCTCGGCTCCCTCATGACTGCGAGGGGGCTGACCTTCTCGCCCTGCGCTGCCCCGACCACCGCGCCCTCCCCCGCCCCGACCTCCACGACCCCCGCGGGCCCCGCGGTCCTCACGCTCGCCGCTGCGAGCGTCGTCCACGCGCCCCGCGCCAAACCCTCCTGCCCCTCGAGCCGCCTCCCCCATCCCCGGGGTGGGGGTGCCGGCCATCCCCGGTTCAGCGCTTGGGCGCTTGGCTGGGGTGAGATCGACGCGTGGCTTGAAATTCGGGTCGACTTCGACCACCCCGATCCTGGGGATCTCGGGCGGCGGAACGCGTCCCCCCCGCGAGCCACGCCGGAAGCGCGCGCTACGGGATGGAACGCCGGCGGGCGTGGCACCCGGTCCGGTCGCCGGAGACGCAGGCGCCGCGCCAACTGTGTCGTCCATGGGGACGGATTCCGCCGGTGGCCCGGCCTCGACTTCCGGTGCGGCTGCCGATTCCCGGAGTTTCACGGCATAGGCGCCGTCATCGACCTTCGAGAGATCGATGATCTCGGCATCGTGCGCCTGGCGGAGGAGCTTGGGGAATCGCTCCGCCTCGAGCGGTCCTGCCTCGCCGCCTTTGATCTCGATCATCGTCTCGCGGACTTCGTCGGCGGTCACGGTGTGCTCACCCGCCCCGAGGCGGCCGAGCGCCTGCTTCAGGAGCCCGAACGCCTCGCCGAGCGAGAATCCCGACCCGCGCCGAGTGCGTCCGTTGCCCTCTCCCGTTCCGGCTGACTGGCGCTCGCGCCGCGCGGGGGCCGCATGTTCACGCGCAGCCGAGGGATTCGCCGCCGCGCCCAGGACATCGGGGCCGAGCGCCAGCTCGTATTGGCCGTTGTCGAGCTTGGTGAGCGACACGAGGCCCCGGTGCGCAGCCTCGAGCACGAACTTGCTGAACCGCGAGAAGCCCGCGTCTTTCTCGTTGAAAGAAGGATCGATTTCCTGCATCACCTGCTTCAAGCGATCCGAGCGCATCACGTCGTTGTGGGCCGTCATCTGCTTCACGGCTTCGACCACGAGCTCCCAGGGATCGCGCCGCTCGAGCGTCACTTCCGATTCCTTGGTCAGGCCCGCCAGCTCGTTGTACGAGTAGTACTCGTCGCAGTTCTGGATCAGGAGATCACTCGAGGATTCGCGGATCCCGACTCCGATCACGTATTTGCCGTATTCCTTCAGCTTGAGCACGAGCGATGAGAAATCGCTGTCCCCGGACAGGAGAATGAACGTCCCGATCTCGGGTCTCGTGAACACCAGCTCGAGCGCATCGATCGCGAGGCGAATGTCGGTGGCGTTTTTCTTGTTGGAGCCGTAGGCAGGTGCGAAGATCAGGTCGATCGACGATTCGGAGAGAGGGACAATGTATTGCGGGTAGCGGCGCCAGTCGGCGTAGGCCCGTTGCACCGCAACCTTGCCCCGGATGATCTCGGACTGGAGCAAGCGCTTCAACTCCGACTGCAGGTCCGAGCGGATGCCCATGGTCACGTTGTCGAAGTCGATCATGAGCGCGGCATTGGGGGCGTGAGGCGGTGGTTCTTTGTGGGCAGGCCGTGCGATGTGGGCGTGCGGCTGTTGTTGCATCATGTGGTTGTACTCGTGGTTCGCCCGAGCCGGCGCAGCGTCCCGCGCCCCTCATCCATGAACGATGGACGAGGGTCTCGCGGCAACACCGCCGGGTCTGGCTGTATGTGTGCGGCGACAGCGCGTTGGAACGCGTTCAATAACTCGTCGCCCGTCGTGTTGTATTCGGCAGGTTCGATGCTGGGTGGGCCGCCGAAACCACCTCGGCGCGCCAGCGAGCGATCCCCGGCTCTCATGCCGGAGTCGTCAAGCGCCGCCTGATGCCCGACGCCACCCCCATCCCTGCCGCTTCTATCAGTGTATTGAAATTAAACAACTTGCGGCGAAAGAAAAAGGGGTGTCAGTCGCCCAGGACCTTGATAATCACCCGTTTACGGCGTTGCCCATCCCATTCCCCATAGAAAACCCGCTGCCAGGGGCCCAGGTCGAGCTTCCCCGCCGTGATCGGTACAATGACCTCGTGACCGATGGTGAGACTGCGCAGGTGGGCGGCCGCGTTGTCCTCGCCCGTCTCGTTGTGGTGGTAGCGCTCCGGATCCCACGGCGCGATCGATTCCTCGAGCCAGTGGAGAATGTCCTGCCACAGGCCCGACTCGTGATCGTTGACGAACACGGAGGCGGTGATGTGCATGGCACTGACGAGCACGACGCCCTCACGCACCGCGCTCGCGGCCACCTGCGCCGCGACGTCATCCGTGACGTCAATGATCTCCTGACGGCGCTTGGTGGTGAACCAGAGGTAGTGCGTATGGCTCTTCATCCCTGCTCCCTCCCTGCCGTTGGCTTCCGTGTCGAATTGTCGCACCCGGGACATGGCCCTAGATTGGCTTCCGGACGAAATATGCCGCTTTCGTTTCGGCAGCGGATTTTCCTCGTACTGGCGGCCGTGACGGCCGTGCCGACGTTTCTGGCCGTGATCGGGTGGGCGCTGGCGGTGCGGGCGGCGGCCCCGTCGGCGGGAGCGCGGGCCTCGCTTGAGCAGGTGGCGCAGTCCGCGCGCCGGATGCTCGAGCAGGTGGACACGGTGCGTCTCGCGCCCGCCGAGCGAGAGGCGATGCGGACGCACCTCGGCGAGATCTCGACCTCGGTCACGCTGGCGCGGCGGGCCGAGACCTATTTCCGCTACTACGCGGGTGGATTCGTCGCGGTGGTGGTCGTGCTCGGCGCGTTGGTGCTGTTCGCGGCCGTGCGCCTGGTGGGACATCTGTCGCGACAGCTCTCCCGGCCAATCGACGAGCTGGTGGGGTGGACGCGGCTGATCAGGCGTCGCCTGCCGCTTCCGGTCGGCCCGGCGTCGCGCGGCGCTCCCGAATTCGAGGCACTCCGGCAGGCGCTGCGCGAGCTGGCGAGCGCGCTCGAGGCGGCGCACGAGCGGGAGCTCGAAGCCGTGCGGCTCCGAGCGTTCCGGGAAGTGGCGCGGCGGGTGGCACACGAGATCAAGAATCCGCTCACGGCGATGCGGATCGCCGTGGATCAGCTGCGGCGTCCCGAAGCGCCGCTCGAGGGACGGAGCGGCGTCGCGGTCGACGTGATGGCAGCGGAGACCGAGCGCCTCGATCGGCTGGCGCGGGAGTTCGCCGACTTCGGCCGCTTGCCGGAGGGACCCCAGAGCGAGGTCGACGTGGTCGAGCTGCTCGAGGAGCTGGGTCGCACGAGCGTGCCTGAGGGCGTAGCCGTGGTCGTGAGCGCGAACGGTGGCCGCCGCACGCTGCGCGGGCACTACGATCCGCTACGCCGGGCGTTCTCGAACCTGCTGCGCAACGCCGCCGAGGCGATGGGGGGCCGGGGGAGAATCGACGTCGCCGTGACGAGCGACGACGCGGGCCTGGTGGTGAAGGTGGCGGACCACGGGCCGGGCGTGCCCGCGGAGATCGGCCAGCGCGTATTCGAGCCGTACTTCACCACCAAGGAGGACGGCACGGGGCTCGGGCTCGCGCTGGTGCGCCAGACGCTCGACGCGCACGGTGGCACGATCCGGTTGGGCGACACCCCGGGAGGCGGAGCGACCTTTACCATGGTCTTCCCCGCATGAGCCCGCGGGTTCTCGTGGTGGACGACGAGGCGAACATCCGCCGCATGGTGCGCGCCCTGCTCGAGATGGAGGGATTCGAGACCGCGGAGGCGTCCAACGGGAGCGCGGCACTCGCCGGGCTTGACGCGGCCGCGCCCGACGCGATCCTGCTCGATCTGATGATGCCGGGCGGCCCCGACGGCCTCGCCACGCTCGAGCAGCTGAAGCTGCGGGCGCCCGACGTGCCGGTCGTCATGATGAGCGGCAAGGCGAATCTGGCGGACGCGGTGCGGGCCACGAAGCTCGGCGCTTTTCAGTTTCTCGAGAAGCCATTGACGCCCGAGGGTCTGCTCGTGGCCCTGCGCAGCGCCCTCGAGCTGTCTCGCGCGCGCGCCGAAAACCGGCGGCTGCACGAAGCGCTGGGGCACAGCGATCCGCTGGTGGGAGTGAGCCAGGCGCTGGAGGACCTGCGGGCGATGATTGGCCGCGTGGCGCCCACTGAAGCCCGGGTGCTCATCACGGGGGAGTCGGGCACGGGCAAGGAGCTCGTGGCATCCGCGATTCATCGCAACAGCACGCGCGCGGCGCGTCCCTTTGTGTGCGTCAACAGCGCGGCGATCCCGAAGGACCTCGTCGAGTCGGAGATGTTCGGCCATGAGCGCGGCGCCTTCACCGGCGCCACGGAGCGACGCGTCGGCCGGTTCGAGCTCGCCGATCAAGGCACGCTGTTCCTCGACGAGGTGGGCGACCTGAGCCTCGACGCGCAGGCCAAGCTGCTCCGCGTCCTCGAGACGGGCGTGATTGAGCGGCTCGGCGCCGAGAAGCCTGTCGCGGTGAACGTGCGCGTGATCGCAGCGACGAACAAGGATCTGGCGCGGGCGGTGCAGAACGGGCAGTTCCGCGAAGACCTGCTGTTCCGTCTCAACGTGCTCCCGATTCACATTCCACCGTTGCGGCAGCGCGCGGAGGACGTGGCCCCCCTCGTCCACCATTTCCTCGCCCGGCACCAGGCGCGCCTGGGCCGGTTGGCGAGGATCGACGCCGGGGCACTGCAACTCCTCGTGGCCTACGGCTGGCCGGGGAACGTGCGTGAGCTGGCGAACATCATCGAGCGGCTGACGATCCTCGCCACCGGCGACGTGATCACCGCGGACGACGTGACGCGCGTGTTGCCGCCCGAGGCAGGCGCGGACGTCGCCGTCGACGGTGGGGCGTGGACGGACCTGGAGCTGTCCCAGGCGCTCGACCGCTACGAGCGCACACTGATCGCGCGCGCCCTGTCGGCAGCCCAGGGCAACGTGGCCGACGCGGCACGCAAGCTGTCCACCGACCGCGCGAATCTCTACCGCCGCATGCGCCGGCTCGGTCTCGAGCCGCCCCGGACCGTGGCAGGATGACACGCCCAGCCTGCCTCCGGACACGGAGCCGACACACTACGGCGGGCCGCAAGAACGACCGGAAAGCGGCACACCCCATGCACCCCCGCGCCTCGTCCGCGTCCTGGGGTCGTGTCATGCGTACCGTCGCACTCGCCGCAATAGTGGTCTTCGGTCCCGCGCTCGCCCGGGGCCAGGACACCGCGATCGTCATCAACCCCGAAAGCTCCGCCACGGCGCCGCACGAGCTCCCCCGGACGGTGGCCGAAGAAGCGGTGGCGTTCTTCAATGCGGCGACCACCACCCGGCTCGTGGGACGCACGACCCTGCCGCACGGGAACGAGTGGCGGGGCAACGTGGCCGTGCGGAACGGGTCGGTCTCGCTGGCCGGCCGCATCGCCGGCAGCCTGCTCGTGATCGACGGGGAGGTCGTGCTCGACTCGACGGGCGAGGTGACGGGCAGCATCACCGTGATCGGCGGCAGCATCGCGCGCGCGCCGCAGGCGCGGGTGGGCGGGGAGGTGCGTGTCTATCGTGAGCCCCTGGCCTACAAGGCGAAGGGCGACGAGATCGCCCTCGTGTCCCAGCGCCCGCGCCTGCCGTTCCTGAGCGCGCGGAAGACATGGACCGGGGCCGACACGCGTTCATCGCTGACGATCGCGACCGGCGGCACGTTCAATCGGGTGGAAGGCCTGCCGATCGTGCTGGGCCCCGAGTTCGCCTGGCGCCTGTCGGAAACCGTGGGACTCCGCGTGGACGCGCTCGGGATCGTGCGATCGGTGGGCGACCTGGGCGACACGCCCGGGGACTTGGGCTATATCGTCCGCACGGAGGTCCGCGCGGGGGGGGGGCACACGGGAGTCGGCATTGGCGCGCGGGCGTACAGCGTGGTCGCGCCGGTCGAGGACGCGGGACTGACGAGCGCCGAAGTCGGCTGGGCGGCGTTCCTCGTGCAGCGCGACTACCGGGACTACTACTTCAACCGCGGGGTGCGCGGCCGTGTGTTCGCGAGCCCGGCCGAACCCATCACCCTGTCGCTCGACCTGTCGTACGACTGGCAGACGAGCGTCTCGGCTGCCGATCCCTGGTCGCTGTTCCGCAACGAGTCGTGGCGCGCGAACGGACCGATCGACGCGGGGCACTACACGACGCTCGGCGGCACCGTGACGGTCGACACCCGCAACGACGCTGAGCAGCCGACCGCCGGCTGGCTGATCGAAGGGCGGATTGCCGCGAGCTGGGCGCCGGACGTGGAGCCACAGCCGTTGCCTGCGAGCGTCCGCGCGCCGATCCCCACCGACGGCTCGTATCAATTCAACCGCCTGTCGCTGGACGTGCGGCGCTATACGCGGGTGAGCCCGGCGGGCCGCGTGAACCTGCGCCTGCTGATGGGCGGCTGGCTGGGCGGCGACCCACTGCCCTTGCAGCAGCGCGTGTCGATCGGGGGCCCGGCACTGCTCTCCGGGTACACGTTCCGGCACAGCGCCTGTAGTGCGGACATCACCGACGCCGCGTTCGCCGGCACCCAGCTCGCTGCGTGCGACCGGTTGATCCTGACGCAGATCGAGTATCGGGGGCACCTCGCGCTCCACTGGTTCTACGGGAAGGCCCGACCCGAGGATGAGAGCTCGAAGAAATCGTTGTGGTCGCTGCAGGGACCCGATTTCGTGGTGTTCGGAGACGCAGGGCAGGCGTGGCTGGTGGGCAGCGGACCGGGGCGGCTGCCTGAGAACAAGTTCCCGACCATCGGGTCGTGGCTCGCGGACCTCGGGCTCGGCATCGATTGGGGCGGGCTGGGCGTGTATGTCGCGAAGGGGGTGACGTCCGGCGAGCCAGTCCGCCTGACGCTGCGATTGGATCATCGCTTCTGAGGTGGCGCGGGCACGCGGTCCTTGCCCTCCTCCTCGGAGCGGCGGCACGCGCCGCCGCACAAGATCCATCACTCACCATCACGCTGCAAGACGGCGTCCCGCGCGTTCAAGCCGTCTCTCTCCTCGCCAACGGCAAGTTCGTTTCGCTCATGCACTCCGGGCTGCCGCTGCGCCTGCACTACCGCCTCGAGTTGTGGCGCACCCGGTCGACCTGGTTTGACGAGCATGTGAGCGACGCGTCGTGGGACGCGGTGGCGCACTACGACCCGCTTCCAGACGACTACCTCCTCATCCGCTCGGGCGGGAGCGTGGCACGCCACGCGAGCGTGGACGCACTGGAGCGAGCGCTCGAGCTTCCCTACCGCGTCGCGCTCGCGCCGAAGAACGCGGGCCGATTCTATTATCTGGTGCGCCTCGAGATTTCGACGCTGAACGACACGGATCTTCAGGAACTGGAGCGATGGTTGAAGGGAGACGTGTCCCCGACCGTCACAGGCCGGACGGAGCTCGGGAGCACACTGGCGCGGAGCGCGCAGCGCCTGCTCGTACGCATGGCGGGGTTACCCCGGCTCACGCTCGAAGCGCGGTCCGGGTCCTTCGCGCGACCGCCTTAGGTGCCGAAACGGGCGTCGATGGCGTTGCGGATGGCGGCGAGTGAGGAGCCGGACGCCGCGAGCTGGCTCGCAAGCATGGCCTCGCCCATGCAGATGTCGCAGTAGGCCCCATGCTCGGATTCGAAGCAGGTCAACAGGGAGCGATGTCCCGAGTGCTTGCTGCAATTGCAATGACAGTAGAGGCCGTCCAAGATCTGCGGCGCACCGCGCGCCGCCTCGTACGCCTCGCGCGCCCCCGGCGCGGGTACCATGGCGGCCGGGAGCACGTTCGCCGCCGTGATGCCGGGACGCGGCTCGGGGTGCTGGACGGCACGGCCGTGCGAGCTTCGCCCCAGCGTTACCCCGAGCGCCGCGAGCGCCACGCCCGCCACCACCCATGGCAGCACCGCGCGTCCGCTCACAACGCCTCGAGCGTCGCGAGCACGTCCGCGCCGTAGAACAGCCGGATGTACTTCGACTGAATCGACGTGAGGCGGCGCACGGCCCAGGAGAGGTGCACGAAGTGCGGCTCGACGGGCGGCTTCAGCGGGTGCATCCCGGCCTCGTCGGGCAACAGGTTGCCCTTGCGCGTGTTACAGGACGAACACGCCGTCAGCACGTTATTCCACGCGTTCGTCCCCCCTCGCGAGAGCGGCACGAGATGATCGCGCGTCAGGCACTCGCGTGGCCGGAGCTGCGGCTGGCTGCGACCGCAGAACTGGCAGCGGTAGTTGTCGCGGGCGAAGAGGAATGTGTTGGTGACTTGGCGGCGGAAGCGGCGGGGGACGTGGACGAACTTGACCAGGCGAATGACCGCAGGTCGCGGCAGCGCGAGTCGTTCGCTCTTCACCACCGAGCCCTCCGCCTCGACGATCTCGGCCTTGCGGTCGATGACGAGACGCAGCGCCCGGCGCACGGGCACCATGGTCAGAGGCTCAAACGACGCATTGAGAGCCAAGCAGCGCACGAAACTCCCCCCCGAAAAAACAGCCGCCTCGCCCGAACCTGAGCGGGACGGCATCGTATGCTAACATGGCCGGCTAACACTAGGCAAGAGTGAAGCTTATGGCGCTCCACCGGCAGCGAACACCTTGCGCAGCTCCTCCAGCTGATCCTCTACGGCCTTACGAGATGATCCCCCGGGCGTGGCCCGGCTCTCGACGCTCGCGTCCCAGGAACCCAACTGCCCCAGGGCCGTGGCGAGCGCCGGATGAAGCTTCGCCGCCGTTGCAGCCGGGACTGCGTCGAGCGGCACGCCTGCGCGCTCGGCTTCGCGCACGAGTTGGCCCACGAGGGTGTGGCTCTCCCGGAACGGGATGCCCGCTTCGACGAGCAGATCCGCCAAGTCGGTGGCGCGCAGCGAGGCATCGAGCGCCGCCCGCATGCGGTCGGTGTTGAGGCTCAACGTCGCCACCGCACCGCTCACCGCCGGTAGCACCAAGGCGAGGGTGTCGAAGGCGTCGAACAGGAGCGACTTGTCTTCCTGGAGATCCTTGCTGTAGCCCGCGGGCAACCCCTTCAACGTTCCGAGCAGCGCGACCAGGTCGCCGAGCAGGCGGGCCGACTTGGCGCGCACCAGCTCGAAGACGTCGGGGTTCCGTTTCTGCGGCAGCAAACTCGATCCCGTGCTGAACTCGTCGGCCAACCGCACGAATCCGAACTCCGCGCTCGAGTAGAGCACGAGCTCGGCGCCGAGCCGCGACAGGTGCGTGCCCGCGAGCGTCAGGGCGAACAGCACCTCGGCGACGAAATCACGGTCGCCGGTGGCGTCCAGGGCATTGGCCGAGATCGATCGAAACCCGAGCGCTTCCTTCAGCAGGACGCGATCGACGGGGAATCCGGAGCCCGCAATGGCGCCCGAGCCGAGCGGCAACTCGGCGACGCGGCGCCGCGCATCGGCCAGCCGTTGGCGATCGCGCGTGAGGGGCCACGCGTGCGCGAGCAACACGTAGGCCCAGCGAACCGGCTGGGCCCGCTGCCCGTGGGTGTATCCGGGAAGCAAGTCGCCGACGCTGTCGGTGGCGCGGGCTACGAGGGTCCGGCCGAGGGTCGCGAGATCCTTGTCGAGGTGATCGATCGCGCCGAGGGTCCAAAGGCGCAGATCGGTCGCCACCTGGTCGTTGCGCGAGCGACCGGTATGCAGCTTGCCCGCGAGGGCGCCGATCTCCTCATACAAGAGCCGTTCGACGAGCGTGTGCACGTCCTCGTCCGCGGCGCCCACGGCCGCGCCGTCCGCGAGGCGCTCGGCGACGCGATCCAGGCCGTCGAGCAGCTGCGACTCCTCCGCCGGCGCAAGCACGCCGGCGCGACCGAGCGCGTGCACCCACGCCTTGCTCGCCGCGACGTCCTGCGGCCACAGGCGGTGATCGACGGGCAGGCTGCGATTCAAGGCATCGAGCGCTTCGCTCGGCCCGAGCGCAAACCGCCCGCCCCACATCTGGTGCGGAGCGGACTCGGTCGGATGGTCGCTCATCATTCGGCTGGGGCCTCGACCTGGCGCTGGCGCTCAGCCTCGAGCCCCGCGCCGATCTTCACGGCAAGACCGTAGAGGTGAATGAAGCCCTCGGCGTCCTTCTGATTGTAGACGTTGTCCTTGCCGAAGGTCGCATACGACGGCTGATACAACGCGAAGGGACTCTCCCGCCCGGCGACGGTCACGCTGCCCTTGTACAGCTTGAGCCGCACGGTCCCCGTCACCTGCTTTTGGGTGGCCGTGATGCACGCGTCGAGCGCTTCACGCTCCGGCGTCCACCAGCGGCCATCGTACACGAGGTCGGCGTACTGCAGGGCGAGCTGATCCTTGAGGTGCAGCGTCCGCCGGTCGAGCACCAGCTGCTCGAGCTCGCGGTGCGCGGCGTACAGCAGGGTACCGCCCGGGGTCTCGTACACACCGCGGGATTTCATCCCCACGAGCCGGTCTTCCACCACGTCCGCCCGGCCGACGCCGTGCTCGCCGGCGACGGCGTTCAGCGTCTCGAGCAGCTTCACCGGACCGAGCGGGACGGCATCGACCGACACCGGCGTGCCCTCCTCGAACCCGATCGTCACGATCACGGGCTCGTCGGGCGAGCGCAGCGGGTTGTCGGTCATCACGAAGATGTGCTCGGGCGCTTCCTTCGAGGGATCCTCGAGGATGCCGCCCTCGTGGGAGCAGTGCCACAGGTTGCGGTCGGTGGAGTACGGCTTGTCGGCGGTCGCCTGAACGGCAATGCCCTTGGCCGCGACGTAGGCGATCAGGTCCTCGCGGCTCTGGAACGTCCACTCGCGCCACGGCGCAATCACGCGGAGATCTGGCGCGAGCGCGGCGTAGGTCAGCTCGAAGCGAACCTGGTCATTGCCCTTGCCCGTGCAGCCATGCGCCAAGGCCTGGGCGCCGGCCTGGTGGGCCACCGCCACCTGGCGCGCCGCGGTGAGGGGCCGAGCCATCGCGGTGCCGAGGAGGTAGGTGCGCGCGTATACAGCGCCGGCGCGCAGCGTCGGGAACACGAAGTCCCGCACGAACTCTTCGCGCAGGTCCTCGACGACGCAGTCGATCGCGCCCGAGCGTTTGGCCTTTTCCGCGAGTCCCCGCAGCTCGCCCGACCCCTGACCCACATCGGCCGCAAAGCACAGCACCCTGGCGCCGTGTTGCTCGCGCAGCCAGGGTACGATCGCCGATGTGTCGAGCCCGCCCGAGTATGCAAGGACTACCAACGGCCCCATGATCCGCCTCCTGTAGGTTTATGCACAAAGATGCATAAACATACAAGAGCCGGGCCCGCTGTCAACTGGGCGAGAGACCCGCCAAGCCTTCGAGCCGGGTGTGGACCGCTTTGCGGGCGCGCGGGCTGCGCGTGATAACGAGCACCGCGTCATCGCCGGCGATGGTGCCGATGATCTCGGACCATCCGGCGCCGTCGAGTGCGAGACCAAGGGCCTGCGCGCCGCCAGCCGGAGTTTTCACCACGAGGAGAGGGCCAACGCCGTCGAGGGAGACGAGCATGGCGGGAAGGAGCTGCTCCAGGTGCGGCCGCATGGAGGAGCTGCTTTCGGCCGGTGGGGAGTAGTGCGAGCCGCCATCCGAGGCCGGGACCTTCGCGAGGCCCAGCTCTCTGATGTCGCGCGACAGCGTCGCCTGCGTGACGTCGAAGCCCTCAGCGCGCAAGCGCTCGCGCAGCTGCTCCTGGCTCGCCACATGCTGATGGCGCACGATCCTGAGGATGGCGGCGTGGCGCTGGGTCTTCATCGCGATTTCAATCTAGCCGTGGACCACGCGACCGGCGATGAGGGTGAGAAGGGCGGGCGACGACGGGCGAGGGCGGTCAAGGACAGTCAAAGACGGGCGAGGACGGTCAAGGACGGTCGAGGTAAAGACTGCGAGGTCGGCCTGTTTCCCGACCTCGAGCGAGCCGATCTCCGCATCGAGGCCCAAGGCCCGAGCGCCCTCGATGGTCAGCATCCGGAGCGCGTCTTCCCTTTCCAGGCCTGCGGCGAGCGCGTCACCCCAGAGATACACGTCGCCCGTGCTGACCACCGAATCGGTCCCGAGGCCGACCTTCAAGCCCGCAGCGCGCATGGCAGCGAGCGGCGCGGTACCGTGTCGGTGTGCAGTGTTCGAACGCGGGCAGTGGGCGACGGACGCGCCAGCATCGCGGAGCCGAGCAATGTCGGCCCCATCGACCTGGACGCAATGGATGGTGAGACAGTTACCAGACGCCAAGACGCCAAGTTGTAAGAGGTAGGCGACTGGAGAGAGGCGCCGCGCGTCAACCGCGATGCCGCGAGCACGCAGAGCCTCGGCGAATGGGCCGCGCCCGTGGCGCACGAACTCGACTTCCTCCCGCGACTCCGCGAGATGAACGGCGATCGGCAGCCGCTCGGTGCGCGCGAAGTCGGCAACGGCGCGATAGAGCGGCGCGCTGACGGTGTACGGCGCGTGGGGCGAGACGCCGAGACGCAGACGGTCCGACGCGAGCGGGCTGAGGCCCTCGACGGCAGCGACGAGCTCGCTCATGCTCCGCTCGCAGCGCGCAGGATCCGGACCGAACACTTCCTGGTAGATCACGCCGCGCCCGCCGAGGGCGTGCAGCGCGTGCATCGCTGCCCCGGTCGAGCCCGTATCGGCCACGCAGGTGACGCCGGCCGCCCAGCCGTCGCGCACTCCCTGCTCGGCCGCTCGCCGGAAGGTCTCGGGGTCCGTGGCATCCTTGAGCTCGCGCAGCTGTCGGATCCAGCGCGGAAACTCGGGATCGGCGACGCGGCCTCCGAACGCCGTGAGCTCGAGATGCGTGTGGCAGTTGACGAGCCCCGGGGTCAGCGCGCCGTGCGGGAATTCGAGGGACTCGGCCTGGGGCGGGCGTGGCACCGTCTGGTCGGGTCCAACCGCCGCGATCACCGCGCCGTCAACGAGAACGGCGCCGTCGGTGATCGGCGGCGCCGTGACAGGATGGACCGAGCCGGCCCGGATGCGCAGCACGGACTACGGCGTGACGCCCAGCCCGAACGGCGAGTGTACCGGGCACGACTTGGTGGGCTCGGTGCCGGGATAGAACCAGTCCCAGTGGCGCACCTCGAGCGGGCAATAGGGCGTCGCGAGATAGCCATTCGTCTGGTCGACCTCGCGGGTGATGAGCGAGTCCGGGCGCGCCCAGTCCGCCGGCGCCGGCCGCCGGTCGTACACGTCGCGCATGAACGCCGTCCACGCGGGCGCGGTGATGCGCCCGCCACCGGCGTTGTGGTCGAGAATGCGTTGCTGGAGATCGTACCCGACCCACACGCCCGCCACGAGCTCGGGCGTGTAGCCGACGAACCACGCGTCGGTGTAGTCGTCCGTCGTCCCGGTCTTGCCGGCCGCGGGGATCGTGAAGCCGGCCTTCCACACGGCGCTGTAGGCGGTGCCGCGTCGGATGACGTCTTTCATCATGTCCACGAGCAGCCAGGTGTGGGCCGGGTCCATGACTTCTTCGCGCCGTACCGTGGGCTGCCAGAGGATGTTGCCGTGCGTATCCTCGACGCGCAGCACGCCCTGCGGCAGCGCGCGCGTGCCGAGCGTGGCGAACGAGGTGTACGCGGCGATGATCTCGAGCGGGATCACGCCGTTCGCGCCGATGTGGAGCGAAGGATAGGGCCGCAGCGGCGTGGTGATCCCATAGCGCCGCGCTTCGCCCACGACGGTCTGCTCGCCGAGCTGCATCCCCAGCTTGATCGTCGCGAGGTTACGGGACATGTACAGCGCCTGGCGCATCGGGATCATGCCGAGCGTCGTGTCGTCGTCGTCCTTCGGCGCCCATAGCGTGCTGTCGAGCTGGAGCACGGGAGGGTTCAAGGGCGAGTCGTCGAGCATCTCGCTGACCGGGTGCCCGGCGCGGATCGCCGCCGAGTACACGAACGGTTTGAATGTCGAGCCCGGCTGGCGCACGGCCTGGGTGGCGCGGTTGAACTTCGAGTCGTCGAAGTCGCGCCCGCCCACCATGACGCGGATGTAGCCGGTGCTCGCCTCCATGGCCACGATGGCGCCCTGCAGGTAGGGGCTGAACGGTCCGTGGTCTTCTCCCGACGCCTTGGCGGACTCGAGGTAGTCGTGGTAGCTGACACGGCCGAGCGGCGGCTTGCCGTTCGAATAGACGCCCGCCTCGATCGCGTCGAGCTGCGTCTGGAGCGCGCGCTCGGCGGCCTCCTGCATGTCCAGGTCCAGCGTCGTGTAGATCCGCAGGCCGCCCTCGTACAGGTCACGCCCGAACCGCGCGTCGAGCTGCTGGCGGAGCCATTCCACGAAGTAGGGCGCAACGTCGCCGTAGTTCGTGCGATTGGTCGTCAGCACCAGCGGATAGGCCTGCCACAACTCTGCGTCTTCAGGCGTCAGGAATCCCTGATCGCGCATGAGGGCCAGCACGGCGTTGCGGCGGCGCACGGCGCGGTCGGGGTGGGTGCGGGGATTGTAGAAGGCCGGGGCTTTGGGCAGTGCGGCCAGCGTCGCGGCTTCGGCCGTATTGAGCTGCCGGGCCGATTTCCCGAAATAGACCAGTGCCGCGGCCTCGACCCCATGGGAGCCCGCGCCGAGGTCGATCTGGTTCAGATACATCTGGAGAATGGAGTCCTTCGTGAAGTTGTCCTCGATCTCCATCGCAACGCGCGCTTCCTTGAGCTTGCGGGTCACCTTCTTCTCGCGCGAGATCTCCTCGGGGAAGATGTTGCGCGCGAGCTGCATGGTGATGGTCGAGAATCCCTGGGCCCAGCTCAAGGAGAAGATGTCGGCCTTGATCGCGCCGAAGATGCGGATGTAGTCGATCCCATGATGCGAGTAGAACCGCTTGTCCTCGGTGGCGATGAACGCCTGACGCAGGGGCTCAGGGATCTGGGAGAGCGGGAGTACCGTGCGGCGCTCGAGCCCCAGCTCGGTGATCAGGCGACCATCGGCAGCGTAGGCTTTCGAGGTCTGCTGCGGACCCTGGCCCGAGAGCAGGCGGGAGATGCTGGGGCAGCGCTCCGCGGCGCAGACGCGCGTCCACGAGCCGTAGCCGATGCCCACACCGTACGCGAGGGCGAGCGCGCCCGCGCCCACCAGGCGGGCCCGGGTCTTGGGGTTCTGCCACCAACCCTGGGAAAGGAAGCGCGGCGCGACCTGCGCCGTTGCGGAAGCCATCGGACCTACAACCTACAAAGGGGGTCGGACGCTTGCCAGCGTCTTCACCCGCTCTTACGATTCCGCGCCATGTCGGACCTGTTCGCCGAACTCGAGTGGCGGGGCTTCGTCCAGCAGGCCACGCCGCAGCTGCGGGCGCACCTCGCCAAGGGTCCCGCCACCCTCTACTGCGGCTTCGATCCTACCGCGAGCAGCCTCCAGCTCGGAAACCTGATGCCGCTCATGCTGCTCCGGCATTTCCAGCGGGCGGGACACAAGCCGATCGTGCTGATGGGCGGCGGGACCGGCCTCATCGGCGATCCGAGCGGCAAGCGCAACGAGCGGCAGCTCCTGTCGAAGGAGCAGATCCGCGAGCACCTGCAGCACCAGCGCGACCAGATGCAGCGCTTCCTCGATTTCGATCCCGGCCCCGCGCAGGCCCTCGTCCTGAACAACGCCGACTGGTTGAGCAAGGAGCCCCTGATCGACTTCCTGCGGGACGTGGGGAAGCACTTCACGGTGAACATCATGCTGCAGAAGGAATCGGTGCAGGGCCGGCTCGAAGCGGGCATTTCGTTCACCGAGTTCAGTTACATGCTCCTTCAGGCATTCGATTTCCTCCACCTGTACCGCACGCACCGCTGCACGCTGCAGGTGGGCGGGAGCGATCAGTGGGGGAACATCACCGCGGGGATCGATCTCGTCCGGCGCGTGGAGGGCAGCGAAGCGCACGGGCTCGTGGCGCCGCTCGTCACGACGGCGGCCGGCGCCAAGTTCGGCAAGACGGAGGCGGGGGCGATCTGGCTCGATCCCGCCCTCACGCGGCCGTACGACCTGTATCAGTTCTGGCGGAACACCGACGATCGCGACGTGGAGCGCTACCTGAAGCTGTTCACCTTGAGGACCGCCGACGACATCCGCTCGCTGATGTCGGACCAGGCCAGGAATCCTGGGGCGCGCGCGGCACAGGAGGCGCTCGCCAAGGACGTCGTGACCTTGGTGCATGGTGAGGACGTCACGAAGGGCGTCGTTCAGGCAGCCAAGTCGTTGTTCGGCGATGCCGGGGTCGAGGCCATCGGACAGCACGCGCCCGTCACCACGCTCACGGCCAGGCCCGAGACGATTGTGGACGCACTGGTCGCAACGGGCCTGGCCAAATCGAAGAGCGAAGCGCGACGCCTGATCCAGCAGGGCGGGATCTATGTGAACAACGAGCGCGTCACCGACGTCGATCAGCGACCGGGCCCGGAAGACTGGAAAGGGCCTGGCGGCATCGAGCTGCTGCTGCGGAAAGGGAAGAAGGACTACGCGCTGATACGCGTGTCCGGGGGATCCCCGGGCTAAAGCCCGGGCTCGGCGCGGTGGGCGTCCTGAAGGACGCCGTTCGAAAGGGGGTCGCGCATGTTCATCGGTCACTACGCGCTGGGGTTGGCGGCCAAGCGCATCGCGCCACGCACGTCGCTCGGCCCACTCATCGCGGCGCCGACGCTCGCCGATATGCTCTGGCCCGTTTTCCTGCTCACCGGCTGGGAGCGGGCCACCCCTGCCCCGGCGACGAATCCATTTTTTAACTACACGTTCGACTCCTACCCGATCTCGCACAGCCTGCTCGCGCTCGCGCTGTGGGCGGCGCTGTTCGGAGGTCTGTATCGCTGGCGCACCGGGTACGCGCGGGGCGCGGTGGTGGTCGCGCTCCTCGTGCTCAGTCATTGGGTACTCGACTGGGTCACGCACCGACCCGACATGCCGCTGTATCCGGGCGGGCCCAAGGTGGGGCTGGGGCTTTGGGGCTCGGTGCTTGGGACGGTAACGATCGAATCCGTCATGTTCGCGGCGGGCCTCGGGGTCTACTTGGCCGCGACGCGCGCCCGCGACCGCGTGGGGCGCTACGCGTTCTGGGGATTCATCGCGATGCTGGTCGCGAGCTACGTAGGCAGTCTGTTCTCACCGCCGCCCGTCATGCCGGCGCTCGCGATCGGCGGGATCGTGTTCGGGTGGTTGTTTGTGGCGTGGGCGTGGTGGGCAGACAAACACAGAGAGGCGTTGCAAGACGCTAAGTCGCTAAGTCGGTAGGTCTGGCTTCTCGCTGGCGTCTTAGCGTCTTAGCGACTGGCAACGGTCATTCTATCTCATCCAGCACATCCAGCACCCGCTCCATCTCTTCCACCGTGTTGTAGCAGTGCGGTGAGAGGCGGATCGCGCCCTCACGCAGCGAGCAGACGATGTGGGCGCGCTTGAGCGCATGGTATGCCTCGGCGGCCGGCTCGGGCGCGACCGCGATGATCGCGGAGCGGTGCGCCTCGTCGCGGCAGGAGCGGACCCGGACGCCCCGCTCGTCGGCCCACCGCCACACCGGCTCATGCAGCAGGTGGGTATGCTCGGCGACGTTGCGAATGCCCAGCTCGTTCAGCAACCCGACGGACACCGTCATTCCGCAGAAGTCCTGATAGGGAAGGGTCGCCATCTCGAAGCGGCGCGCGTCGGAACGGAACGTGGGATTGTACTCGGTGAGGCGGGAGAAGTCGTCGGTCCCCTCGAAGGCCATCCACCCGGCCGCGGCGGGTTCGAGCGCGCGCACCAGGTCGCGGCGCACATAGAGGAACCCCGTGCCCCAGGGAGAGAGAAGCCACTTTTGCCCGCCGCAGGAGAGGATATCCACCGGCGTCTCCCGTACGTCGAGCACGGAGTTGCCGACCCCCTGAATGGCGTCGACCACGAGAAACGTCCCGTTCGCGCGGCACGCGGCGCCGAGGCGCGCGAGATCGCAACGGTACCCGTTCGAGAACTGGACGAACGACACCGCGAGCACGCGCACCCGCGGGTCTTCGAGTCGCTCCACGAGGTAGTCCTCGTCGGGCCATCCCTCGGCGGTGCACGGGGCCAGCTCGACCTCGATCCCCTGGTTCTTGAGCAGGAGCCACGGGTAGACGATCGCGGGAAACTCGCGATCGGACAGGAGCACGACGTCGCCGCGTTTAAGGGGCAGTGCGCGCGCGGCGGCGTGTAATCCGACGCCAGTGTTGGTCGTGAGGGCGATCTCCCCAGTCTCCGCATTCACGAGGCGCGCCACGGCCTCGCGGGCGGCCTGCAATCCGCCGAGGAGATCGCGATCGGGCAAGAGGTGGGGCGCGGTGCGCTTCGACGTGAATTCGTCGAGTGCCCGGCGCGTCCGCTCGGGGATGGGTCCGATGGACGCGTTGTTCAGGTAGACGGTATCGGCGGTCCACGGAAATTCGGCGGCGCGCAACGCGCGGAAGCTTTCGCTCACAGCGCGGAGATGCGTGGGGTGATAGGTAATCTCGGTCACCGGAGCCGCCAGCAAGTGGCGCGGAGATGGGGACAGCGAGTACGTTACCCGGGGCCCGACCTTCCGGGCAAGCGGGCGACACGACTTGAACACCAACACGCGCTTCAGCCTCGTCCTCGGCGGGGGCGGCATGAAGGGGCTGGCGCACATCGGTGTGCTCCAGGCCCTCGCGGAGCGCGGGCTCATGCCGACGTGCGTGATCGGGACCAGCGTGGGCGCGCTCGTGGGCGCCGCCTGGGCCGCCGGCCGTGATTCAGAGGAGCTGCGCGAGATCGCCGTCCGGTTGCGCCGCCGCGACATTTTCGTGGTCGCGCACGCCGACATGGCGTTCAAGCGGATGCGCTCCCCCGCCCTGTTCCGCCGCGAGCCGCTCGACGAGCTGCTGAGCTCGGTGGTCGGCGACATCACGTTCCGCGACCTGCCTCGCCCCCTCATCGTGAGCACGGTCGACATCAACTCCGGGATGCAGGTGTTTTGGGGCCTGCCGGGTCTCGAGGACGTGCGTGTGGCGGACGCCGTGTTCGCATCCTGCGCCATGCCCGGCTACCTGCCGCCCCGCGAGATCCGGGGCCGCTACTACGTGGACGGCGCGACCGTCGACAATCTGCCCGTCGCGACGGCGACTACCGCCGGCGTGGACCTCGTGATCGCGGTGGACGTGTCGGCGTCGAGTGCGTTCCGCGCGGATACGCAGGACGAGGGGTTCGCCGCGGTCTTCGCGCGGGCCACCGAGATCGCCATGCACTCGGCGCTCGAGGTGGAGCTCGAGCACTGGACCACGCCGCCGATCTACTTCATGCATCCCCGCGTCGAGCACATCTCGGCGTTCTCGTTCGACCACCTGCGGGAGCTGGTGGAGGAAGGCTATCGGGAGGCCATGGCCGCCCTCGACCATCCGCAGGACTGGCCGAGGAACGGCGAGCAGGGCGTGTACCCGAAGCGCCGCGTCACCGTGCGCGTGCAGCGCGAGCGCTGCATCGGCTGCGGCGCCTGCCTGATCCACGCGCCGCGCGGGATGTTCGTGCTCGACGCCGAGGGGAAGGCGGTCGTCACCAAGCCCGAGCAGGTGTGGTCGCCCACGAACGGCGGATTCATCCGGCACTGTCCCACCTACGCCATCAGCGCGCGTCCGACACCCGTCACCTCCTGAATGGTGATCACGCGCCTCATGGGCGGGATCGGCAACCAGATGTTTCAGTACGCCGCCGCCCGTCGCCTCGCGCTCACGCGCCGGGTGCCGCTGAAGCTCGACGTGTCCTGGTTCGGCAGCGTGCCCGCCCGTGTCTACGCGCTCGATGCGCTCAGCATCGACGTCCCCTTCGCTACGCCGGCCGAGCTGGCGGAGATCCGAGAAGCATCTCGACTCCGACGGGTCTTGAGGCTTGGGTACCGCTGGAGCTGGATGCGGGAGCGCTTCTTGTCCCCGATCGACCGACGCGTGCTGCATGCCAGCGCATGGACTTACTTGGACGGATATTGGCAGAGCGAGGGTTACTTCGCGGACGTCGCGGACTCTATTCGGCGCGATTTCACGATCAACTGGGAGCCCGACGCGCGCAGCCTGGAGCTGCTCAAGCACATCACGGCAACCGAGTCAGTCAGCGTGCACGTGCGCCGGGGGGACTACGTCGGGAGTCCCGAGCGGAGCGTCTGTACGCCCGGCTACTACGCGAGCTGCGTCGCGCGCCTGGCCGAGCGCGTCGCGAAACCTCACCTGTTCCTGTTTTCAGACGATCCCGGTTGGGTCGCTGACAACCTCCGCTTCGACTACCCGACCACGGTCGTGAGCCAAAGTCCGGCACGGAGCGCCTGCGGGGACTTGGACATGATGAGCAAATGCCGGCATCACATTCTCGCCAACAGCAGCTTCAGCTGGTGGGGGGCGTGGCTGAACCCGCGGTCCGACAAGGTGGTGTTGGCGCCGAACCGATGGATGAACGACGCACGGGTGGATGACCGGGATGTGGTGCCGGAGGGATGGATCCGGGTGTGACGGTACGGAGCGGTAGGAGGCGGTAGGAGGCGGTAAGGGCTATGCCACGACCGCCGAACGGGCGCCACTGCGCTGCGCCTGCACCTGCGCGAGCACCCACGGATAGGTGCGCGCAATGCCATCCTTGAGCGAGAACCGCGACTTCCAGCCGGTCGAGTAGATGCGCTCGTTCGAGAAATTCCGCGACTGCACGCCGACGGGGCCCGAGACGTGCTTGATCTTGATGCTCTTCCCGGCCACGTCGGCGACGGTTCTCACCAGCTCGTTGACGGAGACGTACTCAGGGCTCCCGATATTCACGGGCCCTTCGAGCGCCGAGTGCGTCAGGCGATAGATGCCGTCCACCATGTCGTCGACATACGTGTAGGAACGAATCGCCGTGCCGTCACCCCACACCTCGATCGTCCCGTCCGTCGAGCTGGCGACCTTGCGGCAGATGGCAGCCGGGGCCTTTTCCCGCCCGCCCGTCCAGGTGCCATCGGGCCCGTAGCAGTTCTGAAACCGCGCGATGCGCACCGCGAACCCGTGTTTTCTGCCAAAGGCCTGCGCCACGCGCTCGGCGTAGAGCTTCTCCCAGCCGTATTCGTTGTCCGGCATGGCGGGGTAGGCTTGGGCCTCTGTCAGCTCCGGCTCCCCGGGCTTCATGTCGCGGTAGATGCACACGGAGGACGAGAAGAAGTAGCGCTCGATCCCGGCGGCGGCGGCGGCGTGGATCATGCTGAGATTGATCAGCGCGTTGTTGCGCATGATCTCGCACTCGGCCGAATGGATGAAGCCCATCCCGCCCATGTCGGCTGCGAGCTGATAGACCTCGTCGAAGGCGCCACCGTCCCGCGCGAGCGCGGCCGCGCACGCGTCGGGCTCCCGCAGGTCGTGCAGCTTGAACTCGTCGGCCGTCGAGGGTGAGAACTCCGGCCGCTTCACATCCACGCCGCGGACCCAGTATCCCTCGCGCTTGAGCCGGGTGACCAGGTGGCTCGCGATGAACCCGCCCGCGCCGCACACCAGTGCTCGTTTCATGTCCACCAGTATAGCATCACGATCCCGCGCCGCGCAGTCGCGCGCGCTAGCTTTGCGGGACCGATGATCCGCCAATGGCTTCGCGCGAGACGGGACCGGCGCACGCTCGAGGAGTGGGAGCGCCGCGGGCGCCCCGTCCCTCCACCGCACATCGTGAAACAGCGGCTGCTGCGCGCATACGCGGAGCGCTACGGCCTGCGGACGCTGGTTGAGACCGGGACATATCGGGGCGACATGGTGGAGGCAATGCGGCCGGTGTTCGAGAAAATCGTCTCCATCGAGCTGGGCCAGGACCTATTCACCGCGGCGCGGAAGCGGTTCAAGCGCGTTGCCCATGTCGAGCTGATTCAGGGAGACAGCGCCACGGAGTTGCGTCGTGTGGTGGAGCGGCTCGATCGACCGTCGCTGTTCTGGCTGGACGGACACTACTCCGCGGGAGAGACGGCGCGAGGACAGAAAGACACCCCGATCTACGAGGAGCTGGACCAGATCCTCGGCGCCAGAGACCTGGGGCACGTGATCGTCATCGATGATGCGCGGGCGTTCGGGAGCGATCCTGCCTATCCCTCGATTGACGAGCTCCGCGCGTTCGTGCTCGCCAAGCGGCCCGGCGCCCGCATCAGCATCCAGGATGACAGCATCCGGATCGAGCCGCCGGCCGCTACGTCCGCTTCTTAGCTGCCTCGACCTCGCTCTCGATTGCGCGCAAGTCGCGCACAACCCGGTCCCAGTTGTAGTAGCGCTCGACTTCCTGGCGGCCCGCGGCAGCGAGCCGTTGGGCCAGAGGCTCGTCGGCGAGCAGGCGGCACACTGCCTCGGTCACTGCGGCGCCGTCCTCGGGTTCGACCAGCAGGCCCGTCTCCCCATTTCGAACGGCGTCAG
The DNA here is from genome assembly GCA_035518815.1 of Gemmatimonadales bacterium. GTDB lineage: Bacteria > Gemmatimonadota > Gemmatimonadetes > Gemmatimonadales > GWC2-71-9 > AG25. The sequence continues at coordinate 71,681 of DATIXG010000060.1, read as the reverse complement.
CGACACCACCTGAATTTCCCGCCACGACGGGCAGCCCGCACGCCGACGCTTCGACGAGCGAGATGCCGAACCCCTCGACGCTGATCCGATCGGCGCGGCGTGACGCGCCCACGTAGACGGACGCGAGGTTGTAGAGGGCGGGCAGGTCGTGCTCGCCCACCTCGCCGAGAAACCGCACCTTGTCCGCCACGCCGATCTTGTGCGCGAGCTTTTCGAGGCGCTCGCGGGCGGGTCCGCGCCCCGCGACCGCGTAGCGCACGTCGGGCGCGCGCTCAAGGATCGCGGGCAGCGCACCCAGCACGGTGTCCACGCCCTTGTGCATTTCGAGCCGCGCGACGGTGAGCAGCCAGCGCGCGCCTCCATCCTCGAGGCCGAGCCGCTCCCGCAATGCGCGCGCATCGATCCCAGGTCGGAACCGCTCGGGATCGGTGCCGAGGTGGACGACACGCAGGCGCTGGCCGTGGCCGTCGAGCCCCAGCTCGCCCAGGACCGTGAGCGCGAGGTCACGCGTCCAGGTGCTGATGGCGACGAGCGCCGCCGCGCCCCCGAGGATGGCGCGCGCGGTGCGCCGCTTCAGGACGGAGCCATGGTACTTATGCTGCTCCGACAGGAGGTCGGCGCCATAGAGGAAGACGCAATAGGGGATGCCGGTCCGCTCGTGCACCCAGCGCGCCGGGTATCCTGCCGGCTTGATGTTGCCGCAGTACAGGAAGCGGGCGCCACTTCGACGCGCCAGGGCTGATGCATGCCGCGACCAAAACAGGAGTCCCGGCAGGGATTTGGTGACGCGGCGGCTGATCGGCAGACGGTCCACGACGCCGCCGAACTGCGCGTCCACCTCGGCGGCGTCGGGGTCCTGCGGCGTGGAGACGAACAGCTCGCCCGCGGGGTAATGACGGACCAGCTCGCCGTGAAAGCGCGCGATGCCGCCGCCCATCGGGGGGAAGTCTTGCGCAAGGAGGAGCGCGGGAGACACAGGCACGCAGTATAATGGGGCTTCCGCACACGAGGACGCCATGTCCGCCAAGCTGCCGCTCACCGTGGTGATCCCGACGCTCAACGAGGCGACGCACATCGCCGAGCTCGTGCCGTCGCTCAGCTGGGCGGATGATGTGATCGTGGCGGACGGCGGCTCGAGCGACGACACGGTGGCGATCGCGCGGCGCCTCGGGGCGCGGGTGATCGAGCTGCGCGGCCGCTCGCTCGGCGCGCAGCGCAACGCCGCCATCGAGGCAGCGCGCCATCACTGGGTGCTGGCGCTCGACGCCGACGAGCGAGTGACGGCCTCCCTGCGGGAGGATCTCGCCGGCGTGGTCGAGGCGCCCAGGCATCAGGCGTACCGCATTCGCTTCGAGAACGTCTACCTGGGACGGGTGCGTCACCGCGGCCGCTGGGGCCGTGACTGGCACGTGCGTCTGTTTACCCGCGACCGCCGCTTTGCGGATTCGCGGATCCATCCCGATCTCGAATCCATCACCGACGTCGGGACGCTCAACGGCACCATCCGGCATGTCCCCTATCGCGACCTGACGCACCATCTCGAGAAGATGATCGCCTACGCCCGCTGGGGCGCCGAGGAGCTGCACGCCCGGGGCCGGCGCGCGAGCCTGTGGGATCTCGTGCTGCGCCCGTGGTGGCGGTTCGTGCGTGACTACGTCATCTACGGGAGCTTCCTCGATGGCCGCTACGGCTTCGTAGCCTCCGCGCTCACGGCCTACTCGGCGTTCCTCAAGTACGCCTATCTCTGGGACATGACGGAGCGTTCGGCCGCGGGATGAGGCTGCCGATCCTGATGTACCACGGCGTGGATCGGATTCCACCGCAGGCCCGCTCGCCCCGACTCTACGTTCCGCCCGAACAATTCGAGGCCCAACTCGCGACCCTGCGGCAGCTCGGCTACGAGACGATTTCCTTCGCCGGGTGGCTCGCGTACCGGCGGGGCGACGGTACCCTGCCCCGGCGGCCGATCATCATCACCTTCGACGACGGCTACCGATCGCTGGCGAGGTTCGCCCTGCCCCCGCTCCGGAAATTCGGCTTCAGTGCGACCGTGTTTCTCGTTTCGGATCACGTAGGCAAGACGAACTCCTGGGACCCGCCCGAGCCCGTCGAGCCGCTGCTCGGCGCGGGGGAGATCGCCCAGATGCAGGCGGCCGGCATCCGTTTCGAATCCCACACCCGCACCCATCCGGCGCTCACGATGATCCCGGCCGAGCAGGCGCTCGAGCAGTTGACCGGCTCGCGCGCCGCGCTCACGCGCCTGCTGGGCGCGCCCGTCACCGTGCTGTGCTATCCATACGGCAAGCAGAACAAGGCGGTGCGAGACCTCGCGCGCCAGGCGGGGTACGAGGCCGCTGTGATCGCCCGACCGCGCATGAACACGAGGCGCACGGACCCGTTCCGGCTCACGCGCCTGTGGATCGATCAACACACGACCCCGAGGCGCCTGCGGTGGACCCTGTTTCGACTCCGGTGGCTGCGGCTGGAGGGACCGTCTTGGGCTCGACTCCCGACAACCGCCACTCCCCACTCCCCGGAGTCGCCCGGCGACGGTCCCTCCGGCCGCGGCTCGCTGGGGCCGTAGCTTAGCGCGATGCACATCGTCGTCGCGTCGAACCAGGTCTTGCCGGCCAAGGGCTACGGTGGGCCGCAGCGCGTGGTGGTCGCGCTGGTGCGCGGGCTCGCGGTACTGGGCCACCGGGTGACGCTGCTCGCGCCGCCGGGCAGCCGAGTCGCCGACGCAGCGGTGGTCGGCATCGCTCCCGGAAAGTTCGCGGACCCGAAATTGGTCGCGCAGCACATTCCGGATGATGCGGATCTCCTGCACGTGCACTTTCCGGTGGCGCATGCGCCCGACCGCGTGCCGGTCGTCCAGACGGTGCACGGCAACCTGAAGGCGGGCTCGGCTCATCCCCCAAACGCCATCTACTTGTCGCGCGACCATGCAAGTCGCCATGGCAGCACGGTGTTCGTCTACAACGGGCTCGATCCGGCGGCGTATTTCGCGCGTCGGTTCGCGAAGCGTCCCGATCAGTACGACCTGTTCCTCGGCAAGCTGCATCGCACCAAGGGATACCATTGGGCGATCGAGGCCGCGCGGCGCACGGGGCATCCGCTGATTGTGGCGGGTGGCTGGCGGCCGACGTTCACGGGGTCGGTCAAGTACGTCGGTGAGGTCGAGGACGGCGCGAAGGCCGCGCTACTGGCGCGGGCGCGCTGCCTGTGGAATCCCGCCGAGTGGGACGAGCCGTTCGGGTTGGTGACCATCGAGGCATTGTTCTCGGGGACGCCTGTGCTTGCGACGCGGCGGGGGGCGCTGCCCGAGCTGATCACGCCCGAGGTCGGGGCGCTGTCGCGCACGATGGATGAGATGATTGTCGCCGCCGAGACGATTCACACGCGCGATCCGCTGGCGTGCCGCGCCCACGCCGAGCGGTATTTCACGCACGTCGTGATGGCGGAAGAATACGTGCGGATGTACCGGACTCTGCTCGAATCAGGGACGCTGCCGGCGGGGCGGCCTACACCCGCGAGCGCCACAGATCCTTCGCGACATCGGCGCTCAGGATGACATACCTAGTCGAACAGTGTTGCGAGTGGACAGCTGAATCCCGGCACGACCTCCTCCCCATCGAGCATCTCTCCCGCGGGAACGAGGCGCTCACTGCCGTCAGCACGATAGACACGCGCGAGACGGCGCTCCGGATCAACAACCCAAACGAGCTTCGTTCCGGCCGACAGCCAGTCAGCGATCTTGGCCAATACCTCGCCGGGACGGTCATCGGGGGACAGGACCTCAGCTGCGAGGTCAGGGGCAAGCGCGGGATATCCTCGGGTGAGCGCGGCGGGCACGCGTTCGCGGGCCACGAATGCGACGTCGGGGGCACGAACCGTGTCCGGATCCGTCGCGAGCTTGAACCCGGTCTCGGCGGCGAATACGGCGCCAGCACCGGTACGCCGGACATACGTGCTGAGCTCGACGCCGAGGTTCATGGCGACAAAGCCATGTCTCCCACCCGGCGGCTCCCGCACGACGAGCACCCCCTGCACCAGCTCCGTTCGTTTGTTGGCGACCGGGGCGTGAAGCAGCTCGTCAGCAGTCATCGGCACGGGGCGTGACATGGTGGCAACGTAAGGTCTCTCGGCAAGCGTCGCAATCAAATGGTGTGCGGGAGCCTCAACGAGCGGTCAACGACGCCGACACTTGTCTGGACAGCGCGTCGAGAACGCCGCTACCATAGTCGCGTGCACGTAGCCCTCGTCTCCCACTATCGCCTGCCGGTCCGCAAGTATGGCGGCACCGAGCGCGTGGTGGTCGCGCTGGCGCGCGGACTCGCTGCGCTTGGTCACCGGGTCACCCTCGTCGCCGCACCGGGAACGCAGGTGCCCGAAGCGAGCGTCATCGAGATCCCCCCCGACGTCGTCACCTCGCACGACCTCGATCTCGCCAGCATCGTCCCGCGCGACGTGGACGTGATTCACGTCCAGTTCCTCGCGGGCCGCCGCCCGTCCCGTCCCTTCCTGCAAACGATGTACGGTGAGGGGCCGGCCGGATACATCGCATCGCCCGACACGGTCCTTCAGTCGCAGAAGCACGCCCGGCACCAGGGCAGCGAGATCTTCGTCTACAACGGCCTCGACCCGGCGGACTTCCAATTCCGCTCTCAGAAGGACGACTACGACCTCTTCCTGGGCCGCCTGCACCGCGTGAAAGGGTATCGTTGGGCGATCAAGGGCGCGCGGATGGCCAAACGCCGGCTGATTCTCGTGGGCGGCTGGCGGCCCACGCTCCGGCCGGGGATCAAGTTCATCGGGACGGTGGACGAGTCAGAGAAAGTCGCGCTGCTCGCGGGAGCCCGCTGCTTGTGGGTGCCCGCCCTGTGGGAAGAGCACTTCGGCCTGACGACCATTGAGGCGTTGTTCTCGGGCACCCCGGTGCTCGGCACCAGGCGGGGCGCGCTGCCCGAGCTGGTGACGCCGGAAGTCGGCGCGCTGTGCGACACGCTCGAGGACATGGTCGCCGCGGTCGCGACGATCGACACCCGCAGCGCCGAGACCTGCCGGGCGCATGCGGTGAAATACTTCAGTCACCTCGCAATGGCAGAAGGTTACGTCAGGATGTACAAGACTCTACTCGAGACTGGAAAGCTCCCGCCGGGGATTCCCACCCCCTATGCCCCAACCCCGAACCCCTAAGGCAGCGCCGCGCTGAGCAGCTCCCGCAACCGCTGCGCCCAGGTATGCTCGCGCAGCGCGCGCCCGCGCGCCGCCGTAGCGAGCGAGCGGCACAGCGCTTCGTCGTCGAGCAGCGCTTTCGCGCGCTCGCGCAGCTCGGCGGCAGTCCGATAGAGCACGATCTCTCGGTCGGGAGTGAAGTGTCGCGGGATGTCGCCCTTCGCGTCTGACAGCTGCGGGGTCCCGATGGCCGCCAGCTCGAAGACGCGCATGTTCGCACCCGAGCCGTAGCGCTCGACGTCCCCCGTGCCGAATTGCTGATGCACGTTCACGCCGACCTTCGCCCCGGCGAGCGCCCGCACGAACGCGTCGCCGTAGACCGGTCCGCCGGGCCACCCCGGCCCGCGTGCAACCAGCCCGAGGTCGGTGATTTCGCGCAACAGCTGCTCGCGCAGCGGATCGCGCGTCCCGACGAACACAAGGGGCGCGCGCGGGATTTCGAGCGGTCGCAGGAAGTCGGGATCGCACCCGAACGCCAGATAGTGAGCACGCGCGCCCGCCGCGCGATGGCGGTCGAGGCACGAGGAGTCGTGCGTGAAAAAGCAGTCGTACGCGGGGGCGATCCGGACGGAAGTCTCGAAGTCGTGCGGGTCATCGGGGAACCAGTTCGCCCAGCGCGCCTTCGTGCCGCGCCGCAAGGCGGCGATGGCCACGGGCGACAAACGCGCGCCTTTGAACACGAGCACGAGATCGGTATGCTCGCGCTTCAGCTCCGCGGCCAGACGATCGGCCAGCGAGCTGGGCTGGCCCAGCCACGCGCGCCAGCCGCGCTCGCGCTCCTCGCAACAGCGCACCTCGCAGCCGAGCGATGCGAGCGCCGTGGCGAGCGCATAGCCGCTGCGGTGGTAGCGCCGGTCGAAGGCGGCCACGAGGATCACGCGCGCGCCATTCATACCTCGACGTAGTTCTTGTACTCGAAGATGCGGGCGCCCGTCAGGCGCTCGATCCAGTCGGACATGTAGTAGCGCAGGTCGCCCGGCCGGAGGCGGCGCGGGCCGACGTGAGGCGCGGCCACCCCCTCCGAGCGACGGGCCGCCACCCATTCGGCCACGGCCCGTGGGTGCGCCCCACGCAAGGGACGCAGTAGTGGCGTCCACTCGAGTGAATCCTCGGGGTCGCGCTGCGCTTCGGTCTCCTGGCCTGCCGCGAAGATCTCCTGCCACGCCCGCTGCTTGCGCAGGAGCGACGCGGGCGGCCGGGCCCACCCGTAGTGGAACATGCGCGCGCCAGTCAGCCGCGCGCGCAGCCGGCGCTCGCCTGCCCCCACGCGGAACCCCTGCGCGTCACCAAAGGAGCGGATGTCGCCACCGAGGCGTACCACGCGAACCTCGCGGCGGTACCAGTGGCGGTTCGTGGCCACGGTCTCGAAATCGCCGTACAGGTGCACGTACTCGACCAGTAGTCCTTCGACGCCGGCGTCACCATCGACCCCGCGCACCATGTCGCGCAGGATCGCCACGCCGTCCTCGTGCAAGACCTCGTCCGCCTGGATATACACGCCCCACGGTCCGCGACAAGCGGCCATGGCCCGGTTCGTTTCGACGGACAGGACCAGCCGGCCGAGGGAAATGTCCCACACACCATCCACGATGCGCACGCGGGGGTCGCCAATCGATGCCACGAGATCGCGCGTCCCGTCGTCCGACGGGCCGACGTTCACGACCACCTCGTCGCACAGCTCCAGAATGGAGCGGATCGCGGGGACGATCGGGTAGTCGAGCGCGACGGCGTTCCGCACGACCGAGAAGCCCGACAGCACGCTCAGACCCGGAACTGCATGTCGTAGAACCGTCGGTAGAGGCCGCCGGCGCCAAATAGCGTCTGGTGATCGCCGCGCTCCACGATGCGCCCGTCGGCGAGAACGACAATCAGGTCGGCGTCCCGTACCGTTGCCAGACGATGCGCGATCACGAACACGGTGCGATGCACCATGAGGCGGTCGATCGCTTCCTGCACCAGGCGCTCGGACTCCGAGTCGAGCGCGCTCGTCGCCTCATCGAGGATGAGGATCGGCGGGTCCCGCAGCAATGCGCGGGCGATCGCGATGCGCTGGCGCTCGCCGCCCGACAGCCGGACGCCGCGCTCGCCGAGCAGGGTCTCGTAGCCCTTGGGGAGCTGGCGAATGAATTCGTGCGCGTTTGCGGCCAGCGCGGCGGCTTCGACCTGCGGCAGCGTGAAGTCGCGGCGGCCGTAGGCAATGTTCGCGAACGCCGTGTCGTTCAGGAGAATCGTCTCCTGCGACACGATCCCCATGAGCCCCCGCAGGCTCTTGCGGGAGAACGTCCTGATCGAGACGCCGTCCATCACGATCTCGCCCGCCGTGGGATCGTAGAACCGGGGCAACAGGTCCACGAGCGTCGTCTTTCCTGACCCGGACGGTCCCACGACGGCGATCACCTGGCCGCGCCGCACCTCGAGTGCGATGTCCTGGAGGACGGGGGCCTCGCCGTTGTATGAGAACGAGACCTTCCGGTATTCGATGCGCTGCTCGAAGCGGGCGGGCGTAACATCGGGCCGGTCGGCCTCGTCGGGCGCCATGTCCAGGACCTCGAACACGCGGTCCGCGGCCGCCAGCGCGTTCGCCAGGTTTGTGGGGAAGTTCGCGATGGACTTGACGGGCGACATGACGCGCAGCGCGACGGCGAGGAACGCGATGAGCACCTCGGGCCGGAGCGATCCCGACTTGCCCATCGCCAGCTTGGCCCCGACCGAGAACACCAGAATGATGACGATCCCGGCGAACACCTCCGTCAGCGGGCTGGTGAGCAGCGACCAGCGCTGGGCCCGCAGGATTCCTTTCCGGCAGCGATCGGCCAACACCCGGAACCGCTCGGATTCGAACACCTCGGCGACGTAGGCACGCACGAGCTTGATCGATCCGACCAGCTCGGCGACGAGGCTCGTCAGCTCGCCCCGGTCCTCGGCATTTTCACGCGAGCGCCGCCGCACGCGCCGCGCGAGCGGGCGGATGGTGATCACCAGCAACGGCGCGCACACGAGCGTGATCAGCGTCAAGCGCCATGAGAGCCCGAGGAGAATGGCGACATACACGAGCACCACGCACGCGTTCTGGAGCAACGAGGCGAGTGCCGCGGTGATCGCGGTCTTCACCTGGTCGGTGTCGGTCACGAGGCGCGACAGCAGCTGCCCGCCGCGCGTCCGCTGGAAGTAGGCGAGCGGGAGCGTTTCGAGGTGCTCGAACAGGCGGACGCGCAGGTCGCGCACGACGCCTTCCTGGATCACGACGCTCGCGTACGAGGCGCCGTAGCTCAGCACGTTCTTGAGGATGAGCGCCGCGACCAGCACGAACACGACTTTGTGCAGCGCCGCCTCCGGCGATGCCCCGGCGAGGAGCGGCCCCGCGATCAGGTTCAGGATCCGCTCCACCTGCGACCCCCCTGCCTCCGGCAGCGCCTGCTCGCCAAACAGGGTCCGCAGGAACGGGATCATGAGCACGAACGTGGCGCCATCCATCAGCGAGGCCCCGACGGTGGCCCCGATGTTGACGAAGAACAGGAACGTGTACGGGCGGAGCTGACTGAGGAGGCGGCGGGCGCTGTGGCCCATTCAGGAACGGGGCGTGAGGAGAGCCACGGGCAGGATCATCTCCTCGGGGCTCACGCCGCCGTGCAGGAACGATCCCCGGTAGCGGGCCTGGTATTCGCGCAGCTTGGTGGGATAGACGAAGAAGCGATCTTCGGTCGCGAGCAGGAGCCGCGCGCCGAGCCCCATGCCGGGCAATCCGAACGCCTTCAGGTCGGCCACCGTCAGCGCGGCCTCGGGGTCCTCGGCGCGCAGGTCCTCACCGAACTTGTAGCGGAGATTCGAGGTGGCGTCGCGCCGCGCGAACACGGTCGCGGGTGTCTCGCAGTGGATCGACCCGTGGTCCGTGGTGAGGAGCACCGCCACACCCCGCCGTTCGGCCTCGTAGAGGGCCGCGAGCACGGGCGAGCGCTCGAACCACGCCCGGGTGACTCCGCGCAGCGCCGCGTCATCGCGGGCCACCTCGAACAGGATCGCGCTCTCTGAGCGGCCGTGCGTCAGCTGATCCACGAAGTTGAACACGAGCGCCGTGACCCCGTCCTGGGAGAGGTGCGCCGGCAGGCGGCGCAGCAGGTCCGCGCCGTCGGGCGCGCTGAACAGCTTCTCGTAGCGCACCGGCACCGGCCGGCCCACGAGCTCGAGCATCTGCTCGGACAGGAGGTCCGCCTCGTGCGCGTTCAAACTCTCGTCGTCCGAGGCGCGGCCCCACCACTCGGGGTGACGGGCCGCGAGCTCCATGGGGAAGAGGCCGCTGAAGATCGCGTTGCGCGCGAACGGCGTGGCAGTGGGGAGAATGCTGAAGTAGTGCGACTCTTCCACGTCGAACAGCGGCGTCACGAGCTCGCGCAGCATCAGCCATTGATCGAGTCGCAGGCAGTCGATGACGAGGAGCAGGACGCGGCCTCGCGCCTTCAGGACCGGCGCCAGGAACTCCGCGCCGACGTCCACCGAGAGCGGCGGCCGGTCGCCCTCGGGCTCGGCGAGCCAGCGCGGGTACTCCCGTGCGATGTAGGACGCGAAGTCCTTGCGCAGGCTGCGCTGCAGGGTGTGCAGCGCGTCCGAGAGCCCCGGCACGGCCGCTCCGGCGAGACGCACGTCCCACCGCGTCAGCTCCGCCACGAGCTCGATCCACTCCCGCCAGCCCAGCGCGGTCGCGCGGCGCCCTTCCAGCTCCCGGAATCGCGTGACGAAGTCGCGCGCGATGCGCTGCTGCCGGATACGATCGCCCTCGAGCAGCCGCGTCACGACGGTCAGCACCTGGCGCGGCTGGACCGGCTTCACGAGGTAGTCCGCGACCTCGAAGCCGATCGCGTCGCGCAGCGTGCCCTCGTCTTCGCTCTGGGTGACCATAACCACCGGCATGGACGGATCGATCGCGCGGATTTCGGCGAGCAGCTCGAGCCCGCGCCGCCCGGGCATCTGCTCGTCGAGCAGCACCACGCTGTAGGCCTGGCGGCGCAGCAGCGCGAGCGCGTCGTCGCCGTGCGTCGCCTGCTCGACGGCGAATCCCTGTTCCTCGAGGAAACGGCGATGCGCCACGAGGCCTTCGACCTCGTCATCCACCCACAGAATTGTCTTGGGATGCGCCATCTCGCCTAAGCTAATCCCGACTGGCGAAGCCGGGCAACGCGAGGCTAACATTGCCCGCGTGCTGTGCATCCTCCTCGTTCGCTTCAGCTCCATCGGCGATGTGCTCCTGACCACTCCGCTCATCCGGGCGGTGGCCCGGCGCCATCCCGACGCGAAGCTCGTCTACGTCACCAAGCGCTCCATGGCGCCGCTCGTCGCCGATCACCCCGCGATCGCCGACGTCGTCTCGCTCGACCCGCAGGAACCTTTGCGGCATCTGGCCGAACGGGTCAGGCGGCACTCCCCAAACCTTGGCCTCGACCTCCATGGCAACGTCCGGACGCTCCTGCTGCGCCTCCAGGTCAGGTGCGTCTGGTCGGGATTCTGGAAGCGCAAGCTGCCTCGCGGCGTTCTCATCTCGACCAAGGTCGACTGGTACGGCCGGATCCGGCCGGTGCCCGAGCGCTACTTCGAGGCCGCCCGCGGGCTCGATGTGCGACCGGACAGCGGTCCGCCGGAGTTCTTCCTGGGCGCGGGGGCGCGCGACCGGGTCGCGCGGTGGCTCGGCGAACGAGGGTTGGCGGGAAGGCCGTTCGTGGCGCTCGCGCCGGGCGCGGCCCATGCCACCAAGCGGTGGCCCATCGCCCACTGGATCGCCCTGGCGGCCCGGCTCCGGGCGGCGGGCTCGGCACTGGTGGTCGTCGGCGGGCCGGATGACCGCGGGCTCGCGGGCCAGCTCGCCGCCAACGGCGGATTGGAGAGCGGCGCGGGCGAGTTTTCCCTCCAGGAAACGGGTGCCCTGATCGCGCAGGCCCGAGCGCTCGTCTCCGGCGACACCGGCGTCATGCACATGGCCACCGGGGTCGGTACACCCGTGGTCGCGCTGTACGGACCGACGGTGGAGCAGTTCGGCTTCTTTCCCTACCACGCTCGATCGATCGTGATGCAGCGAGACCTGGCGTGCCGCCCCTGCTCCTCGAGCGGCACCCCGGCCTGCCCGCTCGGCCACCACCGCTGCCTTGCGGACATTGCTCCGGCCGAGGTCGCGCAGGCGGTGGAGCGGATCGTCGCATGAGTGCGGCGATTACGCCGTGCGAGGAGCGATTGGTCGCCCTCATCGCGGAGGCGGCGCGCGGCCCCGAGCGCGACGGCCTGTTCGCCGTGTGGCTGATTGTGCGCGCCGCCGAGGGCGTGCTGCCGCCGGCGCCGATCTCCGCCCGGAATCACCGGCGGCGCCTGCAGGCCACCGCCACGCGCGTGGCCACGCTCGCCCTGCCCAAACCGCTCGAGCGCGCCCTCGTCGCCGCCCGGCATCATCTCGAGCCGGGGACCGCCGCGGCGGCCGCCGTCGCCCTCTCGCAGCTCGTCGCGCCCGTGCGCGAAGTGCTGGGGAGCGCCGCCGGCGAGGCCGTAGCGGTTGCCGCCAAGGCGGCCCGCATACATTAATAGAAGGATGAGCACCCGCCGCCTCGCCAAGCCCGTCTCGCCCGACGCCATCGTGGAGCGAGTCGACCATCAACAACCCGGGGAGGTCACGGGTGATACCATCCCCACCGGGTTTCCTTCAATCGACAAGCTGTTGGGCGGCGGGATCCGGCGGCGCGACCTGATCGTGCTCGGCGGCGACGTCGGCTCGGGTAAGTCGGCGCTCGCGCTTGGGCTGGCGCTGCGGGTGGCGCAGCAGTCGCTCGGGGTGGCGTACCTCTCCGGCGAAATGGACGAGGAGCGCCTGATGGAACGCGCGCTCGCCATTGAAGGGCGCGCGGCAGTGGACGAGCTGCGCAGTGCGACGTTGAATGACGAGACTCGGGCGGGGATCGGCGCCGCCGCCGTACGGCTGCGCGGCCTGCCGCTCACCGTGCTGCCCCTGGCGGCTCCGGATCTCGAGACGATGGCGGAGCGACTGAATCCGCTGCGCCAGCTCGCCGTCGCGGTGGTGGACTACCTCCAGCTGGTGCCGCCCCCCGCCGGGTCGAACCGGTTGACGCAGGACGAAGACAGTGCGGCCACCTTGCGACGTCTCAAGGCTCTCGCGCTCGATCGCCAGATCGCGCTCGTGGTCGTGGCCCAGCTCCCGCGGTTCGAAGGCACACGCGAGAACCAGCGCCCCACGCTCGACGATTTCGGCCACCTCGGCGCCGTCAAGCAGCACGCCGATGTCGTGTTCGCCCTGTTTCGGGAGGAGATGTATCGGCCGGGCGGGGGAGTGGAGGGCGCGACCGAGCTGATCGTCGCCAAGAACCGCAACGGCCCGACCGGTTTCGCGGACCTCTACTTCTACCGGCGCTGGATGCGGTTCGAGGACATACTCGACCCGGATCGCTGAGCAGCGGCCGAGTCGATCACCGTGGTGTCGGCCCCGATCACCGTGTAGGTCGTTCCCTGCCCGCCGTCGCCCCGCCGCAGCGTGATCCACAGGGGCCGCGCCCCGCGGTGCGCGTAGATGACCAGGCTGCCGTCGTTCATCGGCGTGTCGCTCTGAAGCTCCCAGCCGTTCAGCCGGAGCGTCTGACGGTACCAGGTGGCCACCTGCTCGACCGGCGCGGGCGTGGACAGGGTCACCTGCGCCGCCCCCTGCCCCGCGTCCACCGCCACGAGCGTCGACTTGGGATAGGCGAGCAACCCGGTCAGCAAGCGGGCGGCGTAGTCGCGGTCCGCGCGTCGTTCGGCCGGGCGTTCGCACGCAGCGAGACTCAGGGCAATCGCGAGCACGAGCGACAGTCGCGGCATGGGCGCTATCCTAGCGGTGGCGTGTAGGGAGGGTCAAGTTGTAGGTTGAGAGACGACGGGCAACGTTCTGGAGTCCTGCAATGGCTGGCCACAGCAAGTGGAAGCAAATCAAGCGCAAAAAGGCGGTGACGGACGCCAAGCGCGGCGCCGCGTTCACGAAAGTGATCCGCGAAATCACGATCGCCGCGCGCCAGGGGGGCGGTGATCCCGCCGGCAATGCGCGGCTCCGCACCGCGATCGAAGCGGCCAAGGCGGAGAACATGCCGCTCGACAACATCGAGCGCGCGATCAAGAAGGGCGCGGGCGGGCTCGAGGGAGTCCAGTACGAGGACGTGACCTACGAGGGGTACGGCCCCGGCGGCGCCGCGATCTTCATCGAGGGAACGTCGGACAATCCCACCCGTACGGTCGCGGAGATCCGGCATGCGTTTACGCGATTCGGCGGCAATCTGGGCGCGACGAACTCGGTCGCGTGGATGTTCGACCGCAAGGCGCAGATCACCGTCGACGCCACCAAGGCGGATGAGAACGCGACGCTGGAAGCGGCACTCGACGCCGGCGCCGAGGACATGATCAGTGAAGGCGATACGTTTCTGATCACGGCACCCCCGAGCCAGCTGCACGCGATCCAGGACCGGCTCACCGCGAAGAAGATCCCAGTCCAGGCCGCGGAGATCGCCCTGCTCCCCAAGAGCACGGTCAAGGTCGAGCGCAAGGACGCCGGCACGCTGCTCAAGCTCATCGACGCGTTGGAGGAGATGGACGACGTGTCCAAGGTCCACTCCAACTTCGACATTGACGCCGAGGCGCTGGCGGCGGTGACCGGGTGACGTGAGGGTGCTGGGGGTCGACCCGGGCACGTCAGTCACCGGGTATGGCGTGGTGGACGTCGGCGCCGGCAATGGCCACCCTGCTCCCACGCCGGGCCGTCTGGTCGAGTGCGGCGCGATCACCCTCGCCCGGCGCGGATCCCTCCCCGAACGGCTCCAGCAGCTGCACGAAGCGATCGTCGAGCTCATCACCCGCCACAGTCCGACCGCACTCGCCCTCGAATCCGCGTTCTATCAGAAGAATGTCCGGACGACGCTCGTGCTTGGACACGCGCGGGGAGTCGTGCTGCTCGCGGCGCAGCAGGCGCGCCTCGAGATTTTCGAGTACGCGCCGGCCACGGTGAAGAAGACCGTCGCCGGAGCGGGGGCGGCGCGCAAAGCCCAGGTCGCCGCCATGGTCGCCCGCCTGCTGCGCCTGAGCCACCCGCCGCGCCCGTCCGACGCCGCCGACGGCGTCGCCGTCGCGCTCACCCACATCCTGCGCGCGTGATCGCCCAGGTGAGCGGCCGCCTCGCCGCGAAGCAGGCGGACCGGGTGATCATTCACACGCCCGGGGGCGTGGGTTACGAAGTGGTGGTCCCGCTCGGCGTCATGGAGCGGCTGCCCGCGGTCGGCGAGAGCGTGACCCTCGCCACCGAGCTCGTGGTGCGCGAGGACGGGTGGGCGTTGTACGGATTCGGCAACGACGCCGAGCGTCGGTTCTTTCAACTGCTGACCGGGGTCACCGGCGTCGGGCCCAGAACGGCGATCGCGTTGATGTCGGCCCTCGGCGTGGAGCGAGGAGCCCGCGCGCTGCGGGAGCGGAATGTGGCGGCGCTCGCGTCGGTGAGCGGTATCGGCAAGAAGACGGCGGAGCGTCTGGCGCTTGAACTGGCCGACAAGGTCGGCGACCTTGAGGGGGCGGCGGAGGCGGGGGCGCCGGTATCCGCGAACGGTGCCGCCGAGGCAGCGCTCAAGGCGCTCGAGCGGCTCGGGTATGGGACGGCGGAGGCGGACCGGGCGCTCCGCCAGGCGCTCGCGGGCGACGGCGGCGGCGCCGACACCGAGACCCTGATCCGCCGGACGCTCCAACTCCTCGCGAACGGGTGACCATGGCGACGACGGCTGAGTGGATCTGCACGCGCTGCGGCTCGACCAACCGGTGCCTCGTTCCGGATCGGGCGTGGCGCGCCGAGGATTCCTGCGTCTCCTGCCACACCCGCCACGTGCTCGAGGCGGACCCGCGCCCGGTGCGGTGGCGCGCCCGGCCGGCCGGCACCCGGGCCGCGTGAGTCCGTCCTCGTCCCGCGCGCAGATCACGACGCCGGAGGTCCTGCCGGAGGAGCGCAGCGCCGACGCGGCCCTCCGCCCGTCGCGCCTGGATGAGTTCGTCGGGCAGGCGAAGGTCAAAGAGTCACTCCAGATCGCGATCGACGCCGCGAAGCAGCGGCACGAGCCGCTCGATCACGCCCTGTTCTTCGGCCCACCCGGACTCGGCAAGACGACGCTTGCGCTCCTGATGGCGCGCGAGCTGGGCGTGAACATCCGGACGACCTCCGGGCCGGTGCTCGAACGTCCCGGTGACCTGGTCGGCCTGCTCACGTCCCTCAAGGCGGGCGATATCCTGTTCATCGACGAGGTCCACCGGCTGCGCCCGGCGCTCGAGGAATTTCTGTATCCGGCCATGGAGGAGTACC
Source organism: Gemmatimonadales bacterium (assembly GCA_035518815.1). Classification (GTDB taxonomy): domain Bacteria; phylum Gemmatimonadota; class Gemmatimonadetes; order Gemmatimonadales; family GWC2-71-9; genus AG25. The sequence continues at coordinate 56,098 of DATIXG010000060.1, read as the reverse complement.
GCGTGGACGTGCGCATCGCCGACGGCACGCACGCGCAGACGCTGCCGATGGCGCTCGAGCGGTTCACCCTCATCGGGGCGACCACGCGATTCGGGCTGCTCACGCCGCCGATGCGCGCGCGGTTCGGCCTGGTGGAGCGGCTGTCGTATTATCCGCCCGACGATCTGGCCGAGATCATCCGGCGCTCAGCCGGCATTCTGGGCGTCCCCGCCGACGCGGCGGGCGTGGCGGAGATCGCGCGCCGCAGCCGCGGCACGCCGCGCGTGGCGAATCGTCTCCTCAAGCGCGTGCGCGACTACGCGCAGGTGCGCGCAGGCGGGACCATCAACGCGCAGGTCGCGGCCGAGGCGCTGAAGCGACTGGACGTGGACGAATTCGGGCTCGACGACATGGATGGCCGGATTCTCAAGAGCATCATCGAACAGTTCGAGGGCGGGCCCGTGGGCCTCACCACGATTGCGGCCGCGGTCGGCGAGGATCCGGGCACGCTCGAAGAGGTCTACGAGCCGTTCCTGATGCAGCAGGGATTCCTGGCCCGCACGCCGCGCGGCCGCTGCGCCACGGGAGCCGCGTACCGGCACTTCGGATTCACGCCGCCCAAGGCGACCGCGGAACAGGCGACGATGTTTGACAGCTGAACTTCGCACCTCCGACTTCGACTACCAGCTTCCTCCCGCGCAGATCGCCCAGGACCCGCTTCCCGACCGGGCGGCGAGTCGCATGCTTGCGCTGGACCGGACGTCGGGCGCGATCCGTCACTCCCACTTTTCCTCGATCGTCGACCTGGTCCGCCCCGAAGACGTGCTCGTGCTGAACGTCTCCCGGGTGATTCCGGCGAGGCTACACGGGAAGCGGGACGCCGGGGGGCCCGCCGAGCTGCTGCTCGTGCGCGAGCTCGACGACGGATCGTGGCTCGCACTCGGCCATCCCGGAGGAAAGCTCAAGCCCGGACGGCGGGTGACCTTCGGGGACGACTGCGCCGTTGAGATCGTAGAGGTCCTGGGCGGCGGGCTGCGGCGCGTGAAGTTCGTCGGAGCGCTCGACGCCGCGGCGACGCTCGCCAAGTACGGCGAGGTGCCGCTCCCGCCCTACATCCGCCGGGCGCCCCGGCCCGAGGACCGCGAGCGCTACCAGACGGTGTACGCCACCCATGACGGTAGTGTCGCCGCGCCGACGGCGGGGCTGCACTTCACGCGCGCCCTGCTCGACCGGCTCGAAGCCCGGGGCACGGCACTCGCCACGGTCGATTTGCACGTCGGGCCCGGGACGTTCAAACCCGTGGAAGTAGAGGACCCCGCCCAGCACCCGATGCACGCCGAGCGCTACGCGGTGAGCGAAGAGGCGGCCGCGACGATCAACGAGCGACGCCGCCAGGGCGGACGAGTGTGGGCGGTCGGCACGACCGTCGCGCGCACGCTCGAGACCGGGGCGCAAGCCGATGGGACAATTCCGCCGGGGATGGGCGATACCACGCTGTTCATTCGTCCCCCCTATACTTTCCGCGCAGTGGACGCGCTGCTCACCAATTTCCATCTGCCGCGCTCGACGCTGCTCATGCTGGTCTGCGCGTTCGGGGGCTACGAGCGGGTGATGGCCGCGTACCGGGAGGCGGTGCGGGAGGGGTACCGGTTCTACAGTTACGGGGATGCGATGGCACTAGTCTGATGTTCGACTTCACCATCGAAGCCACGGACGGCTCCGCCCGCGCCGGCCGGCTCACCCTGCCCCACGGCGTGGTCGAGACTCCTGCTTTCATGCCCGTCGGCACGCAGGGCACCGTCCGCGCTCTGTCGCCACTCGATCTCGAATCGATCGGCGCGCGCATCGTGCTCGCGAACACCTATCACCTGCACGTGCGTCCGGGCGAGCAGGTCGTCGCGAAGCTAGGCGGGCTGCATCGGTTCATGGCGTGGCCGCACCCGCTGCTCACCGATTCCGGCGGCTTCCAGGTGTTCTCGCTCGAAGGCTTCCGGCGCGTGAGCGAGGACGGGGTGGAGTTCCAGAGTCACGTGGACGGCAGCCGCCGCACGCTCACGCCCGAGCGCGCCACCGAGATTCAGTGGACGCTCGGCGCCGACATCGCGATGGCCTTTGACCACGTCGTCCCCGGAGGCGCGGACGAGGCGACCGCGCGCGACGCCATGGAGCGGACGCTGCGCTGGCTCGAGCGGTGCGCCAAACGACATGAAGAACTGCGGCGGTCAGGCGGACAGGCGGACGGAACGGCGCATGCCGGCCGCCAGACCCTCTGGCCCATTCTCCAGGGCGGCACACACATCGCGCTGCGCATGGAGGGGCTGCGCCGCATTCTGGACCTGGGGGACTGGACAGGCGTCGCCGTTGGTGGACTTTCCGTCGGCGAGCCCAAGGACGTCATGAACGCCATGCTGGCGGCGCTGGGCCCAAAGCTGCCTCCCGGTCCGCGTTATCTTATGGGCGTGGGGTTCCCCGCGGACCTGGTGACGGCGGTGGAGCGCGGCGTGGACTTGTTCGACTGCGTCGCTCCGACGCGGAACGGCCGCAACGGGTCGGCGTTCACACCCGACGGACCGCTGAACATCCGCAACGCCGAGTACCGCGAGGACGAGAAGCCCCTGGATGAGACCTGCGACTGTGAAACGTGCGCCACCTTCTCCCGCGGGTATCTGCGGCACCTGTTCGTCGCCGAGGAGCTGCTGGGGCTGCGGCTGCTGTCATTGCACAACGTGCGTTTCCTGGTGCGGCTCGCGGCAGCGATGCGCGCGGCGATCCGCGCCGGGGACTTTTCACGGTGGGCCACCGAGTGGCGCCGCCGCTACCCTTTGACCCCGGAACTGGCCCGCTCATGACTGCTGCCCCGCTGCTCTCGCTCTTGCTGTTCGCCCCCGCCGGTCAGCCCGGCAGCGGCGGCGTGGCCATGTTCGCGCTGCAGATCGGCGCGATCATAGCGATCTTCTACTTCCTGCTGATTCGCCCTCAACGCAAGCAGCAGGACGAGCACAAGAAGCTGCTCGCCTCGCTCCAGAAGGGGGATCAGGTCGTGACGTCGGGCGGGATCATCGGGGAAGTGATTCACCTCAAGGAAACCGAGGTGACCATCAAGTCCGGGGAGTCCCGCCTGGTCATCATGCGGAGCAACGTCGCCAACATTCTCAAACGGCCGCAAGCCGCCGCGGAGGCCAAGCCGGCGTGACGGTTCGCGCCCTGCACCTGCTCGGCTCCCCGGTGCTGCGCCAGCGGGCGGAACCCGTGCCGCGCGTGGACGACGAGGTGCGCCGTCTGGTCGACGATCTGTTCGAGACCATGCACGCGGCGCGCGGCGTGGGGCTCGCGGCAAATCAGGTCGGCGTCGCGCAGCGCGTGGCCGTGGTGGACGTCGGTGAGGAAGCGCCACCGCCGCTCGTGCTGATCAACCCGCGCATCGTGGAAGCCGGCGCGGAGCTGGCCACCGCCGAGGAAGGGTGCCTGTCGATCCCCGAGATCTTTTCCGAGGTGGACCGCCCCGACACCGTCGTGCTCGAAGCGCTGGACCGCGACGGGAAACCGTATCGCCTGACGGTGTCCGGCTACAAGGCCCGGGCGGTTCAGCACGAGATCGATCACCTGGATGGCATTCTCTTCCTCGATCGGCTGAGCGCGGTGAAGCGCGGTCTCCTCCTCGCCAAGTGGAAGAACCTGCGCAAGGGCAAGACCGGTTACCTGAAGGAGGTCACGCCCGAGCCGGCCGGCGAGCTCTAGTGCGCGTCGTTTTCTTCGGCACGCCGGAGTTCGCGGTCCCCTCGCTCGAGGCCCTGCTCGGCGAAGGGTTCGATGTCGCGGCCGTCGTGACCCAGCCCGACCGTCCGCAGGGCCGCTCACGCTCGCGCGTCGTACCCCCGCCCGTGAAGATCGCGGCCCAGGAAGACGAGATCCCCGTCCTGCAACCCGAGCGCCCGCGCGAGCCTGCGTTCATTGCCCAACTCAAATCCCTGGCGCCCGATGTCGGCGTTGTCGTCGCGTACGGCCACATCCTTACGGCCGAGCTGCTGGCTGTTCCGCCGCGCGGGATGGTGAACGTGCATCCGTCGCTGCTCCCCGAGCTGCGGGGCGCAGCGCCCGTCGAGTGGACGATCATCAACGGACTTGAGAAGACGGGCGTGACCATCATGCAGCTCGACGCCGGGATGGATTCCGGGCCGATCCTGCACCAGCTGCCGCACCACGTCCCTCCCGATATCAGGGGCGGCGAGCTGGCGGCGCATCTGTCGGAGATGGGCGCGCAGGCCCTGGTCGAGGCGCTCACGCTGCTCGAGCAGGACGGCCTGAAGCCGGTGCCCCAGGATCACGCGCGCGCCACGTACGCCCCGAAGCTCACGCGGGAGACCGCGCGCATTTCCTGGAGCGAGCCGACCGAGCGCGTGGCGCGTCTCATCCGCGCGCTCGACCCCCGGCCCGGCGCCTGGACCGAGCTCGAGGGACGGGCGGTGAAGCTGTTCGGCGCCCGCGTGACCGAGGGCGCGGCCCCGCCGGGCCAGGTGCTCGCCACCGCGCCGCTGCTCATCGTCGCCACAGGCGACGGCGCCGTACAGATCGAGGAGGTCCAGGTGGAAGGCAAATCACGCATGAGCGCCGCCGAGTGGAGCCGCGGACACGGCGCGGACATCCCCCGGCGCTTCACGTGAGAGCCCCGCTCGACCGGCTGCATGCGATCACGGACGAGTCGGTCGCCGCACGGGCGGACCTGCCGACCCGCGCCACGGCGCTCGCGGCGGGAGCGGCGAATCGCCTCACGCTCCACGCCCGCGGACCCGCGCTCTCGGGCCGCGAGCTGTACGCACTCGCCCGCCGGTTTGCGTCCCTTTGCCCGCAATCGCGCGTGTTCGTGAACGATCGCCTCGACGTCGCGCTGGCGGCCCGCGCCCACGGCGTGCAGCTCCGCCGTACCAGTCTTGCGCCCGGCGAAGCGCGGAGCCTCGGACCCGACTGGTGGATCGGCTGCTCCGTGCACGAGCTCGACGAGGCTCGCGCCGCACAGGCCGCCGGAGCAGACTATCTTGTGGTAGGACCCGTGTTCACCTCGGCGACGCACCCGGACCGGCCGCCGCTCGACACTCGGACGCTCGAGCAATTCACCGGCCTCGGCCTCCCCGTCATTGCGATCGGCGGCGTCACACCCGAGCGTATCGCGCCGCTCCGCGCGGCGGGGGTGTACGGCGTCGCGGCAATCCGGGCACTGTGGGACGCACCCGATCCCGTCGCGGCCGCCCGGGACATGGCGAAGGAGCTGGAGCGATGAGCGAACTGGTGCAGGTCTTGGTGAACGGGGAGCCGCGGAGCGTCGCGTGCGGCGCGACGCTGCTGGGCTTGCTGGCCGCGCTCGAACTCGACCCGCGCACCGTGGTCGTCGAGCATAACCGCGCCATCGTCCGCCGGCCGCGGTTGGGGGACGTCACCGTCGCGCCGGGTGACGCAATCGAGCTGGTGCATTTCGTGGGAGGCGGGTGAGCGACAGGATGACGACGGCCCTGGAAACCGTTCGCGACACGCCCTTTACTATCGGCGAGCGCACGTTCCATTCGCGTCTCATGGTGGGGACGGGGAAGTATCGCGACAACCCCACGATGGTCCGCGCCATCGAGGCGTCGGGCGCCGAAATCGTCACCGTGGCGGTCCGCCGGGTAGATCTCGACCGCTCGAAAGAGGCCGGCATCCTCCACCATCTCGACCCGAGCAAGTATTTTCTACTCGCGAACACCGCGGGCTGCTACACCGCCGCCGATGCCGTCCGCTACGCCCGCCTGGGCCGCGAAGCGGGGTTCAACGATTTCATCAAGCTCGAGGTCATCGGTGACCAGGAGACGCTGCTGCCGGACGTGCAGGGCCTGCTCGAAGCGGCGCGCATTCTCGTGAAGGACGGGTTCAAGGTCCTGGCCTACACGAACGAGGACCTGATCACGGCGCTGCGGCTCGAGGAGGCCGGCGTGGCCGCCGTGATGCCGCTGGCATCGCCGATCGGGAGCGGGCTCGGTCTCGTGAACCCCTACGGCGTGCGCCTCATCAAGCGCCGGCTGCGCGTGCCCGTCGTGGTAGATGCGGGAGTGGGCACAGCGTCCGACGCGTGCCTCACGATGGAGCAGGGCGTGGACGGCATCCTGATGAACACCGCGCTCGCGGCCGCCCAGGATCCACCCCTCATGGCTCATGCCATGAAACTCGCGGTCGACGCGGGGCGGGCCGCGTTCCTCGCCGGCCGCATGCCCCGCCGCGAAGTGGCGACGCCGTCGTCCCCCGTCACCGGCATGCTGGACTAGCGGCCGTGCAATTTCGCCGGCACATGCCGCCGCTCCAGGAGTGGCGCTGGCAGGAGCGCGTCCGACGCATCGAGAGGGGCACCGCGCAGCGCTGGGCGCTTTACATCACGGGGGCGGTTCTCGCAGGCTACCTCACGGCGTACCTCATCGTCTTCCCCACCCCGCTGCTGCACGGCCGGGATGTCGTGCCCCGCGTGATTGGACTGCCAGTGGCCGAGGCGACGAGCGCCGTGAAGAAGGCCGGGCTCCAGGTCCAGGATGGAGGCTCTGAGCCCGATCCGGCCGCGCCAAAGGGCGTCGTGACCTGGCAGGACCCGCCCGGCGGCGTGAACGCCCCGGCGGGTTTGCGGGTAACCCTGGTGTCGAGCGACGGCCCCTCCAAAATTCCTGTACCGGATGTTGCCGGGATCGAGGGTTCGTTGGCCCAGCGCCTCGTGGCCGCGGCAGGACTCACGGCCAGCCCGCCGGAGTCGGTGCAGGCGGCGACGCCGCCCGGCGTCGCCATGCTCAGCCGGCCGCCGGCCGGGGCGCTCTTGGCCCCGGGTACCGCGGTGACCATCGTCGTGAGCCGGGGAGCCCCGACCATTCCGGTGCCGGACCTGCTCGGCATGTCGCAGGCCGATGCGCGGACGCGCGTCGAGCTCGAGGGATTGCAGCTTGGCACGGTGACGCGACGGCGTACCGCCGGCGCCAACCCCGGTACCGTGGTCGCTCAGCAGCCGGTGGCGGGAAGTCTGGCCGCCGCCGGCACCATCGTGGACATCGTTGTTGCCCGGAGCCCGCAATGACCAATGGTGTACGCATCGCCCCGAGCGTCTTGAGCGCCGATCTCAACCGCCTGGCCGAGCAGATGAAGATGATCCTCGGAGGCGGCGCCGATTGGCTGCATGTGGACGTGATGGACGGACGTTTCGTTCCGAACCTCACGTTTGGCGCCAACATGATCGCCGCACTCCGCAAGCTGACCGACAAGCCCATCGACGTGCACCTCATGGTCGTCGAGCCCGAGCGCTACATCGATTCGTTCGCGGAGGCCGGTGCCAACGTATTCACGTTCCATCCCGAAGCCACCGTGCACGTGCAGCGCCATCTCGCGACGATTCGCGGGAAGGGCATGCTGGCTGGGCTCGCGTTGAATCCCAGCTCGCCGCTCTCGCTCGTCGAGGAAGTGACCGCCGACTTCGACCTGCTGCTCATCATGACCGTCAACCCGGGCTTCGGCGGGCAGTCCTACATCCCGGCCTCGACGGACAAGATCCGGCGGGCGCGCGAGCTCTTGACCGCACACAACTCGCGGGCATTCCTCGAGGTGGACGGGGGCATCAGCCGGCAGACTATCGCCGCCGCTCATGCCGCCGGCGCCGACACGTTCGTGGCCGGCAACGCCGTGTTCTCGAGCGCCGATCCGGCAAAGGAAATCGAGGAGCTGCGGCGGAGGTGTCTCGTCACGGTATGAGCTCGCAGCGGCAGTGGAGCATCGTGGCGATGGGGGTGCTGACCCTGGCGTTCGGCGTGGTGCTCGCCCTGAAGATTCGGCCCCAGATGGACCTGATCGGCGCCGGTTCGAAGGCGCCGGATTTCCACGCCGTCGACATCCGCACGAACAAGCCGGTGTCGCTCGCCGACTACGCAGGCAAGGTGATCCTCATCAACATCTGGGCCACCTGGTGCGATCCCTGCCGCCTGGAGATGCCCTCGATGGAGCGGCTGAGTCAGCGGCTCGCGGGGACCGACTTCCGCATTCTGGCGCTGAGCGTCGACAAGGACGGCCCCGAGGTCGTGATGAAGTTCGTGAATGATCTCGGGTTGCACTTCGACATCCTGCAGGACCGGACCGGAACGGTCCAGGCCACGCTTCAGACCACCGGGGTCCCCGAAAGCTTCGTGATCGACCGCAACGGTGTGATCATCAAGAAGGTCATCGGCGCCGCGGAATGGGACGCGCCGGTCAACGAGACCTTGATCCGGCGCCTGCTCGATGCCCGTTAACTTCACGCAGCTCGTCACCCGCAACTGGCCCATCAAGCTGGCGGCGCTGTTTTTCGCGCTGATGCTGTACGTGGTCGTGGCCGCGCAGCAGCCCGTCACGCAGATGTTCACGCTGCGTCTCGACGTGGCCGGCCCCCCCGGCCGCGCCGTCAAGCAACCGCCGGCGGACGTCGTCGTCATGGTGTCAGGCAAGGGCTCCGAGCTGCTCAAGCTCCGCGCTCTGCCCCGCGTGATCACCAAGGTCGTCCCCGACACCTTCGCCGGCTCGCTCTGGCACATCCGGCTCGAGGCAGCCGATGTGCCGATCCCCAAGGGCGTCGATGTCCAGGTGGCGGACATGTCGCCCCGCGAGCTGGACGTGGTGCTCGATTCCGCAGCTCGGAAGGAGGTCCGCGTCGTGGCGCACGTCGCGCTCGGCACCGACTCGGACCTCACGATCCTCGACCTCGCGGTGCAGCCGAGAAGCGCGCGGCTCATTGGGCCGCCGGCCAGTCTCCGCGGGATCGACTCGGTGAGTACGCACCCCATCACGATCGCGGGAGTCGTCGGGCCGTTCCTCCGCTCCGTCCCGCTCGATACGAGCGTCCTGGGGGTGGTTCGCGCCGTGCCTGCGGAAGTGCAGATCTCGGGTGAGGTAAGCGCGGTGATCCGGCGGACCTTCACGGGCGTCGCGGTCACCACCGCCGCCTCCGGGTTCGCGGGCTTCACGCTCGCCACGGAGCGCGTGACCGTCGAAGTCACGGGCCCTGAAGCGCGCGTGCGCGCCATGACCCGCGACAGCCTCCGCGTGGTGGCGCACCTCGTGGGGCACGCCAACCCCGACGCTTACGCGCGCCTCACCGTCGCCGCGCCCAGCGGCGTGACCGCTCACGCGGTACCGGACTCCGTGCCGCTCAAGCCCCCGCCCGTCAAACGGAAACCCGGCCGTGGCTGACGTCGTGCTCGGTATCGAGACGTCGTGCGACGAGACCTCCGCCGCGCTGCTCGTCGGCGAGGGGTCCCGGCCCGAGCTCGCGAGCCTCGTCATTCTGTCCCAGGACATCCATCAGGTGTTCGGCGGGGTGGTGCCGGAGCTGGCGAGCCGCGCGCACCTCGCGGCGCTCCCCTCGGTGGTGGAGCGCGCGCTGGTGGAAGCGGGGGTCGGATGGCATGCGGTCGATGCCATCGCGGTGACCGCGGGACCCGGGCTGGTCGGCGCGCTGCTCGTCGGAGTCGTGTACGCCAAGGCCCTGGCGTACGCGCGGGACCGCGCGCTGATCGGGGTGCATCACATGGAGGGCCACTTGTTCGCGCCGCTCGTCGAGGACTCGGGACTCGAGCCCCCGTTTGTGGCCCTCCTGGTCTCGGGCGGACACACGCTGCTGCTCGACGTCCCCGCGTGGGGCCGCTACCGCCTGCTCGGCGCGACCCGCGATGACGCCGCGGGCGAAGCGTTCGACAAGGTCGCGACCCTCCTCGGCCTCGGCTATCCCGGCGGCCCCGCGATCGAGCGCCTGGCGAAACAGGGCGACCCCGCGCGGTTCGATTTCCCCCGACCCATGCGGGACGACGGCTTCGAGTTCTCCTTCTCGGGTCTCAAGACCGCCGTGCTTCACAGGGTCCGCGCGTGCGCCGATCTCGATGCCGAGCGTCCCCACATTGCGCGGGCGTTTCAGGACGCCGTGATCGACGTCCTGGTCACCAAGCTCGAGCGCGCGGTGAAGGCCACGGGCTATCGCACCGCCGTGCTGGGCGGCGGGGTGGCGTGCAGCCGCGCGCTCATCGAACAGGCGGCGGAGCGTCTGGCCGGCCACGCGCGCGTGGCCGTCGCGAGCCCCCGCTTGAACGCCGACAACGCGGGCATGATCGCCCGGGCGGGATGGCATCGCCTGGCGCAGGGTGAGCGGAGCGATTGGACGCTCGACGCCCGCGCCGACCTGCCCCTGCCCGGCCTCGAACCGCTTCCCGCCCTCTCCTCGCTCGAGCCGAGCCCATGACCACCGTCTATCCCCTCGTTTTGCGGCTGGGCCCCCTGTCGCTGACCGGATATGGGCTCATGATGATGGCCGGGTTTCTGATGGCGGGGTGGGCCATGCAGCTCGACCTCCGCCAGCGCGGTTTCGACGAGGAGTATGCCGCGGACATCGTCGTCGCCGCCGTGATCGGCGGGCTCGTGGGCGCCAAACTCTGGTACGTGATCGTGGCCGGCGACTTGGACGCGCTGTTCCGCCGCGGCGGCTTCGTGTGGTACGGCGGCCTGATCGGCGGGGTCGTCGCGGTGCTTCTGAACGGCTGGCGGCTCGGCGTGCCCGCCCGCTATACGATGGAGATCGCGGGAGCGCCGCTCGCGCTGGGGTATGCGATCGGGCGCGTGGGGTGTTTCCTCGTGAACGACGACTACGGGATCCCCACGAGCCTCCCGTGGGGCGTCAAGTTCCCGCACGGCCTCCCGCCCTCGACGGTCGCTGAGCTCCAGCGCCTGAACGTCACCTTCCCCGCGGGGACCGACCCCAACATGGTCGTGGCGGTGCACCCGACGCAGATCTACGAGACGGTGCTGATGTTCCTCGTGTTCGTGTGGCTGTGGCAGCTACGCAGCCACCGCCACGCGGTGGGCTGGCGATTCGGCGTGTACCTGCTGCTCGCGGCGGTGGAACGCTTCCTGGTGGAGTTCGTCCGGGCGAAGGACGACCGCTGGCTGGGGCCGCTCTCGCTGGCACAGCTGACGAGTATCGCGATGGTCATCGCCGGCGTCGTGGTCGTGGTGCGGCTCGCCCGGCCCGACGCCGCACCGCTTCCCGTCCCCGCTCGCTTCCTTCCCAAGAAGCCGGCTCCCGCCCCCGCGACCTAGAGCGTTCGAAGCCCCTACTGTGGGGCGAAGCGGCGCCGCTGCAACCAGATGATCGCGAACACCAGCAGGCCGACGATCACGCCCTGCACGGTGAGCGACTGCACGGTGGGATAGATGCCGAACGCCGGGACCCGCGGGGCCCATTCGAGCACCGTCATGGGCACGACTCCGGCGCTCTGCAGGTCCGCAATGCCCTTGCCCGCGAACACGAACGCCATGTAGTACAGCATCGCGCTCGTCACGGCGAAGAACGGCTTGAGGGGCATCCGCAGGCCAAAGCGGTTGATGGCCACGTAGACGCCGATCAACCCGACGGCACCGCACAGCACCCCGGCGATCACCGCCGTCCCCCCGCCCCCGCTGCCCGCCGACGTCAGCAGCGCCTTGTAGAACAGAATGGTCTCGAAGCCCTCGCGATACACGGCGAGAAACGCGACCGAGGAGAGCGCGAATCCGGAGCCCGTGGAGAGGGCTCCTTCCAGCCGCCCCTTCACGAACGCGTTCCACTTCGCCACTTCGATCTTGGACAACAGCCAGTAGCTGACGTAGAAGAGCACCGCCGCGGCGACGAGCATCGTCGTCCCCTCGAGCCCCTCGCGTTGGCCGGGCGTGATTTCGAACAGCATCTCGAGCGCGAAGGCGGTCACGACGCTCGCGGCGACGGCGGCCCACGCGCCTCGCGCCACGTCCCGCCGCCGCTCCGCCGCTCCGGCTTTGGCGAGGAAGGCCATCAGGGCCGCCACGATCAGGATGGCCTCGAACCCCTCGCGCAGCAGCAGCACGAGCGACTGCGTGAACAGATTGGCGCCTGACGTCTTGTCGGCGATCAGGCGCTCCGCGCGCTCGAGCCCCGAGAGCAGCCGCTCGTGGATCGCGCTGACTTCGACGGTCGAGGCGCCCGCGGCCGTGCGGGCGCGCAGCGCGGAGAAGCCGTCCTCCAGGTCCCCGGCGAGCGCCGCGTTGTGCGCACGCACGGCGGTCTCGACCTGCTCGAACGTGAGGTAGGCGTCGAACGCCATCTTCGGCGAGCGCAGCTGGACGGCCGAGTCGAGCTGGCGCCGCACGGCCGAGAAGACGCTCGCGCTGGGCGCCGCGCGATCGCCGCGCCGCTCGGCGGCGGGCAGCGTTCGCAGGTATGCGACGATACCGTCGGCGGCCGCGGCATCGATCTGCCGCGCGAAACCGGGCATCGGCGTACCCGCCCGGCCCTGCAGCACCACGCGGGCGAGATCGGCATCGGAGAATCGGCCCTGCACCGCGAGGTCCGCGAGCGCGGGCGGGCGAACCGACATCGTGGCCGCGAGCGGCCCGTCGCCGTTTCCGGCCGAGCCGTGACAGCCCGCGCAGTGCACCGCATACAGTCCTTCGCCTTCCCGCACCGCGCCGGGCGTCGCGCGGAGCGTCGCGATGTACGCGGTCACGGCCCAGCGATCCTCGGACGAAAGCGCGGCGGCATACTCCGGCATTCCGGTTCCCAGGACGCCGATCGCGATCTTGCGGTACATGTCGAGCGGCGACACGGTCGCGAGCTCGACGCGGTCGCCCAGGTCGGCAGCCTTGGGCCCCGTGAGGTGCGCAGCCTTCGGTCCGTCGCCGCGGCCGCTCGCGCCGTGGCACTGGATGCACTGCTCGCGATAGACGGCGGCGCCGCGCACGAGCGATGGCGGGCGCGCGGGGAACGGATCGAGCGCCCCGCCCGCCGCCGTCGCGATGCGCTGCACCAGGGTCGCGGTCCGGTGCGTCACCGAATCGGGCGGCGCCGCCCGGTCGACCATCGCGCGCAGCTCGCGCAGCGCGCTGTCCGCCGCGCTCCGCACGGTCGCCGGGAGCCCCGACGCATCGAGCAGCGCCGCGTCGAGGAACTGTCTCGCCTCGTCCACCTCCTGGGGCGCGACCAACCGCCCGCCCTGTGGGGCGACGCCCACGGCGTACTCCTTGGCGGCGAGCGAGGTGGCGGCGACCACGCGCCGCGATACGGTAAGCGAGTCATCGCGCTGCGCGACGAGCAAAGCCGCGCAGCACGTGTTCAACGCCAAGCTCAGAAATAGCTTACGGTAGATGAGACCGATTCTCAGATAGAAGGTACTCGGAAATGTAGAGTCGAATTGTCGGAAATACAAGCAACTTACTTCCCGATGAGCAGGGCGACGGCAACCGCCGCCAGGTGGGTGTGGGACAGGGACAGGAGCACCCGCTCGACCCCCAGCTCCTGCGCTCGAGCCGCGGCCACCCCGGTGAGGGTGATGTCGGGCCGACCATCGGCGGCGCGCACCACTTCGATCTCTCGCCAGCCGATTCCCCGCGCCGCGTCGGTCCCCTGGAGCGCCTTGTAGACCGCTTCCTTCGCCGCGAGCCGCACCGCGACATGGGTAGCGGGGTCGGGCCGGCTCTCGCAGTACTCCCGCTCCGCGGGTGTGAGCAGCCGTTCGAACACCCGGGCCCCTTTATCCGCGATGATGGTGTTCACGCGCGGCACTTCCACCAGATCGACGCCGATCCCGACGGTGTTCACCCCTAGAAGCCCAGCCGGACGGACAGCCAGAGTGGCGCGGCAACGTAACCGCCCATGACGAGCCCCAGCCAGAGCAGGGCCAGCGCGACCGGCGTCCAAAGAACGAACACGGGCCAGAGCGACGGCCGCCAGCGTCGCACCGCATCGAGCTCGGGCACCCACCGGGTCGCCTCGGCGGCGAGCTCGTCTTCCAGCGCGAGCCAGGCGGCTTCGAGGCGGCGCGCCGCGGTCCGCAACGCGTCCTGCCACGCGGCGTGGACCTCCTTGTCGAGCACGCCAGCCTCGCGCGCGTGGGACGCAGCGCCGTTGAGCACATCGAGCGCGGCCACGAAACGCTCGGCCCCGCTGCCCAGGCGCGCGGCGATGGCGCGCCGTTCGGCGGGGGACAGCGAGCGCTGGGCGGCGCGCCGGCGCGACATGCCTACGTGGTGCGCGGTGCGCGCGATCGTGTCGTCGAGCGCCTGAGCCGCGCGCTCGGCCACCCGCCCTACCGCCGTCTCCCATGCCGCGAGCCAGGCGCGCCGCCCCACCGCTTCGAGGGCCGCGTCGCGCTCGTTCCGCTCTGCGGCGCCCCGCGCGAGGCCGGCCGCCTCGATGACCCGAGTCGCCAGCTCTTCGCGAATGTCGTCGAGCGGAACCCATGGCGGGGCCGGGCGCCTCGGCACGAGCAACCGTCCGAGCGACGGCGCGAGTTCGGGCACGCGCAGCGGCATCGGGATCCTGAGTGGAGCGTTCACGCGGAGGGGAGCCCGCTCACGCGCGCCGGCCGGCCGGTTCGCGCCTCGTAGGCCGCGACGAAGTACTCGAGGGATTCCGCAACAAACGACTCGCGGGGGAGTCCGGTCGCGGGCACGGCTCGCTCGATCGCCGCCGGCTCGCCTTCGACCTCGATCAGGACGTCCATGGCGGGATACCACTCGAGGCGCACCACGGCACCGGCCAGCCGGTAGACCTCGACGGTGCGGTGGATTTCGTACGCGACGCTGAACCCGGACTGCTCGAGAATCGCGAGCGCCGCCGCGGCGTCCGCGACGCGCGTCTCCACCTCCGCGCGCCGCCGGTAGCCCCCCGGCGCGCTCGGGGGCCCTTTCCATGCGAGGACGCCATACCCGGGCGCACCATCGGCCGGCACGTACGTCCGCAGGCGGAGCACCTCATCGCGCGCGCGCAGCGCGCCATCGCGATCGAGCCGGCGATCGAGCATCGCCCCGCGGAACTCGAGCTGCGCACCCGCCCGCACCAGGGCCCGGCGCACGAGTGTGGGGTCGGGCACCGGCGCCTTCACTTCCAGCTCGTCAGGGATGCGCGTCGAGGTCACGCGAGCAGGGCGTCCAGCACCGCGCCCGTATCGGCCAGGGTTTCGAACACGTAGGTGGCGCCGGCGGCGCGAAGCGCGGCCACGTCGTAGTACCCGGTGGCGACCGCAAGCGAGCGCGCGCCGAAGGGCCGCCCGCACGCCACGTCGTCCGGCGTATCGCCGATGATGGCGACATCGGGGCCGGTGAAGGTCCGCCCGGTTCGATCGGTGGCGCGCGCCGCCGCGATAGGCGGGAGGTCAGGCCGGCGCCCCGAGTCCGATCCGTAGGCCCCGACCGCGAAACGCGCGGGATCGACCCCGGCGGCGCGGAGCTTGAGCTCGGCGCCGGGACGCAGGTTCCCCGTGAGGAGCCCCACGAGGGCGCGCCCTGCCGCCTCGTGAGCTTCAAGGGCCGTGAGCAGCTCCGCCACCCCGGGCATGAGCCGGGCGGAGCCCGGCGCCCGCGCCAGCTCGTCTTCCAGCAGCGCCACGTAGCGCTCGCACACCGCGGCGACCCGCTCCCCCGAGTCGGCCTCGGGGTGGTCGGCGGACGCCAGGAGCTCGCGGACGATCTGTGGATCGGTCTTGCCGTCGAACCGGTAGGTCGCGATCGCACCCGCAGTGCCGGCCTCGTCCAACAGCGCGCGATGGATCGCGCGCCGACCCGCTCCGTCGGTCCACAAGAGGGTGCCGTCGATGTCGAAGAGGACGAGTTTCATGCGGGAAACATAGCTTGGCTTGCTCGGCTGGTGGCCGTTCTATACGTTAGCGCCCATGACGACTCCCGCCACCACCACCACTGTGCTCGTCGTGGACGACGAAGAAGGCATCCGCCAGGCGCTCAATCGCTTTCTCACCCGGCTCGGCTACAAGGTGCTCCAGGCGGCGAGCGGCGCCGAGGCGCTGGATCGCCAGGCGGCCGATCTGCCGCAGGCGATGCTCTCGGACATCCGGATGCCGAACATGACGGGCGTGGAGCTCGTCCCCAAGGCCCTCGCGCACGACTCGGACCTCGCGATCATCATGCTGACCGCGATCGACGAGCCCCGCACCGCGATCGAGTGCCTGAAGCTCGGCGCGTACGACTACCTTATCAAGCCGGTCGACCTGGATGAGCTGCAGCTGTCCCTCCAGAGCGCCCTGCGCCAGCGGCAGCTCGAGATCGAGCGCCGCGAGCTGGAGCAATGGTTGGCGCGGGAGGTGGCCGTCCGCACGCGGGACCTGGAGGAGCGCACGCACTCCATCGCGGCGATCGCGCTGGACGCCGTCGCGGCGACCCAGGGGTGGACGGAGGAGCGGGCGGTTATCGAAAAACTGGCGAGGGAGCTCGGCGATCCCGTCGACGACCTGGTCGCGGAGGTGCGGAAGCGTCGCGGCTAGGCTTTGGACGCCGACGCCTGCGCCTTCGCCTCACACGCCTTGCAGCGGATGATCCCGCGGAACGAGCAGATCAAGCAGAGGAACGTGCCGCAGTCCGAGCAGGGATACCCTTCCGACGCACGCTCTTCATTGCCGCAGTAGCGGCACGTCATCCCGTCGTGCTCTTTCAATTCCGGTCGTTCCATGCGCGCCTCAGAGGTCGAGCCGGTACACCCTAATCTTATTGATTAGTGTAGCCCGCGAAATGCCGAGTTCCTGGGCCGCCCGCGTGCGGTTCCCCCCGTGGGCGCGCAGGGTGCGCTCGATATGCTCCCGCTCCACTTCCGCCAGGGCCTGCGGCGTGTGCCCGATCTGGGCGCGCAGCCGGGCGTTCTCCCGGGCCAGCCGCGCCTTCTCGGCCACGCGCGCGGCAGCGGCGCCGAGGTGAGTCAGGTCCACGGGCTTCGTCACGAAGGTCTCGGCCCCGAGCTCCATCCCCCGTACGGCATTCTCCTGGTCGCCTGACCGCGTGAGGAGAATGACCGCGCCGCCCAGGGCGCGTACCCGCTCGAGCACGACGAGGCCGCTCGAGTCGGGGAGATCCACGTCGACGATGACGACGTCGGGCCGATCGCGCTCGAAGGCGGCGAGCCCCTGCTGCCCGGTGGCGGCGCGCCGGACCTCATACCCGACGCGCTCCAACGAGTCGCCGATCGCCCGCCGCACGTCCGCGTCGGCGTCGACGAGCAGGAGCGTGTCAGCCACGGCCGGCCGTCTGGTAGGGAACGCGATCGGGGTCGACGATCACCGAAAGCGCCCCGGGCAGGAGGCGCGCCTCGAACGGCGTCTCGCCGCACACCTCGCCGTCCAGCTGCACCGGTTGGCCCGATATGCCGAGCGCTTCGACGAGGATCGTGCGCCCCCGCGCGAACCACAGCCGCCGTCCGGGCGCGCTGGTGCCGTTCCATGAGCCGTAGAACAGCTCCGCAAACGCCGCCAAGCTCCCGAGCGCACCGTCGGCCGCGAGGGTGACGACGTCGAACCACCCGTCGGCGGGTGAGATGTTGTGGCGGAGCCGCCAGAAGGGCGGAAACAATTCGCCGCAGTTGGCGATGAGCACGAGCGCGGCGGGAAGCTCATGCGCCGTGCCGTCCACCGTCACCCGGTACCGGGCGCTGCGCACGTGCGGCAGCGCCGCGAAGGCGCGCAGCACGTACGCGCCCATCTTCCAGCGGCGCTTCAGCGCTCCCGGGGTCGCCGCCATCAACCGGGCGTCGAAGCCCGCCCCGCTGCATACGGCGAAATAGTGGGGCTCATCGACGCGGTCCACGATGCCCAGGTCGACGGCCTGGCGCCGCGCGCCCAGGATCACCCGTGCGGCAGCCTGGGGATTGCGCGGCAGTCGCAGGTTGCCCGCCAGGAGATTGCCGGTCCCACCCGGAACGAGTCCGAGCGCCACGTCCGAGCCGACGAGACCGGCGGCGACCTGCATGGCCGTCCCGTCGCCGCCGTAGCTCACGAGCACGTCCACGCCCGCGTCTCGCGCTTCGCCCGCAAACCGGCGCGCGTCGCCCGGCCGCGCCGTGGCCTGCACTTCGACCGTCCAGCCGCCGGCGCGCAGCGTCTCCCGGATGGCCGTGACGGCCCGCGCGTCAGTGCGCGCGGCCGCCGGATTGGTGATCACCAGTGCGCGGGTCACGCTAGTACCAGCGCTCCCAGATGAGGTCGAGGCCGACCTGCCGGGTCGCGGTCGGCACCGAACCCGTGGTGTTGCATACCTGGACCGGCTGGTAACTCGCCTCGGTACGGAGCTCCGGGGTGATGTTGAATTTCAACGTGAGGCCGAAGGTGTTGTTCACGGCCACCGCCTGGCCCTGGCAGAACCCGGCGTTGGCCACGAGAAACGTCTTCCGACCGACCTGGCGCCCCACCGCGAGCTGCAACCCCTGCAGCGGGCCCGTCGAGGCGCCCGGCCGGATCTCGAGGTAGTCTAACGGCACCCCCAGGTCCGACACGAGGGTCCGCTCGAGCTCGCCCGACAGCACCGAAGTCGCCGTTTGCAGCAAGGCGCGCTGGTCTCCGATCCCGCCCGGCCCCTGGCTCCCGGTGAGCTCGAAGCTCTGCTTGCCGAACATGAGATACGAGATCACCTCGGTCTGCCCGAGATCCTGGCCCTCCGCGTCGAGCGTCACCTTCGGCACGAGCAGCGTGCCGGTGATGTGCGCCACCACCTCGATGTTCTGGCCCTTGTTGACCTGCTGCGATGTCCCCGCCGGCACTGGATGCACCGTGTGGTGCGCTTCGATGTTCAGCTCGGCGTCCAGGTCCGGCGTCCCGAAGTACCTGACGCTCCCCTTCGTCACGCTGAACTCCCGGGTCACCGGGCCGATCTTGAGACGGTACGTGCCGCGCGGCGCCTGAAGGGTTCCGGATACGAGGTAGGTCGCCCGCTGTTTCGTCACGGCCACGGTGCCCTGGAGCTGGATGTTCGCTTCGTTCGAGCGCAGCCAGACCTCATCGCCCATGCTGAGCTGAACGTCCCGGATGTGCAGGCTGTCGAGGAACACGCTCTGGAACCGGGGCCCGAGACCCTGCCGCTCGATGATCGAGAGCAGGGCCGTGTCGGCCAGCTCCTCCAGGTTCACGATGCGCTTTTCGATCAGGTCGGCGAAGTAGAGCACGCCCGAGGTGACGGTCGCCTGGCCGGTGAGCGTCGCTCCGAACAGCGGGCCCGTCAGCGCGAGTCGCCCGCTTGCGGTTACCGTCACGTTGCCCTTCAGGTCGAGGGCCTTGAACCGATCGGCCGCGAGCCGCAGGGCCAGGACCGGCCGGGTCAGCTCCTCGAGGCGCATGTACCCGGCCACGCTCAACGTGCCCTTGTCGCTGCGTGCCGACAGGGACCCGACGGAGATGGTATCCCCAGAAAGGCGCAGCGTGCCGGCCAGGTCCGTATAGCGCACGTTCAGGTCCGGGAAGGTGGCGGCGGCGTTCGCGATACGCACAATGCCGCGCATACTGGGATCGTCCCAGGTTCCCGAGACGCCCACGTCCGCCGAGAAGACACCCTGGACCTGGCGCACGAGTGGCGTGATGGCCTCGAGCACCGCCAGCTCCACGCTGTCGGCGCGCGCGGCCACGTGGAGCGTGTCGGGCAGCTGCCGTTTGGCGACGGACTGAAGCGCCAAGTCGAGTGGCAGGTACGCGGTGACGGTGAGAACCTGCTGTTGCGCGCGCCAGAGCCGGAGCGCGGCGTCGAGACGCCGATTGCGGTAGCCGAACGTCCCGTCGACCCGCGGCGCGCGGAACTCGCCGAGCGCCCCGTTGACCAGTTCGACCGAGCCGTCGTACACCGGGGCTTCCCGGCTCCCGGAGATCGCGATCTTGGCGGAGATCGAGCCGCTCACGCCGCTCGTATCGTGCTGTGCCAGCGCGTAGACGGCGGCGAGTGGGAAGCCCTGGACCTCACCATACGCATCCGCGCGCCCGCGTGCGGTCCGCATCGGACGGAACGCCACCCGGCCCGATCCGTCGACACTCGAAAGCGTCGCGCCCGAGAAGTCCGCCGTTGAGTCGGTCAGCGCGAGGTTCACCGGGGCCTGGAGTACCCAGACACCGCCGGGGAGGAGGACGGCGAGCGAATCGAGGCCCGCATCAAGAGACGGATTCCGGCTCCCCCTCGCGGCGTGCCGCGCGTACCGGCCCCCGGCGACGAACGCGACGAGTTCGCCCACACGGGACCGGGCGAACCAGTTGAGCGAATCGCGGCTCCCGGTGACGCGCGCGGACGCACCCCCGAATTCGTAGCCGCCCATCCGCGCCGAGTCGACCGTCGCCTCGGCGCTGAACGTCGGCACGGGTCCGGGCTGGTAGGCCAGGTGGCCAAGGCCGTCCGACACCTCCCAATCGCGCCAGCGGACATCGGGAGCGCTCACGCGCGCGTCGATGGCCAGCGAGTCGAGCGCGCCGTCCACCGTGAGCTGCACGCGCGCCGCTCCGCGGAGCGACCGGCCGCGTGCCGCGGTAACGACATCCGGCCCGGCGATCCAGACCAACAGGGAATCGAGCGCGTTCAGGTTGTCGGCATCGAAGGAAAACGACAATGCGCCACGCTCGGGCCGCCGCCAGCCGAGCGACCCCGAGCCCGCGGTCCGCAGTCCGAGCTGCGCCAGCCGCAGCGAGTCGACGTACATGCGGCCGCCCGCGAAGCGCACGGCCGCCTGACCGGTATCGAACGGGGTGCCCGCGATGAGCGACGGCGCGAGCCCCGCCGTGAGCTCCCCTACCGGGGCCGCGCCGCTGTCCTGCGAGATACGGCCCGCCACGGAAAACGAGAGCCGCGACTGCGGCCCGCGCGCCACCCAACGCGCGAGATTCATGTTGCGGGCGGTGAGGGACAGCTCTCGGACTCCTGTGCGCGTGTCGAACAGAGTGACCACCCCGTCGACCGTCACCGCCCCGGCTGCGGATTCGAGGTTGGCGTGCGTCTCGAGCGCGGTGAGGGAGCCGGCGAGCCGAATGGGCCCCGCCACCGAGCCGCGGAGCAGAAGCCCGGGATAGGTGCCGCGCAACCCGTCGAACGAAAGCGACTCGGCGCGCACATCCGCGAAGACGCCGACCGTGTCTCCGCGGGTGTCGAGTCGCATCGCTCCCGTCACGGTGCTCGCCGGCCGCTCGCCGTCCCGGTGCACCAGCGTGCCGGTGAGGAGTGCGTTGTGCAGCGGCCCGGTCACGATGCCCGCGCCGTCCACCTCACCCCGTAACACCACCGCGGGCACGAGCTGGCGCACCGTCCCCAGATCGACGGCTGCGTCCCGCACGGCGAACGACACGAAGCGAACGTCCTCCCCCGACAGATCCACGGTCCCCGCGCCCTGGACGCTCGTCTTCGGCTGTCCGGCGACGAGTGAGTCCCGGAACACCCAGTCGACACCGAGCGCGAGATCGCTCATCGGGCCATCGGCGGTGGTGTGCCCGGACAGGCGCCCGTAGAACGGGAGGTTCGGCACGACGCCACGCACGAGATCCAGATCGGCGTCGCGCGCCATGAGGTCCGCGTCGCGCACGGCGACGAGTCCCGAGTCGGACTGCGTCAGGGTCGTGATACGGCCGGTCAGTGTGCCACCGCCGTAGCGGGCATCGAGCGGGTCGAGCGCGACCTCGAGCACCCGGGCGCCGTGCGAGCGCACCCGCACGCCGCCGCGCACCTGTGCGGCGCGCGGGAACGGCAGTGCCAGGAACCCGATGTCGTCGAGGGAAGCCGAGTCGGCTTGCAGGGTGAGGTCGTACAGCAGAGTGCCACTCGGCCAGACGATGCTTCCATGCCCGGCGAGCCGGGAGGCGGGCAGATCGAGCCGCTCGAGGTCGGCGTACAGCGAGTCACCCACGACGGTGATCCGTCCCCGCGCATCGCGCAGCACCACCGCGGGATCAGTGGCGATTGTGGCGAGGTGGGTGATATCAATGCGCACCCCGGGCTCGCGGGGCGAGGAAATGCGGAGCGCCGCGAGGCGCATGTCGAGATGCTCGAACCGGCGGATGCGCCGCCGGCCGTCGAACTCGAGCGGATCGATCTCGTGGCCCGTCTGCTCGCCGCTCGTCTGGAGCCGCAGGTTGACGGTGCCGTCGCTGACCCGGACGTTGCGAAACAGGATCAGCTTGCCTGGCCCCTTGGGCCCCTTGGATGGGACGCCGAGCCGGAGCAGCTCTTCCACGTTCAGGCGGCCGCCCTTGTGCTGGACGACGTTGAACACGGGGCTTGCGAGGTCGAGCTCGAGCAATACGACGCGGCCGGCCGCGAAGTCGAGCGGGTTGTAGCTCGCCTCGACCCGGCGCAGCGAGGCGACCAGCGTGCTGTCGGGATCGAAGATGGTCACGTTGCTGAGCGTCACGCCGGTGAGCAGCGGACCACCCACGTCGCCGACCTGCACGAAGCCGTCGAACACGCCCTTCACCGCGTCTGAGGCCACCCGCGCGAGGAGCGCGCGCCCCGACGCCGTATCCACCAAGGCGCTGACGGCACCGAGAAACGACGCCAGCAGCCCCGCGATGAGCCACAGGGCTCCGGCGAGCGAGCGACGTACGCTCAAAACGCCTGCCCCACGGAGAACTGTACGAACACGCGCTTCCTGAAAGAGTCGGGCCGCGCGGGCTGGTAGCTGTCGTCCACGTTGATGAGGGCGTGACCGTTGTCGTAGTACAGGCGGCCCGGCTCGGGGGCGTATCCATTGTAGGCCGCATCCACGCGAACGGGGCCCAAAAACGTCGCGAAGCGGAGGCCAACGCCAGGGGTGATCCGCACGCCGGTCACGTCCAGCGACTGGCCGCCGCGTTGCCACACCTGTCCCACGTCCGTGAAGATGGCGAAGCGCATCCGCGACGGGAACAACGGAGTCGCGAACCGCAGCTCGGCATTGAGCGTGAACACCACGGTGCCGCCGGTTGGGGCGGTGCGGAGCGTCGTGTCCGTCCCGCTCATCCCCTTGTTCGTGCTATCGCGGGTGACGTACACGCGCGGGCCCATTTCGTTGCGGGCGTAGCCACGCACGGAATTGGGCCCGCCCCCGTAGAACCGTTGGTCGGGCGGCACGAATTCCACGCTTTCATTGCCGACATTGACGCGGCCCGCCGGGAAGATGGCCCCCGCGCGCACCCGCCAGGCGAAGACCCCGCGTCGACCGAGCGAGTAATAGCGCGCGACCTGGATCTCTCCGCGCGTGAACTCGTACAGAGAATCCGAGCCGAGAAAGCGCGATGCGTACATCAGGCCGAGTGTCGCCGTGCCGCCGGCCGTGGGATCGAGGAGCGAATTGACCTGAATGCGAGCCCCGGTCACGGTGAGAGCGCCGAACGGACGCTTGCTGGTGAGTAACTGCTGGTCGGCCGAGTCGCACACGGCCAGCGCACCACACAACACCGCCGGCTCAGCCGTCGTCTGACCGACGGTGAAGGTGTACCCGATGATCACCGGGATGTTGCGGCGGGCGTTGATCGTGACCGCCGCGTTTACGCCCACCTCTTTGCGGGTGTAGGCGGCGATGTCCGAACGGCGCTGGGCGTACACGCCGAGTCGCGCCGTGTGGCGCGGCGAGAAAAACGTCGGCTGGCGCAGGGTCAGGCCCGCGTTGTAGTTGAGCGTATCGGACATCGGGTCGTGGGCGAGGGAGCTGCACACATTGTTCCCGAATCCCAGATCGAGGGGCTCGCCCACCCCGAGCTTGGACGCGCTGGCCGTGACGTCGAGCGCCCGCACGCCGCCGAGGAAACGGTAGGACGTCCAGCCGGCCTGGGCTCGAAAGCAGTCGACCGTCCCGTAGCCCAACCCGGTGAGCACCCGGTGGCCGGCCCCCTCCGCCACACGGACGACCACGCGCACCGCCGTATCCCCCGGCGCGGTGGGAGCGATCGAATCCGCGAGCAGGATGTTGACGGAGCGAAACACGCCGAGGTCGTAGAGGTCGCGCTGGCTCTGGTACAGCTTGTCCTGGCGAAACGGGTCCCCGGGCTTCACCGACAGCATGTCGCGCACCGCGGATGTATCCACCTTCTCAAGCCCCAGGATTTCGATGACGCCCACCACCATGCGCGGTCCCGTGACGACTTCGAGGCTCGCGGTGGCCGCGAGCGTCGCGTCGTCTTCGTCGAACTCGCGCAGCACCTGAGCATACGGGTATCCCCGGTTCCGGAGCAGCGTCACCAGCGTGTCGGCCGACGCCTGGAAGACGAATCGGTTGAAGGGCGCACCGACCTGCAGCGGGAGATCACGCTTCAGCCGAGGCACGTCGAACAACGTGTCCGCGCCCAGCACGTCCAGGCGGGTCAGGCGGACCGGCTCCCCCTCGGTGATCCGGAAGGTGATGAACGCGTCATTCGCCGTGCGGCGAACGATGGTGTCGACCACTGCATTGACGTAGCCGCTGCGGCTGTAGAGCAGCCGCAGCCGGAGCACGTCGCGGCGAAACTCGATCTCGTTCAAGTACCGCTTCTCACCCAGGTGCGTCCAGCGGAGGAACCATTGGGTCGCGAATGCGCTCGACGTCGAGGTGGCGATCGCGGTACTGAGGGTGTAGTCGTCGATCGCATGATTGCCCTCGAAGGTCAGATCGCGTACGACCCGCTGCTGCTCCTGTTGCGCGGCGAGCGGGGACGAGGCCGCCGCGACGGCGGCGACCAGCAGGACGAGCACAAAGCGGCGCAAGGGGCGGGGTCGGGAGGCTGATCCTATGTTGGCCAGGCTGGGGGACACTGTCAACCTTTTCGACAGTGGCAAAGACTCCCGTCTAGTCTTCGGTCTGCCCGAACAGGGCCATGTTGCTCGAGTGCCCCGGCTCGACCTTGGCGGTGGGATTGATGAAGTGCACGGCGTGGTTCACGGCAATGCTCGCTTCGGCGACGCCCGTCGCGATGAGTTTGAGCTTCCCCGGATAGGTCGTGATGTCGCCGGCGGCGAAGATGCCCGGGAGGTTGGTCGCCATGGTGGACGCGACCTTGATGTCGCCCTTCTCGAGCTCGAGCCCCCACTCGGCGATGGCGCCGAGGGACGAAAGGAAACCGAGCTGGGGAATGACGGCGTCCACGGGTACGATCTCTTCTTCCTTTGTCTTGTTGTTGAACAGCGTGACGCGCTCCACGCGCTCGCTGCCGTGCAGCGCCCGCACCTCCCAGAACGTGCGCAGCTCCATGCGGCCGGCGGCGCACAGTTCATGGACCTGCTTCACGGTGGCGGCATGGGCGCGGAATCCGTCACGCCGGTGGACCATGAGGATCCCTTTGGCGATGCCCTGGAGATTGACGGCCCAGTCGAACGCGGAGTCCCCACCGCCCACGAGGAGCACGCGTTTGCCGTTGAAGACCTGCGGATCGAGCACGCGATCGAACACGCCTCGCCCGTACCACCGGTCGACGTCCTTGAGCGGCAGCTTGCGGGGCGTGAAGGCGCCGATGCCGCCGGCAATGACCACCGTGCGCGACGGGTATTCGTCCTGATCGGTGATCACGATGAAGCGCGGCTGGCCGTCTTCGGACTCGCGCCGCAAGCCAGTCACCTTCTGTCCGAGATGGATCGGGGCTTTGAACTGGAGCGCTTGCTCCGCCATGCCCTTGACCAGATCCTTCGCGAGCACCTTCGGGAAACCGGCGACGTCGAAGATGTACTTCTCGGGATAGAGCGCGGTGAGCTGGCCGCCGACCTGGTCGAGGTTGTCGATCAAGCGGCACGACGCGCCGCGCATGCCGGCGTAGAAGGCACCGAACAGTCCAGTCGGGCCGGCGCCGATGATGGTGATATCTTTGAGTTCCTGCATCCGGGGCAACTGTAATGGCGGGGGTATGCGCCGAGCAATAGGTTCTGCGCCGTGAAGATCTACACCAAGACGGGCGACGGCGGCGAGACCGGGCTCTTGGGCGGCGGCCGGGTCCGCAAGGATGACCCCCGCGTGGCGGCCTACGGACAGGTGGACGAGCTGAATGCGGCGATCGGCCTCGCTATCGCCCTCGATCCGCGGGACTTCGCGAGCGACATCCTGGAACCCGTCCAGCGGGACCTTTTCACCCTTGGCGCGGAGCTCGCCGCCCCGGAGCCCGCCGCCCGGGAGCGCGCGCTCGGCGGGCGTACGATCGGCGCCCCGCAAATCGAGGCGCTGGAGCGCGAAATCGACGCGCGCGAACAGACCGTCCCCCCGCTCCGGGAGTTCATCCTCCCCGGCGGCTCCCCCAAAGCCGCCGCGCTGCACCTGGCACGCACCATCTGCCGCCGCGCGGAGCGGGGCGTCGTCACCCTGGCGCAACGGAGCGCCGTCCCGCCCGCCATCCTGACGTATCTCAATCGCCTCTCCGATCTCCTGTTCGTGCTCGCGCGGGCCGCGAACGCCCACGCCGGCCGTCCCGACGTGAAATGGTGACGATCCACGTCCCCATCCGGGAGCAGCGTGACGCGTCCTACGACATCGTCGTGGGCCGCGGGCTGCTCGACGACCTCGCGACGCCCGTGCGGACCGCCTGCCCCGCGGCGCGGTACGCCGTGATCACTGATTCCCACGTCGCCGCGTTGTACGGCCCGCAGGTGCTCAAGGCCTTCCGGGCCTCGGGCCTCGCGGTCGACCTGTTCGAATTCCCCGCCGGCGAGTGGAACAAGACGCGCGATACCTGGGCGCGGCTGTGCGACCGCATGCTCGAAGCAGAGCTCGGCCGCGACACCGCGGTCGTGGCCCTGGGCGGCGGCGTGGTGGGCGACGTCGCCGGCTTCGTCGCCGCGACGTATCTCCGCGGCGTTCCGTACGTACAAGTCCCGACGACGCTGCTCGCGATGCTCGACTCGTCGATCGGCGGCAAGACCGGGATCGACGTGCCCGCCGGCAAGAATCTGCTGGGCGCCTTCCAGCAGCCCCGACTCGTCGTCGCGGATCTCGACGCGCTCCGCTCGCTGCCCAAGGTGCAGCTCTCGGCCGGGATGGCCGAGGCGGTCAAGCACGGCGTGATCGCCGACGCAGACTACTTCGCGTTCCTCGAATCGGCGCACGCGGACGCGATGGCCGGCGACCCGGCGACGATCGAGCGCCTCGTGAGAGGCTCAATCGAGATCAAAGCCGCGGTCGTGACGGCGGACGAGCGCGAGCAGGGGCGGCGTGCGATTCTCAATTTCGGCCACACCGTGGCGCACGCGCTCGAAGCGACCGCGAAGTTCGCGATCCTGCACGGCGAAGCCGTTGCGATCGGCATGACGTACGAGGCGCGCCTGGCCGAAACGCTCGGCATCGCCGCGTCCGGCACGGCGCATCGCATTCGCGCGGTGCTCGAGCGACTCGCGCTGCCGCTCGAGCGGCCGGGTGATGCCGCCGTGTCCGATCTGCTCGCGGCGATGCGACTCGACAAGAAAGCACGCGCGGGCGCGGTGCGTTTTGCGCTGCCGCACGCGATCGGCACGATGCACGGCGACGCGCGGGCGGGGTGGACCGTTTCGGCACCGGAGGACGTGATTCGGGCGACGCTGGAAGGGCGCGTCAACGACTAATCACATATCGCTCAACAACTTCCCCACACACTTCCCACCTCTCCACATCCGGTTTAGCGAGAAATGCACACAATGGTTCTCCACAGAGGATGTGGATAGTGGATAAACTCGGGAACACACCATATTAGAATGATTTGTGATGTTGATAACCCATGGAATTTGCACCGTTTACGCGTGATTTTTATATTGCGCCGTTCCAAAATTCGCCGTCAGTTCGCCATCAAACTGCAACGCGCACGGTGGGAGTCCCTCGAATGGCCCGATCGAGCGGAAGCAAGGCCAAGGCGTTTTTTCGAACAAATCCGTCTGGCGCTTTCGACCAATACCTGCAGGACATTCAGAAACTGCCACTGATCAAAGACCCCGCTGAGGAGCGCCGCCTCGCGCGGCGGGTCCAGCGGGGAGATGAAAAGGCCGCCGAGCGGCTCGTGACTGCCAACCTTCGCTTCGTCATTTCCTACGTCAAGAAATATCAGGGGCACGGACTCGATCTCTCCGAGCTGGTGGCGATCGGCAACGAAGGGCTCCTCAAGGCGGTCAAGAAGTTCGATCCGGATCAAGGCGTGAAGTTCATCTCGTATGCAGTGTGGTGGGTTCGACAGGCAGTGCTGAAAGCCCTCGCAGAGCAGACTCGCAGCGTCCGCATCCCGCTGAATCAGAATTCCCAGCTGATCCGTATGAGCCGCACCGAGACCTATCTGTCCCAGGAGCTCGGCCGCGAGCCCACTGACGACGAGATCGCCAAGGCGCTCGAGGACACGGTGGACAACGTCCGGACCGCGCGCCGCA
The DNA here is from genome assembly GCA_035518815.1 of Gemmatimonadales bacterium. Lineage (GTDB taxonomy): Bacteria > Gemmatimonadota > Gemmatimonadetes > Gemmatimonadales > GWC2-71-9 > AG25. The sequence continues at coordinate 28,048 of DATIXG010000060.1, read as the reverse complement.
TGACGGCCGCCGAGCTCTCGCTCGATGCGCCGGTGGATCGGACCGACAAGGACGCGGCGACGCTGGGCGAGCGGTTCGCGGGGCAGGAAAGCGGCGAAATCGAGGAGCACACCGACGGCAAGCTGATGCGCGAGTTCGTCGACCGCATCTTCCAGAAGTACCTCACCCCCCGCGAACGCAAGATCCTCTATCTCTATTACGGCCTCGAAGAGGGCAGCGAGGCGATGACGCTCGAGAAGATCGGCGCCTTGATGGGCGTGACGCGCGAGCGCATCCGGCAGATCCGCGAACGCGCGTTCGAGAAGCTCCGCGAGTCGCCCGACGGCAGGGCGCTCAGAGGATTCTGGCGAGCGGCGTAGCGAAACCGCGGCCGGCGCGATCACGAGGGGTCAGGAAATCGATTCCTGACCCCTCGTTGCGTATACTTCCCCCATGACGCGCGCGCTGCCCCTCTTCCCGCTTCCCGTGGTGCTCTTCCCCGGGGCTTCGCAGGCGTTGCACGTCTTCGAGCCGCGCTATCGCCAGCTGCTCGTGGACTGCCTCGAAGACGACCAGCGGTTCGGCATCGCCTACGTGCCGCCCGTGGACGACCCGGCGGCTGCGGCCGTCCCCGTGCCGGGCGACGTCGGGTGCGTCGCGGTCATTCGGTCCGCCAACCGGTTTCCCGACGGACGCGCCAACATCCTGACCGAGGGCGAACGGCGCTTCGTGCTGCTCGACTGGGTCGCGAGCGACCGGTCGTACCGCGTGGCGCAGGTGGAGGAGTTCGACGACGAGGTCGACCCGGTGGAAGCGGGGCAGCTCGCGACCGACGTGCGCCGCGCGTTCGGCCAGTTCGCCCGGCTCCGCGCGTCGCTCACCGATCCCTCGGTGGACGTGCCCCTCCAGCTCCCGGCCGATCCCACGGTCCTGTCCTTCCATGTCGCGGCGACCCTCGAGCTCGACGTCGCCGACCAGCTGGGGCTGCTGAATCAACGCAGCACCGCCGGGCGGCTCCGCCAGCTCCTCGGGCTGCTGGGTCCGATGGTGGTCGAGGCCGAGCGGTACGCGGCCGCGCAGCAGCGCGCCCGGGGTAACGGCCGCGGCCACCCGAGCGAGCGAGCGACGTGATCGGGCCGGCGGTGATCGAGGCGCTCGCGCAGCTCGTGGGCCGCTCGCACGTCCGGACGGGCGGCGCGGAGCGCGCGACGTACGCCATGGACGGCCTCACGACCCATCGCCGCCTCCCGGGCGTGGTCGTCCTGCCGGGGACGCGGGATGAAGTGATCGCGGTGATCCGGCTCCTGTCCATGCATGGCATCCCCTTCGTTCCCCGCGGCGCGGGTACGGGGCTGTCGGGCGGGGCCCTGGCCGCGGCGGACGCGGTGCTGCTCGTGCTCACGCGCCTGAACCGGGTGCTTACCGTTGACGCCGCGAATCGCATCGCCGTCGTCGAGCCGGGCGTGGTCAATGTGAAGCTGTCCGCCGCCGTGGCTCCCCACGGTCTCTACTATGCCCCTGATCCCTCGAGCCAGACCGCCTGCACGATCGGCGGCAACGTCGCCGAGAACGCGGGCGGCCCGCATTGCCTCAAGTACGGCGCCACGGTGAATCACGTGCTCGCGCTCGAGGTCGTGCTGGCCGACGGCCGCGTGATCCATCTCGGCAGTCCGGGCGGCGAGCCGTGGGGGCCAGACCTCGCGGCGCTGTTCGTCGGGTCGGAAGGGAATTTCGGCGTGGCCACGCGCATCACCGTGCGCCTGCTCCCGGTTCCCCGAGCCGTCCGCACGCTGCTCGCGGACTTCGGCTCGTTGCGGACCGCCGGCGAGGCCGTGTCCGCGGTGATCGCGAGCGGCATCGTGCCGGCCGCGCTCGAGATGATGGACCAGTCGTGCATCAGCGCCGTGGAGGATTCGGTGTACGCCGCCGGCTATCCGCGGGACGCGGCGGCCGTGCTGCTCACCGAGCTGGACGGACGGGTCGACGCCGCCGTGGAAGAAGAAGCCGCAACCGTGGAGAGCATCCTCCGCACCCACGGGGCCCGCTCGATCCGGGTCGCCGCGGACGCCAAGGAGCGCGAGCGGCTGTGGCTCGGCCGCAAGAAAGCCTTCGGCGCCATGGGGCGGCTGTCGCGGGACCTCGTCGTGCAGGACGCCGTCGTGCCGCGCTCGTCGCTCCCCGACGTTCTCGAAGCGATCAGCGCCATCGCGGCGCGCTACGGGCTCACGGTGAGCAACGTGTTCCACGCTGGCGACGGCAATCTCCATCCCAACATCTCGTTCGACAGTCGGGTGCCAGGCCTCAGGGATCGCGTGGACCAGGCGAGCGGCGAAATCATGTCCGCCTGCATCGCCGTCGGCGGCACGATCACGGGGGAGCACGGCATCGGACTCGACAAAATGCGCTACATGCCGCTGCTCTTCGACGGCGACTCGCTCGCGGCCATGCGCGGCGTGCGGCGCGTGTTCGATCCGGAGGAGCGCGTGAACCCGGGCAAGGTGGTTCCGTTGCATGCGTGCCGGGAATGGGCGGGGGTGGCATGAGCCTGGTCGAGCGGGTCCGGGCGCTGCTCGGTCGCGATGCCGTGCTCGAGGACTCGGGAGCACCGGACGGCGTGCCGCGCGTGGCCCCCGGCTCTCCGGACGCCATCGCGCTCCTGCTCGGGACCGCGCGCGCCGAAGGGTGGCGCGTCCGTCTCGAAGGATCGGGCACGTGGATGCCGAGCGACGCCCAGGCCGATCTCGCGCTGACCACGCGCCGGCTCGACCACATCCCGTCCATCCAGCCGCAGGACCTGACGGCCACCGCCGAAGCGGGGATCGGCTTCGATCTGCTGCGCCAGCAGCTCGCCGACCACGGCGCGTGGCTCGCGCTCGACCCGCCGGGGCTCGCGGGCCGATCGCTCGGCTCGGTCGTGGCGACGGCCACCGCCGGCCCGCTCCGTCACGGCTTCGGACCGGTGCGCGACCACCTCCTCGGCGTCACGTTCGTGACGGGGGACGGCCGCCTGATTCAGAGCGGCGGGCGCGTCATGAAGAACGTGGCCGGCTACGACCTGACCAGACTCCAAGCAGGCGGGTTCGGCGCATTCGGCGTGATCGTGCTCGTGCACCTGCGCCTGCGCGCCCTGCCCCGGGTCGATCAGACGCTCCTGCTCGAGGGATCGCGCGAGGACCTGTCGCGCGTCGCGGACGACATCACCGCGGCCGGCCTGTCGCTCGCCGCGCTCGAGCTCGTGTCCCCCTCGCTCGCCCGGCGGGCGCGCTGGGCGCTGGCGGTGCGGCTCGCCGGGTCGGCGCCGCTCGTCGCCGCCGAAGAAGCCGGCCTGCGGGCGGCGACGGGGGGCCTGCTCGCCCCGCTGCGCGCCGAGGAAGCGCATGCGTTCTGGATGCGCGCCGCCGAAGCGTTCGCGACGCGCCCGGTCACATTCCGGATCGGCGGGCTCCCGGATTCAAGCGACGAGCTGCTCGACCTGATCCAGCACCAGGTGGGCGACGAGTGGGTATCGGCGAGCCCCGGCGTGGGGACGCTGCGCTGGGCTGGCGACGCGTCGGTCGAGCGGCTGCGCCATTTGCGCCGCGCGCTGGCCGCACTGGAAGTGCCCCTCACCCTCGAGCGCGCGCCGTGGGCGCTGCGACGGGCCGTGGGGCACTTCGGCGCGTACCGCGAGGGCGTGGGACCCCTCGTGGCCGGACTGCGTCACACGTTCGACCCGGGCAACGCGCTGGCGGTCGCGGCGGACAGCGACGATCGTGCAGGCTGAGACTTCCCCGGAGGCGCGAGCGCGCGGCGGGTTCGCCGCGCTGGACACGTGCGTCCACTGTGGCTTCTGTCTGCAGGCCTGTCCCACCTTTCTCGCGACCGGTGACGAGGCCGACAGCCCGCGCGGCCGCATCGAGCTGATGCGCGGGCTCGAGCGTGGCGAGCTGTCCCCGAGCGACCCGTTCGTCCAGACCCACCTCGACCGCTGCCTCGGCTGCCGCGCCTGCGAACCCGTCTGTCCGTCGGGCGTCGGCTATGGCCACGGCCTCGAGGAGGCCCGCGCCATGCTCGCGCGCACCCGCCGCCTCCCATGGACCGCTCGTCTCGCGCTCGCGGCGTTCACCACGCCTGGCCTGTCACGCTTCGTGTACGGTCTGGCGCGCATGCTCCGCTGGACGGGTGTGCCGCGCCTGTTGGCCGGATGGGGTCGGTTCGGGTTTGCGATGGGGATGCTGGCGGCGACAAGGGACGGTCGGGGACGGTCGAAGACGGGCAAGGACGGTCCGAACCGGTCGGCCTCGACCGCCCTTGCCCGCCCTCGCCCGTCCTTGACCGTCCTGCTTTTCCGCGGCTGCATCATGGATGGCCTGTTCTCCCACGTTCATGACGCCACGATCCGCACGCTCCAGGTCAACGGATACGACGTCCGGGAAGTTGCCGACCAGGCATGCTGCGGCGCGCTGCACGTGCACGCCGGGCTGCACGCCCCCGCGGCGGCGCTGGCCCGCCGGAATGCGAAGGCGTTTGGCGACGGAACCGAGCCGATCGTGGTGAACAGCGCGGGGTGCGGGGCGCTGCTCAAGGAGTACGCCCACCTGTTGGACGACGGCGGGCGGTTCGGCAAACGGGTGCGCGACGTGACGGAGCTGTTGGCGGAGCGGGGGCCGGTGCCCGGCGCGCCGGTGGACCGCCGCGTGGCATACGACCCCCCGTGCCACCTGCTCCACGCCCAGCGGATCGCGGACCCGCCGCTCGCCCTGTTCAAGGCGATCCCGGTGATGCAGCTCGTGAGCACGCCCGACGCCGCGCAATGCTGCGGCAGCGCGGGCATCTACTCGCTGCTCGAGCCCGAGATGTCCCGCGCGGTGCTCGGACCCAAGCTTGCCTCCCTGCGGGAAGCCGCGCCCGCGATCGTGGCGACGGGCAATCCCGGCTGCCTCATGCAGCTCGGCGCGGGCCTGCGGGCGGCCGGTCTCGCGGCGTCGGTGCGCCATCCCGTCGAGCTCCTCGACGATTCCTACCGGGCGGCCGGCCTCTATGCGTGACGGGCACGACGTCGCCCTGCTGTTCGATTTCAACGGGGTCATCGTGGACGACGAAGAGCACCATCGTGCGACGCTCGAGTCGCTCCTCGCCGAGCACGGCATTCCGTTGACGCGCGACCAGTACTACGCCGACTATCTGGGCTGGAACGACCGGATGTCGTTCGTGATCGCGTTTCGGCAGGCGGGGCGGCCGCTCGAGCCCGAGGGGCTGGACGGGCTCGTAGCCGAGAAGTCGCGGCGCTACGGGGAGCGCATCGAGCGTTCGCTGACCCTCGTGCCCGGCGCCCGGGAGTTCGTGGCGCGCGCCGCCGATCGGTTCCGCCTCGGCGTCGTGTCGGGCGCGTTGCGGCACGAGATCGAGCACGTGCTCGAGGTGGCGGACCTGCGAAGGCACTTCGAGGTCATCGTGGCCGCGGACGACGTGGCGTCAGGCAAGCCTGATCCCGAGGGCTACCTGGCTGCCCACGCGGCGCTCGCCGGCCGACGCCCGCTCGCGCGCGCGGCCTGCGTCGCGATCGAGGACTCCCTGCCCGGGCTCGCCGCCGCGCGAGCCGCCGGCATGCGGTGTGTCATGCTGGCCACGAACCTGGCGCCTGAGTCGCTGGTCGAGGCGGACGCCGTGTGGCGCTCGTTTGCCGGCCACGATCCGGGCGAGCTGCTTCCGGAGCGCTGGCAGTGAGCGACGCACCGGGTAGGCGGCGGCTGGACCGCGGCGAGGTGACACCACAGGTGTTCGCCGCGCTCCAGACGGGGGCGGTCCTGGCACCCGCCCACGTCGCGGTCCTCGCACTCGCGGGCCCGGGCGCCGTCACGGCCATGCAGGGACTCCTGACGAACGACGTCGACAAGCCGGGCGACGGCGCCTTCGTATTCGGCGCTCTGCTCACACCGAAGGGAATGATCGTGGTGGATGGATGGGCGGCGCGCCCCACAGCGGGGGCGATCACGCTCACCGTGCCCGCCGAGGGCCGGGAGTCCGCGCTCGCGATCTTCACACGCTCGATCCCGCCGCGGCTGGCGCGCACGAGCGAGCGCACGAGCGACGTTCGCGTGCTCCGGCTCGCCGGGCCTCAGTCCCTTGGGCAGGCGCAGGTCGCGGGGTTGCCGCTACCCGACCCCGGGCACGTCGTGTCGGCCGAGGTGGGCGGAGCCGCCTGCGAAATCGCGCGCACCGCCGACGGTGCTCCCTTCGCGCTGCAGATCACGGTTCCGGTCGCGGCGGCCGACGCGGTGCAACAACGCTGCCTCGCCGCCGGCGCGCTGGCTGCTGATGACGCCGCGCTGGAATGCGCCCGCGTACTCGCGGGCTGGCCGCGGCTCGGTGCCGAGGTCGATGACAAGACGATTCCCCAGGAAGTGCGCTTCGATGAGCTGGCGGGGCTGTCCTACACCAAGGGGTGCTACACGGGCCAGGAAACGGTCGCGCGCCTGCATTTCCGCGGGCACGTGAACCGCCAGCTGCGCGGCCTGTTGTTCGACGCCGACCCCGTACCCGAGCTGAACGACGTGATGCAACAGGATCGCGACGTGGGCCGGGTGACGAGTGTGGCGTGGGTGCCCGAGCCCCGGGTCGCGGGGGGAGGGCGGTGGATCGGCCTCGCGATGCTGCGGCGCGAGGTGACGCCGGGGGCGGTGGTCCGCGCGGCAGGGCGCGACGCCCGCGTCGTCGCATTGCCCTTCGCGGTGCCGTTCACCGCGCCCGCCTGAGCGGCCCGACCGGCTCTACTTCGGCTTCGTGGTATCGCCCATCATGTGATGCGTCGAGTCGCTCATCATCATCATCGAGCTGGACGATTCGGCTGCCGGGGTGGAAGCCGCCGGGGTAGAAGCCGCCTTCTCCCCTTTCGAACACGCGCCGATGGCCAGGACGGCGACGACGAATGCGATGCGCTTCATACATGCTCCTCGTGGAAGTGTGAACGGCACAGCGGAGGTGTCGCGGCGCGAAACCTAGCCGGCACGCCGAGCGAGTCAAGGATCGACCAGGGCGGGCTATATTCCCGCGGAGCCGAGAGACGCCACGCGCAAGGACGACCGCACGGCAACGCACGACCGGACACGACGGCAGTTTGTCGGGCAGCTCGCCGCGGCGGGAGGTTTCGCTCTGCACCGCCTGCCGCGTGGCGTTCCCACCATTGACGCGCGCACCACGCCACTGTTTCAGCAACCCGGGGGCCGCAACAACCTCGTCCGCGTCGCCGTCATCGGGCTCAACGCGCCCGCTGCCCGCGCGCGCGTGCTCGATCGCCACGGCACGCTGGTAGGCTCGGCCGGACTGTTGCCCGCGGGTGGGGGCGCGGCCTTGATGGGCGAACTCTGGGTGCCGCTCCCCGAGGCGGCGGCGTTCGACTTCGAGATCGAGGTCGGCAAACAGCGCGTCGCCAAACAACGCATCCGCCTCACGCCCCCCCGCCGCTGGACGCTGTATTGGCTCGCCTCGAGCGCCACCGATGTCGGCGGGTCGGACCTCCAGGAGCGGGCCCTCGAGATCCACCGCGAGAACCTGGACGCCGCCCTCGCGCGCCTCGGCGCGCATCCCGCCGCGCGCTGGAACGCTGAGTGCGCCTATCAGATCATCTCCTACCTGGAAAACCGCTCCGGCCCGGCCGATGACGCGCTCGTGCAAGCCATCCGAGCGGGCAATCTCGGGTTCCAGGCGACATTCGCGAACCTGCTCACCGGCTTGCTGGATCACGAGACCGGCGCGCGCATGATCTGGCCCGCGGGGCTGCTCGCGCGCGAGCGCGGACTCGCGTTCACGACGGCCCAGGTGACCGGCGTGCCCGGACAACCTCTGACGTTCCCCATGATTCTCGCGGCCAGCGGCGTGCGGTACCTCGCCACGGCCGTTGACCCGGAGCGCGCCGTGCCGCTCCTCGCCGCTGGAGACGGGTCCCGCTACGGCCTCACAGGCGAGTGGACGAGCTATCCGCAGCTCTACTGGTGGGAGGGACCCGATGGCAGCCGGGTGCTCCACTGGCGGAGTTACCGCGGGGCGGACGCGCTGCGTCTCGGGTTCGATCGCGACACCGACGCCATGGCCAGGCGCCTGTCCGACTGGCTGATGAGTCCTGTGTTCCTCTCGCCGGCCTATCCCTGGGACATGGCCCTGCTCTACGGCGCCGTGGGCTCGAACACGCTCATGGACCAGCGGCTGGTGGACAACGCGGAGGAATTCAGCCGCCGCTACGCGTACCCCGTGATCGTGCAGGCGCGCGCGGAGGATTTCTTTCGAGAGGTCGAGCGGCGTCACGGTCGCACGCTGCCGGTGCGCCGGGGTGACACCGGACTCTATTGGGAGGACGGCGCCGCGTCGCGCGCGGCGGAGCTCGCGTGGTTCCGCTCGACTCAGCTGGCCGCGCGGGCGGCCGAGCTGCTCGCGCTGTGGGACGACCGCACCGGGGCGCGCGATGGTGGCGCGCGGGCGGCCGAGCGGCGCGCGGCGTGGCGCGACCTGCTCTTGTTCGCCGAGCACACGTGGGGGGCGGACTCGAGCGTCACCGACCCCGATGGGCGCGACACCGTGCTCCAGTGGCAATACAAGCGGCGGTACCTGGACGGTGCGGCCGCCGCCGTCGATCAGCAGCTGATGGACGGCATGGTGCGCATTGGGAGGAGTACGGACGTGGGCACGGCGCGGATCGTGTTCAACGCTTCGACCTGGTCGCGCAGCGACGTAGCGATCGTCCCCGCGGGCGCGGGGAAGCGCTTCACGGCGCCCAATGGCGACCTGCCCGCCGTGGATATGCCCGACGGGTCCGCCCTGGTGGTCGCGCGAGACGTGCCCGGACTCGGCTACCTGCGCCTCACAGAGGCGGAGCGCCCGCCCGCCCCGCCCGCCAATGAAGGTGAGACGTTGGAGGCCACGGCGGGTGGCTTTCGGGTCGCGCTCGATCCTGAGAGTGGGGCGATTCGCTCACTCATGGGACCCGACGGGAAAGAGCGCGTGAATCCGAAGCGGTGGGGGGGACTGAACCGACTGCTGTACGTCAGCGGCGGCGCGAATTCGGGCCTCTGGACCGACCCGGCGGGCACGGACCTCGCAAAGGCGCCCGACCTGACGATCACCCCGAGCAAGCTCGCGTCCGCGCGGCGCCTGAGGCTGCCCGGGATCGGTGTGCGACTCATCGCCACACATACGCTGGCTGGATTCCCCGGGCTCACCTCCACCGTGACGCTGTACGACGAACTGCCGTGGATCGATATCGAGACCCACCTGGCCAAGACTCCCACGCGCGAGAAGGAAGCGCTGTACATCGCGTTTCCCTTCGCCCTGACCAAACCCGCCGTCGAAGTCGAAGTCCCGCTCGGCCGCATGACGGTGGAGAAGGACCAGCAACCCGGCAGCTGTCGCGACTGGTATTGTCACACGCATTGGGTGTGGTTGCGCGAGGCGGGCAGTGGCGTGGTGTGGAGCGGGCCCGACACGCCGCTCTTCACTCTCGGCGACGTGTGCCGCGGGACGTGGCGCCGGAAGACCGAGCCGGACGGGACGCTGTTCGCCTACGTGATGAACAACTACTGGTCGAAGAACTTCGCAGCCGATCAGGGCGGGGAGTACCGCTGTCGCTTTCGGATCTCTTTGCTGGCCCTGGGGGAAGTTGACGTGGCGGAGCCGGTGCGGCGGGGGTCGGCGGCGGCCGACCCGCTACGTGTAAGCGCCGCGTTCTCGAACGCGACGCCGGGCCCGCTCATCAGCAAGGACAGCGCGCTCAAATTGACCGACGCTGGTGCGCTCGTGGTCGCCGCCAAGCGGGCGGATGACGGGGACGGGGCGATCGTGAAGCTGCTCGACGTGATGGGGACCGCACGTTCGGTGAGCCTGTGGCCGGCCGCCTATGCCTTCACCCAGGCGCGCCGCACGGACCTGGTGGAGCGGAATAGCGACACACTGCCGGTGGCGGCCGACCGGCATGTGGACATCGATCTTTCGGCGTGGGGGCTGCGGGCGACGCGGTTATTCACCTCGTCGGGATCCTAGCGACCCGTTCTCGCGGATATCGCGATGGAAACGGCCAGATCGTGTCGCGAGTTGTCGCCCCCGGCGAAGCGCAAATAGTCCGACTCCAGGTCCAAACTGTAGAGGTATTCGACCGCGTCTGCTCGCAGGACAAACACCCGTCCGAGGTGGACGTCAATTCCACCACCGACGGCCCCTCCAACTGAGGTTGAGTGCGTCAAGTCGCTGTGGATCAAGGCGGGACCACCCATCAGGAGACCGGACACGGCGGGTGACCCGAGAGCCATACGCACGGCAACCCGCAAGTCGGCCACGAGGATCGTGCCGTCAATAGGCTCGAAACCCGGCAGACTTTCCGAGCTGACATACTGGCTCGGCACGTACGAGAACGAGCCCTGGAACGCCAGCCGGCCGGCGGTGGCGCCCCGATCCCAGGGCGACACGGTGATGCGGGCGCCAACGGCGGCGGCGCCTGTCTGCGTGTAGGAGGAGGCGGATGACGCGCCACATCGCCACGAGGCGCTGCTCTTCAGGCTGCAACCCTCGATCGCCGGTCCACCGGGCCTGTATGCACCGATGGCCGGACCAATCTCGAGTCTGACTTGCGCGCTGCCCCGGCGCGGCGAAGCGACCACGAGTGCCGCGGATAAGGCGACAGCAATTCTGAAGAGCATCCTTACCTCGAGCGCTCGACCACCGAAAACTGGTCGCCTCCGCGCCCCAAGCGCAACTCTCGAGGCTCTTTACACCACGCGACCCGGCCAGTTAATCTCGATCCCATGAGCAAAGCCACGACCCTGGGCGAGTTGAAACAGACCGAGTGGGCGAGCCCGGCCCGCCGCCAGCGCACGGTGAAGGATGAGCTGCGCGAGAACCTGATCTGTCTGCTGGAGAACGGATCCCCGCTGTTTCCGGGCGTAGTCGGCTACGAAGACACGGTCATTCCGCAGCTCGTCAACGCCGTGCTGTCGCGCCACAACTTCATCCTGCTCGGCCTCCGCGGCCAGGCCAAGAGCCGCATCCTGCGCCAGCTGGTGGAGCTGCTCGACGAGGAGATACCGATCCTCGCCGGCAGCGAGGTGAACGACGACCCGTTTCACCCGATCTCGAAGTACGGGCGCGAGCTCGTGGCCGAGCGGGGCGACCAGACGCCGATCGCCTGGCTGCCGCGCGAGTCGCGTTACGTGGAGAAGCTCGCCACACCCGACGTCACCATCGCGGACATCATCGGCGACGTGGATCCCATCAAGGCGGCGCGCGGGGGGCACGTCCTGTCGGACGAGCTGACGATGCACTTCGGTCTCCTGCCGCGCGCCAACCGCGGCATCTTCGCGATCAACGAGCTGCCGGACCTCGCGGGGAAGATCCAGGTCGGCCTGTTCAACATCATGCAGGAAGGCGACGTCCAGATCAAAGGCTACCCGGTGCGGCTCAACCTGGACGTGGCGCTGCTCTTCACCGCGAATCCCGAGGACTACACGGCGCGCGGCAAGATCATCACGCCGCTCAAGGACCGGATCGGCTCGGAGATCGTGACGCACTACCCGCATACCGTCGAGCTGGGCGCGCAGATCACCCGGCAGGAGTCCTGGACGGAGCGGGGCAACCGCCCGGTGCGCGTCCCCGACTTCATGGCGGAGCTGATCGAGCGGGTCGCATTCGAGGCGCGCGAGGACAAGCGGGTGGACCGCCGCAGCGGCGTGTCGCAGCGGCTGCCGATCTCGCTGCTCGAGAACGTCGTGTCGAACGCGGAGCGCCGGGCGATCGAGACGAAGGACAAGGCTGCCGTGCCGCGCGTGTCGGACGTCTACGCGGCCCTCACCGCCATCACCGGAAAGCTCGAGCTCGAGTACGAGGGCGAGCTCCAGGGCCCCGAGCTGATCGCGAAGGACCTGATCAAGCGGGCGGCGGGCGAGACGTTCGAGGCGCGGGTCGGCGGCGCGAACGTGGACGACATCGTCCATTGGTTCGACGAAGGCGGGGCACTCAAGATTTCCGTGGACGAGCGCGCGGAGGCGTGCCTCAAGGGCTTCAGCGTGGTCCCCGGCCTGCTCGACCTCGTGGAACAGGTGGGCCTGGCCGCAAAGAAGGACCCGCTCACCATGGTCGCGGCATGCGAGCTGGTGCTCGAGGGGCTGGTCGCCGCGAAGCGGATCTCGCGCTCCGAAGAGCTGGGCTACGTGCGTGCCCGCGCGGAGCCGAAGGGACCGGGATACGGGAAGCCGGGAGGGGGGCCGGGGGGGGGAGCCGGACCGAATCTCTTCTCGTAGCGGCGGCAAGAGGCGGTAAGGGGCGGTAGGGGGCGGTAGGCATACCGCCACTTGCCGCCCCTTACCGTCCCCTACCGCCGGCCACATTTTCACCTTCCCCCGCCTCGGAGCTCCGTGTGGCCAAGCTCGTCGCCGGCGCCATTCTGCTGTTCGTCGCGTTCGCCCTGCTCATCGCGGCTGCGGGGGCGAAGACGCGCCCCGGACCAGTCGGCTCCCTGCTCCGGATCATCGGGTACGCGGCCAGCACACTCGGCGCGCTGATCATGCTGAGCTCCGCTCTGGTGGTGATTGATCCCGGCGAAGTGGGCGTCCGCCACGCCTTTGGCTACGTCGACCCCGCGCCCCTCCTCGCCGGCATCCGGTTCGTGCCCCCGTGGTCGTCGATCGAGCGGTTTTCGACCCGCGAGGAGCAGTGGCCCACGCGCGGCGAGCAGATCGAGGCGATCGAAGCCCTCTCGAGCGAGCAGATGGGGATGCACGTCGAGGTGTCGATCCGCTGGCAGATCGACCCGATGCAGTCGCCCAAGATCTTCACCGAGATCGGCAACGAAGATCAGATCCGTGGCGCGGTGCTGAACGCGATCCGCAAGGGCGTGCGCGACGGCATGGTGCAGTACTCGATCAACGACATCTCCAAGCGCACCAAAATCGCGAGCACCATGGAAGGGCTGGTGGATTCGGCGCTCGTGACCACGCCGCGCGCGGGCGGCGGCAACTTCCGCATCGCCACCGTCACCGCCTTCTTCCTCCGGGATCTCCAGCCGCCCGCGCAGGTGGTGCAGGCGATCAACAACAAGATCGCCCAGGAGCAGCAGATCGAGACCGAGCGGCACCGCGTGGAAGTCGCCCGGCTGCAGATGGAGCAGCAGCGCCTCCTCAACCAGACGCTCTCGCCCGAGGCGCTCACCAAGCAGTGGATCGAGGCGCTCCACGATATGAAGGGTTCGAACAACCTCATCATCTTCGTGCCCACCGAGGGCGGCATGCCGCTACTCAACATCAGCGACCTGCGCAAGAACCTGAGGCCCTAGTGCCTATCGCCGTTCCCGTCGTCACGATTACGCGCCTGTTCGCCTCGGGCGGCTCCGAGATCGCGCGGCGCGTTGCCCGCGAGCTGGGCTGGGAGGTGATCGACAACGAGTTCGTGGACGAGGTGGCGCGGCGCGCCGACCTGCCGGCGGCCGAGGTGGCCGAGCGCGAGGAGCGCGCGCCCGGGCTGCTCGAGCGAGTGGCGCGCGCGCTGGCCGCGGGATCTCCCGAGCTGACCGTGGGCGTCGCGGTGGCGCCGATGGACGCGAGCGATGAGGCGGCCATTGTCAAGCTCACCGAGCGCGTGATCGCCGAAGCGGCGGCGCACGGCCGGGCCGTGATCGTGGGCCGGGGCGCGCAGGCGGTGCTCGCGCGCCATCCCGACGCCCTGCACGTCTACGTCGTCGCCTCCAAGCCGTGGCGGCTGCGGCTCGCCGTGGAGCGGCTGGGCGTGGACCCCGCGCACGCCGCGAAAGTGGTGGACGAGACCGACCGCCGGCGCGACGACTACGTGAAGAGCTACTACGGCCGCGCGCGCGGCGATCTCACGAGCTACGATCTGGTGGTCAACACGGAGCGGTTGGGGTTCGAGGGAGCGGCGGCGGCGATCGTAGGAGAGGTCAGGCGGAGGGGATGGAAATGAACGCGGAAGGCAGAGCGCGGAACAGTCGCGTTCAGCTTTCCCTCAGCTCCCTCCCCCTCCACGCCGCCAGCAGCACCGTGACCAGACACCCCGCCCCGCCGAGCCCGATGGCCGTGGGGGCGCCCAGGTGCTCGCCCAGCAAACCCGCCTGGAAGGCGCCGAGCGGCGCCATGCCCACGAACACGAACGCATAGAAGGCCATCACGCGGCCCCGCATCTCGTCGGGGACGATCGTCTGAATGAGCGTGTTGGCAAGGGCGGTCGTGACGATCATCGCCCAGCCCGCGAGGGCGAGAAGGAAGAGCGCGGGCAGGAAGGCGCGCGTCGCGGCGAACGCCATGAGGAGCACCGCGTACGCGGCGCCGCCGATCAGCAAGGCGGGCCCCTTGCGCGTCCGTTGGCCCGTGAGCGCGAGCGCCAGCGCGCCGAGCATCGCCCCCACGCCGACCGCGGCCATCAGCAACCCGTAGCCGCGGGCGTCCGTGTGCAGGACGTCTCTCGCGATTACCGGCATCAGTACGAGCACGGGAAAGCCAAGCACGCTCATGACCGCCACCAGGATCATGAGCGCGCGCATACGGCGCTCCTGCCAGATGAATCGTATACCCGCTTGAAACCCCTCCCATCCCGAAGCCCGAGCGGGGTGCGGGGCTCGCGGGGGCAAGCGGATCGCGAGGAGGCCCGCGATGACGGCGATGTAGCTCAGGCCGTTGATGAGGAAGCAGGCGCCGATGCCGGCAGCGCCGATCAGGAGCCCGCCCACCGCGGGGCCCACGATGCGCGCGGCGTTGAACATGGAAGAATTGAGCGCGATCGCGTTCATGAGATCCTGCTTCCCGACCAGCTCGACGAGGAATGCCTGGCGGCCCGGAATATCGAACGCGTTCACGATCCCGAATCCGACGGCGAGCGCCATCACCTGCCACGTGGCGATCGTCTTCGTCCACACGAGCGCCGCGAGCGCCAGGGCCTCGACCATCTGCAGGAGCTGGGTGAGCACGATGAGGCGACGCTTGTCGACGCGGTCCACCACGACGCCGGCGTACAGCGTGAAGGCCAGCACGCCGAACGAGCGCAGCGCCTGGTTCAGCCCGACGGCGAACGCGGAATTCGTGAGGTCGAGCACGAGCCAGCCGAGCGCAACCGACTGCATCCACGTGCCGATGAGCGAGATGCCCTGGCCAAAGAAGAAGAAGCGGAAATTGCGGTGGGCAAGCGCCCCGAGGCGTGGACGCGCGGCGCCGGCCGGTTCGGACATTGCGGGAAAGCTCGCGAGGGCCCGATATTTCGGGTAGGGCGCCGATGAAATACACGACGTACTCGAAGTACCTGCCCGAGCTGGCCGACACGATCAATCTCCAGGGCCTGCTCGACCAGCTCGCCGACTTTCTCCTCCAATCGGGCTTTGCCGGAGGCTCGTACTCGCACCCCTTCTGGGGCGAGTTCGGCGAGGACGAAGCCGACCGCTCGCTCGACGCGCTGCGCCAGGCGATCCTCCAGGCCCTGATGGAGTCGGGACAGCTCACGCCCGAGATGCTCAAGCTGCTGCGTGGCGACTCGACCGGGGACGCCGAGCGCGACGCCGATCTCCAGCGCCAGCTGGGAGAGCTGCTCGACAAGATCGTGCAGAAGCTCATGGAGGAGGGGTACCTCAACGTCACCGAGGCGCCCAAGATGCCCGCCGGCCAGCAGCCGCTGCTCGGCCCCGGCGGCATGGCGAAAGAGGCCGCCCAGCAGGTGCAGTTCAATCTCACCGAGAAGGGTATCGACTTCCTCGGCTACCGCACGCTGAAGCATTTGCTCGGCAGCATCGGGAAGTCGAGCTTCGGCGCGCACGACACCGAGCACCTCGCCACCGGCATCGAGGCTGACGCGGCGAGCAAGCCCTACGAGTACGGCGACACGTTGAACCTCGACGTCAACGCGACCCTGTCGAGCGCGCTCGAGCGCGAGGGCCTGGGCGTCCCGATCAACCTCGAGTACGAAGACCTGCGCGTACACCAGGCGGAGTACCGCTCGTCATCGGCAACCGTGCTGATGCTCGACTGCTCGCACTCGATGATCCTGTACGGTGAGGACCGGTTCACGCCCGCGAAGAAGGTGGCGCTGGCGCTCACCCACCTGATCCGGACCCAATTCCCCGGTGACACCCTGCGCGTGGTGCTGTTCCACGACACAGCCGAGGAGATCCCGCTCGCGCAGCTCGCGCGCGCGCAGGTCGGGCCATATCACACGAACACCGCCGAAGGGCTGAAGCTGTCGCGCCGCATGCTGATGTCGCAGCGCAAGGATATGCGGCAGATCGTGATGATCACGGACGGCAAGCCGTCCGCGCTCACGCTGCCCGACGGCCGGATCTACGTGAATTCGATGGGCCTGGATCCGCAGATTCTCCAGGAGACTTATCGGGAGGTCGCGCTGTGCCGGCGCAGCGGGATCCTGATCAACACGTTCATGCTGGCGCGCGACCGCTCGCTCGTCGAATTCGTGAAGAAGGTGAGCGCCATCTGCCGTGGGAAGGCGTACTTCACGAACACGATGACGCTCGGCCAGTTCATCCTGATGGACTTCATGCGGCGAAAGACCCGCCGCGTCAACTAGTCGCTCGCCTATGATTTGTCGTCGTCTTGCCGCGACGCTCGTGTGCGGCGTTGTGCTCACCGCCTGCCGTCCCTCGTCCACCGCCGCCAGCAAAGCCCTCGCCGACGCGGACCGGGCGTTCAATCGCGCCACCGCCGAGCGGCGCGCCGACGGCTGGAGCGAGTTCTTCGCGGAGGACGGAGCGATGATCCGCTCCACCGGCACGGTGACCGGCAAGGCCGCGATCCACGACGTCATGGCGAAGACCTTCGCCGACACCTCGTTCACACTCACCTGGGACCCGGACCACGGCGACGTCTCAGGCGACGTCGGGTACACGGACGGCCGCTTCGAGGTGCGCTTCCGCGACGACAAGGGAAACCCGGTGTCGCGCACGGGCCGCTATCTCACGGTGTGGAAGAAGCAGGCGGATGGGACGTGGAAGGTGGTGCGTGACATCGGCGTGCAGGACGTGCGACCGCAACCGTGACACAGCCCGGCAACTCTCCAGGCAACTTCTTCACCTACCGGGCCTACCGCGCGCTGGCCCTGGGAACGTTCGCGATGGTCGGCGCGGCATGGCTCGTGTCCGTTCCGGCCGTGCTCGGCGCGCTCGCCGGGGGGATCGTGCCTGCCACCCTTGCACCCCGCGCGCGGCGGCTCCGCACGCCGCTTTTCGCCACGCTCGCCGCCGCCGCGGTGGGCGCCTTGGCGGCGGCGCTCTGGTTCGGACATGGGACCATGGGAAGGCGCCTGCTCGCCGCCCTCATCGGCACATTGGCCGCGGGCCCGTGGCTCGTCGTAGTGGGGTTCATCCGGTGGGTGCGGGCGCGTTCCGTCGAGTGACGCGGAGCCAGCGGTAGCGGTCTCAAGCGCGTACTCTTGGCGATATCCACCCGGAGACCTTCGATGCGCACCATACTGACCGTTCTCGCGACAGCCTTTGCGCTCGTCGCCACCACCCCACCCACCTCACGCGCCCAGGGCCCGTCCGGACGAGGCCCAGGCGCCGGTCTCGACACCACCGGTCTCGGCCTCACCGCCGACCAGCAGGCCAAATGGAAGGTGATCCGCGACGACCTGATGAAGAAGAACGCGCCCCTCCGCGAACAGGCGCGGCAGGTAATGGGCGGCAAGTCGTTCCGGGACCTGACGCCCGAGGAGCGTGAGACCCTACGCCCCAAGCTCCAGCCGATCATGGACCAGATGCGGGAAAACGCCCGGAAAGCGCGCGAGCAAGCCGGCGCCATCCTCACGCCCGAGCAGAAGCAGAAGTTCGAGGCGCGGATTCGCGAGCGGATGGAGATGGGTGGGGAGCCGCCCCACTAGCCGCTCATTAGATTGGGGGATGTGAGCGAGCTCGTCTTCGGTACCCACAACGCAGCCTTCGTGCAGGTGATGTACGAGCAGTACCTGCGCGATCCGCAGTCGGTGGGAGAAGAATGGCGGAAGCTCTTCGACAACGGCCGGACCGCGGATCTGCCGGTGATCCCCGCGGACCGGCCGTTGGCGCAGGCACCCCCGGCCCCCGCCTTCGCCGCAGCGCCGGCGCCCGCTCCTCCACCGCCTGCTCCGCCACCGCCGGTGCCCGCGCCGGAGTCGCCCCGAGCAGCGCCGCCCGCCCCGCCCGCCCCGTCCGCCCCAGCTCCCCCACGCCCCCGGGGCGGGATCCAGCCACCCGTGCTCACGCCGATCACGGGTCCCGCGTCCCGACTCGCGCGCAACATGAACGACAGCCTGTCGGTGCCGACCGCCACGTCGTTCCGCGACGTGGCGGTGGACGTACTGGACGCCCGGCGGCGCGCCCTGAACGGAGCGCTCGCGAACTCGGGGACCAAGGTCTCCTACACGCACATCATCGGGTTCGCGTTGGTGCAGGCGGCGCGGCGCTTTCCCGTCATGACCCACGCGTTCCGGGACGTTGACGGCAGCCCGTTCCGCATCGACCCACAGGCGATTCATCTCGGGCTGGCAGTGGACGTCGAGAAGAAGGACGGCAGCCGCGCACTCGTCGTGCCCGTGATCAAGCACGCCGAAGAGATGGACTTCGGCACGTTCCGCGCGACGTACGAAGGCTTGGTGGAGCGCTCACGCACCGGCAAACTCACACCCGACGACTTCATGGGCGCGACCATCACGCTCACCAATCCCGGCACGCTGGGCACCTCGGCGTCGGTGCCCCGCCTGATGCAGGGCCAGGGCTCGATAATCGCGACCGGCGCGATCCGCGAGACGGGCCCGACCAAGGTGATGACGCTGACCAGCACGTACGACCATCGCGTGATCCAGGGCGCGGAGTCGGGGATGTTCCTGCGGCTGGTGGACGGACTGCTGCAGGGCGAGCAGGCGTTCTACGAGCGCGTGTTCGAGAGCCTGAACGTCACCCGCAAGGTGCGGTCGGAGGCCGTGGGATTCCCGGTGGTCGAGCCGCCGGCTCCCGCGCGAGCGGTGCTCAGCGATCTCCGGCACGTCGCGGCGGCGATGGCGCTCGTGAAGGCCTTCCGCAACTTCGGGCATCTCGCGGCGCGGCTCGACCCGCTCGGCTCCGAGCCGCGCGGCGATCCCTCGCTCGACCCCGCGCCGCTCGGGCTCACGCCCGAGGTGATGGAGCAGATCCCCACGGAGGTCCTGCGCATTTACACGTCGGGACGCACGCTCGCCGAGGCATACCCGGAGCTCGAGCATACGTACTGCGGCACCATCGCGTACGAGGTCGAACACATCGGCAGCCACGAGCAGCGCGTGTGGCTGCGCCAGGTGATCGAATCGGGCGAGCACCGCAAGCGCCTGCCCGCCGACGAGCAGCGGAAGCTGCTCTCCCGGCTCACCGCAGTGGAAACGCTCGAGCGGTTCCTGCACCGGACCTACCTCGGGCAGAAGCGGTTCTCCATCGAGGGGCTCGACGCGCTCGTGCCCATGCTGGACCTGACGGTCGAGCTGGCCGGCGCCGCCGGGGCGAGGCGCGTGGTCCTGGGGATGGCGCACCGCGGCCGTCTCAACGTGCTCGCGCACGTCGTCGGCCTGCCGTACGAGACCATCTTCGCCGAGTTCGAGGGCGGCCGTCACGTCGAAGAGACCCTCACGCCCGAGGGCGGGACGGGCGACGTGAAATACCACCACGGGGCCGACGGCGTGTATCAAACGGCCGGCGGGAGGCCGGTGAACGTGACGCTGTCGCCGAACCCGAGCCACCTCGAAGCGGTCAACCCCGTCGTCGAGGGCCGGGCGCGCGCGAGCCAGACCAACCGCCGCGGCAAGGACGCCCTCCCGGATCCGAGCGTCGCGCTTCCGGTTCTGATCCATGGCGATGCGTCGTTCGCCGCGCAGGGCATCGTGGCGGAGACCTTCAACCTCGCGGGTCTGAAGGGCTATGCGACGGGCGGCACGATCCACCTCATCGCCAACAACCAGCTCGGCTTCACGACCGATCCGAAAGAGGCGCGCTCGACCGACTACGCCAGCGATCTCGCCAAGGGATTCGACGTCCCGATCGTGCACGTGAACGCGGACGATCCCGAGGCGTGCCTCGCCGCCGCGCGGCTCGCCATGATGTACCGGGAGAAATTCCACAACGACGCGGTGATCGACATCGTGGGCTACCGGCGCTACGGCCACAACGAGGCCGACGAGCCGGCCTACACGCAGCCGCTCATGTACGAGCGGATCAAGAACACGCCCACGGTGCGGCAGCGCTACGTCGAGCGGCTCGTCGCCGAAGGCGTCGCCGGCCCCGATCAGGCGGAGGCCGACGCGCAGCGGCTCTACCAGCGTCTGAGCGAGATCCAGCAGTCGCTCAAGGCACACCTCTCGGAGGGGGCGCCGGGCGAGGAGCCGCAGCGGATCTCGGGTGCTCAGCCCGCGATCGCGGAGCCCGACACCCGGACGTCGCCGCAGCTGTTGACCAGTCTGAACGAGCAGCTGCTGCAGGTGCCGCAGGGGTTCACCGTCCAGCCCAAGCTCATGAAACAGCTCGAACGCCGGCGGCCCGCGCTCACCCAGGGCGAGATCGACTGGGCGCACGCGGAGGCGCTGGCTTTCGCCTCGCTGCTGCACGAGGGGGTGTCGATCCGCCTCACGGGACAGGACACCGAGCGCGGCACGTTCAGCCAGCGCCACCTCGTGCTGCACGACGCGACGAACGACGAGCGCTACGCGCCGATCCAGAACCTCGCGGGCGCGCGGGCCCCGTTCGAGCTGCACAACAGCCCGCTGTCGGAATTCGCCTGCCTGGGATTCGAGTATGGGTACGCGGTCGCGGCGCCCGATGCGCTAGTGCTGTGGGAGGCGCAATACGGCGATTTCACCAACGCTGGCGAAGTCGTCATCGACCAGTTCCTGATCGCGGGGCTCGCGAAGTGGGGTCAGACGTCCCGCCTCACGCTGCTCCTGCCGCACGGCTACGAAGGCCAGGGACCGGAGCACTCGAGCGCCCGGATCGAGCGATTCCTCGCCCTCGGCGCCGACGGCAACATCCGCATCGCGATG
The DNA here is from genome assembly GCA_035518815.1 of Gemmatimonadales bacterium. GTDB lineage: Bacteria > Gemmatimonadota > Gemmatimonadetes > Gemmatimonadales > GWC2-71-9 > AG25. The sequence goes on along the minus strand of DATIXG010000060.1, from coordinate 7,075 downwards.
TGCTCGACCCCGGCCCAGTACTTTCATCTGCTCCGTCGGCAGGCGAAGCACACGGAGATCCGCCCGCTCGTTCTGTTCACGCCGAAGAGCCTGTTGCGACTGCCGCAGGCCGGCTCGCGGCTCGAGGAGCTTGCCCAGGGACAGTTCCAGCCGGTGCTCGACGACGTCGGTGCCGTGGAACGCCTCGACGCGGTGCGGCGCCTCATCCTGTGCAGTGGCAAGATCTACTACGACCTCACCCTCGCCCCAGCGCGGGCGCAGGCCGAGGGCGTAGCGATCGGTCGCGTGGAGCTGCTCTATCCCTTCCCGGGACCGGAGCTGAGTGGACTGGTGCGCCGCTATCCCAACCTCGAGGAGATCGTGTGGGTACAGGAAGAGCCCCGCAACATGGGGCCGCAGAAGTTCATGCTGCCGCAGCTCCGCACGCTCGTGCCCGAGGGAATCGCGCTCCGATACATCGCCCGGCCCGAGCGCTCGAGTCCGGCCGAGGGGTACCCGGCAGCCCATCAGGTCGAGCAGGCGAGAATCGTGGCGTCGGCATTCGCGTAGCAGGCGCCCTGCTCCTGCTCGCCTGCGTGGCGGCCGCGCGGGTCGAGCCCGCCTGGTCCACCGCGCACCCGCTCCCCGAGCCGCTACAGGAGTTCAGCGCCGCCGTCCTCGATGGGAAGGTCTACATCGCGGGCGGACTCGATGAGCGCTCCAAGGCCACCGCGCACGCGTATCGATACGACCCGACTACCGACACATGGGAAGCGATCGCGGATCTCCCCGCTGCACGGCACCACATGCCGCTCGTGGTCGTGCACGACACTCTGTATGCCGTCGGCGGGTTGGCCGGTAGTCCCTTCCAGGGGCAGTCGACGTTGTGGGCCTACAGCCGGGATCTGAACCGCTGGTTTGCGCGGGCGCCGCTTCCCATGGCGCGCGGGGCGTCCGCCGCCGCGGAAGTCGACGGGCAAATCGTCGTGGTCGGCGGCATCAGGTACGTCGCGGACGGAGGACTGGTACGCGCAACGGCGATCTACGACCCCGCCACCGACACATGGCGTCGCGGGGCACCGATCCCCACGCCGCGCGACCATCTCACGGCGCAAGCCGTCGGCGGAATCCTGTACGCCATCGGCGGGCGGCCGATGGATCCCGATCGAAACTTGAGCGTCGTCGAAGCCTACGACGTGAAGACCGACCGGTGGGACGCGGAAGCCTCGATGCCGACGCGGCGGGGCGGCATCGGCTCCGCGGTGCTGGACGGGAAGATCCATGTGCTCGGCGGGGAGTCGCGGGCTGGCGTGTTCGCCGAGCACGAGGTGTACGACCCCGCCGCGAACCGCTGGAGCGCCGCACTGCCCCTGCCCCTCGCGCGCCACGGACTTGGTGTCTCGAGTCTCGGGGGCAAGATCTACGTCATCGGGGGTGGGCCCAAACCCGCGTACTCCCGAACGGACGTGGTGAGCGTGTACACGCCCTAAGGCGCCTGCGGTGACCGCGGCGCGTGGCTCACGACGGTCACGTGCTCGAGGTATCCGCTGCCAGCGCCCTCGACGACAAGGTCGGCGCGAATCCGGTCGCCGGTCTCGATCCGGCCCAGGTTCACGGAGCTGGCGACCGGGTAGGGCATGGTCATCGCGGGCATGAATCCCGGGATGTCGGTGTGCTGGACGACCAGCCGGCGAGCGTCGCGGTTCACGACGAGCACGGTGCCTTCGAGGGAATAGCGGTTGACGGGCAGCTTGGGACTGGACCGGCACGCGACGCTCGCCGCCGCCACGAGAAGCGCCGCGCGCCACATCACGCTACCCCTGCTCGGCCCGCTTGGCCTCTTCGCGCCCCCACAACCAGAGCAGGATCGCGATCGCGCCCAGACCGAGCGCGACGTCTCCGGCCATCATGATTCCCCCCGCCCGACCCTGATCGTCGAGCGGATCGATGCCGGCGATCCGCGGCGCGAGCTCGTAGACCCGGTACAGCGGGACGTTGGCGACCACGTAGAACATCCCCACACCCATGTGGAGCGTGACGCCGGCGAGCATGTACGCGAGCCGAGCGGCGGCCGTGAGCCGCGAGGGCCACGCGCGCAGCACCGGCCACCAGAACAGCAACCCGCCGGCGATCCATCCGGCGTCGATGACCATCGAGCCGAGCTGAGTCGTCATCAGCGCGTCCACGATCGCCGGCACGTGCGTCGCGATCACGATGAGGTTGAAGACGATGATCGCCTGGAGGGGGTGCGCGAGGGCGCGGAGCCAGGCGGTGGCGCGAGGGCCGAGCCGGGATTCCCACCCCGCCGGCAGTCCGACGAGAAGAAGCGGCGACGCGATGAAGGACATGCCGAGGAACTGCAGCGCGTGGACGCTTTCGAGATATCCCGCGCCGAGCGCGCCAACCGGCCAGTCGAGCAGCAGCCAGACCACGGCTATGCCGCCCCCCGCCGCCCAACGCCGGGCGCGCGTGCTGTCCCCGGGTTGGGCGGCGCGGTGCCAGTACACGTACGCTGCCGCGATCAGGAGGACAAAGAGCCAGACGCCCACGTAAGGCCGCCACGTCCACGTCCAGGGAATCCCCTGCGCCGAGCACCACCAGAGCATCAGTCCGCCTTATGCTCGCGCGGAATCGCGGCGACGAGCCGAGGAAGGTCTTCCAGCCAGTCCGCCTGGCGCACGCCGAATGGATAGAGCACGCGGACCGAGTCACCGACCGATGCGATGACAGCGGCGCCATGGCCCACCGCGTAGCTTCCATCGGGGAGTTTCTCGATCTCCGTCGCAGGCATGCCGAACCGGCTCTGCACCTGGTTGACCTCCGCAAGCGATCCCCACAGCCCGATGAAACTGGGCCGGAAGTGGTCCAGCCACTTCCGCAGCTCGCGGGGCGTGTCGCGAGCGGGATCGACCGTCACGAAGATCACCTTGATGCTCCCCGCCGTGCCTACGGGCAGGCGGTCGAGCACCGATGCGAGATTCGCCATGTGGACCGGACAGACGTCGGGGCAATGCGTGTACCCGAAGAACAGGAGCGACACGTACCCCTGAGTCTCAGCCTTGAAATGAAACGGCTTGCCGTCGGTGGTCGTGAGGGTGAAGTCGGGCTGTGGGAGCGGCGGCGTGAGCGTGGCCCCGTGGTACCTGCCCGCGGGAGTGGAGGCCTTGGCTTTTTCTGCCCCTCCCCCTCCCCCGCTGCACGCGGCGAGGAGGCCGAGCCCTAACGCGACTGCCAGCGCCCGGAATCTCACGACGCGAGCGCCGCGTGTGACTGCACCGGGCTGAAGACCGGAGTAATACGGCGATCCGCGTGCAAGAAGAGGAAGTGGTCGAAGTAGTAATGGATCAGGAGAAACGACAGGATGACGCTGTAGAAGGCGAAGTAATGCTGTCCCTGAAAGACGGTGCCGTAGAAGATCATCGGCATCGAGGCGCCCGTCGCGAATGCACCGAGTCGTACGACCAAGCCCAGCACAGTGAGAAAGATAACCCCGGCGCCGAGGGTGAACGCGAGGCAGACCCCATAGAACCACCACCCGCTTCGTGATACCTGCCGCACGAACCGCGAGCTGATGAACCCCCGCTCACCACGGAGTCGGTTGAGATAGAGCACGAGGGCAAGATACTGGAACGAGTGCCACACGTTGAGACCCTGAAATGCAACGTCGAGATTGCGGAGGGTAGGGGTGAAGGAAAACAGCGCGACGGCAACGGCCAGATGGAGCGTTCGCGGCCCATGAAACCGGCCCGTGCGAATCTCCCATGCCGTCTTCAGCGCGAAAGCCGCGAGCGAGGCGGCGAACGCCGTCCAGACAACCGCGGGTAACCAGTCGACTTTGAGAAAATCCGGAAACAGGAGGGTTCGGCCCCCCGTCTGGAACTCACCCCGCACCAGCTTGCCGGCGGCGACGGGGTAGAGCGACGTGAACAGCACGGCGTAGTCGATCGCGCGAGATGTACGGGTCCACCCACGGGGGTCCTTGAAACGATAGGCGTCGCCCACAAACGCTGCCTGGTGGATGACGTGGGCGGACGCCCAGAAGAAGAAGAGCGTTACGAGCAGCGTCAAGTTCACAATCGCGAGCGTCACGATGATCAGCGGCAGCAGCAGAGCGCCCCGGGCGTACCGCGGGTAGCGGCGGCGAAAATCGGGCTCCATCACCGTCATTGTGTAGGTCGCGAACAGGTGCGGCCCCCCGATGAGCATCGTGACGAACAGGTCCACCGCGAGGTTGCTGCCGAGCACCGCATGACTCGCATGCGCGCAAAGCACCAACAGGGCGGAGCCAATGATGAACGTGAGATCGTAAGCGGGACTCACCAGCCAGCGTGCCGCAACGCCGGTCGCCGCCCCTGCCGTGGGGTCGAACGCTCGCTCCATGATCGCCATCCTCCTCGGTACCGGTCACGACGGAGAGCCCCCGGAGGTCCGGAGGTCCAAGGTGTCACTCCTCTTCAAGCCGGTTAGACGAGTCGGGTGAGCGGTGGTCCGGTTGGAAATGGTGTGAGGTACGAGGGCCGCCCGTGAGGGTGCGGCTCATCGGGGCTCAAGCCTTCCCCCTGGGAGGCAACGTGCCACAGGGGCGTCATGCTCGCGAGCGGGATCGTGCCCGTGGCGCCTGGCGCGCAGCAGCATGGGCCGGCGCAGCAGCGGTGCCCGGTGCCGACGGCATTGGAGGCGTGCCCCTGGTGCTCGCAGGGGGCATGCGCGTGCCGCCGTCCCGACGCTCCTTGATGCAACATGGGGGCCGGCACGGCGCTCACGGCGACGAACCACGCCGCGATCGCCGCGGCGAGCACTCTGGTGGCAACAGAACGAGCCATCGAACGGAAAGATGTAGTGATCGGGACGACGCGCAACGGGGCGCTCCACTTTAGGTTTACCTCATGATCGGTGTCTATGCGATCGCCCGTGGGGTGGTGTTCACGGCATTCTGCCTTGCGCTCGCAATCTCAGCCGCGGCGTGGCTGGTGCGAACCCGCCGCATCTCCCCGTTCAGCGCGCTCGCGCGCGGGCTCCGGGCGGTTACTGAGCCTGTGCTCAGCCCGATCGAGCGCCGCGTCGTCCGCTCCGGCGGGAATCCCACGCAGGCGGGTTGGTGGCTGGTTATCGGGGTTGCCCTGGCCGGAGTACTGCTCCTGTCCTTGCTCGAGTGGCTCGGCGACGTCATCGGGTTGGTCGCCGCCGCGCTCGGGGGCGGGCCGCGGGCCCTGCTCGGGCTCGCGGTCATCTTTGCCTACCGGGTGCTGGTCATCGCCGTGGTGGTGCGAGTGATCGGCACCTGGATCGGGGCGTTTCGCTTCTCGCGCTGGGCGCGCCCCGCGTATGTGCTGACCGATTGGCTGATCGAGCCGATCCGGCGCGTGCTCCCTCCGTTCGGGATGTTCGACCTCAGTCCGCTGGCGGCGCTGTTCGTGCTGTATCTGCTGCGGCAGTTCCTGCTATCGATCATCTGAGGGCGGAACGGCGCGGCGAACGCGGACCTCGTTGACTACATTTGCACGCCGGCCGGGTGTGCCGGCCACGCGGGTCATGATTGTCGGAGCCGCAGCCCTCCCGGAACCGTCGCGGTCCAACCGTGCCGTCGACGACCCGGCGCCGCCGTGCGAGGTGGACAGGAACCCACGACCCTGCTTCGGAATCCACGCATGACCCCGATCTTTCGCCAGCGCGAGGCGACATGACGGCACGGATTGTGCGGGACGACGTGCTTGGTTTTGACGCTGTCGTGCTCGAGAACGAACGGATCCGCGTTGTGATCGTCCCGCAGCTCGGCGGCCGGGTGTGGGAGCTGTGGGACCGCGAGCGCAATCGGCAGTGGATATGGCATCGCGATGGTGTCCCGCTTTCTGCTTCCTCCGCGGGCGCGAACTACGACGAGGCGTGGGCGGGTGGCTGGGAAGAGTTGTTTCCCAACGACGCCCCAGGGGCGTTCGAAGGGCGAGTACTCCCCGATCATGGTGAGTGGTGGACGACGGCGTGGTCCGTCGCCGAAGCGATGGAAGGATCGACGGCGGTGGTGCGATTGACGGCCGACACGAGCGTGCGCCGGGCAAGGTGCTCGAAGGAGTTTCGGTTGGACGGCGATGCCGCGACGCTTTCGGTCGCGTACCGCATCGAGAGTCGGGAGCGCGAACCTTTCCACTTCCTGTTCAAGCAGCACCTCGCAGTGGCGATCTCTCCCGCCTGCAGGCTGGTTGTGCCCGGTGGACAAGTGACGGCCGTGGACGCGAGCTTCGGAACCCTTCTTCCAGGGCCGGGCCCGTTCTCGTGGCCCCGAGCCGGCGCGGCTGATCTGACACGTATTCCGGACCGCTTGAGCAAGGTACGCGAATTCGTGTACGTGACCGACTTTCCAGAGAGTACGTGTGGCGTGGATGACACCGCGGCGGGTGCATCGTTGCGCATGCGGTTTGATCGATCGCTGGTGCCATACCTCTGGCTGTTCCTCTCCTACGGCGGGTGGCGCGATTGCTACACCGCGGTGCTCGAGCCGTGCACGAATCTTCCGAAGGATCTCACGGCCGCCGTGCAGAGCGGGCGGAGTGCACGCCTGGCTCCAGGAGCCGCATTTGAGACCTCGGTGACCGTCAGCCTCACGAGCCTCGGTGTGCCGTGACTGATAGCCGCGCGCCTGAGACCAGCATCGTCATTCGCGCGTTCAACGAGGAGCGGTGGCTGCCGGACGTGCTGCAGGCGATCAGCCGGCAGACGTATCGCGATTTCGAAATCATTCTCGTTGACTCGGGTTCGGTCGACCGCACGCGCGACATAGCGGCATCCTTCGGCGCACGCATCGTGCAGCTGCGTCCCGAGGACTTTACGTTCGGCCACTCGCTCAACCTCGGCATTCGCGCGGGGCGGGGATCACTCATCGCGATTCTTTCCGCCCACGCCATTCCAACGAACGAGCATTGGCTTGAACGACTGGTGTCGCCGCTGCGCGATCCCGGTGTGGCCATGGTGTTCGGCGCGCAACGCGGGCACGCGGTGTCGAAGTTCGCGGAGGCGCGCGACTTCGAGCGCGTGTTCCCGGATACGCCGCAATGGCCCGACGACGACAACGTATTCGCCAACAATGCCAACTCGGCGATCC
>DATIXG010000059.1:0-10369 GCA_035518815.1 Gemmatimonadales bacterium | reverse complement strand
CACCGATATAGCCGAGAAGAAACCATAAATTCGCTTGACAATATCATATGATTAGGCCATACTAATCCAGTCGCGGATTGTTGTCGTAACTCGCGTTTCTGCATCATGTTGATCACACCGGCTCGAATGCGAAACGCGCGCCTTTCCGGCAGGGAGAAACGGCATGCAGGCGTCCTTGCACCAGCCGCCGCTCACGCGGTCGGTCGAAGACTATCTCAAGGCGATTTACCACCTCTCGAGCCAGGGGGGATTCGCTGCGACTCGCGACATCGCCGCCAATCTGGACGTCTCTCCCCCCTCGGTGAGTGGCATGGTCAAGCGGCTGTCGGAGACCGGCCTGATCGAGCACGTGCCGTATCGAGGCGTGCAGCTCACCGCGCAGGGCCGTCGCGCCGCCCTCAAGATGATTCGCCGCCATCGCATCCTCGAGGTCTACCTCATCCAGCAGCTGGGATACGACTGGAGCAGCGTGCATGAGGAGGCGGAACGGCTCGAGCACGCTGTATCGGACGAGCTGATCGAGCGTATGGCGCGCGCCCTCGGCGATCCCCACTACGACCCGCACGGTGCACCCATCCCTACCGCCGCGGGAGAGATCGAGGAAGCCGATCTCGTGCCCCTCGCGGAGGCGCGCGTGGGCACGCAGCTCGAGTTGCGCCAGGTGGGGACCGAGGACCCCGCGCGGCTCGACTACCTCGCCGGTCAGGGGCTCGTGCCGGGCGCCCTCCTTACGGTTACCGAGCGTCACCCCTTCAACGGACCCACGGTCGTGCGGCTCGCGGAGGGCGTGCGAGTCGTTGGCCGCGAGTTGGGACAGCTCTTGTGGTGCCGGGCGGCCGCGCGGTGAGCGCCGAACCGCTGCGCGTCGAGCCCACGTCCCACCCTGGGTGGCGGCTGCCGCGCGTCACACCCAGCCTGGCCGAGGTCTATCGTACTGTTCCGGTCTCGGAAGGAAAATGGTGGCGCAGGGCGCTCGCCTTCGCGGGCCCCGGTTATTTGGTGGCGGTGGGATACATGGACCCGGGGAACTGGGCGACCGATCTCGCGGGTGGGTCGCGCTTTGGATACACGCTCCTGTCGGTCATTCTGTTGTCGAACCTGATGGCGATTCTGCTCCAAGGCCTGGCGTCGCGACTCGGGATCGTCACAGGGCGCGACCTCGCGCAGGCGTGCCGGGACCACTACTCGCGGCCCACGGCGCTGGGCTTGTGGGTCCTGTGCGAGATTGCGATCGCGGCATGTGACCTGGCCGAGGTGATCGGATCGGCCATCGCGCTGAACCTGTTGTTCGCAATCCCGCTTCCCTGGGGAATCGCCATCACGTCGCTCGACGTGTTGCTCGTGTTGTTTCTGCAGCACAAGGGATTCCGCCTGCTCGAAGCGCTGGTCGTCGCGCTGATCGCGACCATCGCCGGCTGTTTCCTGTTCGAGATCATCATCGCCCGACCTGATTTGGGCGCGATCGCGCGGGGATTCGTGCCGGGCGCGTCGATTCTCGCGGACCGGGATAAGCTTTACATCGCCATCGGGATCCTCGGTGCGACGGTCATGCCACACAACCTCTACCTGCATTCCTCTGTCGTGCAGACGCGCCGCTACGAGGAGACCACGGAAGGGCGGCGGGTGGCGGTGAAGTACTCCTTCCTCGACTCGACCATCGCGCTGACCTTCGCTCTGTTCATCAACGCCGCCATCCTCATCGTCGCGGCCGCGACGTTCCACACGTCGGGACACAGCGAGGTGGCCGAGATCCAGGACGCGTACAAGCTTCTGACGCCGCTGCTCGGCGTGACCGGAGCGAGCGCGGCTTTCGCCCTCGCTCTGCTCGCTTCCGGCCAGAACTCCACCCTCACCGGAACGCTGGCGGGGCAGATCGTCATGGAAGGATTCCTGAATATCCGGATCCGCCCGTGGTTGCGACGTCTCATCACACGTTTGATTGCGATTGTGCCGGCCGCGCTCACCGCTATCTTTTTTGGGGAGAGCGGCACGGCGCAGCTCTTGATCCTGAGCCAGGTGATTCTGAGCTTGCAACTCTCCTTCGCGGTGTTCCCACTCGTGCGATTCACGTCAGACCGCCTGAAGATGGGCGAGTTCGTGAACCCGGTGTGGCTGAAGGTCCTCGCCTACGTGGTCGCGTTCGCGATCGCCGGGTTCAACGCCTGGCTGCTCCTCCAGACCGTCCGGTCCTGGCTCACCTGATGTACTCGCGGATCCTCGTTCCGCTGGAAAACTCGTCGGCCGACGAGACCATCCTGGCGCACGTGCGCCGGCTCGCCAAACGGATCGATGCGTCCCTGCTCCTGATCCACGTCGCCGACGGGTGGGTAGCGCGCAACATTCACGAGCTCGACCTGAAAGAGTCGGAGGAGATGCGCGAGGACCGGGCCTACCTGGAGCGGCGGGCTAGCGAGCTCAGGTCAGATGGGTTGGAGGTGGATGCCATCCTCGCGGCGGGTGACCCGGCTGCCGAGATCAGCGACGTAGCGACGCGCGAAGGGTGTGACCTGATCGCGATGGCCACTCACGGCCATCGGGGGCTGAACGACATGGTGCGGGGCAGCGTGGCGAGCGAGCTGCGTCACCGGACCATGGTGCCCGTGTTGATGGTGCGCGTGCCGCGCTAGCGGCGCGCTACTGCGGAGGCTCGAGCGCTCGCAGGATCGCGGAGAGGCGCTGGTCCCGCTCCGCTCCCAAAGCCTCGATCTTGCCCTTGTACGTCCGCTCGATCGCGTGAATCAGCGCCCGCTGCTGCTCCGGCTCGAGCTGCTTCCATGTGGCGAGCTCGCTCCACCATTCCTCGAAGCTCGCGAGCAGCCGCTGGAGAAACAGGGTGACCCCGCCCTCGCCCGCGGCGAGGTGATAGCTGAGATGCGGGCCGGCCGCGGCCCATCCGAGGGCAGGACCGAGCGACACCGCGCGATCGAGGTCCTCGACGTCGATCACGCCCTTGAGGACGAGGTCAACGCACTCCCGCCATACGGCCGCCGCCACTCGCCCCACCACGTATCCGGGCACCGCCTTCCTGATCACGATTGGGACGCGGCCAAGCGCTTCGAGGTACTCGTGGGCCTGGGTCACCGCCAACGGGCTCGTCCGGTCGCCCGGCACGATCTCGACAAGAGGAATGAACTCTGGCGGGTTGAGCGGATGCGCCACGATGCAGCGGTCCTGCCGGCGACAGCGACCGAAGATGTCGTTCGGTCTGAGCCCTGAGGAGGAGCTCGAAATCAGGGCGTCGGGCCCAGCCACCTGGTCGGCGGCATCGAGCAGCTTCTGCTTCGCGATCAGGTCCTCGCTGATCGCCTCGATGACCCAGTCCGCGCCTTGGACGGTCATCAGGAGGCTCCGACCTTGCTGGAGGTCGTGCAATCCGCGCTCCACGATGCCGTGCGGAGCCCGCTCGAGCGCGATCATCGCGTGAGCCCGTCGGGGGACCTCGGTCGACGCCCGCTCGAGCACGCGAGCGTTGGTGTCGAACAGCATCACCGGCCATCCTGCCGAGGCGCACAGCGCCGCCCACCCACACCCGATCTCCCCGGCGCCGAGAATGGCGACTTTGCGGGGCAGGGGGTTCAGGCGTTGGCTCCGGTGGGCGGTCCGTGTGGCGACACTGGCGCCATGGTGCGCACCGGGGTCGCGGCCCAGCGGAAGACGCGATCCACCAGCAGAGCGTGCGCGGTGGGCGTGTCGGCCTCGGTCGCGACCAAGGCATCCGAGCCTTCGGGATCTTCCCGAGTCCGCCCGCGACGTTGGTCGTCGTCCCGGTCCACCAGGATGCGCGCCCGCTTGAACGTCAGCACGGCTGGCCGGATCAGGGCCGCGATCGGAAGGACATCGTGCACCACGCAGTCCTCCACCTTCTCGCGACGCCGCTGGAACTCGGCATAAAAGCGCAGCGCGTCGTGCATCCACGTTCCGAGTGCGGTGTTCGACTCGCCGAGTCGCTCGATCTCGGCTACGGTGACGCTCATATGACGCGTCACATTCAAGCCCACCAGCTCGGTGGGCAGCTCCGCGCGGAGTACGGCGTCCAGAGCCTCGGGATCGCACCAGGCGTTGAATTCCGACAAGGGCGTCGTATTCCCCTTGCCCCCGAGCGTCCCTACCATGGCGACGTGGCGCGCAACCTTGGCGCGCACCAGCTCGGGATCCCGTCGCAAAGCGAGCGCGAGGCTCGTGAGGGGCCCGAGAGTCACGAGCGTCACCGGATCCTCCTGCTCGGCGAGCAGGCGGTCGAGAGGCCGCACGAAATCCAGAATGACCCCGGCCGGGGGAACGGCCGCGTATCCTAGCCCCGATTCGCCGTGGGTTTCGCGCGCCACTGCAAGCGCGCGAACCAGCGGGCGCCGCGCCCCCACCGCGAGCCGCACTCGGGTCTTGGTCAGACGCAGAATCTCGACCGCGTTCCGATGCGCGTGCTCGACCTCCGTATTGCCGTAGGAGGTGGAGATGCCCCGCACGTCCAGCTCTGGCGACCGCAGGGCGAGGAACAGCGCCAGCATGTCGTCGACGCCGGGATCCGTGTCTATGACTATGGGAAGCGGGAGCGGAGAAGGGGGATGGGGCGTGTCCACAGGTAAACGCTAGGGGGCGCTCATCTCCTTTGCAATAGCTGTGCGCAGGTTTGCGAACTCGGCGTCGCCCCCGAAGCCGAAGATGCGCTCGATCACGCGGCCGCGGCGGTCGAGAAGCACGGAATACGGTAGCCCGCGATAGTAGTACGTCGTCCGCATCCGCCCGCCGCCCACGAGCACCGGGAACGGTGGCCGGAAGCGTTTCACAAAGTCGAGCATCTTGCCCAGGTCCACGTCGTCGGAGATGGCGACGATGGCGAAGTCAGGGCCGTAGAGCTCCCGGTACAACGCCGCCATCCGCGGAAACTCCTCACGGCAGGGGTCGCACCACGACGCCCAGAAGTTCACGAGCACCACCTTCCCCGCCAAATCGGCGAGGCGTATCGTGTCACCGCGGAGGTTTGCGAGTGCGAAGGCCGGCGTGAAGGGCCGCCGCTCGCCAGACGTGACCCCCGCGAGCAGGCTCTCCGCGCTCTGCGTCTCGATTCGGCCGTCTCGATGCACGAGCACGGCTGTCTCACCGGGGGCGAGCTTTCGAGTCGCGACCATCATTCCTGTCGCTGTATCCAGCACATCGACGCGCAGCTGCGTCGCCGCCGAGTCCTCCCCGCCGAGCGCGTACAGCCGGCCGTCCGGACCGAGAGCGAGTGCGATGTTGAGGCTCGCGTAGCGCACCGTGACGGTGCCGCCACGGCGGGTAGCAAGCACCGGGTCGCTCTCCCGAGGCACGCGACCGCGCGACGCGGTCCAGCGAAGCGCGCCGCTTGCGTCGTACTTCCTGATTTCGTCGCGCGCGAGCGGCGCGAAGTACACGGCGCCCGATTGGTCCATGGCCAGCGCGCCGGCGTTCGCGAGCTGCGAGAGGAACGTCGCAGCAGGCATGTCGACCGTGCCGATCCGGCCGACGGGGCGGCCCAGCGTATCGAGCAGCCGGATCAGCGGCGCGGTATCGGGCTCGGCGCCGAGCTGTATGAAGTAGGGCGACCGGGCGCTCGCGACGCGGTTTCCCGCGGCCGCGTAGACATCGGCGACGCTGGCAGGGTCCCACTCGCGCACCACATTCCCGTGGGTGTCGAACACGACCGCTTCACCAGTCCGCTCACTCACGAGTAGGCGCGAGCCGAGCGCGCTAACCGCGACGGGCGTGGCAAGGCGCGGGCTCGTGAACGTGGCGGCAACGTGAAGCGCGCTATCCCAGGCGACGAGGCGACTCGAGTCGGGGTCGGGCGCCCAGGAGAGACCGTCGATGAGCGCGGCAGGGGACCGTCCGAGGAAGAGCAGAACGCGGCTGGGCGTCGCGGGCCGGCAGGCGGACAGGGCCGCCGCCGCGAGCGCGGCGCCCAGCACGCGACGCACGTCAGGTCGCGGCGGCGATGGACGTGATCTCGATCGTGTGGAGCCCGTTCGCGAAGCGATGCGTGCCCGTCACCTTCACCTTCTCCTCGGCGAACGGCATGAGCTTCGAGTTCTGCGGGTCGGCGGGTTTCGAGCTGACGGCCACGTAGACAGTGCCGTCGGAACCCAGGATCGCCAGGGCCACGCCGGCCTTGGCGCAGGCCTGCGCGCACTGCTTGTGGGCGACGCCCGACGCGCCCGAAGTCGTGTAGCAGTTGAGATCGACCACCTGGCCGGTGATGGTCATCTCATTCCCGCCTGCGCCCGGCTTGGCCTGAGCGGCGAGCGGTAGGGCAGCACAAGCAATGACGGTCACCGCTGCAAGAGTTTGCTCCAGCATGGCTACCTCCTGGTAAGAGTGACGCCCCCTGTTACCCGAGACGCGGTTCGTGGGTGCCCCCAGGCACGTATATTGGCCCCATGAGCGCAGCGTATCGCGAGCTGGTGGACGCCTTCGGCGCGGGATGGGAGCGGGGAGACGTCGAGGCCATCGCCAGCATTTTCACGCCCGATGCGAATTTTCTCGAGACACCGTTCAGCGAGAAGGCCGCGGGCATCGGGGCCATCCGCGCCTACTGGAGTGACGTCCCGAGCACGCAGGCCGACGTGTCGTTCAAGTCGGGCGAGATCTACTCCGCCGGCCCATGGTTCGCAACCGAGTTTCGCTGCACCTACCGACGCCGCCGTACCGGCGAATGGGTGGACGCCCGCGGCGCGATGTTCTGCGAGACGAAGGACGGCAAGGTGAGTGAGATGCGGATGTACTGGCACCGCTCCCGCTAGCGGCTCCGCCGCACGTAGCCCAGCGCCCATTCCAACAGATCCGCCTGACGGGTCCCAATGCGCATCGCGGCCGTGACCGCGTCTTCCTCCCCGACGCCCCGATCCAGCATCAGGTAGGGGATCAGCGCCGCCCCGACCCGGTTGCCGGAGTTGCAATAAATGAAGAAGCGACGCGAGCCGCCCGCCTCAGCGACGGCCCGGCGCATCTGCTCGATCGCATGGTCGTCAAGCGGGGTATGGCTGACAGGGATGTTCACGTACTCGAGTCCGGCGGCCTGGACGGCGGTCGGTGCATCGAAGGGCTGTGGCTCCATGGGGTCCCGGGTGTCAATCACGACGTCACAGCCGGCTCGCTTCAGGGCGGCCAAGTGTGCGAGCTCGGGCTGGCCGCCGGTTACCAAACCGGCCACCGGCTCGCAGGCATTGAGGATCCCCTCGACGGCGTCGAGCAACGCGCTCATGTGACGAAGCTTACCCTGTGGTCCGGCCGTGAGACGAGTGTTCCCTGTGGGAGACAGGTCCCGACTCCGGCCATGCTGACAGGGTCGGGCATGCTTCTTGTACTTCTGAAAGGCGCTGCGATAGCTTCCTAAATAGGCAGGACGGAGGGGTTTATGATCACCACGCTGGCACTAGCGCTTCTGGCACCCGCAGTTGCGGCTCCCAAGACGCGTCCGGAAAATCCGCCGATACAGGTTTGGCTCAACTCCGAAAACTCCTTCGCGAACGGCGATCGGGTGCGGGTTTATGTCCGCGCTCAGGGCGACGGCTACCTGCTCGTGCTACGGGCCGATGGTGAGGGCCGCGTTCGCGTGCTCTTCCCGCTCGACCCCGGGGACGACGGTTTCGTGCGTGGTGATCGCAAGTTCGAAGTGCGGAGTCGCGGTGACCACGAGGCATTCGTGATAGACGAGCAGGAGGGCACGGGCTACGTGCTCGCCGCTTGGGCGCCGAGTGGATACGCCTTCGACTTCCACGATTTCGTGCGCGGCGATCACTGGGACCCCAAAGCGTTGGACGAACGGCAGGAGGGCACCGAAGGAGAGCAGGCGCTGCTCGACATCGTCCAGCGGATGGTGGGAGAGGGCCACTTCGAGTATGACGTGGCGACCTACACGCTTCCCAATGCGACGGCCTATGACAGTGATGGGCCGTCGTTCAACCCCGGCTATGTAGACGACGGCTCGGTGCACTCGCACGTCGGCGTGAGCGTCGGGCTCGGCGTTGGCTATGGCCCGTGGTGGAACATTGGCGTCGGGTACGGTCCGTATTGCACCAACTATTGGTGGGGCCCCTGGGGCTGCGACGTGGGCTATTGGCCGTACTATCCGCCGCTCTATTACCGGCCGTACTACTATGGTTACCGGCCCTTCTACTACGGCGGCTATCGTCCGTACGGCTTCTCTTCTCCATACACGTTCTCGAGACCGTACCGGTTTGGGTCTCCGACGTCGCCGTTCCCATACGCCCGGCCTCGGGTTCGCACTCCCGAGTCGAACTTCGCAGCCCGGCGGTCCGAGGCGAGCCTGAGCACCTGGAGTGAGCGCGGCCTGCGTCCCAGCACCGCTCCGTCCCGGTCATTCGGATCGGGCCGGACGTACGCTCCGTCGTCGGGTCGCAGCTCGACCGCCGCGCCGGTACGGCGCAGCTTCGGCGGGTCCACGGGCCGCAGCTTCTCCGGGTCGCCCGGTCGGAATTCCGGCGGATCGCCACGTGCCAGCGCTGGTCCGCCGCGAAGTGGTGGCGGTGGTGGTGGAGGGCGGGCGTGGGGTGGCGGCGGAGGCGGTGGCGGGCGTCGTAGCGCGCCAAGTGGTGGCGGCGGAGGTGGGGGCGGCGGTCGACGCAGGTAGCTGCCCGGAGACATGAGATGCGGAACACGGTAGGGGCGCAGCACGCTGCGCCCCTATTCTTTTTGGTTTGTCAATCCTCCTTCAATCCCTCGATGCGGTGCAGCTCCCGCTCGCTCGGCGGTGCGTTGGCAGGGCGATACATGATCACGCGAGCACGCTCGAGTGTGATCAGCCCACCACCGATCATTTCGTCCAGGTCGCCCAATACTGATTGGATTGCTTCTTCTGTTTCGACAACCTCGATCACGATCGGCAGGTCGAGGGAGAGGCGCAGCACCTTGTCGGTGTGCAACGTGCTGCTTGCACCGAATCCCGAGACACCGCGCAACACCGTGGCACCGGCAAGCCCTTTGGCGCGCAGCTTCTGCACCAGCGCCTGGTAGAGGGGTTGGCCGTGGTACTTGTCGCTTTCCCCGATGAAGATGCGCATCAGGGTGCGCTCACCTTTGAACCGGTGGTGCATGGGTAGCTCTGAGGGGTTGGGGTTAGGGGCCAGGGTTCGGGTCATAGGAGCTTGCTCGCGAGTGCCATTCCGAATGCCGTCGCGGCGAGACAACCGATCACCGTGCTGCCGGCATACAGCCCGGCGCGCCAATACTCGCCGTCGGCCGTGAGTGCGATGGTCTCATAGCTGAAGGTGCTCATCGTCGTGAACGCCCCGCAGAAGCCGATGGTGAGACCGACACGCATCTGGGGCGAAATGATAGCAGCGCCTGTGGCGAGCCGCATGATCAGGCCCAGCAACAGCGACCCCGAGATGTTGACCGCGAGGGTGCCCCACGGGAACACGTCGCCCTTGGGCTGGACGAGTCCCTGCAAGAAGTAGCGGGCCAGGGTTCCCGCGATGCCGCCGAGGGTGATGAGAAGGATCATGACAGATCGAAGATCGTAGGAGACGACAAGAATCGGTAAGGGGCGGTAAGGGCGGCAGGGGGCGGTAGGATACACAGTGCTGTACCGCCTCTTACCGCCCCTTACCGCCTCCTACCGCCTCCTACCGCCCTATCTTTCCTCCATGCCCCGCCTTGCCATCGCCCAGATCCGTCCCAAGAAGGGCGACTACGCCGCCAATGTCGCGCGGATAGGGGGGGTCCTGGCGCAGGTCGCTTCGCTCGAGCCCGCCGCGGACCTGGTGGTCTTTCCCGAGACGGCCACATCGGGCTACTTCGTCGAAGGGGGCGTGCGCGACGTCGCGGTGACCGCTGGAACGCTGTTCCGGGACCTCGAAAACGTGCGAGTCTCGCGCCCCCTCGATGTGATCGTCGGATTCTACGAAGTCTTCGAGCACAGTCTTTACAACTCCGCCCTCTACGCCACGCTCGGCGGTTCGGATGCGGGCGTCAAGCACGTCCACCGCAAAGTGTTCCTGCCGAGCTACGGTGTGTTCGACGAAGAGCGCTTTGTCGAGCGGGGTCGCGATGTGCGGGCCTTCGATACCGGGCTAGGTCGGGTGGCGATGCTGTTGTGCGAGGATGCGTGGCATTCGCTCACGGCGACGCTCGCCGCGCTCGATGGGGCGCAGCTCATTGTCGTGCCGAGCGCGTCGCCGGCCCGCGGCGCCGGAGGCGCAGGCCTGGCGGACGAGCAGCCAGTGGACGGCGTGGCACTGCCCGCCAGCGCCCTGCGGTGGGAGCGGGTGGTGCGCGGCATCGCAGAGGAGCATGGTGTGTTCGTTGCCTACGCAAGCCTGGTGGGCTTCGAGGGAGGCAAGGGGTTTTCCGGCGGCTCGGTCGTGGTGGCGCCGGACGGCACGGTCGTGACGCG
>DATIXG010000058.1:0-20769 GCA_035518815.1 Gemmatimonadales bacterium | reverse complement strand
GGGATTTTCACGATCGTGGGCGCCATGCTCGGGTTCGGCGCGTCGCTCTACTGGCTGGTGCAAGCGCTCCGCGACTCAGGATCGGACGGGTCGTGAGCCGGGGCGGCCGATATGTCGTGGGGCTGGGCGTCGTGGCCACGGTGGCGTTCATCACGAGCCGCGTGGCGGCGCCGGAGTGGCGCGCGCCGCTCATTACCGCGCTCGTGCTCGCCTGCATGGTCCAGGCGCCGCTCGGGTGGTGGTTGATCCGCTCCATCGGCAGGCGCCGCTTCCTCGCCGTGTGGGGTGTGGGAATCGCGGCTCGCGTCGCGCTGCTCGCGGTCATGGCGCTGGTCGTGGCGCCGGCGCGCGGTTGGCCGCTCGAGCCGGCGCTCGTACCGCTGGCCTTGGTGCTGGTCGCGCTCATCGCCGTGGAAGCCGGAGCGCTCATCGGAGGGTCAGGAGCCGCACTGGGATGATCCATACGCGTCGAGGTGGGATGCTGGTGCTGATGGCGGCCGCGCTGATGCTCGTGCCGGCTCTAGCGCGCGCGCAGGAGCCGGCCCACGCGCCGTCGAATGAGATCAACATCATGGAGCATCTCAGCAACTCGCATTACCTCGAGCTGCCCTACTGGAATCCGCCGTACACCTACGCGCTCGAGCTGCCACGCTTCCCGCCCGTGCACATCGGCGGCATCGCCATCGACTTCTCGATCACGAAGCACCTCGTGTTCCTCCTGGGCGCCGCGCTGCTCGTGGCGCTGGTGCTGCTCTACACGGCACGGGCGGTCGCGCGGGCGCACGCCGAGAACCGGCCCCCGCGGGGCTTCGCGGGCGCGATCGAAGCCATCGCGCTCTACATCCGGCAGGAGGTGATCCTGCCCAACGTGGGGGCGCACGGAGAGGGGTACGTCAACTACCTGCTGACCGTGTTCTTCCTTCTCCTCACGGCCAACCTGCTCGGCCTCCTGCCGTGGGGTGCAACGGCGACCGCGAACATCGCGGTGACCGGGGCGATGGCCCTGATCTCGCTCGTGGTGATCGAAATCTCCGGGATGCGGACGCTCGGCCTGAAGGGATACCTCGGCACGATCTTCTTCCTGCCGGAGGGCCTCCCGACGCTGCTCAAGCCGGTGATGCTCGTGATCATGACGCCGATCGAGATCATCGGGAAGCTCGCGAAGCCGTTCGCACTGGCGGTCCGGCTGTTCGCCAACATGACGGCGGGACACGTGGTGGTCCTGGCGCTGATCGGGCTGACGTTCTTTTTCAAGAGCTACACCGTCGGCGTTCTGGCATCGGTGATGGCGACGGGGATCATGTTGCTCGAGCTGTTCGTAGCGTTCTTGCAGGCGTTCGTGTTCACGCTGCTCACCAGCGTCTTCATCGGGCTGATGCGCGCGGAGCACTGAGGTCGCAGGACGGACGGCCGCGGGCGCCCGCGGTGCCGTCCGACGTAGTCCGTCCCCGGGACGGTGAAGTGGACGGACGAAGCCCGCTGGTCTCGATCGAGACCGAAGGCGGGCGGCCGCGGCGGCGCCGATACTGGGAGCATCGGCGCGCGCGGTGGGCGCGAAGCTCACTACGCGTCTCCCGCACTACTCGAGGAGCTCGTCATGGTGCATCTGCTCGGCCTGCTGCAGGCCGTCGCGTCGGACACGGCCGGGAAGGGCTACGGCCTGATCGGCGCCGGCCTCGCGGCCGGCCTCGCCGTGCTCGGCGCCGGCATCGGCATCGGCCGCATCGGTGGTCAGGCGGTGGAAGGAATGGCGCGCCAGCCGGAGAACAGCGCCCGCATTCAGACGGCAATGATCATCGCGGCGGCGCTGGTCGAAGGCGTTGCGTTGTTCGCCGCAGTCGTCGCGTTCGTGATGCAGGGGAAGATCAACTTCTAGTGAAGCCGGGGGCGGCGCGGCGTCCGCCTCGCCGCCACGGCACGAGGTGCAGCACATGATGTTGCCCTGGCTCAGCCTGCTCGCCGTCTCGGAAGAGGCGGCCGCCAGCCCCAGTCCTCTGACCGTGGACGGGGGACTGATGATATGGACGCTCGTCGTCTTCTTGCTCCTGTTCTTCCTCCTCAAGCGGACCGCGTGGCCGGCGCTGCTGGGCGCCGTGCGGGAGCGCGAGGAACGGCTGGAGCGGCAGATCGCGGAGGCGGAGAAGAGCCGCGCGGAGGCCGCCAAGCTGCTCGAGGAGCACAAAAAGCTGCTCGCGGGAGGGAAGGCCGAAGCGCAGGAGATCCTGAATCGCGCCAAGACGGCCGCCGAGAAGGAGCACGCCGCGCTGGTCGCCAAGGCACGCGAGGCGGCCGACGAGCAGCTCGCGCGGGCGCGCCGAGACATCGCCGAGGAGAAGAGCAAGGCGGTGCTCGAACTGCGACGGGAAGCGGTTGACCTCTCGTTGGCGGCCGCGGCGAAGCTGATCGACGCCAAGCTCGATAACGACGCGAATCGCCGCCTCGTTACGGAATACCTCGAGACGCTCGGCACGCGGACGTGAAGAGCACCACGGTTGCGCGCAACTACGCTGAGGCGCTCGTCCTCGCGGGCGAGGCGAGCGGCGGCGCACAGACCATCGAGCGGTTCGGCGAGCTGCTCGATGCCGTCGCGGGCGCAGTCCGATCGGACGAGCGGATCGCCGTGGCGCTCGACTCACCCCGTGTGGCCAAGAGCACCAAGGCCGATCTCCTGGCGCGCGCCCTCACAGGCGCCGCGGCCCCCGAGTTCGTGCGGTTCCTCCAGGCGGTCGTGCGGCGGGGTCGCCAGGGGTTGCTGGACGAGATCTCGAGCGAGTACCAGACCCTGGTGGACCTGAAGCTCAACCGGGTCCACGCCGGCGTGACCGTGGCGAAGTCCCCCGATGAGAAGCTGCAACAGGAGATCGTCACCCGTCTGCAACGCGCGCTCGGCAAGGATGTCCGGGCGCACTTCCGGACCGACGGGGGGATTCTCGGCGGCGTGGTGGTGCGGGTCGGCGACCGCGTGTACGATGGCTCGGTGCGACGCCGGCTGACGGAGCTGCGCCGGCGGCTGCTCGCGACGCCCTAGCCCAGGTCGTCGCGCGGCGGCGTTACAGGCGGAGCTGTACGCCGGCCGCGATCGAGCGCCGCCAGGTGGCGTGGCGCTTGAACCCATCCGGCATTTCTTCCTCATCAAAAACCGAGGGACCGACGGCCAGGCCGGCCCGGAAGGTTCCGCTCCACCGGCCTGTCATCGGCCAGTCGAGCGAGACGGCCGCGAGCGCTGCCACGCGATCACGGCCGTCCGTTTGCAGCGACCAGTGGTCGAGGAGGATCCCGGCGTGCAGGAGCACGGCGCCCCCCGCGCCGGGTCGCGCGAGCACGACGAAAGCCTCGGGCGCCAGTTCGAGCAATTCCATGCTGCTTTTCGCCTCGACCGTCGTCTCCTCGTTCTCGGCACCCACGCCCGTCGAGCTGTAGAGGAAACTCATTCCCGCACCGAAGGTGCCGAAGGACCGCTGCACCCGCAGGGCGTAGGTCGCGCCCTGGGATGGGCGCAGCGTGTTGGGGGTGCCCGACGTGGCGGTGTCGCTCGCACCCCCCCTGCACGCCAACAGTCCGATCTCTGCGCCGAGGCTCCATTGTGCCGCAAGCGGCGTTGCCGCGCATGCGAGAGCCGCCAGGCACCGCAGCACTCGGCTATCGCATCTCGAGCTTGATCCATCCGTTGGTCGCATTGTCGGCGCCCTTGACGATCCAGTTGAAGCCGGGGTAGGCCTCACCGGCTACGCTATCCGCGACGGCGTTTCCGACGAGCTCGTCGTTGGTGTTGATGACCGAGGCCACCAGAGCGAGCAGCTTCTGTAACGCGACTGCCGCGACGAATCCCTTGGTGCCATTCGCCGTGGTGTCCTTCCCGGCCGTGCGCCCGCCGTTGAGCTGGTCCAGGAGGGCGAGGAAGCCGGGGTTGTCCGTCTTGATCGTGCAGGCGGCGTCGTCGTCCTCCACCACGAAGACCCGCACGTTCTGGCCCGGATGCGCGGCCCGGTACGCGTCGAGCTGGGCCTGGCTGAACAGCAGCACGTTGCCGGTCCAGTCCAGATCATTCTGATCGAAGTAGTACGGGGCCGGCTGGTGCTCGGCGGCGCACTGGTAGTCCGCCAGCGAATCGGTCTGCCCCTTCTGGCCGAGAATGTGCACCTCAAATTCGGGTGCGCCCTTCAACCATCCTTCAAACTTCTGCGTGAAATGGCTTTGCGTCATGTACAGGCCCGTGGGCGGCGTGGGGCTCTTTCCGATTCCACCGCCTCCACCGCCGCCGCACGCATCGAGACACATCATGGCGTCGGGTGGGGGCGGCGCAGCAAAGTCTGTCTCCACAGGGACGAGCGCGAGCACCGGCACGGCGGGGGGAGTGTAGGGGCTCAGAACGTAGCGACGGCCCGCCGTGTCGAACGCCACCGGTGGGTCTCCGTCCTCCATGGCGGTGGCGACGAGGACGCGTCCCTCGCCCATCCAGGCGACGCGATGCGCCGGCACCGGGAGATACAGCTCGAGGGGCGCGGCGGCGTGGGCGCTCTGAGCGACTGTGGCGGCGGAGCCGTGCGTCGCGGCGACGAGCGCGCGCAGTGCGTGCTCTCCTCCGGCGTCCAGAAACCTCTGGAACTGCACCTTCTGCTCGCGATAGGGCGAGGTCCGGATCTGGGCGCGGAGATACGCGCGTAGGACCGGACTGCGCAGTCCCATCGCCAGGGTTCGCGCCAGCTCCTCGACGGGAGACGCCGGCCCCCCGGCGGTGGGAACGAGCACCTGGTCGGCATCGACGGCGGTCGGGGGCCGGTCGGTGCATGCGGCGATGCCAAGGAACGCGATGGCACCGAGCGCGAGGAACGTGAGGCGGCACATAGGGACCTCCTGGGTCTTGGGTGCGCGCAACATGCGCGGCCCGCCCCAGGAGTCGTCGCCCTATTGCCGCGCGCCACACCACATCGCCGCGAGGCTCCCCGCTCGCGCCCAGCCGTTGTACCTTGTCCTCCCGATGGTCCCACTCCTGCTGCTGCACCTGCTCGTCCGCGACTCGACCGACTACTGGCAGCAGGAAGTCCGGTATGCGATCACCGCGCGACTGGACGAGCCGTCCGGGGTGCTGACCGGCCGCGCGCGGATCGTCTACGTCAACCACTCGCCCGACACGCTGCGCGACTTCTACGTCCACCAGTACCTGAACGCGTTCCGGCCGGGCTCGCGCTGGGCCGCATCCGACAGCGTCGAGGGACAGGACCGGTTCGGGCACCTCGCCGACCCGGACTATGCGTTCGAGCGGATCACGGCCTCGCGCGTTGGCGGAGTGACGGCGCGACCGGACTACCCCTACGCCCCGGACTCGACCATCGCGCACTGGCAGCTCGACGCGCCACTCGCGCCAGGGGACTCGCTCACGGCCGACGTGCAGTGGCAGGCGCGCCCCTCGACGGTCCCGCGGCGGCAGGGACGGGCCGGCCGGCGCTTCGATTTCGCGCAGTGGTATCCGAAGGTCGTGGTCTACGACAGGTATGGCTGGGAGGATCACCCGCTATATCCGGCGGGTGAGTTCTACGGCGAATTCGCGACGTTCGACGTGACGCTCGACCTCGCGGCGGACCAGGTGATCGGGGCGACCGGGGTGCCGGTCGAGGGCGATCCGGGGTGGGAGCATACGCGGGCGGACCGGACCCAAGCCGTGGACTATCAGCGCGATTTCTACGGGCGCGTGCCATCCACCTGCGCGAATGCATCCGTCGAGCCGGGACGGAAGTGTGTGCACTTCCACGCCGAGCAGACACACCATTTCGCGTTCTCGCTCAATCCCGACTACGTGTACGAAGAGGGGCGCTACGGCAACGCGGTCGTGCGGGTGCTCTATCTCCCGGGCGACAGTGCGTCCTGGGGACGCGGGATCGCGGTGGGGCGGACGGAAGGGGCCCTGGGGTGGCTCGACGGGCTGTTCGGTCCCTACCAGTGGCCGCAGCTCACCAACGTGCACCGCATCGAAGGCGGTGGGACCGAATTCCCCATGATGATCATGAACGGGGGCGCGTCGGTCGGCCTGATCGTCCATGAGAGCGGCCATCAGTACGTGATGGGGCAGCTCGCGAACAACGAGTGGCGCGAGGGGTGGCTGGATGAGGGCTTCACCAGCTTCCAGTCGGCGCTGTTCAACGAGGTCCACACCGGCAGATCCGGGTATCCGGGCCTCGAGTCCGAGATGTTGTGGTTCGATCTCCAGGGGTGGAGCGAGCCGATCTCGCAGGCGAGCGAGCGGTTCAACGATTTCCTGACCTATCAGGAGATGATCTACTCCAAGGCGCAGCTCTTTTACGAACAGCTGCGCTACGTGGTCGGCGACGCGGCGATGGCGGAGATCCTCCGGACCTATTTCGCGCGCTGGAAGCTGAAGCACGTGGACGAGGACGCGCTCCGCCGGGTTGCGGAGGACGTCTCGCACCGCGACCTGAAATGGCTGTTCGCGCAGTGGCTGCATGGGGTGCCGGTGATCGACTACCGTCTGGCCAGGGTCACGCGTCATCACCTGCCGGACGGCCGGTGGCGCACCACGGTCGAGGTCGAGCGCCGGGGCGACGGGTGGATGCCCGTCGAGGTGGGCGACCGCGACACGATCTACGGGCGGCTCGAGGGCCAGGCTGCCCGCGAGCGTCTGGAGTTCGTCACCGCCCGCGAGCCGGAGCGCCTCATGCTCGATCCGCGCGTGCGGACGCACGATTGGAACATGCTGAACAACTACGAACGGCGTGCGATCGTGGGGAGTGGGGAGTGGGACCTGCGGCTCGACAATCCAACCAACGAAACGGTACGCCGCGACCGGCAGGTCCGGGCATTCGTCCCGGTGGCCTGGTACAACGACTTCGGCGGCTTCACCGTGGGCCTGCGGGAGCGCGGCAACTATTTCGGCACGTACAACAAGGATCTGGTACTCGGCTCGTTCGCCACGCGCGGCGACGCGACGGCGCCCGTGGGCGGGTACCTGCGGATCACCAACCCGATCTTCGGCCAGCCCATGCCCCACATCCGCTCGACCTTCGCGCTGTGGGCGGTCGAAGGACGGGCCGGCGCGTCGCTCGACGTCGACCGGTCCTTGAAACAGCATCCCGGTTACGGAGCCGACCCGCACGCCGGTTTTGACGCCATCTGGATGGCCACCACGGGGCTCGGCTACTTGGACCGGGGGCTCTGGGACGACGGCGGCACCATCGAGGCGGGGCCCCGCGTCGAGACGACGGTCGAGCGGGGCACGAGCGTGTTCATGGCGCGGCTCGCCGGTCACCTCGGCGTCGCGTATTGGAATCCCGGGCCTGGCGAGGAATCAGGGAACCGCTACGACGTGGCCGCTTTCGGCCGCCTGTGGGGCGAGACGAGCCTGCGTGCGCCATTCTGGCTCGGCACCCGGATGGGCCTGCGCGTGTTCGGAGGCGCATATCTGAGCCATGCCGACCCGCTGGCGCAGCGGCGGATCATGGTGGCGGGGGCGGATCCGTATCAGACGTTCACGAACCCGTTCCTGCGGAGCCAGGGCGCGCTGCTCGTGCGCCCTGACTTTCAGTACCACGAGCCCGGTGACGCCAACCTCCGGGCCTTCCGGCCCGACCTCGGCGGGCGCTGGGCCGTGGCGCTCAATGCGGAGATCGCCCGGGTCGTGTGGCAGCGCAAGCACGGGCTGGTGCGGGACCTGTCGGTCGGAGGATTCGCCGACGTCGGGCTCGTCGACTCGATGGCCACCTTCGGAAATGCGAGCGCGCACGCATATTCCGGCGTGCACGACGTAGGTCTGGGGGTCGCGTCCCGTCAGCAGCTCGGCGAGCTCGAGTGGATGCTACGGGTGGAGTTCCCGATCGAGATGAACGAGCCCAACCTGGCGGCCGACAACCGGACTTCCGACGAGGCGGTGGCGTTCCGCTGGCTCGTGAGCTTGCGGGCGAGCTTCTGAATGGACTCCCGCCCCCGGCCGACGGATCGGCGCGGATTCTTCCGGAATGCGTTCGAGAAGCTCGCGGGCGAAGTCGCAGCGCGCGCCGAGCGGCGGGTGGCCCCGCGCCGCGTGTTCCGTCCCCCGGGGGCCGCGGAAGAGATCGCGTTTCTCGCGGCCTGCACGCGCTGCGGCGACTGCATCGATGTGTGTCCCGTGCACGCGATCGTCAAGGCGCCTCCTGAGGCGGGCCTCGGAGTCGGGGCACCGATGATCGAGCCCTCGGTTCAGGCCTGCGTGGTGTGCGACGACATGCCCTGCGCGCGTGCGTGCGAGACGGGCGCGCTGGTGGTGCCCCGGGATGGCTGGGCCGGGATTCATATGGGCACCCTCACGCTCGATCCCGCGCGTTGCATCGCGTTCAACGGGGTTGCCTGCGGCGTCTGCGCCCGGGTGTGCCCGGTGGGCGAGCGTGCGCTGGGGCTCGACGCGGGCGGGCGGCCCGTGCTTCGCCCCGAGGGATGCGTGGGGTGCGGCGTCTGCGTGACGGCGTGCGTGACGGCGCCGTCGTCGTTGGAACTGAGCCTGCGGACATGACGCCTTCGCACTTCCGCGTTCCGCATTAAGATGTGGTCATGACCGACCTCCCTTATCGCGTCGAAAAGCCCTGGGGTCACGAGTTGATCTGGGCGCGGACCGACCGGTACGTAGGCAAGATCTTGCACATCGAGCCCGGGCAGGCGTTGAGCCTCCAGTACCACAACAAGAAGGATGAGACGATCTACGTCCTGGCCGGCGAGATCATCCTGCGCCTGCAACAGGGCGACGCGCTGATCGAGCGGCGGCTCGCGCGCGGTGAGTCGTTCCATCTCACGCCGAAACTGGTGCATCAATTCGAGGCCGTGGTCGCCTCGGACCTGCTCGAGGCGTCCACGCCCGAGATCGATGACGTCGTGCGGCTGCGCGACCGCTACGGGAGGACGTGAGCGTGCAGGTCATCATTCCGCTCGCGGGCAAGGGCACGCGCCTGCTGCCACTCACCAAGCAGGTTCCGAAGGCGCTCGTGCACGTCGCTGGACGGCCGGTGATGGACTACGTCATGGATGCGGTGGGCGGCACCGGCCTCGACATCGACGAGTTGATCGTCATCACGGGGCACTTGAAGGAGGCCGTCGAGCAGTACGTGGGCACGCATTACCCCATGAAGGCGCGATTCGTCGAGCAGAAGAGGTTGGACGGGACGGCGGGGGCGGTGGATCTCGCGCGGCCCTTCGTCCGCGGTCCCGTGATCATCATGTTTGTGGACACCCTCTTCGATGCCGACCTGAGCGTCCTCGGCACGAGCGACGCCGACGCCATCATCTGGGCGAAGGAAGTCGAGGACTATCGGCACTTCGGCGTGGTCGTGACCGACGCGACCGGCCACATGGTGCGAATCGTGGAGAAGCCCGACACGCCGGTTTCGCGGCTCGCTAACATCGGCTTCTACTATGTGCGCGACTGGCAAACGCTGTTCGAGGGGATCGCCGAGGTGAAGCGGCGGCCCGCCGGGAAGGGCGGGGAATTCTATCTGACCGATGCCTTCCAATACCTGGTGGACCGCGGGCGCAAGGTGCGCGTCGCGGAGGTCCACCACTGGTGGGACTGCGGCAAGGTCGAAACGCTGCTCGAGACCAACCACCACCTGCTCGAGGACGGCCGGGCCCGCATGCCGGATGCCTCCGCGGGCAACCGGATCATCGCGCCTGTTCGGATCGAGCAGGGCGTGCGGATCGAGAACTCGACCCTCGGGCCCAACGTCACCATTGAAGCCGGGAGCGAAGTGCGTGGCAGCACGATCGCGAACAGCATCCTGGGGCAGCGGGTGCGGGTCGTGGACGCAACCGTGCGGGATTCCGTGGTGGGTGACGAGCAGGTGATCGAGGGCCGCTCCATTGTCGCGAGCGTGCTGGCCGGCGGGGAGCTTGCCCCTGCGCGGTAGTGAGACTGAGGATCCGCGGAGGCGTCATGAATGTCACTGAAGTAAAGGAGTCGTTCGCGTACAACGCCTGGGCCAACCGGCGTCTGTTCGACGCCCTCGGCGCCCTCCCCGCGGAGCAGTATCAGCGGGACCTGAAGAGCAGCTTCGGCAGCATTCACGGCACCGTGTGCCACATCGTGTGGGCCGAACAGCTGTGGTTGACGCGCTGGCTCGGCAAACCGGCTCCGGGGGTGGCACAGGGGAAGGACTTGGCCGGCCTGGCGGACGCGCGCGCCCGCTGGGACGGGCTCGAAGCCGAGCGGGTGGCGTTCCTTGGGGCATTCCCCGACGCGCGGCTGAGCGACACGATCACGATTCAGCCGACGGGCGGGGGCGCGTACGCCCACACGTTCCGCCAGATGTTTCTTCATGTGGTCGATCATTCGTCCTACCATCGTGGGCAGGTCATCACGATGCTGCGGCAACTCGGCGTGAAGCCGCCGAGCACCGGGATGATGGGGTTCTTCCGGGAGCGCAAGTAAGGTATTGTCCAACAAGAACATACGGTAACTTACCGCGGCGGCGCGCTGCGGGGCTTGACGTTTCTGGGCCGCCCAATTAGTTACTGACCGTTCAGTAATTAATTCAGGAGCGTCAGCATCGTGAGTCACACCGTTGTCCGGTCGCCCCGCCGGGTGCGTCCTCGGTGGCAGCGTCGCAAGGAGGCGCGGCCGGGGGAGATCGTCGCGGCCGCCCTGCAGGTCTTCGTGGAGCGGGGGTTCAGGGCGGCGAAGCTCACCGAGGTGGCCCGTCGCGCGGGGGTTACCAAAGGGACCCTCTACCTCTACTTCGCCAGCAAGGAAGCCCTCTTCAAGGAGATGGTGCGGCAAACCATCGTGCCCGCCATCGCAACCGGCGAGCAGACGGTTTCGGCGCACACGGGGAGCGCGGCCGACCTGTTCAAGGAAATCACGCACGGGTGGTGGCAGCGCGTGGGCGAAACGCAGCTCTCGGGCATTCCCAAGCTGATGATGGCCGAAGCCGGAAACTTCCCCGAGCTCGCGCGCTTTTACTACGAAGAGGTGGTCAAGCGCGGGCACCGGCTGATGGCGAGCGTGCTCGAGCGAGGCATTGCGAGCGGGGAGTTCCGGCCGCTCGACGTGGATGTGGGGGTGCGGCTCGCGCTGGCTCCGCTGTTGCACGCGGCCAACTGGCGCCATTCCTGGGCGCTCTGTACGCGCGATGGATTCGACGTCCCCCGTTACCTCGATCAGCACGTCGACATCTTCCTCCGCGGGATCGCGAAGCATCCCGCACAGGATTGACTGCATGCGGCTACGGCACAGTGCGATCTTGGCGGCCTGGGCGGTCCTCGCGGCGCCGCTCGCGGGTCAGAGCGCGGCACCTTTGCGGCTTTCCTTCGCGGAAGCCGTGCGGCGGGCGGCTGAGGCGCCGGCGGTGGCGATCGCGAACCTGCGGATCGACCAGGCGGGCGCGGGCGTGCGTGAAGCGCGCGGTCCGCTGCTTCCCAGCGTGAAGGTAGGGGGCGCGTGGGTGCGCCGCTCGTACAGCCCCCAGTCGTTCGGCTTCCCGATACCGAGTCTCCCGTCGGACACCGTCATTGGTCCGTTCAACAACTACGATGCACGCATCGCGGCGACGCAGACGCTCCTCGATTTGTCGGGATTCGCGCGGGTCAAGGCGGCTCAAGCGTTCGAGCGAGGAAGCGGGGCCGACCGCAACGCGGTGTTGGAAGGTGCGGCCCAGGCAGCTGCCCTGACCTACCTGCGCGCCGTACGCTCGAGCGCGGCAGTGGCGGCGCGGGGGGCCGACTCGAGCATCGCGGCCGAGTTGGTGCGGCTGGCGCAGGAACAGCGGGCGGCGGGTGTGAGCGCCGCGATCGACGTGACGCGCGCCCGCACCCAGCTCGTCGTCGCCCAGGGGCTGCTCGTCGTGGCCCGGAATGAGAGCGACCGCGCGCGTCTCGACCTGGGTCGGGTCCTGGGGCTCGATCCCGCCGTGCCGCTCGACTTGAGCGACACCCTGGCGATCGGCCTCGCGCAGGCGAACGTGCCCCTCAATGTCGACAGCGCGATTGCGGCGGCGACGGCGGCGCGTCCGGACCTCGTGGCCGAGCTGGCGCACGGGGAAACGGCGCGGCGTACCAGCACGGCGTTCGCGAACGAGCGACTGCCACGGATTGACCTCGCCGGGGACTACGGCATGAACGGTCTCACCGTGCCGGACGCGGTCGGCACGGGGCAGATCGCGGTGCAGGTGACCATCCCGCTCCTCGACGGCTTCCGCCGCGAGGGGCGGATCTCGGAGCAGCGCGCGATCGCCGACGAATCGGACATCCGGGCGCGCGATCTCCGGAACGGGATTGGTGTCGAGGTCCGGGCGGCCTTTCTCGACGCCCAGTCGGCCCAGGCCCAGCAGAGCATCGCGGCGGAGCGGCTGCGGCTCGCCGAAGACGAGCTCGCGCAGGCGCGTCAGCGGTTCCGCGCGGGAGTGGCGGGGAACATCGAAGTCATCACGGCGCAGTCGTCTCTCGTCCAGGCACGCGACGCCGACATCGACGCGCGTTACAGCGCGGCGGCGGCGCGGGTGGCGCTCGCCCGGGCGGTGGGCGTCGCACACACGTTGCATTGAACCCGAATCCCTGAGTGAGTCATGGCCACGACAATGAAGCCAGAAGCAGAGCCGCAATCGCCGGCGCCCGTGCGGCGCAGCCCGGCCACTTCCACGAAGCCCGGTGGACGCCGCCAGATCACCTTTCTCATCATGGGGGTGATCCTCGTGGGGCTCGTCGCCCTCGGGGGCCGGCGCTGGTGGATTGGGCGCACGCACGTCTCGACCGATGACGCCCAGGTCGACGGCCACATCATCCCGATCCTGCCGAAGGTCGGCGGGTTCGTCACCCAGGTCCGGGTGATCGAGAACGGCCAGGTGCGCCTGGGCGATACGCTCGTGGTGCTCGACGACCGGGACTATCGCGCCAAGCTCGCCCAGGCGGACGGTGATCTCGCGGTGGCCTTGGCGGGCGTGAGCAACCGCGCCCGGGTGGGGCAGGCGGAGGCGCAGGTCGCGCAGGCGCAGGCCAACGCCCTGAAGGCGCGGGCCGACCTCGACCGCGTCCGGCCGCTCGCGGCGGAAGGGATCGTGAGCGGGCAGCAGCTCGACGCGGCGGAGGGCGCCTCGCACGCGGCAGACGCGACGCTCGCCGCCGCCCAGGCGGCGCTCGTCGGGGCGGACGCCCGTGTGGGTGCGGCGCGCGCCGCGCGCGACCAGGCCGAGTTGAACCTGTCGTATACGCTGATCACCGCGCCCTCGGGCGGCGTGGTGAGCAAGAAGACGGTGGAGCTGGGCCAGCTCGTACAACCAGGCCAGCCCCTGATGAGCGTCGTGCCGCTCGACGATATCTGGGTCACCGCGAACCTGAAAGAGACGCAGACGGCGAACATCCATGCCGGCGCCGTCGCCGATATCACGGTCGACGCCTATCCGGGCCGACACTTCGCGGGCCACGTCGAGAGCATCGCGCCGGCGACGGGGGCGCGGTTCTCCCTGCTCCCGCCGGACAACGCGACCGGCAACTTCACCAAGGTCGTGCAACGCATCCCGGTGCGCATCCGGCTTGACGCGCCGAACGACTCGATCCAGCCGCTCCGTCCGGGGATGAGCGTGGTGGCGACCATTACGACTCGGTAGGCAACGTGGCCACCGCCATTCTGCCCAGCCTCACGGACGAGCGGTACAAGAACCGCTACATCGTGGCGATCACTGTGTCGATCGCCTCGATTCTCGAGCTGCTCGACACCAGCATCGTCAACGTCGCCATCCCGCACATGATGGGGAACCTGGGCGCGACGCTGGACGAGATCGCCTGGGTGTCGACGGGCTACATCGTGGCGAACGTGATCGTGCTGCCCATCACGGGGTGGCTCTCGGCGTTCTTCGGACGGCGGCGCTACTTTGCCGGCTCGATCGCGCTCTTCGTCATCGCGTCATTCTTCTGCGGCAACGCGCACACCCTCGGCTCCCTCGTGTTCTGGCGCATCGTGCAGGGTCTGGGCGGCGGGGCGCTGCTCTCGACCTCGCAGGCCATTTTGTACGAGGAATTCCCGCGCGAAGAGTACGGGACGGCGATGGCGATCTTCGGCATGGGCGTCATGGTCGGCCCGACGCTGGGCCCGACGCTCGGCGGCTACATCACGGACGCGTTCGGCTGGCCGTGGATCTTCTACATCAACATCCCGATCGGGATGCTGGCGTTCGTCCTGTCGCTCAGTTTCGTGCTGGACTCGCGCTACCAGCAGCGGGCGGAGCGCGTGGATTACGTCGGCCTGCTGCTGCTCGCCGTGGGGATCGGGACGCTGCAGACGATGCTCGAGCGCGGCGAGCGGCTCGACTGGTTCGAATCCCGCGAGGTCCTGACGTACGGTGTGATCAGTGCGGCGTGCCTGATCGCGTTCGTGTGGCAGGAGCTCGTGACCGAGCATCCCGTGGTGGACCTGCGGATTCTCCGGAGCCGCCAGCTCGCGGTGGGCGTGGTGTTCGGCGGCGTCCTGGGCGTCTGCCTGTACGCCACTGTTTTCGTGCTCCCGGTCTATCTGCAGAATCTCCAGGGCTTCACCGCCGAGCAGACGGGGTTCGTGATCCTGCCGGGCGCCCTCGCGAGCGCCTTCACGATGGCGTTCATGGGCCGCTTACAGGGAAAATTCGATGCCCGCCTGTCAATCGTCGCGGGGGTTGGTCTGTTCGCTCTGTCGATGTGGAAGCACGCGCACTTTACCACGCAGAGCGGTATGAGCGACTTCCTCTGGCCGCTGATTTTCCGCGGGGTGGGCCTCGGGCTGATCTTCGTGCCGCTCACGAATCTGGCCCTCGCCGACCTGCCCATGAGCAGGATTCCGAACGGCACCGGTCTCTTCAATCTCATGCGACAGCTCGGCGGCAGCGTGGGGATCGCCGTCTCGGCGACGCTCGTGCAGCGCTTCGGGCAGATCCACCGGGCCGACCTGATCGCCAACGTGACCCAGTTCTCGGATGTCGCGCGGGCCCGGCTGGCGGGCATCGAGGGCGCACTGGTCGCCAACGGCACGCC
Source organism: Gemmatimonadales bacterium (assembly GCA_035518815.1). GTDB lineage: Bacteria > Gemmatimonadota > Gemmatimonadetes > Gemmatimonadales > GWC2-71-9 > AG25. Next base: position 5,802 of record DATIXG010000058.1, on the reverse strand, counting down.
CGCCCCGCTCGCGGCCGCCAAGGCGCTGCGCATGCTCGACATTCAGGTCACTCGCCAGGCGATGATGCTGTCGTTCGAGCAGCTGTTCCTCCTGTTCGGCGCCTGCTTCGTGCTGTCGCTACCGCTTCTGTTGCTTATGCACACGAACAAGGGAGCACCCGGAGGCGCGGCGGCGGCGCATTAGGCAGGAGCCACGACGCTACGTCGCTACGTCGCTAGGTCGCTAAGTCGCTACGTTGTACGAGGAGGCCGGACGTGACGCAGCCCAACAAGCTCAAGGTCGGGGACGTAGCGCCGGACTTTACGCTGCCGGACCAGTCGGGGGCGCCCGTGCACCTCACCGAGCTGCTCGGGCATGGTCCCGTCGTCCTCTATTTCTATCCCAAGGACTACACGCCGGGCTGCACCACCGAGGCGCGCGCGTTCCAGGCGAACGCCGAGCGCTTCAGCGAAGCCGGCGCCGTCATCGTGGGCATCAGCTCCGATTCCGTTGCTTCCCACCGGCGGTTTGCCGCGAAGGAGCACCTGACGTTCCGGCTGCTGTCGGATCGCCAGGGGGCGGTGCGGGAGCGGTACGGGGTCGACAAGACTCTTGGCATCTGGCCGGGGCGCGTGACGTTCGTCATCGATGCCGAAGGGGTGGTGCGGCGGATCTATTCGTCGCAGATCCAACCCGCGCGCCACAGCCGCGAGGCGCTCGACGCGATCGACACCTTGGGAACCTCACCTCCGACGCCGTGACTCCCTGAGCCTGTGAAGGGTCGCGCGCTGGTCACCGGGGCGTCGAGCGGTATCGGGCTCGAGCTGGCGAAACTATTCGCGGCGGGCGGATACGACCTGGTGCTGGTGGCGCGGCGGCGAGACGAGCTCGCGGTCCTGGGCGCGGATCTCACCGAGCGGCATCGGGTCGCCTGCGAGGCGATCGCGATGGATCTCGCCGCCTCCGGCGCCGCCGCGACGCTCGCGCAGCAGCTCAACCGTGGGTCCGCTGGGGTCGACGTCCTCGTAAACAACGCGGGGTTCGGCGCCCTCGGGGAGGTCGCCACGATGGATGTGGAGACCGTGCGTCGCATGATTCAACTCAACGTCGGCGCGCTCACGGAGCTCACCCGTCTCGTGCTGCCCGGGATGCTCGCGCGCGGGCATGGGCGCATCATGAACGTGGCCTCGACGGCGGGCTTCGTTCCCGGGCCCTTCATGGCCGTCTACTACGCGACCAAGGCCTACGTGATCTCGTTCTCCGAGGCCCTCGCCGAGGAGCTGCGTGGCTCGGGCGTCACCGTCACGGTTCTTTGTCCCGGCCCGACGCGCACTGAGTTTCAGGCCGTGGCGAAGATGGGGAGCGCGCGACTGATGAAGCTCCCGGGGGTGATGGACGCGGCGCCGGTCGCGCGCGCCGGCTATGCGGGACTGATGGCAGGGAAGCGGATGGTGGTGCCCGGGTTCATGAATCGCATGCTGCCATTCGTCATTCGGTTCTCACCGCGCGGGCTGGTGGTGCGGGTGTCGAGAATCTTCCAGCAATCGGTTCGAGGCTAGTCCACTTCCGCTGTCGCCGCAGTGACGAGCAGCGCCCGCACGAGCCCCAACGACCCTTCCGTATTCTCGAACCATTCGGTGGTGAGGTGGGCATCGCCCGCGCGCCCGCCGGCGCCGAGCGCGATCGCCGGGATGCCGAGGGCGATCGCCACGTTCGCATCGGTCGAGGCGCTCGCCAGCTCGGCGTCCCGGCCCAGGGCACGGTTCACGGCGACCGCCGTGCGCACCAGGGGATGGGTGCGCGGCGTGACGCCCGAGGGGCGGTCGCCGATGAGCTGCGCGTCCACGGACAGCGGGGGCGAGCCCGCCGTGCGTCGCCGGTTTTCATCGTCGGCCGCGCGCTCGAGCGCGGCGCGCACGGTGACGTCGAGCTGGCCGAGCGCCTTGGGGTCTTCGCTCCGGAGATCGAGGTCGAGCCAGGCCTCCTGGGGGATGGAATTGAGGCCGGTCCCTCCGCCGAGACGCACCACCGCGCAGGTGGTGCGCGGCTCCCGCCTGATGGGCAGGTCCGCGAGCAGGGCGACGGCGCGCCCGACGGCGTTTGCCGGGTTCGCGACGCCGAACGCGGCCCAGGAATGCCCGCCGGGTCCCCGGAAGGTGACGCGGTAGCGGCGCGAGCCCAGGGCGCGGTGCACGACGCGCTCGAGCCCGGCGCCGTCCAGGGCGATCAGGGCGACAGGCTTCAGGCCGTCGCGCGCGAACAGGTGTTTCGCACCCCGCAGATCCCCCGAGCCTTCCTCTCCCACGGTCGCGGCGAACAGGATCGGACGGGTGGTCGGCACGCGCGCGCGCACCAGGGCTTCAGCGACGGCAATGAGGGCCGCGAGGCCGCGCGCGTTGTCGGAGATACCGGGCCCTTCCAGCCGGTCACCCTGTCGCGCGACCGCCACACGCACGTCCGGCCCGAACACGGTATCGAGGTGTGCGGCCAGGACCACGGGCGCCGACCCTTCCCCCGACTGTCTTGCCCCGTCCCCCCAATACCAGCCATGCACATTCCCGACCTCGTCGATGAACACGTCCCGCAGCCCCACCTCCCGGAAGAGATCCGCGGTCCAGGCGGCCCGTTGCGTCTCCGCACCAGTCGGAGCCGGAATCGCCGAGAGGGTGGCCTGCCGCGCGAGCGTAACTTCGTCGGTCCGCTCGATGTGTTGGCGGGCGGCGCGCACGCGCTCGTGGGCCAGGACCTTCGCGACCACGTCGTTCATCGTTATGACAAGGTCGCTTGACCCCCGTGCGGCGGCAAGCGACACTATGAAATGAGCGACGAGCGCGAGTTGATCCACGACTGGAACCGGGCCGCCCCGGGCTTCGACTGGTCGGCCGCGCGCGTCGAGCTGAACGACGAGACGCTGCGCGACGGGTTGCAATCCCCCTCCGCGCGCGACCCCTCCCCCGACGTGAAGCATCGCCTGCTCCACCTCATGGCCGATATCGGGATCGCCGCGGCGGACATCGGGTTGCCCGCTGCGGGACCGCGCGCCGTGGAACAGGTGCGCGCGCTGGCCCGCGCGATCCGCGACGAGCGCATCCCCCTCGCGCCGAACTGCGCCGCCCGCACCGTAGTCGCCGACATCGAGCCGATCGTGCGGATCTCGGACGAGCTGGGCGTGCGGCTCGAGGTGGCCGCGTTCATCGGGTCGTCCGCCATTCGCCAGTACGCCGAGGACTGGACGCTCGAGCGGATGGTGCGGGCCACGACCGACGCGGTCAGCTACGCCGTGGGCCACGGCCTCCCCGTCATGTATGTCACCGAGGACACGACGCGCGCGCATCCCGACACGCTCTGCGCGCTGTTCGGCGCGGCGATCGACAGCGGGGCGACGCGCATCTGCCTTGCCGACACGGTCGGGCATGCGACCCCGCACGGGGTGAAGGCGCTCGTGGCGTTCGTGAAGCAGCGGATCGTCAAGACCCAGGCGGTGAAAGTGGACTGGCACGGACACCGGGACCGCGGGCTGGGCCTCATCAATTGCCTGGCCGCCATCGAAGCCGGGGTCGACCGCGTGCACGCCACCGCGCTGGGGGTGGGGGAGCGGGTGGGGAACGCCGAGATGGACCTGCTGCTCGTGAACCTCAACATGCTGGGCGCGCACCGGCGCAATCTCACGCGACTGCCGGAGTACTGCCGCCTGGTGGCCGAGGCCGTCGGCCTGCCGATCCCGGCGAACTATCCCGTCCTCGGCGCCGACGCGTTTCGCACCGGGACGGGCGTCCATGCGGCCGCCATCATCAAGGCCAAGCGCAAGGGCGACGACTGGCTGGCGAACCGCGTCTACAGCGCCGTGCCCGCCGAGGAGTTCGGGCTGAGCCAGTCGATCGAGATCTCGCCCTTGTCCGGCCTCTCGAACGTGAAGTACTGGCTCGAGCTGCACGGGTACGACTCGACCGACGAGGCGGCGTGCCGCGCGCTGCTCGAGGCAGCGAAGGGCTCAGACCACGTGCTGACCGACGACGAATGCCACCGCCTGTTGAAGCAGGCCGCATGGCGGTAGGGGCGTTCCGGGGGCTCGAGCAGTCCTACCTCGACCTGCGCTGGCACTTCGATCCGGTGGCGGCGACGCAGGCGGGGATCACCACGTATGACGACCGCTTTGGCCGATACAGCCAGGCCGCGCTCGCGCCGCACCTCGCCGCGCTCAAGTCCCTGGCGGGCGCGCTCGAAGAAGCGGACACCGACGAGCTGGACGACGAGATCGACCGCACGGCCCTCCTGAACGACGTGCGGGTGACGGTGCGGCGGTTCGAGCACGAGCGGCCGCAGGCCAAGAACCCCGCTTTCTGGCTTTCCCATCTCCTTGGGGGCCTGCATGTCCTGATGCTGCGGCGCGACCGCACGCCGGCGGCACGGGCGGGGGCGCTTTTGGGCCGCCTCAAGGACGTGCCGGCATTCCTCGAGGACGCGCGCGCCACCCTGCTCGAGCCGGTCCGGCTGTTCGCCGACACCGCGCTGCAGGTGTGCGACGGGGGAATCGAGCTGATCCGGACCATAGGGAAGGCCCCAGACCTGGCCGAGCAGGCGGCAGCCGCCATCGCGGCGCTCCGGGGCTTCCGCACCGATGTCGAGCGCTGGGTTGAGGTCGGCTCGGAGCGGTTCGCGCTGGGTGAAGACGATTTCAACTTCCACATGCATTTCGAGCATGCGTTGCGCGACACGGCCCCGGAGCTGTGGCGCTACGGGCACCACTTGAAGGAGGAGATCGAGGCCGACATCGTGGCGCGCGCCCGCCGGCTGGATGGGCACGCGCCGTGGCATGAGGTGGTCGACCGGCTGCGGGCCGACCATCCTCCGGCTAGCGCGCTCGTGGGAGCGTACGCGAGCGAGATGGCCCGGGCGCGGGATTTCGTCGCGGCGCGCGGGTTGGCGCCGATTCCCGACGCGCCGCTCGACGTGGTGGCGACCCCGGCATTCATGCGGCCGATCATCCCGTTCGCGGCGTACGACAGCCCGGGGCCCTACTCACCGGATCGCACGGGGTGGTTCTACGTGACCGCCCCCGACGCGCAACGCGCGCCGGAGGAGCAGGAGCGCATCCTGCGCGATCACTGCCGCTTCGAGGTGGCCGTGACGGCGCTGCACGAAGGCTATCCCGGCCACCATCTCCAGCTGCTCCACGCCCAGGCCCAGCCGTCGCACGTGCGCAAGAACGTGTGGACGCCACTCACCGTCGAAGGGTGGGCGCTGTACTGCGAGGACATGATGGGGGAAGAAGGGTTCTACTCCGAGGAGGAGCTGCTCTTTCAGCGGGTCCATCTCTTATGGCGCGCGTTGCGGATCCTGCTCGACGTCGGACTGCACACGCGAGGGATGACGTTCGAGGAGGCAGTGACCCAGCTGATGGACGGCCTGCACGTGGAGCGCGGCAACGCGGAGGCCGAAGTGCGGCGCTACTGCGCGGAGCCGGGTTACCAGCTCTGTTACGCCGTGGGCCGGCGGGAGCTGCTCGGGCTGCGCGAGGCCTATCGCTCCGCGCAGGGCCCGCGGTTCACGCTGCGCGGATTCCACGACGCGGTGCTGCGCTACGGTGGCCTGCCTGTCGCGCTGATTCGGTGGGGATTGGGTCTCAATGCGTGAGTGAGTCGTGCTGATCGAGGGTGTGGCGACGGTGGTGTCCTAGCGTCCTATCAGGTGGACCACGCTTGGCATCGAACCGGGCGACGTTGAACTCGTTCAGCTCTCGAAGATCGGACTTGTAGGTCGCGTCCACCTGTTTGAACCGCTCCACGAGCTGATTCGTGAGCTCGTCGCCGAAACGTGCGTAA
>DATIXG010000057.1:0-3090 GCA_035518815.1 Gemmatimonadales bacterium | reverse complement strand
GGCGTTACTGAGCGCGGCGGCGCCGCAACCACGACATGCCGAGTTCGATGTCGGTGATCAGGTCGTCGGCGGTGCTGCCCTGGCGGTGATCCTCGGGCGTGTCGAGGCGGCGTACGCCTACGTCGCCGCGGCGGCGTGCGCCTCCGCGCGAGCTTCAAGCCCCAGATCGCCGCAGGGCGGCCCGTTTCCGGCCGCGTCCGCCCCCGGCCCCGCCGCTCTTGCGTTCTCCCCGCATGCCACCCCACTATCGGCTGGGCGACACGGGGGAGAATCATGCGACGATGGATGGCGGCCGGGCTGATGGCGGTCGCGGCATCGGTGGCGCGAGGCGACGAGTACTCCGCGAGCACGCACTTCTACGCCGTCGAGTACCTCAAGCCCGTGAGGGCAACGGGCGACCTGTCGTTTCTGAACGTGACCGTCAATCGCAAGTTGGACGCCGCGACCGCCGAGCGCGTCCTGCGGGAGGAGCTACAGCGGGTTGTCTCCTTGTTTCCACCGAAGGGGGAGATCATGGCCCACGCCTGGAGTCAGACCGATCCCTCGCCAGGCTCCGAAGAGATGATCCTGCTGACCGACGGCTCGGAGTTCCTCATCTACCTACCGAAGACGAAGCAGACGCAGACGGAGAAGCAATACGACGTCGCGAAGCAGAGGCCGGCGCAGCCTGGGAAGGAGATCCACGTCGAGCTGACCCTCCGCTTCGAGAGAGGCGCCGACGGGCAGGCGCGAGTCCTCGGCACGACGAACCTGCCCCACCGTATGTTGCTCATGCTCGTTCTCCGCCGGCCTGGATCCAACAAGTACCTAACGGACACCAAGTTCGAGGTCGCCGACGGGCGCATCGTCTCGCCTTGGTTAAGCGACGCGGGTAAGCCGCTGGCTCCGGGTACCTACGAGGTCGAAGTTGGGAGCCCGCTCCCGGACCTGCAACCACCCGAGGTTCGCGCGGTGATTGGCAAGACCGGCGAGAACCTCTTGGGGCCGGTGAGCGCCTCCATGGGCTCGAAGATGATCGAGTACAAGGTGAAGCTGCCGCTCAAGTGAGCGCCGACGCCGCCCCTCCAGCTCCAGCTACCGCGTCCCTCTCCTACCCGTGCCCGGCCCCACTGGAACAGTGCCGACCACGGGCGCCTCGTGCGGCCCACGGGTCCACCTGCGCTGCGCGCTCCGCTGGGCCCCCTCCACGAGCGTCCTCGAGCGGCCGGTGCTCACCTCGGATGGTCCGCTGGCGAACGCACGGGCTGCGCCCCGCCCCGAGCCGCTGCTCGAAGGCGCCCCGGCTAGGCGTTCTGAGGTTGAGTCTCCTCCACCGACGCGCGTACCATGCGTGCCCTTCACACGCCGGAGTCGCCGCCGATGCGCCGCTACGCCGTCCTCGCTGCTGTCACTGCCGCCCTGGTAGTACGCGAGGACGTGGCCTACGCCGCCGAGGCGCATCTCGTGCACGTCGTTGGTGTAGTTCCCGGCCGCGTTGTCCTTGATCGCCTGGAGGACGATCTGCCACGACGCGTCGAGCGCGCCGGCCAAGGCGTCCCGCATGCGACGAGCGTCTGCGAGGTCGGTCGTCGGCAGCGCCCTGGTGAACTCACGCAGACCACCGGCGGTGGCGAGATCGAGAGGCAGTGCACGCCTGAACGTGAATCCGTCGTACCTCTCGTAGAGGTACTTTTCGCCGCGCACCCTTCGTGCTTGTCTTCGATCGTGGACTCGACGAGTCACGCCCTCTCTGACCTCCGGTAAACTTCCAGCGTCGCTACGTCTGTAGCCAGGACACCGAGAAGGTGATGTGCACAGAGCCTCATGGGCGTGCAAAAAGGTGTGTAAGCGCGCGACGCATCATTGCTTCATCACCATCAAGTCATGGCTACGGACTGCGCTACTGGATGAAGAGGATCCTCTTCGACCGTGCTTGGCTAGGGAATCCGGAGCTGCACCGGGCGCGTGCGGCTGACCTGTCGGGCTGGTAGGGCCTGATCTTTTAGCTCGCCCGCCCAACAAACGGGTTGACTTTCTTCGGAGCGCCGGGCGTAGAATGAACAGCACCCACTGGGAAGGGACCTCACACCCCACTGGGAGTCGCCATGCGGACCTGGCACGTTTCCTCGCTCGTTCTGCTTCCGCTCCTGCTCGCGTCGGCCGTCAGCGCTACCGGGCTGCTCAGCATCGAGGGCGCTGCTTCGAACAACAATGCGACGACGGGCAACGACTTTGCGAACTCGGCGGCGATCGGTCCGATCATCGATTCGGCGCAGACCCTGAACGGCGCTCCGCCTGGCACGGGTTCCGAGATCGAGACCGTCTTCGCGTCGGCCAACTACGGCATCCTCGGCGTGTCGGCCGGGGGCCAGGTCGTTGGCCCGGTGAGTGTCAGTGCGCTTGGGGCGAGTGGTAATGCCTTCGCATCGTTCTCGGACAACCTCACGATCATGGCGCCGGGTCTGGCGGGAATGATCGGGAGCGTCAGGGTGGTGTTCGGGCTTGCCAGCTTCGTGTCGGTGGACGGCGGCGTCGGCTCGGGTTGCAGCGGCTCTGCCCAGGTGAGCTACGGAGTCGTCGCCAGTCTCTCGGGGGGAGGCGGCAGCGGGTCCTCGAACCAGTCAGGGACGTGGACCGATTATCCGTGTTTCAACACGCATACGTTCTCGGGCACTCCGCCAGGTATTTTCTCGCTCACAGCGCCCGTTCTCTTCGGTTCGCCCGCCCAGCTGTCGGTGAACCTTTCGGCGCTCAGCAATGAGAGCTGGCTCGATTTTGCTTCGGGCTCGGCGACGGCCGAGGGAGATTTCGCGCACACCCTCACCTGGGGCGGCTTCACCGAGGTGCGCGACGCACAGGGCAATCTCGTGACCAACTACAGCGTGACGTCCGACTCGGGGACCGACTGGTCGAAGCCGGCACCGGAGCCCGCAACGGCCGTGCTCGTGGCCACTGGACTCATCGCGCTTGGCGCCTCGAGACCAGTGCGGGCGAATCGTCGGAATGCACAGACCCCTCACTGGAAGTGAATCGCCGCGAGCCGCTCGTCGCTACTGGATGAAGCGAGCGCTCTTCGACCGCGTGTTCCTCGGCACGCCGGCGCACCACCGC
>DATIXG010000056.1:0-17673 GCA_035518815.1 Gemmatimonadales bacterium | reverse complement strand
GCGGCAGATACCGAACAGGAAGTTCTCCAGGATCTCCCCGCCCCGCGGCGTGTGGGCGACCTCGGGATGAAACAGGATGCCCGCGATCGGCCGGGACTCATGCTGGAATCCCGCCACGGGGGCGTTCGCGCTCGAGGCCGTGATGCGGAACCCGGGCGGCGGCGTCGGAATCCGGTCGCCGTGACTCGCCCACACCGTGATCTCGCCACCGCGCTCGAATCCCGCGAACAACCCGCTCGCCTCGTGCACGATGACCTCGGCGCGGCCGTACTCCCGCTCCGTGGAAGGCTCCACGCGACCACCCGCCAGCCGCGCCACGAGCTGCATTCCGTAACAGATCCCGAGCACCGGCACGTCGAGGTCGAGCATCCCGGGATCGGCGGTCGGCGCACCCGGCTCGAACACCGAGTTCGGTCCGCCCGAGAGAATGATTCCTTCGGGGGCGAACCCTTTCACGAACGCGAGGTCGCGCGTGCCGGGATGGATCTCGCAGTACACGTGCGCCTCGCGCACCCGGCGCGCGATGAGCTGCGTGAATTGGGAGCCGTAATCGAGGATGAGGATCCGGCTCACGCCTGGTACCACGTGGTGGGCTCGAGCACCTCGCCCCGCACCAGATCGTCCAGCGTTTCCCGCGTGCGCGCCACGTAGTAGCGATCGCCCTCGACCAGCACCTCGGGCGGCCTGGGACGGGCGTTATAGGTGGAACTCATGGCAAACCCATAGGCACCGGTGCCGAGCACCGCCAGGCACTCCCCCGGGGTGACCGCCGGCAGCTTGCGGTCGAGCGCCAGGAAGTCTCCCGACTCGCAGATCGGTCCCACCACGTTCACGACCTGTTCGGGCCGACCGCCGTCCCGCAAGGGCAGAATCTCGTGGTGCGCATTGTAGTGGCTCGGCCGGACGAAGTCGTTCATGCCCGCGTCCACGATGACGTAGTCCTTTCCCCCCGAGTGCTTGCGGTACAACACGCGCGTGAGCAGCACGCCGGCATTCGCGACGAGATAGCGGCCGGGCTCGCACAAGAGACCCAGGCCGGCCGCATGAATCTTAGGCGCCACCGCCTGGGCGAAGGCTTTCGGACTCGGCGCCTTCTCGTTGTGGTAGCGCACGCCGAGGCCGCCACCCACGTCGAGCGCGTCGAGTGTATCGATCCCCGAGGCGCGCAGCGCCGTCACGAGCTCGAGCAGCCGCGCCGTCCCCCGCGAGTAGGGCTCGGTATCGGTGATCTGGGAGCCGATGTGCATCGCGAGGCCGCGCAGCACCAGGCTCCGCTCGGCGCCGATCCGCCGGGCGAGCGGCACCACCTCGTCGAAGGGCACGCCGAATTTCGCGGTCCGTTCGCCCGTCTTGGTGTACGGGTGTGTGTCGGCGGCCACGTCCGGATTGACCCGGATGCCGACCGATGCCCGCTTCCCAACGTGCGCCGCCGCCGCCACGACCGCGTCCAGCTCACTCGCCGATTCGATGTTGAGATAGCCGACGCCCACGCGGATCGCCTCGGCCAGCTCGGCGGCGGTCTTGCCAACACCCGAAAACACGAGGCAGGCAGGATCGAAGCCGGCGAGCAATGCCCGCTTCAGCTCGCCCGCCGAGACGATATCGGCGCCCGCGCCCAGGGCTTTGAGCACCTTCAGGACGCCGAGGTTGCCGTTCGCCTTGACGGAGTAGCAGATGCGATGCCGCACGCCCTCTTGCTGGAGCGCGTCGTGCAGGGCGTGGTACTGGGCCCGGATGAGGTTGGCGCTGTAGACGTACACCGGCGTGCCGGTGCGGTCGGCGATCGCGGTGAGCAGAGCCGGATCGAACCCTAGGACGGCGGTCATGGTGCCGGGAAATGTACTAGGTTTCGAGCACTCGCCCTGACCTGTCGATGCGTCCTCCCCGCGGCGTCGCGCCGCTATTCACCCTCGCCGCCCTCGCGTGCGTCACCAATCCCGCCACGGGCGGCAAACAGTTCTCGCTCGTCAGCGAATCGCAGGAACTCAGCATGGGACGGGAATACGACCAGCAGGTGACCGCTACGCTCGGTCTGTACCCCGACTCCGCCCTCCAGCGCTACATCCAGGAGTTCGGAGCCCGCCTCGCCGCCAAATCCGAGCGGCCGGCATTGCCGTGGACCTTCCGCATCATCGATGACACGGTGGTCAACGCGTTCGCGCTCCCTGGCGGGTACATCTACGTCACGCGCGGGATCCTCGCCCACCTGAACTCCGAGGCACAGCTCGCCGCCGTGGTGGGGCACGAGATCGGACACGTCACGGCGCGGCACTCGGCGGACCAGCTCACGAAACAACAACTCGCCCAGGCGGGACTCGCGATCGGCAGCATCGCGAGCCCGACCTTCGGACGCGTCTCGGGCCTCGCGGGCCAGGCCCTGGGCGTGCTGTTTCTCAAGTTCTCCCGCGCCAACGAGAGCCAGGCGGATGAACTCGGGCTGCGCTACATGCAGCGCGCCCGGTATGACCCCCGTGAGATGCCGGGGGTTTTCCACATGCTCGACCGAGTCAGCGGCGGGGCCGGTGGCCGGGTACCGGCGTGGCAGGCTACACACCCGAACCCGGAGAACCGCCGGCAGCACATCGCCGAGGCGGTCAGCCACATCGCGGACACCGCGGGGACGATCGTCGGGCAGGCAGCGTACTACCGCCGCATCGAGGGCATGATTGTCGGCGCCGATCCCCGCGACGGCTACTTCAAGGGCGTCGAGTTTTTCCATCCCGAGTTGCGGTTCCGCCTGCGCTTCCCCGATGGCTGGACGGTCGCCAATCAGAAGCAGCGGGTGATCGCCGCGAGCCCGAGCCAGGACGGCGCGGTGGAACTGACGATCGTCCCACAGAAGAGCGGGAGCGCGGCCGCGCAGGCCTTCTTCGCGGCACAAGGAGTTGTCGGGGGGCAACCGGACCGTACGCCCTTGAACGGCCTTGCCGCCATTCAGGCGCCATTTGGGGCGTCGCTCGAGGCCGGCACGGTCTACGGCACGGTCATCTTCGTGGAATACGGAGGTGCGGTGTATCGGCTGCTTGCGTATGCGCTGGAGACGAAATGGAGCGGGTATCAGACGACGGCGGAGCGCGCTCTGCAGAGCTTCGCGCCCCTCACCGACCCGGCCGCGCTGGGCGCGCAGCCCGCCCGGATCACCACGTTTGTGGTCAGCGAGCCCACCTCGATCCAGAAACTCGCCGTGGCGCGAGCATCACCCGTGCCTGCAGCGGCCCTGGCGCTGCTCAATCAAGTCGAGCTCGAGACCCCCATCGACGCAGGGACCCAGGTGAAGTGGGTCACAGTCCCAGGACCCTAGATCCACCGGCGCCGCAGCAGCAGGTGCTTCACGATCTGCGTCAGGACCAGGTAACAGAACAACGTCAGCGCGAGAATCGGCCAGTACAGCGCGGGGAGCGCCACGAACCCGAGCGCCGGGGCCAACGGCGAGACCGGGAGCCAGAGCCCGACAGCCATGACCGTGACCGTCATCGCGACCAAGGGCCAACTGGGCCGGCTCTGCAGGAACGGGATCTTGTTCGTGCGGATGACGTGGATGATGAGGGTCTGTGTCATGAGCGATTCCACGAACCACCCGGTCTGAAACAGCGCCGCATGCGCCGGCGTGTTCGCGCCGAACACGAAGTACATGACGGCATAGGTCGTATAGTCGAAGATCGAACTGATCGGCCCGATGGCGAGGATGAACCGGGCGATCTCGCCGATGTCCCATGGCCGCGGCCGGGTGATTTGCTCCGGATCCACGTTGTCGGTCGGGATCGGCACCTGCGAGAAATCGTAGAGCAGGTTGTTGGTGAGGATCTGCAGGGGGGCCATGGGGACGAACGGCAGGAGAGCGCTTGCGCCGAGCACGCTGAACATGTTGCCGAAGTTCGAGCTCGCCCCCATGCGAATGTACTTAAGCACATTGGAGAACACCTTCCGGCCCTCGAGCACTCCCTCCCCGAGGATCAGCAGGCTTTTCTCCAGCAGAATGATGTCCGCAGACTCCTTCGCCACGTCGACGGCCGTATCGACCGAAATGCCCACATCGGCCGCGCGCAGCGCGGCCGCATCGTTGATGCCGTCGCCCAGGAATCCCACCACGTGCCCGCGCGCCTGCAGGGAGTGGATGATGCGCTCCTTGTCCGTGGGCGACAGTCGCGCGAAGATCGTGGTGCGCTCCGCCGCGTCGGCGAGCTGGGCGTCGCTGAGCCGGGCAACCTGGGATCCGAGCAACACGCGCCGGCGCCGCAGGCGGACGTGCGAGCAGATCGCGCGCGTGACGAGCTCATTGTCACCGGTGAGAATCTTGATGCCGACGCCGTGGTCCCGCAGGGCCGCGATCGCCGGCGCCGCCGTCTCCTTGGGAGGATCGAGGAAGGCGATGTAGCCGAGCAGGACGAGGTCGCACTCATCCTCCTTGCCATAGGTCGGCTTGGGAGGCACGACGCGGTACGCCACCCCCAACACGCGGAACCCGTCCGCACTCAGGGCATCGCACTCCTCGCGGAGCGCGTCCGCAAACGTCGGCGGACACGGAAACGTCTGGCCTTCTACTTCGAAGGTTGTGCAGCGTCGCAGAATCTCTTCCGGCGCCCCCTTGGCCAGGAGGCGACGTTGGCCCGCCGGCTCGTCGACCACGACGGACATGATCTTGCGCGAGAAGTCGAAAGGGATCTCGTCGACCTTCTGGTAGTCATCGAGTGAGGCCTGCGGATGCGTCTCCCGGTGCTTGAGGATTGCCTGGTCGAGCGTGCTCTTGAGTCCGGTCTGGAGATGGCTGATGAGCATCGCGTCGACGAGCACCCGGTCGCTTTCGTTTCCCTGCACGTCGCAATGCCGTTCGAGGATCACCGTGTCCATCGTCAGCGTGCCCGTCTTGTCCGTGCACAGGACGTCCATGGCGCCAAAGTTCTGAATGGCGTTGAGCCGCTTGACGATGACCCGCTTTTGCGACATCGCCATGGCGCCTTTGGAGAGGCACACCGAGACGATCATCGGGAGCATTTCCGGCGTGAGCCCCACCGCCACGGCGAGGGCGAAAAAGAAGGCTTCGTGCCAATTGTGCTTGGTCAGACCGTTGATGAGGAAGACAATCGGGACCATGACCGCAATGAACCGGATCATGAGCCACGTGAAGCGGTTGATCCCACGGTCGAAGGCCGTCTCGGGCGCCGCGCGGGCGATACCGCGCGCCATGGCGCCGAAGAGGGTGCGCGCGCCGGTTTCCACCACGACGGCGGTCCCCGTGCCGCTCTGCACGCTCGTCCCCAGAAAGCAGAGGTTCGGGGATTCGAGCGGCGCACGATCCGGAACCCCCAGCAAGGTCTCCCCTTTTTCCACGGGGAGCGACTCACCGGTGAGACTCGACTGACTCACGAAGAGATCTTTGGCCGTGAGCAATCGGACGTCGGCCGGGATCATGTCGCCGGCCGCAAGCACGACGACGTCCCCCGGGACGATCTCGCGCAGCGGCACCTCCCGCGGCTGGCCGTCGCGCAGCGCGGTGGCCGTCACGCGAATCATCGCGCGGAGCGCCGCCGCCGCGGTGTCCGCGCGCGCCTCCTGCACGAACCGCAACCCGACCCCCAACGCGATCATGAGGGTCATGACGGTCGCCGCGCGGACATCGCCCGTGGCGAGCGAGACCGTTGCCAGGACGGCGAGCAGGATCACCAGGGGATTCCGCAGCGTATGCAGCAGCCGGACCGGCCACCCCACGGGCCGATAGGTGGCGATCTCGTTGCCGCCGTGCGTCTCGAGACGTCGTTCCGCCTCAGCCTGCGTCAGCCCTTCGGCGGCCGCGTCGCAGAACCGGAGGGCATCGTCCCGATTGGCGCGCGCCGCGTGCTCTACGCGCGCCGAATCCCACTGATTGGCGCCGGCTGTCGGAGTCGAGCTGCGAGCGAGGGAAGGCGCTAGTACGCCTGCGCCCACACCGCCTCGGCGACGCTCGTCATTCCACACCACATGCACTTCTTGGGCTGCTCGGGCGAGCGGAACTCGGCATCGGGCAGGACGCGAATGGTGGCCGCGGTCTCTTTCTTGATCTCCGCCTCACAATCCGCCGACCCGCAGAACCCGCCGTAGGCGAACCCGCCAGGCCCCTTCATGAAGTCGATGAACTGCGCCTTCGTCACCCCGCGCAATGAGTTAGCCTCGCGGCGCTCTCGGGCGGCATGAAACAGCAGCAGCTGAATCTCCTGTAGGGCGGCGGCCACGCGAGCGGACAGATCCTCGAGTTTGATCGGCGCCTTGCCGCCCGTGCGGCGGGCAGCCATCACCTGCCCCGCCGCCACGTCGCGTGGACCCACCTCGAGCCGGAGCGGCACCCCCTTGGCCTCCCACTCGAAGTATTTCGCCCCGGGCTTCAGGCCGTCCCGGAAGTCCAGCTCGACGCGCACGCCCGCCTGCGCCACCTCGGCGCGGATCCGAGTCGCCAGGGCCGCGACCTGCTCCTTCTCTTCGTCGGACTTCCAGATCGGGACGATGACGACCTGAATCGGCGCGAGCATCGGCGGGCACACGAGACCGTGATCGTCTCCGTGCAGCATGATCAGGCCGCCGATCATCCGGGTGGACACACCCCACGAGGTATTCCAGACATAGTCGAGCCCGCCAGCCGCAGTCTGATACTGGACGTTGAAGGCGCGCGCGAAGTTCTGACCCAGGTTGTGCGACGTGCCGGCCTGGAGCGCCTTGTTGTCCTGCATCAGCGCTTCAACCGCATACGTGCGCAGCGCGCCTGCGAACTTCTCACTCGCCGTCTTGGCGCCGGTGATCACGGGCATCGCCACCCACTCTTCCTGGAACTTGCGATATACGCCGAGCATCTGCCGCGCTTCAGCCTCCGCGTCCTGCTCCGTGGCGTGCGCGGTGTGCCCTTCCTGCCACAGAAACTCGGTGGTACGCAAGAACAGCCGCGTGCGCATCTCCCACCGCACCACGTTGCACCACTGGTTCAGGAGCACCGGCAGGTCGCGGTAGCTCTGGATCCACTTGGCGAACATCGCGTAGATGATCGTCTCCGAGGTCGGCCGTACCACGAGCGGCTCTTCGAGCTTGGAGTCGGGATCCACCATGATGGCTTCCGCGCCGGCCTTGCCCGTCGCCTTGAGGCGCGTGTGCGTCACGAGCGCCACTTCCTTCGCGAACCCCTCGACGTGCTCCGCCTCCTTCGCGAGGAAACTCTGCGGGATGAACAGGGGGAAGTACGCGTTCTTGTGCCCGGTCGCCTTGAACATGCCGTCCAGCGCGCCCTGCATCAGCTCCCAGATCCGGTACCCGTGCGGGCGGATCACCATGCAGCCGCGGACGGGCGAATGATCCGCCAGCTCAGCCTGCGCGATGACGTCGTTGTACCACTCGCTGAAATCCTGGGCGCGTGGAGTGATCTTCTCGGCTGGCATCAGTGGAAGTACCCGTTCAGGAGCGTGGTCAAGGGAACCCGGTCTTCTTTGCCGGCCTCGAGGTCACGGACGATCACGGCGCCGGCCGCCCGCTCGTCGGGCCCGAGGATGACGGCGCGAGGCGCGCCCCGCGCGGCGGCCAGCTCGAGCTGCTTGCGCACGGCCGCGTGCCGCAGGCCGTACTCGACGGCGACGCCCCGATCGCGCAGGTCGTGCGCCAGCTTCAACACGGGGCCGACGTCGTCGCCGCTCACCGCCACGAGGAACGCGTCCAAATGGCTGGACGCCTCGCTCACCAGCGCGCGCTCCTTCAACAGCTCGCCCAGCACGACGTCTCCCATCCCGAACCCGAGCGCAGGAAGATCGATGCCGCCCAACGCCTTGAGCAGTCCGTCGTAGCGCCCGCCGCCGCAGATCGCGCGCAGCGTCTTCCCGACGTCGAACAGCTCGAACACGATCCCCGTGTAGTACGCGAGGCCGCGCACGATGGTGAGGTCGACCTCCACGAAGTCTCCCAGCCCCATCGCCTCGAGAGCGCGCACCGCCTCCGACAGGGAAGCCCCGGCTTCCTCCCCGCCTTTCACCGCGCCGAGGGCGGACTGCACGGCATTGAGTCCCCGCAACCCGGCGACCTCGAGCGCCATGCGGACGGTCTCTTTCGCGACGCCGCCCTTCGCCGCGTCCTCCGCCGAGGCCCGCTCGGCCTTGTCGATCACCTGAAACGCCACGGGCAGCTGCTCCTCGGTCATCCCCCGCCCGAGGAGCAGGGCCCGAAGCACCCGACGATCCGACACCCGGAGCTTCACGTCCTGCGGCCCCAGCCCGAAAGCCCGCATGATGTCGACGGCAGCGGCCATCAGCTCTGCGTCGGCGAGGGAGCCCGCTTCGCCGATGAGGTCCATGTTGAGCTGGAAGTGCTCGCGCAGCCGGCCGCGCTGCTGCCGTTCGTAGCGGAAGAGTTGCGGAATCGCGAACCATCGGATCGGCTTCTTGAGGGCCTGCGCCCGCGCCCCTACCATGCGAGCCAGGGTGGGCGTCATTTCGGGGCGCAGCGCGACGTGCCGATCCCCCTTGTCCGTGAACTCGTAGAGCTGCCCGACGATCTCCTCGCCGCTCTTCTGAGTGTACAGATCGAGTGGCTCGAGGGGCGGACCGTCATACTCCACGAACCCGTACCGGGCCGCGATGCGGCGCCAGGTAGCGAAGATGTGGTTCCGGAGAGCGAGTTCGTCGGGGTAGAAATCGCGGAAGCCTGGAAGGGCTTTCCCTTGCATCACAACAATTTAGCCGACGGGCGCGAACCCCGGCAAGCGGGCGAGCGCATCGCCGACGGTGTGGAACGATCCCGTGACGATCATCGTCGCCGCTTGCTCCTGCACGCGGTCCAGCGCGCGAGTGAAGTCGGGCTCGAACACGCGCGGCACGGCCACCGCGGACTCATTGAGCTCGCGCTCGAGCCGCCCCAGATCCCAACGACGCTTGGCGGGTGCCGTGTCGGGCGTCGTGAACACGAACCCGTCGACCTCGGGCGCCAGGCAGCGAATCATGCCGAGGTAGTCCTTGTCGCCGAGCACGCCGACGAGAGCCCTCCGGGGGCGCGGCGGGCGGCAATCGTGCAGTGTCTCGGCCAGCACCTGGGCCCCGTCGGGATTGTGCGCCACGTCGAAAATCCAGCGGCCCCGCACGTCGAACCGGCCGGGGATGTACGCGTTGCCGAACGCTTCGGGCCACGCGTCGCCCACCGGCCCAAACGGCGGCGGCAGTGCACTGAGCGCCGCGTGCGCCACCCAGGCATTGGCCACCTGGTGGCGGCCCGCCAGCCCCAGGGCCGCGCCTGCGGGGCGTGGCCGGCCGGCATCCACCGGGGTCACGGGCTTCGCGCCCCGGCGCGTGGCTTCGTCGAGCAGGGCCCGACGTACCGCGGGGTCCCCCTCCCCGGTGATGAACGGTACGTTCGGCTTCGCGATCCCCGCTTTCTCGCCTGCAATCGACAGGAGATCCTGGCCGAGGTACTCGGTATGCTCCCGGGCGATCTTCGTGACGACCGTGACCAGCGGCGTGATCACGTTCGTTGCGTCCAGCCGCCCGCCCAGGCCGACCTCGATCACGGCAATGTCCACACCCCGCGCGGCGAGGTCCGCGAAGGCAATCGCCGTTGTCGCCTCGAAGAAGCTGGCATCGAGCCGCTCGATTTCAGGCTGGAGGAAGGCCGTCCACTCGGCGAACGCCTCCTCGCTCATCGGGACCCCGTCCACCATCACGCGCTCCCGCACCGAGACCAGATGCGGGGAGGTGTACACGCCGACCCGGAACCCCCGGGCGGCAAGCGCTGCCACTGTCAGGGCGCAGGTCGAGCCCTTGCCGTTCGTGCCGCCAATGTGGATCGCGGGGAAGTGGCGCTCGGGATGGCCCAATGCATCGAGGAGCGCGGTTGTCGGCCCGAGGCTCCACTTGATTCGGCTTCCTTGTCGTGCGAACAGGAAACGGCAGGCGTCCTCGAAGGACAACCGGGTCAGTCGGCGGCCTCCGCCGGCACGCGCCCGGCCATGTGGCGCAGCAGTCGGGCGGTCGTGTCGCGCAACTCCCCGCGCGCGACCACGGTGTCCACCATGCCGTGCTCGACCAGGAACTCCGCGGTCTGGAATCCCTCCGGCAGGTCCTGACCGATCGTCTGCTTGATGACCCTCGGTCCGGCGAAGCCTACCACTGCCCCGGGCTCGGCGAGGATGACATCACCCTGCATGGCGTAGGAGGCGGAGACGCCGCCGGTCGTGGGGTTCGTGAGGATAGAGATGAATGGGACCTGGGCGTTGGCGAGGCGGGCGATTTCCACGGACGTCTTGGCCATCTGCATCAGCGACAGGGCCCCTTCCTGCATCCGGGCACCGCCCGAGGCCGAGACGACGATCAGCGGGACCCCCTTGTCCCCCGAGCGGCGGGCGAGGCGGGCGATCTTCTCGCCGACCACCGAGCCCATAGACCCCCCCATGAAGGCGAAATCCATCACGCCGAGGTTGATCGGCATCCCTTCGAGGCGCGCGTACCCGGTCCGGATCGCCTCGAGCGGGCCCGCCTTCTTGATGGCGAGGCCCAGGCGCTCCTTGTAATTCTCGAACGCGAGGGGGTCGGCAGAGCGCAGGCGGGTGTCGAGCTCATGCCAGGACCCCTCGTCCACCAGCAAATCAATGTATTCCTGAGCGGAGATCCGGCGGTGATGCCCGCAGTTGGGGCAGACGTTGAACGCGCGGGCGAACCGGTCCTTGATATCCGTGTGCCCGCACTCGTCGCATTTCTCCCAGGCGTCGGCCGGAATCTCGAGCCGGACCCGGTCCGTCGTGCGTGGCTTGCGCTCTTTCTTGAACCAGGCCATTCGCGCCATGGAGAGAGGGGCTTTGGAGGCGACAATCTGCCGACGAGCCCTCGCCCGCGCTAGGCCCAGTTTTCTAACTCGTTGTCACAAATCAACATAGCCGGACTGCCGTGACTCCCACGCCACGCGCAGCGAGATCCCCACGGCCAGGCAGCAGCTGATCAGGAACGACCCCCCATAGGAGAAGAACGGCAGCGGGATGCCGGTGATGGGGAGGAGGTTCACGGTCATCCCGATGTTCTCGATGATGTGGGTAAACAGCAGGCTCGCGCAGCCGAATACACACAGGCTGGAATACGGGTCCGTGGCCCGTCGGGCAATCCGCAAGAGTAGGATGATCAGCCAACCGAACAGGGTGAGCGCGACCAGCACTCCCAGGAAGCCCAGCTCCTCGCCGACGACCGAGAAGATGAAATCGGTGTGCTGAGCGGGCAAAAAGGCCAGGCGCTTCTGCGTGCCCAGGGTAAATCCCTTACCCAGGAGACCGCCCGACCCGATGGCGACCTTGGACTGGATCACGTGCCATCCCGTGGCCCGGGGGTCGACCTCCGGGTTCAGAAACGCGAGGAGCCGGTTCTGCTGGTAGGGGGCGAGGTGCTTCCAGAACGGCAATGCGATCACGCCCATGGCGACGTTGCCGAGCATGACCGCCAACCCTTCCCAGACATAGGGACGCCACCACAACAGAAGGGCGAACAGCACCACGATCCAGGCCCCCCAGACGACGGTCGAGAAGGCGAGCACGAGGCCGATGACGGGGGAGGCGAGCCACACCAGTAGGGCCGGCTTGGTGCCGGCCCAGAACAGCATCGCGAACAGGATGGCGACGAACACGAGCGCGCTGCCCAGATCCGGCTGGAGCAGCACCAGCAGGGTCGGCACGCCGACCACCACGCAGGGGTACGCGACGTCACGCAGGGTGGCCGGGCCTTCGCGCCGGGTCGCAAGCCACCTCGCCAACATCAGCAGGGTTGCGAGCTTGGCCAGCTCCGCCGGCTGGCCCAGCCGCACGCCGCCGATGGCGATCCAGGACTTGCTCCCCGCCGCGGTCCCCGACCCTGTCCCGATCGCGAGCGTGAGCAGTAGCACGAGCACGGTTGCGACGTACGCGTAGGGCGTCGCCCATTCGAGCAATCGGGGCGAGACGCGATACATGATGAGCGCGGCGATCGTGCCGAAGCCGAGCCAGAGCAGCTGGCGGCGCCAGATGGCGGTGGCGAACGTCGGGACGTCCGTCTGGCCCGCCGAGTAGAGCGTGGCAAGCCCGAACGCGGAAAGGGCCACCACGACCCAGAGCAAGGGTTTATCGAGCTCGCGGAACCGGGATCTCATCGGTATCGAGAGGCGACGGGATGGGAACGGGTGCCGGGCCTGGAGCCGGCGGCGCGGCCTGCATGGTATCCGCCGGGGTCGAGTCGGGCACGCCCATCAGCTGCATCGGATGCGGCGCGCTGTCGGCGGGCAGCGTGAGCCGGAGGTTCGAGGCTTCGGTGGAATCGGCGCCCAGATAGCGGGCGATCACGCGGGCGACGAGGGGGGCGACGTACGGCCCCTCCCGCGCGAACTCGACGATCGCGCCCACGACGATCTCGGGATTCGCGGCGGGGGCGAACCCGATGAACCAGCCGTGCGCCGGTCCGTGGGGATTCTGAGCGGTGCCCGTCTTGCCGGCCAGGGTGACCGTCGAGAACCTGGTCGCCGACCCGCGGGCCGTGCCGCTCCGCACGACGCTGATCATCGCCTCGCGTAGACCGCCGATCTGCGCCGGCGTCAGGCCCAGCGACACGCCGGGCTCGGACGACGGTCGCACGACGTACGGCGTCCGCTCGCGGCCGTCGCTCGCCAGCATCTGGTAGAAGCGCACCATGTTCACGAGCGTCTGGGCGTTCTCCCCCTGTCCGATGGCGAGGTTGAGCGTGACCGCAGCCGTCCAGCGTCGTGGGCCGTACAACCGGTCGTAATAGTCGGCCCCGCTCGGCAGCTCCGGCCGGATCTCGCCGGGCAGATCGATTCCGGTAATGGCGTGGAGTCCCCACGCGTTCGCGTCCTCGAGCAGCGACGTGAGGCCGATCTTCAAGCCGAGCTGGTAGAAGTACACATCGCAGCTCTGCGCGATGGCATCCGTCAGCGTCAGGCTCCCATGGCCCTGCGCATTCCAGCAGCGGAAGTAGCGATTGCCGTACTGCAGGCCGCCCCGGCACGGAATCGGCATGGTGCTGTTGAACGTCACGAGGCCGCGCTTCAGGGCCATCGAGGCAATCAGCAGTTTCCAGGTTGAACCCGGGGGGTAGCGCGCCTGGATGGCGCGATTGAAGAGCGGCTGGGCCTCGTTCTCGTTCAGGTGGCGCCAGTAGTCGGGGTCCACCCCGCGCACGAACGCGTTCGGATCGAACCCCGGCGCGCTGTAGAGCGCGAGAATCTCCCCCGTATTGGGATTCATGGCGAGCACGGCGCCGCGATGGCCCGCCGGGAAAATGCGGGCGATATAGCGTTGCAGCTCGAGATCGATCGTGGTGTGGAGCGGCGCCCCGGGCACCGGCGCGAGGTTCGGGGCGGCCCCGGCTTCCCGCACCACGTGGCCCAATGCGCTCACCTCGACGAACCGGAGCCCGTCCGAGCCGCGCAGGGTGTCGTCGTACTGTCGCTCGAGCCCATCCTTCCCCACGAGGCCGCCCAGCCGCACCAGCGCCGAGCGCCGCTGGGCCCGCTCGGCTTCGGTCACTTCGCCGATGTCGCCGACGAGGTGAGCGACGATTCCGGAGTCCGGGTAGTAGCGCTTCGGCTCGGGCTGGATCAGAAGGCCCGGGATCAAGAGGCGCCGCTCCTCGAGCTGCGACACCACGTCGAACTTGGCGTCCGACAGCACCATCGCCGGGACATACGGGGCGCGGCGACGCCGCTGGAGCACCCGGGCGATTCCCAGGCTGTCGAGCCGGACGATCGGCGCCATGCGCTGGAGCGTCGCCCGCATCGACGCCTCATCGGCGGGCAACAACGCGACGGTATATCCCGGCACGTTCTCCGCCAGGATCTTGCCGTTGCGATCCGTGATGATGCCGCGCGGGGCAGGCAGCGGGATGGGCCGCAGCCGGTTGGTCTCCGACTGGAGCTGGAATTTGCCGTGCTCGAGGATCTGTGCCCGGAAGAACGCCACCACGAGCATGGCGAGGGAGCCCCACACGACGAACGTAGCGATTTGGAGCCGCCGCGCGACGAGATGGGGATGGAAAGCGCTCACGCGTCCCCCAGCCGGATCGCCAGGTGGCGACCGAACAACCACAACACCAGCACGCCTACCACCGCGGTAGTGAGGCTCTGAATCGGCGACCACACGAGCAGCTCCCAGCCCACCATGTCGGCCTTGAGCTTCCCCGCGACCAGCGCCGCGAGCGCCACGATCAAGTTGCGGATCCACGTCCCGGCGAAGAACAGGCAGCCGTTGACGAACAGATTCTCGGCGAAAAACACCGCCTTGCTCCAGGCGGAGAGGTATCCGACGAGGGTGTGCGCCAGCGCGCCCGCCCCGAACGAGGCGGGCGTGAGCGCATCCCGCAGCAGCCCGACCAGAAACCCGGCCGCCGCGCTCTTCCCCGGCTGCGCCCGGATCGTGTAGATCAGGAGCGCCACGAGGAGGAAATCGGGCGCCATCCGGTCGTCGCCCAGCTTGGTCCGCAGGGAGAACTGCAGGATCACGAGTACGGCCAGGATCACGACGAACCGGTACTGGTCGCTCCGCCTCACCGCTTCACCGCCGCCGTGTCGAACGCCTCCGCCAGGGAAGCGCGGTTACCGATCAGAATCATCACGTGCGAGACGGCCGCCGGATGCACGGCCGGCCGGAGCAGGTAGGTCTGTTCCCACCCTTCGGCCTTTTCGACCACCGTGACCACGGTGCCCAGAGGAATCCCGCGGCCGAACACGCCCCCCAGTCCGGACGTGAGGATCAGCGTGCCTTCGGGGACGAGCTGGCGATACGGGACGCCTCGCAGCTCGAGCAGCCACCCGCGCGGCCCGTCCGAGCCGTGCGCGGCCACAATGCCGTAGACGCTCCCGTCCGCTGCCATCGCGCTCGCGCGGAATTCGGGATGGGCCCACGTGACGACCACGCTGGTACGCTCGTCCACCGCGCTCACCAGACCCACCAGGCCCTCCGGGCTCACGACGGCCGCGAGGGGGCGCACCCCCTGCTTCCTGCCCGCGCCGACGATGAGCGTGAGCGGATCCGTGGGGAGCGACTGGTGCAGCACCTCGGCGGCCACGTAGCCCGATCCGAGCCGCTGGCCCAGGCCGAGCAGGGCGCGGAGACGGGTATTCTCATTGCGCAGCTCGGGCAGGAACGTCGCGGCGAGCGCGGTCGAATCGCGCTCCGCTACCATCCCCTGGTAGCGCGTCAGCGACGCGGAGAGCAGCTCCGACTGCTGCTGCAACGCGAGCAGTGGCGCGAGCACCGTCTGGCGCAGCGTCCGCGCCACGGGGTCGCGGACCCGGTCGGGGAGGCTCATCGCCGCCGCGGACAGCAACACGCACGCCAGGAACAGCAACGTGTCCCCCCGGGACGCGTAGCGGTCGGCGCCCAGCGGCAGGACGTTACGTGGTGAGGACGTTGCGGTATTTCTCCGGATCGTCGAGGATGCGGCCCGTGCCACGCACCACGCAGGTCATGGGATCCTCGTCGAGATGAATCGGCAGGCCGGTCTCCTGCTGCAACAGCACGTCGAGCCCGCGGATCAGCGCTCCGCCCCCGGTCATCACGATCCCCCGGTCCACGATATCGCTCGCCAGCTCCGGGGGGGTGATCTCGAGGCACCGGCGCACTGCGTCCACGATCTGCTGGATGGGCTCCTGCACCGCCTCGCGAATCTCGCTCGAGTGCACCCGCACGATCTTCGGGATGCCGGACACGAGGTCGCGTCCCTTGACCTCCATCTCCCGCTCCTCGCCGACGGGGGCCGCCGAACCGATTTGAATCTTGATCTGCTCCGCGGTGGGCTCGCCGATGAGGAGGTTGTAGTTCTTGCGCATGAATTGCACGATGGCCTGATCCAGCTCATCGCCGCCCGTGCGGATCGAGGTGTCGGACACGATGCCGGACAGGGCGATGACCGCGATCTCCGTCGTGCCGCCGCCGATGTCGATTACCATGTTACCCGTCGGGGTCTCGACCGGGAGGCCGACACCGATCGCGGCGGCCATCGGCTCGGCGACCATGTAGACCTCTTTCGCCCCGGCCGACTGCGCCGAGTCGCGCACCGCCCGCTTCTCCACCTCGGTGATGCCGCTCGGCACGCACACGATCACCTTCGGCTTCACGCGAAACAGATGGCGATCGATGATGGTCTTCAGGAAGAAGCGCAGCATCTTCTCGGTGACGTCGAAATCGGCGATCACGCCGTCCTTCAACGGGCGAACGGCCAGAATGCCGTCCGGGGTGCGGCCCAGCATGCGCTTGGCCTCGAGCCCGATGCCCTTGATCTTCCCGCTGGATTTCTCGATCGCCACTACCGAGGGCTCGTTCAGGACGATCCCCTCGCCGCGCACGTAGACGAGGGTGTTCGCCGTGCCAAGGTCTACGGCGATCTCATTCGCCGTGCTCCAGGCACCAATCTTCCAATTCGGCCAGCGTATCGGCACGAGTCGTCGGGTGAAAAAGTTGGGCGGGCGCGGATTTCGAGCGCCCCAAGCTAATGAAAAGCGTAACCTCAAGCAAGGATGACGCTTGACCGGTCTGCGTGTGAGACACGACCCGGCGAATGCGCTAGAACTCGCGCTTCTTCATTTCCTTGAAGAAATCGCGCCGCTCCAGGTCCGCATCCGTGGTCTCGGGAGGCAGGGTGTGGTCGTACTGGCGCTGCACCTTCTTCTTCGCGTTCGCGGCCTTGGCGGCGTTCTTGCGCACCAGGGCCGCCAGCCTCTGCTCCTCGCTCTTTCCTTTGGTCATCCGCTGCTCCCGTCTGGGTGACGCCTGTAGCCTCGTGCCGTCGCGCCGCGCCGTCAAGGCCCGCGCTATCTGGGCCAGAGCCAGCCGAAGATCCCCGCCGTGAATAGCGCGTAGACCAGGCCGTCCACCGTGTAGCGGATCGTGGTCGACCAGGCACGGCTGTACCAGATCGACATCTGCCAGAGGCCGGCGGCATACGCGATGAATGCCGTGGTGCCGATGAAGCGGAAGACGTGAAGGTAGGGCGCCCCAACCGGCAGCGCGCGTCCGGCCACGTACGCGGCCATCCACCCGACGACCACCGCGAAGATGAACCACGATACGAGCGCCTTCCCCATGGTGACCGGCCCGCTCGGCAGGACGGTCATGATCAGGACCGGACCCTTGGTTCGCTTGGCGACGAACTCGGGCGAGTTTATCTCCTGCGCGCTCGCGGGCCGGGGCACCATGTAATCCCCCGGCGGAATGTTCAGCGGGCGCAACGCCTCCATCACCCGATCCTCGGTCGCCAGCTTGGGGTAGTCGCCCTTGTGCCAGGGGAGCAGCATGTGGACCACGAAACTGAGGAGGAATACCACGGCCGCCGAGACAATGATGGGGAGCCACAGCGTGGTCAGCCCGGTCATGACGAACCCCCTAACGTTCGGATGGGCGTGCGAAGACGGGACGACCCAAACCTGTGATTCACCTTCCTCGCCCGCTAGAGCCCGCCCGGGAGCAACCGTCCCAGCACGGCCAGATCGACATACGTCGCGCCGTGCAGCACGGCGCCACCGAACAGGGCGTGACACGGCTGCCCCGGCTCGCCCAGGTGGTCGAGCACGAGGGCTGCTCCCGTGAAGTCGTGGGTCTGGCTGTAGTCGGTGATCGTCACCACCGTGGTGAGACCGGCAGCGCGCGCGGAGCGCAGGCCGTTCTCCGAATCCTCGAAGGCGATGCATTCCGAGGCCGGGACGCCCAGCCGCTCGAGG
>DATIXG010000055.1:0-48380 GCA_035518815.1 Gemmatimonadales bacterium | reverse complement strand
GATGGCGTCGCTCGCTTGGCTACCTTCCACGCCGACACGGCGAACCGTCGCACGGGGAGTGCATGATCCCGGGGTACAGTTGGGGTACAGTGAGGATGGCGACAGCGAGAAAACCCAATGGGGGCGGCTCCGTCCTGGTGGGCGGACTGGTCTTCAAAACCAGCTGGGGCGAACATTCGCCTTGGTAGGTTCGATTCCTACACGCTCCCGCCACCCGCCTAGCCTGTCGAGGCACCATCGGCGGAATGTGGATCGAGCGTACCCGGAGGGAGTAGGGCCATGTGGTACTACAAATACACGTTCCTTGGTAGCCTGGTTGCATACGCACTGATCATCGTGGCGTGGGTCAGCGCGGCGCGGCGCCACAAACACGACGGCAAAGGACAGTCGTCCGCCCCTCGCCCGGCCAGCCGGGACGGAATCCCCGCTTAGCCGTCATTTCCTACCGCGAACGTCTGCAGCAAAAACTCCCGAGCCGACGTACAATCCATGACCTGAACGGATTGGTTCTCCTTCCATGCCCGGCAAGAAATTCCTCTTCGTTTCGCTCGACGGCCTCATCGCAGACATCGCCTGGCAGATCTCCAAGGAAGGGCACGAGGCCAGATTGTTCATCGAATCCAAGGATGAGCGCGAAATTGGCGACGGGTTCGTTCCCAAGACCGACGATTGGGAGCGCGATGTCGCGTGGGCCGACGTCATCGTGTTCGATGACGTCCTCGGCCAGGGGACAAAGGCGGCCAAAGTGCGCGCGGGCGGCAAGCTCGTGGTTGGGGGAACGGCGTATACCGACCGGCTCGAGGACGATCGCGCGTTCGGCCAGCAAGAGCTGAAGGCCGCCGGCGTCTCGATCATTCCGCAGGACAACTTCACCTCGTTCGACGACGCGATCGCCTTCGTCAAGGCGAATCCCAACCGCTACGTCATCAAGCCGAGTGGGGCCGCGCAGAATCTGAAGCAGCTCTTGTTCGTGGGCGAGGACGAGGACGGCAAGGACGTCATCCAGGTGCTCGAGGACTACAAGCGCGGTTGGGCGGCCCGCATCAAGGTGTTCCAGCTCCAGCGCCGCATCGTGGGTGTCGAGGTGGCGGCCGGCGCGTTCTTCAACGGCACGGACTTCGTGCTGCCGGTAAACATGAACTTCGAGCACAAGAAGCTGTTTCCGGGCGACATCGGTCCGTCTACCGGTGAGATGGGAACCACGATGTACTGGAGCGAGCCCAATCGGATCTTCAACGCCACACTCAAAAAGATGGAGAGCAAGCTGCGGGAAGAGCACTACGTCGGTTACATCGATGTCAACTGCATCGTCAACTCAAACGGCATCTATCCGCTCGAATTCACCGCCCGGTTCGGCTATCCCACCATCAGCATCCAGCAGGAAGGCATGCTCATGCCGATCGGGGAGTTTCTGTGCAGGCTCGCCGAAGGCTCCATCACGAGCTTCAAGACGCGGAGCGGCTTCCAGGTCGGCGTGCGGGTCGTCGTCCCGCCGTTCCCGTTCACCGACCCGGAAACGTTCGAGAAGAATTCGAAGGATTCGATCATCATCTTCAAGAAGCCGGGCCGAGAGGGTGTGCATATCGAGGACGTGAAGGCCGTCGGCGAGGAGTGGATCGTGACGGGGACGTCCGGGGTCGTGTTGATTGTGGTAGGGATGGGACCGACGATGAAGGCCGCCCAGCGGCAGGCATACAGCCGGATCGACAACATCATGATTCCCAACATGTATTACCGCACGGACATCGGGAACAGGTGGTTTGAGGACTTCGACCGGCTGCACACGTGGGGCTACTTGCGGGACTGAATCGCGACTGTGCTGCCCTCTTCAGGTCTAGGCGCACGCCGAGCACGCTCACAACCACCGGCGTACCCGCTCGGCATACGTCGCGTATCTCGGTCCGAACCGCTGCAAGAGCGTGACCTCCTCCGCCCGGATGAACTGCTGCTGGATGATCGCTGCATAGACGAGGGGCACGCTGAGCGGTGTCAGCGTGCCGAGGATGACGCCCACGCCTGCCAGCGCCGCGACCATCCCGAGATACATCGGGTTACGACTGAACCTGAAGGCGCCGTGAGTCACAAGCGTCGATGGGGATGCAAACGGATTGACGGGCGTGCGAGCGCGCGTGAACTGCTGGTCGGCGATGACCGTGATGGCGAGCCCGCCGACGATGAGTGTCAGGCCAAGCAGGTTCCATGGAGGTGGCACGAGATGGGCCACCGGAAGCAGGAAGTGGAGCGCGAGCTCGAGCAGGAGCGCCACGAGGAATAGCAGAGGAGGCAGGGGTTTGCGTCCCGAGCTCGGCATCGATTGCCCGCTACGACGACTGGGCCGCCTTCGTACCCGGATGCGTACCGGCCCGCTGCGGAATGAGGAGGATGCCGGCGATCATCAGGACCGCGATCACCGCCGACGCGAGCGGCCGGCTCAGAGCGAGCCCGCCCTCAGCCACAGGCTTATCCAGGAAGTCACCCACTGTGGCGCCGAGCGGCCGGGTGAGAATGAACGCGGCCCAGAAGAGCCCCACGTGGGAGACCGACGTCCAGAGGTAGAGCCCCGCCACTACCGCGAGGGCCGCCCCGAACACGAGCGCGCCGCCGGCGTAGCCGACGCCGCCCGTGTCGGCCATCCAATCGCCCAGCGCGGTCCCGAGCGTCTGTGAAAGCGTGATCGTCGCCCAATAGAAGGCTTCCACCTTCGGCGTGCTCACGGTCGCGACCGAGACCGTCCCTTCCGACCAATACCAGAGTCCGAGCGAAGCCAGAACGCAGAGCAAGAGGACCGACGATCCGCCCGCATACCCGATGCCCAGCGAGCGGTCCGCGAAGTCGGCCGCGGTCGTGCCGGCCGTCGTCGAGGCCACGATCGTGGCCCAGTAGATCAAGGGATGAAACTTCTTGGCCGCGATCTGCAGCACGACGAGCGCCACCAGCACCGATAAAAAGATCGCGGTGCCGGTCAGATAGCCCAGATTCATCGTCATGGTCACCGTGTCGCCCGCGGTCTCGCCCAACGTTGTCGCGGCGATCTTGATGACCCAAAACCCCAGCGTGACCGCTGGGACCTTGCTCGGCGTCGAGCGTTCGTCCATGCCGCCGTCCGGGCGGCTAGGGCGTTGCGGGAGCCGGCTTCCCGGCTGGCGGCTTCGCGGCTGCCGGTTTGGGCGCAGGCTTCGCCGCCGGCTTGGGTGCGGGCTTCGCGGCCGGCTTCGCCGGCTCCTTCCCCTCGAGCTCGTCCGCGAGCCGGGTCGCCTTATAGGGAGCCCGTAACGAAGCCAGAATCGCCCGCACGTCCACCGACACTGCCCGCGCCGTCGCGTCGGTGTACATGTACTCGCCGGCCAGGCCTTCCATGTTGCTGTCGAAGATGAGGCCAACCACCTCGAGGTTGCGGTTCAGGAGCGGCGATCCGGAATTCCCGCCGCTGATGTCGTTCGTCGAGACCAGGTCGAGCGGGGTCGCGAGGCTGAGCCCCACGGGTGGTTTCTGCCAGCGCGGCGGGAGATTCCACGGCGCCTTCCCGCCCGTCGCCGTGTAGCGCTCGTACATGCCGTAGAACGTGGTGAACGCCGGCGCCCGCGTACCGTTGTACGGATAGCTCGCGATCTTGCCGTCCGCGAGCCGCAGCGTGAAACTCGCGTCAGGCGGACGGGTCTGGCCGTACACGTCGAACCGCACCCGCGCGAGATCGGCGGCCAGGTTCTCGGCTCGCGCCGAGAGGCCGCGCGCCCGGTCGATTGACGCACCCACGGCGGCCGAGACGCGCCGCACGTAGACGATCGCCGGATCATTCCACGTGGCCGGATCGCCCGCGAGTATCGCCGCCGCGCGCGCCGAATCGTTCAATGCCGTATGCGCCAACAGGTCGGCCGCCGCGCTGTCCGGGGTCCGGCCCGCGAGAATCGCCACCACTAGGGTGTCCTTGGGCCCGAGCGCGCGCACCAGGTCGTCGTACTGCGCCGCCACGAGCTGGCGCTCCAACGCCGGTGGCTTGTCGCCGATCGCCGCGATCTGCTGGGCGAACCGCGCGAGCTGCGGCTCGGGTGCCCCCGCCTGCTTGCCGCGCGCGTAGCGCGACAGCATCCCTGCGCGTCCCAGCGTCGCGGATCCCAAGTCGGGATTGGCGAGGAACGCGTACACGCGCGGACCGATCGCCGTTCCCTCGGCCTCGACCGCCGCGATCGAGTCGAGCAGCGCCGCCCGGGGCGCCAGGTCTGGCCGCCGCTCGAGCTCGCTCCGGAACGCCCGCTCCCCCAGCACGCGACGCCCGAACAGCACCGGATTCCGCAGGCCGTCGAGCTGCCCCTGATAGGACTTGAGCGAATTCGCGTACCCGAAGATCTGCGTGCCCATGTGCCGCTCCGCGGCGATCGCGGGCTCCTTCTCCTGGAAGGTCTCGAGCGCGTGGATCCGGCTCTTCAAAATCTCGATGATCGTGGGGATCCGCACGTCCCGCTCGTAGGCGAGCTGCGCCACCGTCTCGAGGCGGCTGGTCGTGGCGGGGTTGCCGACCACGAACACCGCGTCGCCCTCGGCCGCGCCGGTCTTGCTGAACTTGAAGTAGTTGGGCGTGGCGAGCGGCTGGCCCTTGTCGTCGTAGACGCGATACAGCGAGAAGTCGAGGTCGTAGCGGGGATAGGTGAAGTTGTCCTCATCGCCGCCGAAATACCCCATCTGGAGCTCGGGCAGGAACACGAGGCGCACGTCGTTGTAGCGCCGGTACGTGTAGGCCGAGTACACGGCGCCCTGATACAGCGACACGACCTGGACCCGGAGCGTGCTGTCGCCGGCGGCGGCAGTGAGCTCCTGCTCCAGCCCGTCCACCGCCTGATCGCGCGCCTGCGCCAGCGCCTGGTCACCCGTCACACCCTGCACGGCGCTGTCGATCTGCCCCGTCACGTCCGCGATCGACACCAGCTGCTCGACGAACAGATCGGGCACCTTCCGCTCATCCTTCTGCGTCGCGGCGAAGAATCCGGTCGAGTCGAGGTTCTCACCCTTGCGCATCACCGAGCCCGTGTTCTCGCGGGAGCAGTGGTGGTTCGTGAGAATGAGACCGTGTGGGGAGACGATGGAGGATGAGCAATACGTCGCGAACCGCATGGCGCCGAGGCGCGCGCGCTCGAGCCACGCCGAGTCCGGGCGGAAGCCGTAGGCCTCCTGGAACCAGTCGAGCGGGGGATGGTCGAAGGTCCACATCTTCCCGCCGTCGAAGCGCCCCGGGCGCATCGCAGCCGAGTCGAGCACCGCAACCATGACCGGCGCGACTGCGGGCGCGGCCGGGTGTGCGGCGGGCGCCGGCGCAGCCACGGGAGCGGCGGCGGCGGCAGCGGGGGCAGCGGGGGCAGCGGCAGCGGGGGCAGCGGCGGGGGCGGCCGCGGCTGTCTTGGGAGCCGGTGGGCTTGCGGGACCGCCTCCGCGCAACTTGCCGCAGGCGACGACGAATGCGAGAAGCGGAGCGGCGAACCAGACCTGAGCGCGCATGACCAAGCCCTGTGAGCGGGAAGGCTGAACCTCGCAGGCCGACAAGGGGGTGCGCAAGGTGAGACTTTGGTGAAATAGGCTACTTTAGGAGCCGTGGCCCCGCGGCCTCGAAACCTTCCGGCCCGACGCTCCGTAGGAGGCGCCGATGCACTTGAGAACGTTCTGGCTGGGCTGGCGCCGGGACATCGTCCGGCTCGCCATGCTGTGCCTGGCGGCAGTCGCCGTTGCGCTCCTCATCAACCATGGCAGAACCCGCGCGCGTGAGGGCATCGCCGGCCTCGTGCCCGGCAGGGCCCTGGACGGCCTGGCGCACGACCTGAAGGGTTTGTCGGAGGATGCCGACCTGTCGAGGCCTGGGCGCACCGCGGCGGCGCCGTGGCGCTACCGCGCGCGCCTCACCCCCGGTCAGGGCGTCTGGGTGCGCGGCCTGCGCGGCGCCATCAGCATCGAGCCCGCCCGCGGCGAATCCGTCGAAGTCAGCGCGGTCAAGACCTACGGCGCCTCCGACCCCGGCGTCGTCGCATTCGTTACCACTCCAACGCCGGCCGGCGTGGTGATCTGCGGCATGTGGGGTGCGGACGGCCGCTGCAGTGCAGGGGATGACTACAAGCAGGGCAACTCCCAGGACAACGACGTGGCTGTTGCGTTCACGGTGCGTGTGCCCCGCGGGGTGCGCATCGACGCCTCGACCGTGACCGGCAGCGTGCGCGTCGCCGGCGCGAGCGCTCCCGTCGTCGCGCAAACCGTGGACGGCTCCGTCACGGTCGAAACCGGCGCCGGCCCCGTCGACGCCCACACGGTGAACGGCAGTGTGAGCGCCGTGGTGCGCGGGTTCGCCGGCCCGGGTGCCGTGAAGCTCGGCACCGTGAACGGCAGCGTGATCCTCGACCTGCCCACGCCGCTCGATGCGCGCATCGAAGCGAACACGATGAATGGTAGCGTGTACTCGGACTTCCCCTTGAAGACCACTGACAAGTTCGTGATCCATCACGCCACCGGCACCGTCGGCGCCGGGGGCCGCAAGATCGAGCTGCACGCGATCAACGGCTCGGTACGAGTGCGGGCTATTCCCTTGGCTCATGCCCGGCCGCCCCATGCCGTTCCCGTTCCTCCTGCTGCTCCCGCCGTCCCTCAACCCCCGCAGGCCCCGTAATCTCCTATACTGTAGCTCTCTGATTCGGGCACATGTGGTCGTCAACCCCGCCGCTGGCCGCGGCGCGGGCCGCCGTGCAGCGGACCCGGTCGCGCGCGCGTTTCGCGCTCAGGGATGGGCGGTGGAGCTGTGTCACACCGATCGTCCCGGGCACGGGGTGGAGCTCGCCGCCGCTGCGGTGCGAGCGGGCGCGCACCACGTCATCGCCGTGGGCGGCGACGGCACGGTGCACGAGGTGGCGAACGGGTTGCTCGCGTGCGGCGGAGCAGCGTGCCTCGGCGTCGTGCCGATCGGGACGGGCAACGATTTCGCGAAGCTCGTCGGTACCTACCGCCACGACCCCGCGCGCGCGGTGGCGCGCCTGGTCGGCGCCACGCCGCGGCGATTCGACGCAGGTCGCGTGCTCGATGAGTATTTTGTGAACACGATGGGCCTGGGTTTCGGGCCGGAGGTCGTGCGCGCCCGCGAGGCGCACCCGTCGCGGACCGGTCTGTGGTCCTACATCGCGCCCGTGCCCAGGGCGTTTATCGGCTTTCGGCCCTTTCGGTGCGAGATCCGCTCGCCCGAGCAGCAGGTGGACGGGTACATGATGATGGTCGAGGTCTGCAACGGCACCACCGCGGGCGGGGCGTATCGATTCGCTCCGGACGCAGACCCGATGGATGGGTATCTCGACGTGTGCCTGGTCGGCCGCCTGTCGTGGCCGCGCTTTGTCATGGCGGTGCCGCGCGTCATGCGCGGGCGCCACACCACGATGAAAGAGGTGACCGTGTTCCGCACCCGTGAGCTGACGCTCGCCACTCCCGACGCCCCGCTGCTGCTGCACCTGGACGGCGAGCTGCGCTCCTCCCCCGCGCGCCAGTGCACCGTGCGCGTCGAGCGCGGCACGCTGAATGTGCTGGTGGCGCGGTGAGACAGGCGATCAGGCGGTCAGGCGGACAGGCGGTCGGGACTCTGATCGTGGTGGTGCTGCTTCTGACCGCCGCACGACCGGACCGCCTGACCGCCCAGACCCGTGACACCG
Source organism: Gemmatimonadales bacterium (assembly GCA_035518815.1). GTDB lineage: Bacteria > Gemmatimonadota > Gemmatimonadetes > Gemmatimonadales > GWC2-71-9 > AG25. The sequence goes on along the minus strand of DATIXG010000055.1, from coordinate 40,716 downwards.
CGAAGACCAAGGCCACGTCCGCCCAACCCAAGCGCGTCAAGCCGGTCGATGCCATGTTTCGCTCGCTTTTCATTCCGGGTTGGGGCCAGGCGTCGACCGGGCGGAACGTCGCGGGTGCCGCGTTCGCGGTCTGGGAAGGCGTGACGATCATGATGACGGCGCGGGCGGTGCAGGAAAAGCACTACATGGAGGAGTCGGGCTCGGAGAACGTCGCGTCGAAGGGCCAGCAGGTGCAGGACTGGGTCGTGCTGCTCGTCTTCAACCATCTGTTCTCCGCCGCCGAGGCGTTCGTTTCGGCGCACCTGCAGGACTTTCCGAAAGAGCTGAAGATTCGCGCTGGCCCGGGAGGGGCGGGAATCGGCATCACGGTGCCGGTCCCGTAAGCACTACGGCTCGAACGTCTTCAGCTCCACTTCGCTCTTCGTAATGACCGCGTAGCGAAACCCGTCCACCCAGGCACCCGGGTTGACGTACGCCCGGCCTCCGGGGAGGCAATCGAGCGCCGGTCGGTGCGTGTGCGCGAGAATCACGAGGCTCAGCTCGGGACGCCGCGTGAAGAGTGAGCGGGCGTACTCGGCCTGGGCCAGCGCGGCGCGGTCGCGGGTGGCGTGGCCGTTGTTGTCGGCCAGGTGTCCGGACAGCTTGTCGGCGATCCAGAAGCCCACGTCGGGGTGGATGGCGCGGAACAGTCCGATCGTCACCGGGTGGCGGGTGAGGCGATGCAGGAGCTTCGCGCTGCGACGCTGCTCGGTGAGGCCATCGCCGTGCGCCACGAACGCGCGGCGCCCGGCCAGCGTCAGCTCGGCTTCGCCACCGTAGAACGAGATCCCCAGGTCGCGGCGCAGGAAATCGCCGCCCCACCGGTCGTGGTTGCCCCCCACGAGCGTGATGGGCACTCCCCGCCGCCGCAGCTCCATGAGCCGCACCACGGTTCCGAAATGGCGCCGCGGCACGACCGAGCGGTATTCGAACCAGAAATCGAACAGGTCGCCGTTGATGAGCAGCTCGTCGCCCAAGTCGGGGACGGCGTCGAGAAAGGCATGGAAGGCCGCCTCGAGGCTCGGGGACGCGTCGCCCAGGTGGGCATCGGCGACCAGCACGACGCGCGAGCTTGCCACGGACCCCAAGGTATCATCCCCGGACCCCACCGCAAGCGCCTGTCCTATTTGACTTTTCTCGAGCGTGCGTGGATGTTGCCCGGGCGTGATCGGCTCGATTACCCTGCGCGTCAACTACTCGGAAACCGACCAGATGGGCGTGGTTTATCACGCCAATTACCTCGTCTGGTTCGACAGGGCGCGAACCGAGTTAATGCGCGACACGGGGCTGACCTACCGCGAGCTGGAGCAGCAGGGTGTCTATCTCGCTGTCTCGGAAGTGCGGGTGCGCTATCGCGCTCCCGCCCGTTATGACGACCTCGTCCGGATCCGCTGCTGGGTGCGCGAGCTGGCCTCGCGGCGGGTCACGTTCGGGTACGCGGTGGAGCGGGCTGAGACGGGCGAGCTCCTCGCCACCGCTGAAACCGCGCTCATTTCGCTCACCCACGATCACACGCTCATGCGCCTTCCCGAGCATGTCGGCGCGCTCCTCACTCCCGTTCCCGACCCGGTTCGTCTGTAGCGTCCTCCTCGGCCTCGCGGGCCTCGCCGGGGGCCGCGGGGTCGCGGCCCAGCAGGCGGACGAGACCCTGGTCGGGGAGCTGGCCCGCCTGCTCGCTGCCGCGGACGCGCGAAGCTTCGATCAGGCGCTGTTCGCCACGGAGCTGCGCAGCGGTGCCGTGAGCGTCCGGCGCCAGGCCGCGCTCGCGGCCGGCCGCGCCGGCGACCCGGCCGCCATCGAGCTCCTGCTCGGCGCGCTCGCCGACTCGGACGAAACGGTCCGCACCAATGCCGCTTTCGCGCTCGGGCTGCTCGGGGACGCGCGCGCGATCCAGGGGCTGCAGAGCTTCGTGCGCTCGACCCCGGTGGCGGAGCAGGGCGCCTCGCAGGTCGAAGCGGTGGCGGCGATCGCCCGCATCGGCGGCGCCGAAGCGGCGGCCGCGATCCGCGATGTGCTCGGCAACGGGAACACCCCCGGCATCGCCACGCCTCCCGCCGCCAGCGCCGCGCTCGTGGAAGCGTGGCGGCTCGGCGCGCGGGCTCCGACCCGCTCCATCATCGGCTACGTGAACGATCCCGACGCGGGCGTGCGGTGGCGCGCGTTGTTCTCGCTCGGGCGGTTACGGGCGCCCGATGGCGCGGCAGCGCTCGCCGCCGGGCTCCAGGATGGCGACCCTGTCGTGCGTGCGATGGCCGCCCGCGGTATCACTCGCGGCCTGCTCGACACCGCCCGCATCGATCGCCACGGCGTGGCCGACCGGTTGCGGTCGCTCCTCGCCGACTCGAGCTGGGGTGTGCGCGTCAACGCGCTCCGCGCGCTCGCGGCGTTCCGCGACAGCGGCCTCGCGGCAGCCGTCGCCCCGCTCGTGTCCGACGCGAACGTCAACGTTGCCGTACAGGCGGAAACCACGCTTGGCGTGCTCGGCGGAAGCGCGGCGGCCACGGAGCTCAAGGGACGTCTCGAGAGCGCGGTGTTCGCGCTCCGCCGCCAGGCGCTGATCGGGCTCGCCGAGGCCGACAGCGCGGCGGGCGTGACGGCCGCTGCGGGTGTGACCGGAGACGCCGACTGGCGCTGGCGATCGGTGGCGGCCGAGGCGTTCGGCGCCGCGCGCGACCGGGCGCGGCTCGAGGCCCAGCTCGCCGATCCCGATGGGCGGGTGGTTGCCCAGGCCTTGCAGGCCCTCGGGCGCGTGGTCGCCGCGAGCGATACGGCGCTCCCGGCCCGCGCGCGCGCCCTGCTCGAGCACGCGGACCCCGCGGTGCGGAGCGTGGCCGCGGATCTCCTGGCGCGCCGTCCCGTCGCGGCCGACGTCGAAGCGCTGGTCCGCGCGTACAATCGCGCCGCGGGCGACCCGTTCGACGACGCCCGGCTCTCGGCCGTCGCGACGCTCGGCGCCATCGCGAGTGCCAGCGCCGACGGCCGGATCCGCGTGGCGACCGAGTTCATCGGCGCCGTGCCCCGGCCGGACGCGTATCTCGTGCGCCGGCTCGCGGCGGGCCGTCTCCCCGACGCGGCGGCCCAGTGGGGACCTGCCGCGCCGCTCGCGACCGGCAAGAACGACGCCGACTACCGCGACGTGGCGCGCCGCTACTTGGCGCCCGTGCTGGCTGGCCAGGCGCGGCCCCGCGTCACGCTCGAGACCGACCGCGGCTCGCTCACGATCGAGCTGCTCGCCGACCAGGCGCCGCTCACCGTCGCGGCCTTTCTGGGCCTCGTGGACCGCCGCTATTTCGACGGGTCCCGCTGGCACCGCGTCGTGCCGAATTTCGTCGTGCAGGACGGCGACCCGCGCGGCGATGGCTGGGGCGGGCCCGGGTTCGTGCTGCGCGACGAGCTGAATCCAACCCGCTACGACGCGGGCTCGGTCGGCATGGCTCTCTCGGGGCCCGATACCGGCGGCAGCCAGTTCTTCATTACGTATTCCGCGGAGCCTCGCCTCGACGGCACGTACACCGTGTTCGGGAACGTGGTGGGAGGGGCGCCCGTCCTCGCGGCCATCGCGCAGGGCGATCGCATCCGGAGCGTGCACCGGTGAACCGGGCTCGAGTGGGCGTCGTGTGCTTGGCCCTCCTCGTGCCGGTCGTCGCCGCGGCGCAGCTCGGCTCGTTCGGCGAGAACAAGATCCAGTACCATGCCTTCGACTGGCGCGTGCTGCGCGGTGCCCACGTCGACCTCTACTACTATCCGGAGGCGGAGGAGCTCGCCCGGGTCGCGCTCGGCTACGCCGAGGAGAGCTACCTCGCGCTGCAGCTGCGCTTCAAGTACCACGTCGGCCACCGCATCCCGCTCATCATCTATGCCTCGCACACGGATTTCGAGCAGACCAACGTGCTGCCGTTCGTGCCGCCGGAAGGCCTGCTCGGCGTCACGGAGTTCCTGAAGGAGCGCGTCGCCCTCCCGTTCAACGGCAGCTACTCCGACTTCCGTCATACCATCCGGCACGAGCTGACCCACGTCTTCCAGCTGAGCGTCACGGCGCAGGTCCTCACGCGCTATCCCCGGGTCCGGCACGTCTCCTTTCCCTTGTGGTGGACCGAGGGGCTGGCGGAGTTCTGGTCGGCGGGCGAGGACACGCGCGATGAGATGGTGCTGCGCGATGTGACGGTGTCGGGGCGGCTCCCGTCGCTCGGCGACCTCATGAGCGTCTACGGCGCCATCGTTTATCCCATCGGGTCGAGCATTCATCGGTTCCTGGCCGAGCGCTACGGCGAGTGGCGGATCGACGCGATGTATGAGGAGCAGTGGAAGTATCAGCTGTTCGAGGACGAGATCCGGGGGGTGTACGGCCGCAGCCTGTCGCAGCTCTCCGAGGAGTGGCGCCACTGGATGCGCCAGCGGTTCTACCCGGCCGTCGAGGCGTCCGACCCCCTCGCGGTCTCCGCGCGGCTCGTCACCCGCCTGGCGGTGAAGCCGACCGTCGTCCGGCTGCCCGGGGACTCGATGCCGACGGTGCTGTACTTCTCTCCGTTCACGGGCTACACGAACATCTACGCGCGCTCGGTCGAAGGGGGCCGGCTGCGTCCGGTGGTGAAGGGCGAGCGCACCGATCAGTTCGAGTCGTTCCATTTCTTCGAGTCGCGGCTCGATGTATCGCGCGACGGGATCGTGGTGTTCGGCAGCAAGTATCTGGATCGCGACGCGCTGTTCTTCTGGAGCGTGCCGAAGGGCAAAGTGGTGGGACGCTACCAATTCCCGCAGCTCGCCTCGATTCTGTCGCCGGCCTGGGCGCCGGATGGTCAGAGCGTCGTGTTCTCAGGCCTCGCCGTGTCGGGGTATTCGGACCTCTATCGGCTGTGGCTCGCCGACGGGCGGCTCGAGCCGCTGACGACGGATCGCTATCAGGATCTCGACCCCACGTTCAGTCCGGACGGCCGGACCATCGTGTTCTCCTCCGACCGCACCACGTTCGGTCCCCAGGGCGGGCGCAATCTCTTCCGGCTGGACGTAGCGACCGGTGCCATCGACTATCTCACCTACGGCGATTGGCATGACGACCAGCCGCGCTGGTCGGCGGCGACCGGCCGGATCTATTTCTCTTCCGACCGGGACGGCACGTTCCAGATCTACTCGGTGGACTCGACGGGCACCGGGCGCCTCGAAGTCCGCTCGCTCAACGGCGCGTTCGATCCCCAGTGGATCGACGACGAGCACGGGCTCGTGTTCGGGGGCTTCGCGAATCTGACGTTCGATGTGTACATGGCTCCACCGACCGCTGACACCACGCGGACCACGGTCCAGCTCGCCGCGGACCGGGCGCCCGCAACGTGGGCCTGGACGGAGCTCCAGAACCCCAACTATGCCGAGGCCGAAGCCACGCCGTACGGCCGCCGGTACAGCATGGACTTCGCGGCGGGGAGCGCCGTCGCGGCGCCCGGCATCGGCACGGCGCAGGGCGCGGTCTTCGTCTTCAGCGACCTCTTGAGCGATCATCAGGTGGTGTTCTCCGTCTCGTCGTTCCAGGCGCAAGGATTCGGCAATCTGCTGGACAACGTCAACGGCTCGATGTTCTATCTGAACCAGGCGCAACGCGTCAATTGGGGGCTCGGCGCGTTCCGGCTGCGCGGCGTCTTCTCCGAGGGCGACTTCAACACGCTCTACCAGGAGTCGTCGTCGGGTGTGCTGGGCCAGCTGCGCTACCCGCTGTCGCGGTTCCGCCGCATCGAAGCGCAATACACGGTCGAGTATTCCGATCGGCTCGACCTCGTGCCCCTGAACTACCTGTCCTCGACCCCCGTCGATGCCCACCGCGTCGGCTGGATCGCCTCGAGCTTCATCACCTACGTCAAGGACAACACGCTCTGGCTCGAGACCGGACCGATCGACGGCGTGCGCTACAACTTCACCGGCGGACTGTCGAACGACATCACCCACGGCCGCTTCGATTCCTGGGTGCTGGCCGCCGACTACCGGACCTATCTCCGCACGTCGTTGCGCGGCGCGATCGCGTTGCGCGCCCTGGGCTATTACGCCGGGGGCGAGCGGCCGCGGCCGGTGAACATCGGCGGTCCCTGGGCGCTGCGCGGCTATCCCATGTACGGCTACGTCGCGGGCAACAAGATCTGGCTCGTGAACGCCGAGTGGCGGTTTCCCATCACCGACTTTCTCTCGATCGGCTTTCCGTTCGGCGAGGCGCGTTTCCCCGGCGTCCAGGCCGCGTTCTTCGTCGACGCCGGGCGCGCGTGGACCGACGCCACGGAGCCTCGGGGTATGCTCGGCAGCGCCGGGCTCGGGCTGCGCATGCCGATCGGGCCGCCCCTCGTGCTGCGGCTCGATTTCGGCTATCGTTTTCATTCCGGCTCCGTCTACGACTACGCTCTCCCGTCCGGCACCAATCAGAGCCGGTTCGTCATCTTCTTCTTCGGGTTTAACTATTGATTCGGCAACGGCTTGTGCTTGACCGCCTCGCGGCGGTTTCCTACATTGCCGCCTTAGCCCTGCTGGCCGGCTGCCCGACGACTGTGGCGCCGTTGGTCGGGGTGCCGCTCGCAGCCGGCGACGCTGAGGCCGCGCGCGCGTGGGCGACCAGCACGGTGCCCCGGCACCGGACCGCCTTCCGCTTCAAGTTCGCGTACCAGGACGAGGGGCGGAGTTGGGGCGGGCACGGCACGGCGCGGGTGGCGCCCGCCGACTCGCTGCGGTTCGACTATACTGGCCCGCTCGGCCTGGGCTCGGGCGCCGCGGTGGTGGTGGGCGATTCGGTCATGTGGGCCGACCCGGCCGAGAACTTCCGCTCCCTCGTCCCCGCGGTCGCGATTCTGTGGACGGCCCTGGGCATGGTGCGCCCGCCGGGAGCGGAGGCGACGGTCGAGCGCGCGGAGTCGCCGCCGCGCAGCATCTGGCGGTTCGTGCAGCACGGCGACACACTCGACTACGTTGCGAGTACGGATGGCGCGACGCGCATTTTGGAGAGCGAGTGGCGCAAGGACGGCAAGGTGCGGGCGCGCTGCCGCACGGAGTTCGGCGCCGGCGCCCAGCCGGCCAAGGCACACGTCACCTTTCCGGAGGTACCCGCTCGTCTTGACTTCACCGTCGTGGCCGTCGATACGGCCGCGGTCTTCGCTCCGGCGATATGGCGTAGTCGCCGTTAGCGCCGTCTCGGTTGCGGCGAGCGGCTGCTTTTTCTATCACTTCCGCGGCGGCGGCCTCCCCAACATCAAGACCGTCGCCGTCCTGCCGTTCGACAACCAGACTCCCGAGCCGGTGCTCACCAAGGAAGTGAACGACGCGGTCGCCGACGCCGTGCAGGGCCGCCTCGGATTGCGCGCCGCCGCGCAGTCCAACGCCGATGCCCTCGTGCGCGGGCGCGTCCTGCGCTACGACGCGAACGTCCCCATCGCCTATCAGCCCGGGGTCGGCCAGGTGAACGTGACGCAGCGGCAGGTGCAGATCACCGTGGACGTCGAAATCGTGGACCAGCGCAACGGCAAGACGCTCTGGCAGCGTCCCGGTCTCCTCGTGGTGGGCGAGTACACGCCGCCCCAGGAGGTCGAGGGGCGCAAGGTGGCGCTGCAGAAGCTCGAGAACGAAATCGTCGACGGAGCCCAGTCGCAGTGGTAACGCGGGGGGCGAGCACCACCGGGTGCCTGTTCTCGCTCTTGATCTTCTCTGCGTGCCTGTACTATGGGGTGAACATCGGCGAGGTGTTCTTCCGCTACTATCGCCTGCTCGACGAGATGGACTCCCAGGCGCGGCTCGCGCCCGGCCTCGACAACGGGACCATGCAGCGGCGCATCGCGGTCGCCGCGCAGGAGATCGGCCTCCCGGACTCGGCGGGGCAGGTCGTGATCCTGCGCAGCATGTCGCCGCGCCAGATCACGATCGAGACCGACTACAGCGAGACCGTGGAGCTGCCTTTCTTCCTCCACACCTTCACGTTCCATCCGCGGTCGACGCTCCCCCTCTAGCCACTGGGTCCTCCTGACCCTCCCGCTCCTCGCCGCGGCCGGGGGAGGGGCCGGGCATGACGTAGGTCGCTTCTTCACCGTCTTCGCCCTCATGCTGCTCGCGGGGAAACTCTGCGCCGAGCTGTTCGATCGGCTGGGCCTACCCTCCGTGCTCGGTGAGCTCCTGGCGGGCATTGTGCTGGGGGCGAGCGTCCTCCACGTCATTCCTACCGCTCCTGACGATCCGCTCACGGGGGTGATCAACCTCCTCGCCGAGGTTGGCCTCGCCATCCTCCTCTTCGCGATCGGGCTCGAGACGGACCTGAAGGCCATGGCGCGGGCCGCCGGGCCCGCAACCGCGGTGGCGCTCGTCGGCGTCGCGGTGCCCTTTGCGCTCGGCTTCCTGTACTGGATCTCCCCGCTGCATGCCTACGAGCACGCGCTCACGGACCCGGTGACGACCGCTGTCTTCGTGGGCGCGGCGCTCACGGCGACGTCGGTCGGCATCACTGCGCGCGTGCTGGCCGACCTCAAATGCCTGCACACGCTCGAAGCCCGCCTGATCCTCGGCGCGGCGGTCATCGACGACGTGCTGGGGCTCGTCATTCTCGGCGTCGCTTCCGGGCTCGCCGCGGGCAACGCGGTCCATTTGCTCGGCGTCACGCGCGCGCTGGCGGCCGCCGTCGGGTTCCTGGTGCTCGCCGTCGCGGCCGGTCTGCTCGTCGCTCCCCGCGTATTCCGACTGATCGACCGGGCGCGCGTGCGGGGCGTCCTCCTCGTGTCGGCGTTCGCCTTCCTGCTCTTGCTCGCCGCGCTCGCGGATCGGGCCGGCTCCGCGCTCATCGTCGGTGCGTTTGCCGCCGGCATCATCCTCAACGGAACCAATCAGGTCGAGGTGATCGAGCACGGCATGAAGCCCGTGGCCGATATCTTCACCCCGGTGTTTTTCCTGAGCGTCGGTGCGGCGGTGGACGTGCGGGCGTGGAATCCGTTCGACCCGGTCGGCCGGAGCGTGCTGGCGATCGGGGGCGCGCTGTTCTTGCTGGCCGTGGTTGGGAAGCTCGCGAGTGGCTGGGCCGCGCCATGGCGCCGCTTCAACCGTTGGGCGGTGGGGTTCGGCATGGCGCCCCGGGGCGAGGTGGGGCTGATTTTCGCCTCGCTCGGCCTCACGGCGGGCATTCTCACCATCGATCTGTTCGGCGCGATCCTCCTGATGGTGATCGCGACGACGCTCGTGGCGCCGCTCCTCCTCTCGTGGTCGCTCGGCCGCTGGGGCAGTATCGTGGAGGCCACCGAACCCCCATGAATACCGAGACCAAGCTCCTGAGCGCCGCGGACGCCGCGGCCTGGCGCGCGCGCCACGCGGGGGCGCTCGTGTTCACGAACGGCGTGTTCGACCTGCTGCACGTCGGGCACGTCGCCCTGCTCGAGGCCGCGCGCTCCCAGGGCGACGCCCTGCTCGTCGCCGTGAACAGCGACGCTTCGGTCCGGCTACTGGCGAAGGGCGCCGACCGGCCGCTCGTGCCCGAACGCGAGCGCGCCCGTCTGGTCGCGGCGTTGCAGTGCGTCGACATCGTTGTCCTGTTCGGCGAACCTACGCCGCTCGCGCTCATCGAACGGCTCCGCCCGGATGTCCTGGTGAAAGGCGCCGACTACACGCACGCGGCCATCGTCGGCGCCGCCCAGGTCGAAGGGTGGGGCGGACGCGTGGTCCGCGTGCCCCTGGTCGAGGGGCGCTCGACCACGGACCTGCTGGCGCGGCTGCGCGCGCGAGGCTGAATGAAGATCCTGGTCGCGACGCGCAATCCGGGCAAGGAACGTGAGATCCGCGACCTGTTCACGAGTCTCCCGTTCCAGGTCGTGTTTCCGGCCGACCAGTTTCTCGAGCGTCTGCCCGAGGAAGCGGATCTCGAGCGCGGCACGAGCTTTGTGGAGAACGCCGTCGCCAAGGCGCGCTACTTCGCCAAGCGGAGCGGCTTGCCGACCTTGGCCGACGACTCGGGGCTCGAGGTGGACGCGTTGCACGGGTTGCCGGGGGTCCACTCGGCGCGGTTCGCGGCGCTCTACGGAGACCGAGCGGCGATCAAGGGCGATCCCGACGCGGCCAACAACGCGTTGCTGCTGCAGCGCCTCGAGGGTATGCCCGAGGAGCAGCGGAGCGCTCGATACCGTTGCGTGGTGGCCTATCTCGAGTCGCCTCATGCCGCGCCCCAGATGGTCGAGGCGACGTGCGAAGGGCGGATTCTCACGGCGCCGGAGGAAGGGAAGGGGGGATTCGGTTACGACCCCCTGTTCTGGTCACCCGAGCTGGGAGCGAGCTTCGCGGATGCGCCGCTCGCGGCGAAGCAGCGGGTGTCGCACCGCGGCCGAGCGCTGCGCGCGTTGATCGAGGTGCTGGTGCGCCGGCTGGGGTGATCCGCTAGTTTCCGCGGTGAGCTGTTCGGGGCGTAGCGCAGTCCGGTAGCGCGTCTGGTTTGGGAGCACCGTCCTCGGAGGGTGCGTTTCGCCAAGCAGGCGAAACATCATGGAGTTAGTCGCACGGGGTGCGAAGGTATGAACCGACTTTCGCACCCTTTGCGTCTCCATTCTTGCACACTTTCTTGCACACCTCCTCTGGGTCCCATACCGACTTCCTACCGGAGCGGAGGGCTCCGCTTGAGGCTCACTGGGAGCGTCCCCGCGTTGCACTCCCCCAAAGAACCTTTGGGTCCCATACTGGCTCTCGCTCAACGATCGCTGACTTCCAGGGAACCCATCGGGAGCGTCCTCGTGCTACCAGGGTCTTGAAAACCTCGGCCCCGCTTCTGCAAGGCGCTCACTTACGCAAACGAGTTAATGGCGCGACTCAATATCGCGCCAAACACATCAACGTTGTTTCGAGACTCAAATCGGAAAGTGTGCGGCTTTCCCCCGCTGTCGTCGACACGAATGCCGTCAGCAAACAAGTGCACGTCGAGGAGCTTGTCCAAACGAGAGTTCAGGCTCTTCTTGTCGCCCAAGAACACAAATCGCTTGCTTGTGATCACCAGCGTTCCAATGCTTACCGGGATGACCTTCTTGTCGCTCACCACATGTCCGCGAAAACTACCCACGCGATAACTCACTCCCCGAGCAATTCTGAAGCTGACACCGCTCGAACCGCCAACGTACCTTCGGTTGACCACTCGCTCCTCCAGCAGACTCGCTGGCTCCGTCCAATGGGCGGTCTCCTGCTTCTGAAGGAGCAGCTCAGGTACGACAACTGTGGGCAGGTTGCCGCTTTCGATCTCGCGCAGCAATCTGAAGTGTTCAAGTTCCTTCTTGGGCCCGTCCACCTCCGAGTCGACCACACCGAGATAGCTCTGTATCCGATCCAGCTCGATTTCCTCTTCTCGCGTCACAATACGGTCCTGCTTGACCGCTGAGTACGCTACTAAGTACGCCTTCACGCGAAATCGCTCGACGTCGGTGCTCGTCAGCTCAAGTTGACTCTTTAGGGCGTCAAGTCGTTGCACGTCATCCGGGGTAAGGCGGCCAGCCTTGACGGCGTCGAACAGTTGTAGACTGAACGTCCTCCTATTCTTGAGGTGCTGGCGAATGGCCCGGACCCTTGCAGCGAGTACTCGAAGCCACGTCGTCCACGTCGGTCTCGTGACTAAGGCGACGATGACCGCTGCGAAAATGCCCAGGGCTGTAAGGAGCGGAATCCCCGTTCCTGGGAGCCTGCTCTGCGCAGCTGAGAACATCGGACACCTCCTGAACCATTCTTGTCTGCGGTTCTTCCCTAAGCTGTGAGAAGATTGCGGCGAGCGATAGGCCGCGCCGTCTAAGCGGCAAACGACGGAAGAGGCCAGCTTCGCTGCCCATGTGCGTCCGATCTGAATTGCTGACTTCCGCGTGGGGCCATCGTCGTGGCCCGGTCGCGATTTGCTCGACTTGAGAGCCGCTTGGCAGGCAGGTTCACAGGTCGCTGCGGAGAACGCTACGGTTCAGTGAGGCGGGTTTTCAAACGCTGGATCGAACGACGCTAGTAACACGCATCTTCCGGTGGCTGTGATACAGTTATGGTACAGGAGGCGATTCTTGGGTGCGGGCCAGTGGCTTCAATGACCGTCAATACTGCAAGGACCTTGAATCGTACTTGTCTGCGGTAACCGGTAGCGCCATCCTTGTGCAGCGTGTCGAGAACCGTTCTCAACGAATGGAGAAGTCAACCTTGGTCAAGCGAGCCCAAACCCCCGAGCCCTCTGAGCCTTCCCTGAAGGAGTCGCCCGAGTCTGCTCGCGCAAAGCTGGAAGCGCGCGTAAAGAGTGGTTGGGAATTGAAGGCTCGTCGAGTCAGCTCGGAGGAGGAGGCTCAGACGTTCAACAAAGACTACCAAAGTTGGGACGAGTACAATAACACGCTCTTAGTGTCGCTATTCACGAGTGATGCTTCAGCTCGGGAGTATAGCTGGTTTCTTCCCATGCACGTGCGGTCGTACCAGGACTCAGACCATTACAGGTACGAGCAGAACGTCGAGGCGCTTGAGAAGAAGTGCCACAAGCTCGAATCGATAGCGGCCCGGATTGAGCTTTACCAACTGGCACCGGGCGTCGCAGTCTCTCGGGATGCGGCTGCAGGCGGTTCCCCGGCCGATAGTGGTGTTCCGAGCAACCCTATCTCGCTGTTGGAGACCATCTGCCTCAGGTTCAATTTGGTAGCGCCCTCCGATTCGAGCTGCTCACGGATGCAGGATGGCGCGTAACGGCATTCTAAGTCGCACAGACCGCGCCGCCAGCCTCAAGCGGTTCGTCTCGTTCTCTCGCCTTTCGGACTTGCAAAGGACCAAAGGAGTTCGGCCCGGAGTTCGGCATGAGTGCTATCGGCTACAAGTTTCAAGGATGACCCACGATGACCCACGCGGGAGCACCGGGAGTCGAGCCCGTCCCTAGAGTCCCGTTATTGGCGTCGGCGGTACGGTCGTGCGCGACGTTGCCGGCGCCCTCGTCGAGCGGCCAGTAACCGACCAGCCCCGGCTCTGAGCCGGTCAGCTCCCTTGACATCGCGCCTTGAATTTCTGATTGGGTACGCGCCACGTTCCACAGGCGCACTTCATCGAGCTGCCCGTGCAGCGAATAGACCTGCTCGGCGTTGTCGCCCATCGTGAGCGGAAGGGTATTCAGCAGAATCGGCTGCCCGATGGCGAGACTCCCCTCCAAGACACCGTCTCGATAGAGGCGCAGCGTCGTACCGTCGTAGGTCATCGCGACGTGCATCCAGGCGTTGAAAGGCACCACGGTGGAGCCGTCGAGGCAGTTCAGCCCGTTGCCGTTCGTTGCGAGGCAAGTACGGAGGTGGCGCACCGGACCGGGGGAATTGGTGCCGTTCACGGCGAGGTTGTATTGTCGCGCCGTGCCGTTGTCCTTCAACACCCCGTACTGACCGGCGGCAACGGAGTCGAAGAGAATCCAGAACTCCAGCGTCATATTGGGAGCCGGGCTCAAGACGGGAGCGTCAGGAACAACAACCACCTCGGTTCCGCTGAATTGCAGCCCATAATTGCCGGCCGGGATCACCTGGAGCGCCGCCCCACCACCAACGTTCGCGTAGATGGCCACGATCTGCACCGCCCCTGGACTACCGGCGGTCACGAGGCCAGCCGTGTCCACGGTCGCTCGGCCCGGATTGAGGGTCGCCCATTGCACGGGAACAGCGGTGTCGCCCGACGCCGTCATGACCGTGGCGTGAAGGCGGACTGTGTCGCCCGTCTTCAAGGTGTCCACTGCAGGGGAGACGATTACCACGATGCTGCCGAGAACTACCACAATCGGCTGGCTGCCCGTAAGGGGCGCGAGCGTAATCGTGATCGTTGGATTGTTGCTCCCTTGCACGTTGATTGTTGCCTGCCCGCGGTAGGTCTCGATGCCGCCCGCGTCATACGCACTGACAATGAATGTTCGATTCGAGCCCGTCGGAACGCTGATCGTGCCGGACGCCGTCCCGTTCTGCACGTTCAGGTTGAACGCCAGAGTGTCGGGGATATCCGGAGCGATGACCTTTACGACGACGCTCTTGGTCGCTGTCGATGCCAAGCTCAGATACACCTGCAGGCTGACGTCCCGGCGTGTTGCTTCGGTGGGTTGCTTCGAGCACGCGCCGAACAAGGCAGTCAGCGCGATGGCTTCCACCCAAATTCTCTTGGGGATAAACAGACCCATCGATGACCTCTACCGGTGTGTAGCGAGTCCATCTCCTGACTAAGCATGCATGCTCTGGCCTCACATGCTAGCCCACCCCACTGTAGGCACCACATGGGCACGAGGAGGACAGACGACGTTCCATTTGCCCCGGGCGTCATGCACGCGAAGGGTCGCGGTAGGGGTGGGTCGCAAAGTGCCGATGCGAACACGAGTTGCAGAGCGATGACCCCCCTCAGTTGTATGGGAGGGGGTGTGCTCGAAGGTTGGCAATCTGAGCAGAGAACCAAGGGAGGGGGTCTACTCAGCGCGGGCTGGCGCTCCTGGAACAGGTTGGCTCGCGCCGTCCGAAGTTCTCGTAACCGACGCACTACCTAGGTCTGCCAATTTCGCTGGCGAGGGGTAGGGCGTTAGGCGTGGTGGTAAGGATGGCCTCGGCTCCATGCGCTTGTTAGGCGGCCCGCCCCCGTGGGCTCCTCAACGCGTCCTCGCCGCAGCGGGCACGGCGGTCGAATCTAGCCACAGCGCAGCCCCGACCATCTTCTTCCAGACCTTGCCTCCATTGCCTCCCGCATGGTTGTCAATGCGCAACCGCTGCGAGGAGAGACTGACAAGATGGGACGCGAGACGGTTGCGCCTCTCAGTGAAGCGGTGCGCAGAGCAGTGGATCGGGTGATCGCGGAGCGTCCGGGAATCGGCGGGGCGTACTTGTTCCCTTCACCCGCCAATCCAGATCAGCCCATCCGGTACGAACTTGCGTCAGCGTGGCTACGCGAGGCCGAGAAGCTTGCGAAGCTCCCTAAGCATTCAGGCTCGCTGTGGCACGCCTTCCGACGGGGCTGGGCGACGGCACGCAAGCACTTGCCTGACGTGGATGTAGCCGAGGCGGGAGGCTGGAGCGACGTGTCAACACTCAAGCGGTCCTACCAACAGGCAGACATGGACACTATGTTGGCGGTCGTGCAGGGTGGCCGCGAACTCCGGGAGCGGAAGGCATGAGCGAGCAATCTTGCACACAAAATTGCACACTGCCCGTTTGGGAGAGTGCGAAGGATGAAGTAAGTTCATGCGGTAGCATCACAACGGGGCGTAGCGCAGTCCGGTAGCGCGTCTGGTTTGGGACCAGAAGGTCCCGGGTTCAAATCCCGGCGCCCCGACTCCCGGCACATGCCTTGGAGGTTAGTCGATATGAGACTCACCCGGGTCCTGTTCGGGGGTCTGCTCCTGGCCCTCGGCGGCTGTGTGACGGTCCAGCCGGTCAATCCTGCGCAGTTCATCCCACTGCACCACCCCGAGGTGGTCTGGGTGACTCCCACCGACAACACGTTCATTCCGGTCGGCGAGCCGCGGATCGTAGGGGATAGCTTGGAGGGCACGTGGTATGGCCTGAGTGAGCGCGTCGCGTTTTCCCTGCAGGAGATCCAGACCGTGCAAGCGAAGACGCGGTCCCCACTGAGGACCATCCTGTTGGTCTCCGTCCTCGGGGCGATCACTACGGGGGTGCTGTCCGTCCAGTAAACCTTGTACGCTGTAAAACTTCATTTACCGAAAACGGAGACTGCGTCGGCATCCTGCGTTGCCGTTCGCCGATGGAGTCGTAGGGTAGTGTTGTACGCGTCCCCTCGCTTTGCATGTACTCCCAACCACCCCAACAACTTGCGGTCCCTAACCGTCGCGCATCCGCTACGATATGCTTCATTAGGAGCTACCGCATGACTATCTACGCGCTCGCTTTGGCAATCGGGGCGGTCGGATTGGCCGCGATGGCGCTTACCGGCGTCGGCCGGCACGGCCACGTGGCCGGCCACGCTGGCCACGCGCGAGCGGGGCACGGCCCAGCCGGAGCCCGAGCGACGCATGGGCCGCACGCAGGGAGCCTGCGCGCATCGGCGCTTGCCTGGCTGTGGGGTCTTGCGTCGCCGCGGCTCCTCTTCAGCGTTCTCGTGGGTTTCGGCACGACCGGCGCCCTGCTCGGCGGGGTTCTCGCGGGCCCGCTGGTTCTTGGCGCGGCGCTGGCGGGGGGCATCGTCTTCGAGCGAGCCATCGTCGGGCCACTGTGGAATTTCCTCATGCGGTTCGCCTCTGCTCCCGCGCTCACGCTGGAAAGCTGTATCGAGGACGAGGTGCAGGCCGCCACCGGCTTTGACGCCGACGGCCACGGCCTGGTCACCGCGGAAGTAGACGGCCAGGTCGTTCGAGTGCTCGGCACGCTACGGTCCGAGGACCGAGCCCGGGGTGTCCGTGTGCTTGCGGGCGACCGGCTCCGAGTGGAGGAGGTCGACAGCCGCCGCAACCGCTGCACGGTGTCCTACATCGGCCCGGGCAGGGGGCGGGTGGCTGCAGTCAGTGGGATGGAGTAGGTAGCGCTCTCTCGCAGGGAGGTGCGTGTGCTGCCCCAATGGATCCTGGTCGTCGCGGTCCCCGCGGCGGTGCTGCTGCTCGTTCCGCTCATCGTCGCAGGCTTCCTGCGCGACGTCGACGCAGGCACGATCCGGATGGTGAGCTGGCTGAACGGCTCGACGGTGATCTATCGCGGCCCGGGCAAGTCCAAGGAGATCCCGTTGCTGACCACGGGCACGACGCTGTCCAGCAAGGTCATCAACGTGGATCTGGACATCACGGACCAGACCGCCGATACGGACGAATCGGACACGCCGCGACCCATCAAGGTGCGGGTATTGGCGAGCGCCATCGTGTCGGTGGGCGACTCAGACACGATGATCAAGACCGCCGCGAATCGGTTCTTCGCCAAGCCGGAGGAAGAACAGGTGAACACCCTCACGGATCTGCTCACCAGCTCCGGCCGTCGCGCCATCAACCTGCTCACGCATGACCAGCTGTTCTCGGCGAAGCCCGCGGCTCGGGGTCCGCGGACCACTCTCCCGGCCATCGCGTCTTCGCACCCCACGGCGCTCGTCGAAGCGGAGGAGGAGGACGATCCCCTCGCCATCATCATCCGCAAGGCGTGCTCGCGGGAGCTGACCGATCTCGGATTGGTCTTCCAGTCGCTGAACATCAAGGTCGTGCAGTCGGAAGTCGCGGAGGCCCGCCGCCGCCAGTCCGCGGCGGAGGCGCAGGCGAACGCCGACATCGTCGCCGCGCAACAGACCCGTCGCGCCAAGGAGGCCCAGCTCGAGGCGGAGCGGGCGATCTCCGACAAACAACGTGAGCTCGAGCAAACCAAGGCGGGCAACGCCGCCCTCGTGGCTCAGGCGGAGGCCAAGCGACAGGCGGCCATGGGCGTACAGCGAGAGGCCGAGCTCGATGCGACCCAGATAGCGCAGGCGAAAGCGGACGCCGCCAAAGTGCGGATCGACGTCGAGGCGAAGGCGCGGGCCGAGGCGCTGCGCATTACGACGATTGCCGAGGCCACGGCGGAGAGCATCCACAGGGTGAATGAATCGATTCGGGCGGGCGGGGAGGCATATTTCCGCTACCGTCAAATCGAACTGTTGCCGCAGATCATCCCCATGATCGCCCAGGGACTTGCCGACGCGAAGCTCGTGACCATCACCGGAGGTGGGGCGGGCGCACCTGAGACCACCGCCCAGAACATCACCGCGGTGATTCAGACAGCGCTGGCGGCGCAGCTCGTGACGCGCGACGGGTTGCTCGATCGGGCGCCCTCTGACGGTGGGGCGGGGCGTGAGGAAACGCGGGATCGCGGCACCCCAGCCCCAGCGCCGGAGGCGAACAAGAGCGAGCCGCCGCCCGAGCGGCCTACCTGGCAGCGACGAACTTGAGCCCCGCCGGCGCCCGCCGCCGGATCCTGGGGATTCGTCGGTACAGTGTGGCCACTCGCCGCCCAGATGGGCACCGGCGTGCCGCTCGGCGTCGCCATCTATCTCCAGCTGCGGGCCGCTCAGCGCGTCTTGCCGGCGCTGCGGACCGCTTCCTCGATCAGCGCCTTCACCGACGCCAGTTTGCCCTCGCACTGCCCGAGCAGTTGCTGGAGCTCGGCGATGAACTGCGCGATTGGCGCGGGTGGCGGATCGATCGCCCGGAGCCGCTTCTGGATTCCCACCAGCGCGAGATAGAGGGCGCTCGACTGGTTCGTCTGAGGATGGCCTCGGCTCTCGAGCTCGGTCAGGACGCGCTTGGCTTCGTCTCTCGCCTTCTGCACTGCCAGGCCGACCTTCTCATGCACGACGCTCATTGGGGCTCCAGAGTCAGAAGGAGTGTGAACAATACGTCAGGCGACTAGAACGTCGACGTCACCCCTGCCAGCACGCGCCGCCCGTTCACCGAGCCGCCGTAAACCAGGAAGCGCTGCTGGTCCAGCAGATTGGTGGCATGAGCATACACCCGCAGATAGGGGTTGATGCGGTAGCCTGCGCTCAGGCTCACGATCTCGCTCGCGGGGACATCCCCTCTCCAGATGCCGGTCCGCCACGGGTACCCCCCGACGATGCGCGCATCCACGCCGAGCGTGATGCCCTCACGGCCGGTGTACTCGAGCGCCACCGTGCCCTTGTGCTCCGGAGTGTTGGGGACCAGCGTGTCGCCTACCGCGGTTTCCCGGATGGCGAAGTTGTAGCACGTGTAGCTCGCGCTGAGGATCAACGTCTGCGTGAGGGACACGCTGCTGCCGACCTCGACACCCCACTCGTCGACCGTGCCCACGTTGCCGAATGACAACACGATGGCGGTCGTGTCGTTGGCCAGGCGCGTCAGGCCGTTGGCCAAGGCCGGGTTGGCGGCGTTGAACGCGTTCCGTGCGGCTGACTCGACCGCGGAGCGGTCGGCGGGGAGCACCTCGTTCGGCGCAGTCCACTGCGGATACGCGGGGTTCACTCCTGGCAATTGACCGGTCATGAAGTTCTGTATGTGGGCGGCATAGGCGTCCACGGTAACGAAGACGCGCCGTCCGACCTGGCCCTTGTAGCCCGCTTCGTAACTCGTAACCGTCTGTGGTGCGAGGTGGGGGTTGCCTAAGGAAGACTCGGGCACTGCCGCGGACCTGGTAAACAGCGTCCCGTTCGGGACGGAGGAGAGCGCGGGCCCCAGGGCGGGGTCCGCCCGGAGCTCGTTCTCGATCGCGGTCAGGTTCGCGACGCCTCGGCTGAACGTGCGCGCAGCAAAGAGCGAGGTCAGATCTGGTGTCAGAAACCCGCGGGCCACGCTCAGGTGCAGCGCATGATGCTTGGCAGGGGTGAAGACGATGGCACCCTTGGGTGACAGCTGCGTCGGGTAGAGGTCGCTGTCGTCCCAACGCACCGCGCCGATCAGGCGCACGTGTGACACCCCGTATTCGAGCTGCGCGAACGCGCCATAGTACTGATCGTTGCGGTCGTCGTTCGCCGGGGCCAGGATGGTCCCATCCGTGTTCACCCCGTTGTCCTGGACCGACGCTCCGACCACCACGCGGCCGGCATCGCGGTGGAACGTCCGGGTCGTGCGCCCCTCCACATGGAACACGCTCTCGTCGTTGTGCGATGAATCGCCGGAGGCGAGCCTGAGGATCGGCAACGACACGCCGGAATACCAGGCCGAGATGGCACTCCCACCCGCATCCCACGCCAGACGCGCCCAGGGGCGGAGCACCTGGGGATATTGATTGCGCCCGCTGCCGGCGACGGCGACCGCGTTGTCCGCCCGGGCGGCCCCGCCTTCGAGCGTAACCACCGAGCGATTGGCCGCGTAGTACTCGACCCGCGCGGACCCGTAGTAGGTGAGCAGAGGGTCGGGGGTGCCGACAGCTTCGCCGGTCACGAGGTCTTTCGTCTGCCCGATGAGGGCGCGCGTCTCCGGCCCCGGGTTCGTCGGGGGCGTTGCTGTGGCCGGCGCATACTCCTCCTTCCAGTCTGACCCGTTCCGGGCGGTGCGGGATCGCGTCCAGTCGTCACTCCTGGTGTAGCCGAAATTCAGGCGGTACCCGAGGCGATCGTGCAGCAACACGCCCGCCTGGCGCAGATCGGCTCGAGCGGTAGCGAGCTCGCCACCCCCAAGCGTGAGCTTTGTCCCGAGGACGTCGCGCGCGGCCGGGGTCGTGATGCTGATGACCCCGTTGTACGCGTTCGCGCCATACAACGCCGACCCCGGACCGCGGATCACTTCGATCCGGCCGAGGTCCTCGAGCGGTGCGGCCAACGTTCCCCAGATCTGTTGCCCCACGATCGCGGTGCCAAGATCGCGCCCGTCCTGGAGCACGAGCATCTTGCGGCTGAGCATGGTGTTGAATCCGCGCGCGTTGACGTTGAAATCCGTGATGCCGCTCTGCGGCAGGTCGAGGCCCGGCACCCGAGCCAGCGCGAGCGGGACCTGGCCGGTGATCGACACGGGCTCGCCCGTGGCAGGTTGCACGACGTCCACCGCTGCGGCGGCGTCGATCATCCGGTCCGGCGCGCGCGAGACTCCCTCCACGACGACAGTGCCCAGCTCGATCGGTTGGGGATCGAGTACGGCGTCGAGGGTTGCCTGGGCTCCCGCGGTGACGGTCACCGTCACCTGAAGGGCCGCATACCCGATCCTGCGGAGCTCAACGTGCTGTGGGCCGGCGGTGACGCGCGAGAGGACGTACCGCCCGGTGGCGCCAGTCGCGACCGAGATCCCGAGCGTCGGGACGGTCACGACGACCCCGCTGAGCGGCTGCCCGTCCCGACCGGTCACCGTGCCGCGGACCGACCCGTCGCCCTGAGCCAAGCCCGATGATGCGACCGCGCATGCCAGGACGGCGACGAACGCGAGGGAAGATGCAAAGCGGCGATCCTTGGCACCGGTCATGAGCACGGCCAGCGGGAGATAGGGTTAGTGCACGGTATCAGGCAGGCCCATGCGGCGCGCGAGATCCCGGAACCGGGGGTCAGACCGAAGCGCATCGAGGCGCTCATTGACTGCGAGGAACATCATCCCTCCCTCCCGCTCGCGGAACGCTCGCTCGAGCCACGCAAGGGCGTTCTCTCTCTCTCCGAGTGCCGCGTAGTCAGACGCGATATCGAACGAGCGGGGCCGGGGATAGGGGCTCTGCACTCTCCGCAGTGCCTCTCGGAGATCTCCTAACAGATACGTACGTTTTGCCGCGGCGTAGCCGGAAGCGAGGTAGTTGCTTTCGACTGCAGCGGCGACTGCCTCCTTGCCGCTGAGTCTCAGCGCCATCAGCCATTCGGCCATGGCGTCTGCCAGCCTCCCCTTTCGCTCGTAGATTGCGGCGATTTGACGATGACGAGATTCCGAGTTGAAATCGGGGTCGGGGACGTCGCGATAGTATTGCAGCGCCTCGTCATCGCGACCGGATCGGTCGAGGGCCCAGGCGACGGAGTTTTGCTTGTTCGGAGCCAGCGGGTCCAGCTCCAGCGCGCGTCGCATTTCTCGAAGGGCGGCGTCGAACTGACGCCTGAACGCGAGTGCGTAGCCGTACCGCTGGTGAGCCAGCGCGTTGTTCGGATTGAGCGCTATCGCTCGTTGCAACTCGCTCTCCCCGGCCGCCCAGGACCATTCGTGCAAGAGCACGCCCGCGAGCGAGACATGCGCGTCGGAGAGCGTCTCGTCCAGTTGTACCGCTCGCTCCGCCGCAGCCTTCGCTTTGAGCCACGCGACCTTGGGGGGCAGGAAATTGAAATGGCCCAGGTGATCGTACGCGTCGGACAGTCCGGCCCACGCCGGGGCGTAGCCCGGGTCTCTTCGCACAGCCTGCTGGAAGTATTCGATGCCCTTTCTGGCACCGTGCTCGTTCCACGCGTTCCACTCGGCACGGCCCCGCAGGTACAGGTCATACGCCTCGGGGTCCACCGGGCGGGTGCGGGTGCTCGCCGCCGCGGTCACCTGGATGGAGGAGAGCCGGATCTGGACTTCGTGCGTGATCGCCCGGGCGATGGCGTCCTGTAGCCCGAGCACGTCTCGGACGTCGCGCTCGTAGGTCTCAGCCCAGAGGTGCCGGTCGGTACCTGCCTCCACCAGCTGTGCCGTGACCCGTACGCGGTTCCCAACCCGCAGCACGGCGCCCTCAACGGCGGCGTCGACGTCGAGCTCCCGACCGATCTCGGGCAGCGTCTTGCGGGTGCCCTTGTAGTGCATGGCGGACGTCTGCGAGATCACGCGCAGGCCGGCGCTCGTGCCGAGCCTCGTGACGAGTGCCTCCGTCATCCCGTCGGCGAAGTACCCCTGCGCGGAGTCGCCCGAGAGGTTCGCGAACGGCAGGACGGCGAGGGAATGAATTCGCGGACGAGCCCGTGGTCCCACGGCGTTCAGGGCGAGCAGCAACACGACGACCACCCCGGCCACCGCTCCCGTCCAGAAGAGGATGCTGCGTTTGATCGGAGCCGCCGCTGGCGGGGTCGCCTCGGACGGGGAAGGGGCGGCCGTCACAGCCTCGACCACCCCGATGAACCGATAGCCGCGACGCGGCAGCGTCTCCACGAGTCGCGGCGTCTCAGCCGAGTCGCCCAGGGCGCTGCGGAGCTTGTGAATCGCCGCGTCCAAGCCCATGTCGAATTCCACGAACGTGCCGGCGGGCCAAATCGCCAGGCGCAGCTCCTCCCGCGTCACGACCTCACCCGGGTGCTCCAAGAGCAACGCCAGGACGCGTAACGGCTGCTGCTGCAGTCTGACCTTTGTCCCGTGCTTGAAAAGCTCGCCGGCGCGAAGGTCCACTTCGAACTCAGCGAACCGGACGCGGCTAGCGGATTGCGGGGGCACGTCCATGAGGTCTCCGGCGATGACCGCAGCCTAATGTACAGCTACTCCTCGAACCTTCTAGCAGGTCAGCCACAGGTCTGCCACAAGTCAGGTGCGCGCCATAGACGTGGTGCCAGGCGCGCGCGACGATGCAGCCGGTACAGCAGGCCCTCTCCAGGCGCGCTGGTACTGGGCCGACTTGGTCTCTCGGTTTGGAGGATCCGAATGAGCCTCGTTCGCCTCCGCTTCACGCTCGCGGCGCTGCTCACGGCGACCGTCAGTCTCCTCGCTTGTGACGACCGGAGTGTTCCGACGCAAGGAGCAGCCGTCCCCCGCGTAGGGGACTCCCTTACGGCCGTCGCGGTGAGCGCCGGGGAAAGCCACGGGTGTGGGGTCACGGCCGCGGGTGCCGCCTATTGCTGGGGCGGCAACTACCACGGCGCGCTCGGCGATGGAACTACAACGAAGGAGCGATCGACCGCAGTGCGCGTGGCAGGCGGTGTGACCTTCGCGGCTGTGAGCGTCGGCAGCGGCACGACTTGTGGGCTCACGGCTGCCGGCGCCGCCTATTGCTGGGGCGACAACCAGTTCGGCGAGATCGGGGACGGAACGACCACTGACCGCGCGACTCCCGTTGCCGTGGCGGGCGGCGTGACCTTCGCCGCGCTGAGCGCCGGCAGCTTGCACACCTGCGGGGTCACGGCCGCGGGCGCTGCCTATTGCTGGGGCCAGAACTCATACGGCCAACTCGGCGACGGAACCACAACCGACCGCTCCAGCCCGGGCCTGGTGGCGGGCGCCGTGAGCTTCACTGCCGTGAGCGCCGGCTACTTGCACACCTGTGGAGTCACGGCCGCGGGCGCAGCCTACTGCTGGGGGTGGGCGAGTGTGGTCCCGTCGCCGACCCCTGCGCTGGTGGCGGACAGCATCAGCTTCGTCGCGGTGAGCGCCGGCGACAACTACACATGCGGGGTCACGGGCGCGGGCGCCGCCTATTGCTGGGGCAGCAACCTGTTGGGCGAAATCGGCGACGGGATCACGACAAGCAACGTCCGGGTGGCTCCGGTACTCGTGGCGGGTGGCCTGACCTTTACCGCGGTGAGCGCCGGCCGCTTGCACACCTGTGGGGTCACCGTCGGCGGGGCCGCGTATTGCTGGGGCGCGAGGGCCTTCGGCCAGCTCGGCGATGGGGCGACGACGGGACCGCAACAGTGCGAGGGCCTCGGTTGGGGCGAAACGGCCTGCAGCGTCGTCCCCGTTCCCGTAGCGGGCGGACTCACGTTCGCGGCGGTGAGCACCGGCAACGCCAGCACCTGCGGAGTTACGGACGCCGGCGCCGCCTATTGCTGGGGCTACAATCGCAACGGCCAGCTAGGCGACGGGAGCCAGACCGACAAGGCGGTCCCTGTGCGGGTCGTGCATTGACCACCGGCCCGCGGAGACGATGGGTCGTGGGTGCTGCGGCGCTCTTCCTCGCTGCCTGCACCGATCCGAACGCGCCGGCCCCGGCGGTGAAGCTTGCCTTCATCGTACAACCCAGCAATGCGACTGCTGGAGACGCCATCAGTCCGGGAATCACCGTGGCGATCGAGGACGGGTCCGGCTTCATCGTGACCCGCGCTACCAATGTAGTGACCGTCGCCGTCGCGACCGGCCCGCCGGGCGGCACGCTGGACACGATGCGTGTCGCGGCGGTCAATGGAATCGCGACCTTTGCGAGTCTGCACCTCGACAAGGCGGGCACGGGCTACACGCTCGAGGCTGCGGCTGCCCATCTGACCGGCGCGACCAGTGCCGCGTTCAGCGTCGTCGCCGGAGCCGCATCACAGCTCGTGTTCGCGGTGCAACCGGGCGGTACGATGGGGGGCGCTGTCGTTACGCCACCGGTCCGGGTTGCAGCTCAGGATGCGTTCGGCAATCCGGTCAACGGGTTCAGTGGCCCTGTGACCGTGGCGCTCGGGGGCAACCCGGCGCCGGGGACTCTGTCCGGAACCACGACGGTGAACGCCGTCGGTGGCGTCGCGACCTTTAGCGATCTCTCCATAGCGCAGCTGAACGCGGGGTACACGCTGAACGCGAGCGCTCCTGGCGTCACGGGCGCCACGAGCGCCCCCTTCACCGTCGCCAAGCCTACGGGATCATTGCGCATCACCACCACGTCGAGCGGCGCGCCCGATCGGGACGGCTACGCCGTTTGCGTCGACTCCGACTCCGACGGTCTTGGCGGGACCACCTGCGGGTACGGGGGGGCGCGAGCGATCGGGTGGAGCAGCGTCGCCACAGTGGCGGTGGACACCGGTGCTCACACGGTGCTGCTCACGGGGGTGGCCGCGCATTGTGCGGTCACCGGCGACAATCCCGTTTCCGTGCACGCCGCCCTGGGTGTCACGACTGCGGTGCCGTTTACGATCGCCTGCGCGGATCCAACCTTGCACATCACTACGGCTACCACGGGTGTCTCCCTCGATCCCGACGGCTACTCTGTGTGCGTCGATCCCGTCTCCGGATACGACTGGGACGGCGACAGCTACTGGACTTGCCCCACGTCTCCCCAGCCGCTCCCCGTGAACGGGGCCGTGACCCTGCACGTGGCGCCGGGCAGCCACACCGTACAGCTGGCAGGCTGGGCCGACAATTGTGAGGTCGGCGGCGCCAACCCGCGCAGCGTCGACGCGATCGCCGCCCCGGTCGAAGTGCCGTTCCAGATCACGTGTCTCGCGACCGGCAGTGTGCGGGTCACCACGGCCACGAGCGGCACGGACCTGGATCCGGATGGCTACAGTATTTGTGTCGACCGCGCCAGTAACTGCTACTGGTCTGTGTCGGCCCATGCGAACGACGTGGTCACCGTGGCCGGCGTGACTGCGGGCCCCCACACCGTGACGCTCAGCGGTGCAGCCGGGAACTGCACGGTCAGCGGTGCGGGCACGGGCGCCGTGACCGTTCCTGCGAACGGGACGGCGGCGATCACCTTCGACGTCGCCTGCATGCCCGCCGAGCGGATTGCCTACTCCTCTGGCGGGACGATCGCCGTCAGCCAGTTGGGTGATTTCACTCAAATGCTGCTGCCCGGATTCGCTCCCGCATGGTCGCCGGACGGCGCGAGATTGGCCTACGAGTGCGGTCAGAACCTCTGCGCTGTCAACGCCGACGGCAGTGGATTCGCGCAGCTCACCTTCGACGGTGCGACCAATCGCCACCCGACCTGGTCGCCCGACGGGACGAAGATCGCGTTCGCCGCGACCCACGCTGGCGTGGCCAGCCTGTACATCATGGCGGCAAACGGCTCCGGGCCCATGTGGCTCACCGGCGGCGTCGGGTTTCTGGGAAGCCCGACGTGGTCGCCGGACGGCACGAGGATCGCGTTCGACTGCCGGGTGGACGCCGGCAATGACGACATCTGTGTCGTGAACGCCGGCGGCGGTGGGTTTGCACGGCTCACCGACGACCCGGCCCGCGATTACGGCGCCGGCTGGAAACCGGATGGCTCGACTCTCGCGTTCGCCACGACGCGCTACGGGGCCGACGAGGTCGCCCTCCTGAACGTGGGCGATGGCAGCGTCACACGCATCGGCGGCGGGCTCCCCGGGTTCTGGCCCAGCTGGTCACCCGATGGGACGCAACTCGCATTCGTGCAGACGCAAGAGGGTTGCAGCGGTGGGGACTGGGCCCCGCGTCCCACCAGCCACGCTACCCGGGCTGCGCTGCGTATCGGACCGAACAGCTGCAGCACGTACGCCGTCGTCGCCTTCGCCCAATCGGATGGCTCCAACGTGCGCACATTTGTCCCCGGCACTCAGCCGGCGTGGCGGCCGCATCGATGAACCCCGTTGCTCGACGTTCCCACCTCCCATCACGATCGAGGTACAGCATGTCGCACCATCAGCATCGGTGGGTGGCGGTAGCCGCCCTGACTTGCGTTCTCTCCGTCGCCCTGATCACGACCAGGTGCGCTGACTCTGCGGGCCCAACCAATGGCACCAGCGGGATGGAGACGGTCCCGGGCGGGCTCGAGCACACGCCAACGGGTGGCACGATGGACATGCCCGCCCGCGGGCCCATGGCAACGATGTCGAGTGGAAGCGTATCGACTTTGCTCGGCCGCGCGAATTTTGCCGGTGCCGCCCGGAGGTTCTTCCCGTTCTTCAGCGTGAGCCGGAACTCGAGCGACTGGAACGTGCTGGTGTGGGCCCGGCCCAACCTGGACGTCGCGGTGCAGGACATCGTCTTCGCCCCGGGCGCGACGAGCGGCTGGCACCAGCATCCCGGCCCGGTGTTCATTCTGGTCAAGACGGGGACGATGACGTTCTACGAGGCCGACGACCCGCACTGCACACCGATCGTTCGTACCGCCGGCCAAGGCTATCTGGACAGTGGACTCGGCCACATCGCGCGCAACGAGACCGCACTGCCTGCCGAGAACATCGTCGTCTACCTCGCGCCCCAGGCCGCCACGCTACGGATTGACATCCCCACGGCTCCGGGGAACTGTTCGTTCTGAGCCGGAATCGTTCGCTCCTCGCTCATCAGGGCGAGGAGCGTTTTCATCTTCCTCGAGGGTTGCGAGCACACGCCCGCGCAGTCCAACCCGCCTCATCAGCTCCGCCCAGCGAAGGGCCTCTGCGTCGGCCAATTGCTGCCTGTCCATACGGCTGCCACTCCATGACGAGTTGCAGGGAAGCATCCCCGCAGCCCGTCACGCGGTGGTCCATACAGCGGTCACAGGCGTGTCACGGTCACGCCATGCAGGACTAGGTGCGCCGCCTCCCGTGCTCGCTTGAAGTGTCCTTCCCCTCCTTCCCCTGGGGTGGCTGCTCGTGTGGCGGCTGCCGTCGCCCCGGCTCGGCGGGCTTCGGCGGCTCCGCGGGCCTGGGCGGCTGTGCCGGCTGGCTCGCCGGCGGCTCCGGCCGATTGGGCAACAGCGGCGGTGTGGGCATTGGCGGCGACGGCGGCGTGGGGGGCGTAGGCGGCGGTAATGGGCGCCCCTGGTCGCGCGTGGGCTCGTCGCCACGCCCGCGTCCCCCGTTCCGGCCGCGATCCCCGCCCTGGCCGCGATCCCCATCCCGGTTCGAGGGCTGTCCACGGTCCTCTTGGCCCAGCTGACGCGACGGGGGCAGCCCGCGGCGCGCGGGCCGGAGCTCGTCGCCTCCGCCCTGGGGCGTGGCGGGTCGCACCTGGCGCTCGGACTCAACGTTGCGCGTGCGGTCCCGCAAAGCGTCGGTCGTGGCGCGATCCAGGGGGCGGCCCGGGTGCGCTTGCAGCTCCCGCTCTTTGACGGAGAAGGGAATCGGCGGTGGCGGCGGCTGCTGGTGGATCACGACCACGCGCCGCGTCGTGGCGACCGGTGGCCGGATCACGGCGCCGCGCGCCGGTGGACCGAGCACACTCGCGTGCGTCGGGGCGACCGGCGGCGCCATGCCCACAACCGTGGCGCGGCCCACGCGATCGCGCGGGACGACGATCACGCTACTTCCGACGGGGCGCGCGCCGGTCATCGTCTCGCGCGTCACGACCGTGAGACCCCCCGGAACGTCGCGATTGCGGTACCGCACACTACGGACGTTGTACGTGTTCACATCGATGGTCGTGACGTTCACGCTGTTCGCGTTGATGCTCCGCACGTACCGGTTGCTCACCCGGTACGCCGGCACGTAGACCTCGGACGGACCCAGCGGGAACCAGCCGACCCCGACGCTCCATCCTGCGCCTCCCACGAACGCGACGAGTGCCGGTGCGTATACCGGCCGGGCAATCACGCGGCCCGGCACCCACCCCCACCCGCCGCCGATGTACACCCACCGCCCGTAGTGGAACGGCGCAAATCCCCAGGGAGCATCGTCCATCCACGTCCACCCCCACGGCTCCACCCAGGCCCAGTGGCCGTAACGATACGGAGCCCAACCCGCGGCCACGCGGCGCGGGATCCACACGGCGCCGTAGTCCGGTGAGTCGCGCCATGTGCCGTTCCCGTCCAGATCCTCGTAGCCGGGCATCTCGTCCGAGACGTAGCGTGACGACCGCGCGCCCTCCCAGCGGCCGTCTCGCGCCAGGCACCAGCGCTCCCAGACGTCGCGCGGATCCGCGTCGTTCACGTCGTAGGTGGGACGGTCCGAGCCCCTGACGCTGGCCGTTTGGTCCATGCGCACCGTGAATGCGGCGCCCGCCGCCTCGAGGTCCGCTTCCCCGTCACGCACGGTGACCCGTGTCTCCTCTCCTCCCGCATCTACGTCCACGCGGTAAGCGCCCGGCTGCACGAGCAGCACCGCGGCGCTGGGCGTGGCGATCTCGAAACTCTCGTCTCGGTCCAGGCGGCGCAGCCGCACGTACACCGTCCCCTCGGTCACGCGGAGTTGCGTGGAGTTGTCGTCGAGCGTGAGGAACGAGAGGGACGTGTACGGCGCGAGCCGGACCGCTGTCGAGCCCAGCGACACCTCGGCCCGCGAGTTGGCGTCGCTCCACAGCTCGTCACCGGTCGTGAGGGGGTAGTTGAGGCTGGCGTCCGCCCAGTCGTCCGCACCGCCAGGGCGCAGCGAGACGGCCCCGGCCTCGAAACTCAGGCGGCCCACACGGCCGGGCGGGTCCTCGTCGTCGTACTGGGGTCGGGGGACGGCGGGCATGAGGACAAGGGCGGCGAGCGGTATCGCCAGGCGCGAGAGGCGCATTCGCAGACTCCTTCAGTGAGGATAGCGGACGTTGCGGCTCGCCACGTTAAAAGCTTCGCTCGCGGTATGCCACTCAGCCCGCTCGGTATCCTCATTACCCCCCGGCACGCCGGTGCACCAGGATGCACCCCCCGTTTCGTTTCACTCACGCAAAATGCAATAGCAGGCACACATTTTCAGCCTTCATTCCTATATTAGCCGATGCAACCCGGCGAGCTGCTGGATTTCCTCCAGCACGCGGGGCGTGATCCGTCGCGCCTGATATTCGAAGACGAGCTCACGGGCGTCCATAACCGCCGTTTTCTCCACAGCTACCTCGAGCACAAGGTCCACTGGAAGAGCGGGACGGACTATCCGCTCTCCCTCCTCATCTTGGACCTCGACCGGTTCAAGGATTTGAACGACACGCACGGCCACGCGACCGGCGACCAGCTGCTGACGTGGGTCGCGTCGGTGCTACGCGACGTGTCGGGCGAACAGGGCCTGCCCGTGCGCTTCGGCGGCGACGAATTCATCGTGCTCCTGCCGAAGACCGACGACCGCGGGGCGCGCGAGATGGCGTCCCGGCTTCTCCAGCGCGTCAATGACCGGCCGTTCCGGCTGCGGGACGCCGGGGTGGCGGTGCCGGTCACTCTCAGCATCGGGATCGCCACCGCGCCGGCCGACGGGTCCACGGGCCGGGCGCTGTTGCAGGCGGCGGACACCGCGCTCTACCACGCGAAGCAGTCGGGCCGGAATCAGGCAGCGACCGCCGCCGAGGTGGATCCGAAGAAGGTCTTCCCGCGCACCGCGCTGCACCGGCTGCTCGCGTCAGGCATTGCCGGGCGCGACGCGGAGCTCGGTGCGTTGTCCGAAGCGCTGATCGGGCTCAGCCGGGGCCAGAACCGCTTTCTCCTGTTCGAAGGCGCTCCGGGGATGGGGAAGTCGACCCTCCTCGACACGATCGGCCGCAACCTGTCGGGCGACGCGGGGTTCGCCGTCGCGCAGGTCGCCGGGGATGCACGCGAGGGCTACCGTCCCTACGTCGTCGCGACGCGCCTCCTCGTGGCACTCCTCAATCGCCGGGAAGACAAAGGGGCCACGCTCGTGCAAAGCCTGGGCTCCGACGAGCTCGCGCACCTCTCGCAGATCGTGCCGCAGGTGGGCGAGACGGCGGCGGCGCCGGCGGCTGACGAGAGCGCGCGCCGGCAGGGCATCTTCGCGGCGCTGGGACGCTTCCTCCCCCGCGTGGTGGAGGGCCACCCGCTCGTCGTCATCCTCGACGACCTGCATCTGGCCGACGAAGCCAGTCTGCTGCTGTTGCGCGCGCTCATGCAGAGCGGGAAGCTCCCCATGCTCGTCTGCGGCGCGACGCTCGAGCCGCTCTCGCTCGGGCGGGAAGAACAATCCCCTCCCATCGAGCGGTTCTACGCCGCGCGGGGCCGGGAGCTGGCCATACAACGGCTCAAGCTCGGTGGTCTGAGCGCCGAGCACATCGCGGAGTATCTCCGGAGCGTCTTCCCCAATCTCCAGATGCCCGAAGGGTTCGAAGGCGAGCTGGGGCAGCTCACGCAGGGCAACCCGCTCTTTTTGGGCGAGGTGATCCGCAAGCTCGTCGCCGACCGAAAGGTCACGCTCGTGGGGCAGGAATGGACGATCGCGCCGATCGAACCGGGCTATTTGCCGCGCTCGCTCGAAGAGATCGTGCGGCAGAAGATCACGGCGCTCGACGCCGAGAGCCGCTACCTGCTCGAGCAGGCCTCCGCGCTGGGCGAGGACGTGCCGCTCTCCGTGTTGACCGGCAGCTCGCAGCTCGACGAGAACCAGGTGCTCGAATTTCTCGACCGGGCCGAGGCGTTGGGCCTCGTGAGCCTCGACTTCCAGCGCAACGACGACGTCATGCGCTTCCTCGGCAAGCGGGTGCTCGAGATCAGCTACGGGGCGATCGACGAGCGCCGGCGTCAGACCCTGCACGAGCAGGTGGGCGCCTACCACGAGGCGCTGCACGGACAACGCTTCCTGCCGTCCGCGTCACTGCTCGCGTACCATTTCAAGCGCTCCGCGAACCTCGAGAAAGCGCAGGTCTACGAACGCGCCCAGCGCGTCGATGCGCAGAGCCTGTTCGATGCCGTGGAGGCGGCGGGCTATACCACGCAGCTGCTCGAGGACGAGGTCGATCCCGAGGGGCGGCTCAAGCCCGACAGCGTGGCGCTCGTGCCGGCGGTCGGGCGGGCGCTCGTGATGGCGGTCCGCAGCATCCAGCTCTATCCGCCGGAGAGCAAAGCCATCCCCCAGGCGCAACAGCAACTCCAGCAGAGCCTGGCCGAGGTGCTGGCGAAGAACGCGTGGCTCGAGCTATCGCAGGATCGCCGGACGCTCCTCGCCAACGGGCAGCGCCTGGATCTGTCGGAGTGGAACGCCCTCGCCGAGGCGCTCGTCGAGGTGTTCGACCGCTTCGAGCTGCAGAGTCTCACGTTTCACCGCGGCGTCACCGATGTCGAGCTGCGTACGATCCTGCAGGCGCTGGCCACGACCAAGCCAGAGTCCATCGGCCCCACGTTCTGGAAGACGCTGCTCGTCGAGCGCGGGCTCACGCGCGTTCAGGCGCAGCAGGTCCGCTACGCGAAGGTGGTGCGGGTGCGAGCCGGCTCGGCGGCCCAGCCCGCCGCGCGCGAAGAGGAGCCGCTCGACCCGCAAGACCTCGCGCTGGTCCCGAAGATCCTCCGCGCCCTTCAGTCTGCCGGGAAGGCCGCGAAGCTCTATCCCGTCGAGAGCGAGCACGTCACCCGGGCCGTCGAGCAGTTCCGCGCGAGCATCCAGGACGTGCTGGGGCGCCGTGGCACGTTCACGCTCGCGCGCGCGGAGCATGCGCTCCTGGGCAACGGGACGCGGCTGGATACCTCGGCCTACGAAGCCGTCGCCAACCAGGTCGTCGAGCTGCTCGACTCGGCGGGCCTCGAGAGCCTCACGGTGTTCGCGGGGGTGCAGGGGAGTGAAATCGCGGTGTTTCTGGGCGGGCTGCGCGACCTGCCGCCCGGTGTCGACGGCCAATTCTGGGACGAGCTGGCTCGGGACAAGGGGCTGACGGGCCTCGCGTTCAACCACCGCAAGTACGCCCGCAACGTGGTGCACGGCCTCCTTGCCGGACCCGAAGCGGACGAGCCCTCGGAGGCCGAGCGCGACGCGGCAGCGGTGGACCGCTTGTCGGAAGAGCCGATGGAAGCGCTGCGGCGCGCACTGCCGCAGTTCGGCAAGGAGCTGCTGGTCAAGGGCGAGCACGCGCTGATGCGCCGCTTGCTGCACCGCCAGTTCCACGACTTCCAGACGCATGACGCGACGGCGCGCGCCAAGAGCGTGCAGGCATGCTCCGCGCTGATGCAGCGCCTGATCCTCGGGCTCCAGCACAAGTTTGCGCAGCTCGCGGCCGAATTCCTGCTCCCATCCCTGGGCACGGAGACCGAGCCGCAGGTGCTGCGCGAGCTGGCCGACGTGCTCTACAGCATGGCCAGCACATCCGTGCAGTTCGCCGACTATCAGCTCGCGGGCCGCGTGCTTCAGGATCTGCGCGCGCGTCAGGACCAGCTGAGGGGGTCGGCCGGACGCGACGGCGCCGGGCTCGCGGCCCTGCTCGACCGCAAGCTGGACGCGGCGGCGCTCAAGCTCCTGGACGAGGACCTGCGGTCGGGCCAACCGGACCGCCACGAGCGGGCGGCCGAGGTCCTGGGCGCGCTGGGTCCCGCGGCCACGCCGTTGCTGATCGAGGTGATCAAGCAGGAGAACGACTTCCGCATCCGGCAGCTCGCCGCGCGCCTTGTCGCCGAGACGGGGCCACAGGCCGCGGAGGCAGTCAAACGGGCGCTCGTCACCGAAGTCATCGTCGAGCAGCGGGCGCACATGCTCGAGGTGATCGACGTGGTCACGAAGGACCTGCGCCTCGAGCTGGAGCAGTGTCTGCGCGATGCCAACCCCAAAGTCCGTCGCGCCGCGTTCCAGCTGTTCGAGCGCCTGGGGCAGGACGAGCTGGTGCCGCTGGTGGCGCCATTCGCGCGCCACTCCGATCCCGCGGTTGCCCGGGGCGCCATTCGGGCGCTGACGGCACTGCGCTCTCCCGCCGCCGTGCGGGCCCTCGCCTCGATTCTCGACACCGCCAAGGACGAGGGGCTCGTGGCACTCGTCTGCCAGGCGCTCGGCCTCTCGGAGCAAGCGACGGCGATCGACGCGCTCGCGCGCGTACTGGCGGAGCGGAGAGTCTTCTTTTTCGGACGCCGCTGGGGCCCGGACGTCCGCCGCACCGCGGCCCTGGCGTTGAAGCAGATCCCGCATCCTTCGGTGGCCGAGGTGCTGGCGCGCTATCTGAACGACAGTGATGCCGAGGTGCAGCAGGTAGCGCGGGGTCGGGCCGAGCGGGCTAGCCGGCCGGTGCGGGCCTCGGGTGCCCTGCGCGCGATCGCGGATCTGCCTCCAGAGACGTAGCCAGCGGGGCGCTGTCCTGCACCCGCTGGTCCGCAGTAACTTGCTCCGCAGTCGAGCGCCCGTAGCTCAGGTGGATAGAGCAACAGCCTTCTAAGCTGTGGGTCGGAGGTTCGAGTCCTCCCGGGCGCATGACGCCTTGACAGGCCCGCTCGCCGCGCGTACATAGGCGTCCATGCGGGCTCGATTTCCTCGCGCGAGCAGCGCGACGGTCGCCATCACACTCAGCGTTGCGCTTGCAGCGTGGCAGCCGGTCGCGCTGCTGCACATGGCGCGGATGCAATGCCAGTCCATGCATCACATGCATGTTCCGGCGTCGCACTCGCCCACCTCGTCGCCGCACTGCTGCGGCCTGTGTCCGTGCGCATGCGCCGGCTCCGTTGATGTCGCCGCTCTCGAACCGCACGGCGTCATCGCGCACGTTCCGACACACGATGTCGGTCTAATCGTCGAGGGCGCCGTGCCCCTGTGGGTCGCGCCGCCCTATCGCCTGCCGTATCCGCTCGGTCCTCCGCCACTCCGCCAAGCCTAAGTCGGCGTCCTAGCAGTCACACAATCCTACGGACGGCGGGCGTGCGCCCGCCGAGCTTCCACATGCGGAGGACTACGTGAGTCGTCTCACGCTCGCACTCGCTCTCAGCGCAGTGCTCGCCGGCGGCGCCCGCGCCCAGGGTGGCGCGGCCGCGACACCGGCGGTTGGCCAAATCGAGGGAAAAGTCGTAGCGGCAGGGACCGGCGAGCCGTTGGCCGGCGTCACGGTATCGGTGCACGGGACTGCACGCTCCGACGTCACCAACGCGGGCGGCGGGTTTCGGATCACCGAAGTGCCGGCGGGCGAGGCTCTGGTGATCGCCCGCATCGTGGGCCGCGAGCCCGCCAGACTCACGGTTGCCGTAGTAGCCGGAGAGACCGCTCGAGCCGACTTCACGCTGGGAGCCGTGACGATGCCGCCCGTCGTCGTGTCGGCGACCCGAACCACGACCACGCTCGAGGAGATGCCGCTGCACGCGACCGTGATTGCTGCGGCGGATTTGCAACGAGCCCCGGCGCAGACGCTCGACCAAGTGCTGCGGGGAGTGTCGGGCATGAACGTCGCGGGCGCGCCGTTCTACACCACCGATCCCACAGGCCACCAGGCGAAGATGCGAGGTGTGACGAGCAATGCGTCCGTCCTCGTGCTGCTGGACGGTATTCCGATTCACGACCCGTTCTTCAGTACGACGCAGTGGTTCAAGGTGCCGCTGTCGGCGATCGATCACGTCGAGGTGGTGCGGGGAGGCAATTCGAGCTTGTGGGGCAACCAGGCGGTGGCGGGCGTGATGAACGTGATCACCAAGAAGCCCGTCCGCGACGGCGCCGAGTTCGGCGTGACGTACGGCTCATTGAACACCGCCGTCCCGTCCGCCGCGCTGACGGTGCGCCCGAGCGCCGCGTTCTCGCTACGCGCCTATGGTGACCTCCTCACCACCGACGGCTACCAGACGACCCCGCCCACCTATCTCAGTTCGTTCCCGGGGAAATCCGCCTCCTCGGCGCTCAACGGCAATGCCCAGCTCGCTCTGTACTATTCGCCGGCCAGTACCTTCAACGCGTTCTGGCGCGGCGGGTATCACCATCAGGATCAGAACATCGGCGGCTATGACTTCGGCACGAACCTGCAGCAGGACCTGGACATGGGGGCGGGGTTCACCAAACTGTTCGCCGCCGGTGGCCGTGCGGACGTCCGGCTGTGGGGCCAGTACCTGACGTTTGCCAAGGAGAACGGGGCCGGGTGCTACCTGGCATCAGCGGTGAACTGCAACACAACGGCAACCGCGGCGCCGCTCGTGCAATACGCTAACTCGCGCGACTCGATTCCCTCCCACGAGCTGGGAGGGTCTGCCATCCTGTCCTCCCGCGAGTTCGGGGGATGGCTCGGGAGCGTACAGGCCGGCGTGGACTACCGCTTGGTGAGCGGCCAAGACTCGGCCTGGACCTACAACAAACCGACGACGACCGATGGTTCCTCGGCCACGATCAATCGGATCAACTACGGCGGCGGCCGCCAGCAGTTCGTCGGTGTGTTCAGCCAGGTCCGACTCGTGCCGATCGCCAGGCTCGAAGCCACCGTGAGTGTCCGCTATGACTACTGGGCCAACCAGGATGGCGTCGCCCAGATGACCAAGTACACGGCGGGTGCACCAGGGCCGACCAGCGGCGGCCCCATCGCCGACTCACACTGGAGCGCATTTGATCCCAGCGTGTCGGCGCGCTACTCCCTCCCCCAGCACGTCTCCCTGCGTGGCGCGGTGTACCGCTCGTTCCGGGCACCGGGGCTCAACAACCTGTACCGGTCGTTTTCGTCCACCACCTCGATTACGGTCGCCAACCCGAACCTGTCCCCGTCCACGCTGACGGGCGGCGAGGTCGGACTGGATTTTCAGACGCGCAAAGTCACAGTCGGCGTCACCTGGTTCCAGCAAAGCACCAAGGCGCTGATCACCTCGTACAAGGTGCCGAACGCGGCGGCCGCGCCACCGCCGGTCACCGCCATCTGCGGCGCCAACCTTTCAAATTGTCCTGCCACCGTAAACTTCAACACCAACGGACAGGATGCGGTCTCGCGCGGACTCGAATTCGTCACTACCGTGCGCCCAGCGCGATTCCTGAGCGTGGATGGCGCCTACACCTACACCGGCAGCCACTACACCGCCACGACCACAGGCGACCCGATCGACGTGCAGCTCGGGGCCATCCCGGAGCACCTCGCCACGCTGGGGGTGACCTGTGACGTCACGTCGCGGTGGAATACGTACGTGGGGGTGCGCTACAGCAGCGCCATGTACCTCGACGTAAACCAAACCATACGACAGCCGGCGTACGGGCTGCTCGACATCAGCACGTCCTATCGCGTCGGCGGTGAGCTGGACGTGTACGCCGCGGCGGTCAACGTGACCGACGTCCAATACGCAGACAACGCGACGACCAGCGCGTCATCCCAGACCCTCGGCATGCCGCGCACGTTGACGGGAGGCGTCCGGTGGCGATGGTGAGAGGGGTGTCGCTTGCTGCGGCCGCTCTCGCGATCGGATGCCAGCGCGGGGGCGGGCCAGTCGTGCGATTCGCCGGCGCAGAGGAGGTCAGCACCGCCACGCCGGTGGGAACGACGCCGATGTTCGCCGTGTCGCCCGCCGGCACACAAGCGCTGGCGTGGGTATCGGCCCCGGACAGCGGGGCGGACGGCACGCTGTTCGTCTCGGTGGGCGGTGCGCCAGCGGTCCAGCTGACCGATCCACTCGGCCCGATCGAAGCCCACGGTGAGTCCCCGCCCAAGCTCGCCTACAGCGCGGACGGGGCGCTCAACGCCCTGTACGTGGTGCCCAGGGTCGTGGCGTGGAAACGGTTCCCGCTCGCGGCACTGCGCTTCACCCGCTCCACGGATGGCGGGAAGACGTGGAGCCCGCCCGTGAGCGTCACGGACGAGCCGGCGTTTGCGCGGCGCCACAACTTCCATGCGCTCTACGCCGCGCCGGATGGCTCGCTGTACGTCTCCTGGTTGGACGACCGCGAGGGAAAGGCGGCCCCGTACGTCACGCGCTCGAGCGACGGCGGCAGGACGTGGTCGCCGAACCGCCGAGTTGGAACCGGCGAAGCGTGTCCGTGCTGCCGCACCGCACTGACTTCCGCATCCGACGGGACATTGTTCATCGCGTGGCGCCAGGTCCTGTCCGGGAACGTTCGCGACATCGTCGTCTCGCGCTCCAATGATCAGGGCGTGACGTGGACCGCGCCCGTGCGCGTCCACGCCGACGACTGGGTGTACGGGGGATGCCCGCACGCGGGCCCCTCGATTCAGGTGGACGCGGCGAATCGGCTCCACGTCGCCTGGTGGACGGGAAAGGAGGGGGCCGCCGGCGTGTACTACGCCCGTTCGACCGACGGTGAGCGGAGCTTCAGTCAGCCGGTGCCGCTCGGCGTGGCGCAGTACTCGCAGCCGGCCCACGTACAGATGGCGTTGGGCACACGCGGCGAGGTCGTGATCGCGTGGGACGATGGCACCCGGGAGATGCCGGAGGTCATCGTTCGCGTGTCGCGCGACGACGGCGCCACGTTTGGGCCCAGCGCGCGCGCGAGCGCTCCGGGCCGGGCCGCGCAGTTCCCGGTCCTCGCCGTGACGGACTCGACGATTACCGTGGCGTGGTCCGAGGAAAGCGCCGCCGCTCGCGAGGCGGACGCCCGCCGAAAGGCCGCTCGTCCCAAGAACATGCCGATGGGCCACGACCCCATCGGCGACGCGCACGTGGCTGTGCGCCGCGGCCGGATCAGCTGAGGGGCCCGGAGGGCGGGTGAAACCGGTGCACTGGCTGGTCGCGCTCTCAGCTGCCGGGTGCGGCGCGCACGGCGAGTTTCGTCCTCTGCAGGTTGGCGATGTGGCGCCCCCCTATGCCGCGCGGACCATGCGGGGCGACACCGTCATTCTGCGTGCCCTCCTCGGACGGGCGGTGGTGCTGGACGTCTGGGCGACGTGGTGCGTCCCGTGCCGCAAGGAAAATGCCCGCTCTGCAGCGGCTGTACGCGGCGTTCGCCGACAGCGGTCTCGAGGTGGTCGCCGTAAGTGTGGATGAGGCGGGCTCTGACGCTGACGTGCGTCAATTCATGAGGACCCATGGCATCCAGTTCACCGTCGCTCGCGATCCCGAGAAGAGGGTGTCTCGCACGTACCGCACGCTCGGCGTTCCGGAGACGTTCCTCATCGACCGCACCGGGAGGATCGCGCGACGGTGGATCGGAGAGTTCGACCCTATGAGCGACATGGTGAAGACGGCCGTGCGCGCGGCGATCGATCGATAGCACGTCTCCCGTCCCGGGCGCCGTCACGCGGCAGCGCCGCCCGCCGTCGTGATAGTGCGCGCACTGTGAAAACCGATGAGCGAGGAGTGCTGCTCACACGACGCAGGAGTTCAGGTCCCCTAACAACCGCGGGACGCGGGCGTCCAACAGGCGATTTCCAGCGCCCGTCTCTGGACCCCTAGCCAAGGAGTGACCGTCATGCGGATTCACCGCTCCCCATCCACGAGCATCCTGGGCATTGCCGCGGTCCTGGCGCTCGGCGCCGCGGCGTGCGCCAACGAGAGCACGACCCCGGCATCGCTTGTCCTGTCGCAAGTGCAGGCCGACAGCTTGGCGGAGCAGGTCTCGTTCGACGCCGAGGACGAGGCGTCCGGCGCGACCATCACGACGGGTGCGAGTGCTGGCGCCGCCGCATCGTTCTCCGGCAGCGGCCTTGGCGGACTCTCGCACTGCACGCCCACGCGCACACCCGCGTCGCCGGGCGATGCTGACGGCGACGGCGTGCCGGATTCCGTGCACGTGGATTTCACCGGGTGCGTGCTGTCGTTCCCGCTCGAGACCGATACCGTGCGGGGCACGATCGACGTGCTCGATCCGACGCAGACCGTTTCCGATCACGCGGTCGAGCGGATCTTCACGGGTCTCGCGCGCGTGCGGGTTTACACGATTTCGGGCAAGTTCACCTCCGAGACGCGCAACGGTACGCGCCTCACGAGTCGCGATGCGACGACGCTGTCCAACACCGAGACGAATTTCCGGACCGACTATGTCTTCCGGAACGGCGGCACGGCGACGCACGTCAAGACGTGGACGTCGCGGTTCACGGCGGATGTGGCGGGGTCGATCGCACCCGATCAGCCGCTGCCGTCGGGCTCCTGGACCATCGCCGGGACGTCGTCGTGGACCCGGGGGCCGAACGCGTACTCACTGACGGCGACGACGAACCCTCCGCTCCACTACGACGCGAGCTGCACGGAGGCGCCGCGGTTCGATGCGGGGACGCTGACGATCGCGGTGCTGCGCAACGCGCGGTCGGCCACGGTCACCATTCAGTTCACGGCTTGCGGGCAGTATGCGGTGACTAGGGGGTAGGGGTTACGGGTTGGGGGTTAGGGGCCCGGTCTCTGGGATCGGGCCCTGTTTGCTTGGGTTGTGCTTGTGGAAAAGGCTTGCGGGCGGCGTGAGACGGGCAACGTGGGACGTAAACCGAGACAGCGGGCCCCCTTGACCTAGCTCCTCCGGCCCGGTTAGCATTGATGTCTGCCCGCGAGCTTTTCGCGCGGGCCGCTCTTTGAGAACTGATGGTCGAGCGTGTGGAGTGCGGCCCCGATTGAACGGTGCGCGGTCAGACGCGTGCCGCGAGGGGTTTGACTCTGACGTGATACGGACGACTAAAGTACCAGTCGTTCTGTTCGAGCTGTTCGAACTACTTCAAATCATTGGAGAGTTTGATCCTGGCTCAGGACGAACGCTGGCGGCGTGCCTAACACATGCAAGTCGAACGGGACTGGGGGCAACTCCAGTTCAGTGGCAGATGGGTGCGTAACACGTGAGGAACTTGTCCGACGGTGGGGGATAGACGGCCCAACGGCCGGGTAATACCGCATCCGCTCGTTTGGGGACATCCCCGGGCGAGGAAAGCAGCCGCAAGGTTGCGCCGACGGAGAGCCTCGCGGCGTATCAGCTAGTTGGCGGGGTAACGGCCCACCAAGGCTACGACGCGTAGCTGGTCTGAGAGGATGGCCAGCCACATTGGGACTGAGACACGGCCCAGACTCCTACGGGAGGCAGCAGTGGGGAATATTGCGCAATGGCCGAAAGGCTGACGCAGCGACGCCGCGTGTGGGATGACGGCCCTCGGGTTGTAAACCACTGTCGGGGGGGACGAATACGGGGCCTCGAATAGGGGACCCTGGGTGACGGTACCTCCAAAGGAAGCACCGGCTAACTCCGTGCCAGCAGCCGCGGTAATACGGAGGGTGCGAGCGTTGTCCGGAATCACTGGGCGTAAAGGGCGCGTAG
>DATIXG010000054.1:0-28577 GCA_035518815.1 Gemmatimonadales bacterium | reverse complement strand
GCAGCGACAGCACGAACCCAGCGCCGGTGGATCAGAGCGCCGCCCTCTCGGGCGGGGCGATGACGGTCTTCGACGCGACGAGCGGCGCGTTCAGCGCGCCCGCGCCGAACCTCTCGGCCGCGCGCCTGGTGGA
This sequence comes from Gemmatimonadales bacterium, assembly GCA_035518815.1. Taxonomy (GTDB): domain Bacteria; phylum Gemmatimonadota; class Gemmatimonadetes; order Gemmatimonadales; family GWC2-71-9; genus AG25. The sequence goes on along the minus strand of DATIXG010000054.1, from coordinate 28,444 downwards.
GCACGCCAGCGGCGACGCGCAATTCGAGGCCACGTTCGTCACCGGCGGAACGGTGAACGGCGGCCTCGGGCCCCTCTACGACAACACGTCCTGTCGCGCCTGTCACATCGGCGATGGCCGGGGACGCCCGCCCCTGGGCACAGAGCAGTTCGAGACGATGCTGATGCGGTTGAGCATCGCCGGGCAGGATGCCCATGGCGGTCCAAACCCGGCGCCCGGATTCGGGCGGCAGCTCCAGGCCCGCGCCGTCGTCGGTTCGACGCCCGAGGCCATCCCGCAGATCACCTACGTCGAGGTGCCAGGCACATACGGTGACGGCCAGACCTACTCGCTGCGTCGCCCCACCTACGTGTTGAGCTCGCCCTACACCACACTGCCGGCAGGACTTCTCGTGTCGCCCCGCGTCGCACCGGCCGTTTTCGGTCTCGGCATGCTCGAAGCAGTCGACCAAGCCGACATTCTCAGCCGCGCCGATCCCGGCGACGCGAACGGGGACGGCATCCACGGACACGCCAACTACGTGTACGATCCCACGACCGGGATGACCAGTCTCGGCCGGTTCGGATGGAAAGCGTCGGCTGCGAATCTCCTGCAGCAGACCCTCGGCGCGTACAACGAAGACATCGGCGTAACCTCATCGGTGCTGCCGGCGGAAAACTGTGAAGGCCAGTCGCCGGCCTGCGCGCCGCACACGCCTGATGTGAGCGACAGCGTCACAGCACTCGTCGCGCTGTACGTGCGAACCCTGGGCGTACCGGCCCGCCGTGCGATTGGTGATCCGACCGCGCTCCAGGGCGAGCAGGTCTTCCAGTCCATCGGGTGCGCCGCCTGCCACGTGGCTACGCTACACACCGGGGCTGCTCCCGAAACGCCCGAAGCGGCGAATCAGACGATTCACCCCTACACCGATCTCCTGTTGCACGACATGGGACCCGACCTGGCCGACGGGCGGCCCGACTACCTCGCGACGGGTCAGGAGTGGCGCACGGCGCCGCTCTGGGGAATCGGGTTGACGTTGACCGTGAACGGGCACGAGCTTTTCCTGCACGATGGACGCGCGCGCGGTCTCGCCGAAGCGATCCTCTGGCACGGCGGCGAAGCCCAGGCGGCGCGCGAACGGTTTCGGACGCTCTCGGCCGCCGACCGCTCGGCACTGGTCGCGTTCCTGCGGTCGCTCTGACCGCTCGCGAACCCTTGCCGGCGCGGTCGCGTATGTATAATTTCTCGACCTGATGAATATTAATGCACGGATCCCCGTAGGGGTGTTTGGGGCCTCCGGATATGTGGGCCAGGAGCTGATGGGGCTCCTCGTGCGCCACCCGGGGGCCTCGATCGTCTTCGCGACCGCCGAATCGGCGGCCGGGGAGACGCTCGAGGGTCAGCGCCTGTTGAAGACCGACGACGCCCCCCTCGAGCGCGCCGAAGTCGTGTTCTCCTGTCTGCCGCACGGTATCTCGAGCCGCTACGTACGGGCCGCGCGCGAGGCGGGACGCCGGACCGTCGATCTGTCCGCGGATTTCCGTCTCAGTGCCGAGGCGGTATACGGCTTGACCGAAGTCGCGCGGCCGCGCGTCGCCAGCGCCGAGCTCGTGGCGAATCCGGGCTGCTATCCGACGGCCGCATTGCTCGCTCTCATTCCCCTCGCGCAGCGCGGGCTCATCGATACGAGTCGCGAGGTGATCATCGATGCCGCATCCGGGGTCACGGGTGCCGGTCGCAGCCTCAAGCGCGAGTACCTGTTCGGAGAGGTCGCCGAGGACTATCGGGCATACGCCGCGGGCAATACCCATCGCCATCTCCCGGAAGTGCGGGCCACGCTCGCGCGTGAGGGTGGCTTCTCCGGTGATCTCATCTTCACGCCCCACCTCCTTCCCGTGAAGCGGGGCATCCTGGAGACGATCCACGTACCGCTGGCGCAGCCCCTGGACCAGGCCGCGGCCGAGGGCATCTACGAGGCCGCGTATCAGGGCGAGGCCTGCATCCAGGTGACGCGGGGCAGGCTCCCCTCTCTCCGCGATGTGGTGTACAGGAACCGGGTGTCGCTCGGCGTGGTGCCGGTGGCGAACGTGCAGCGGCCCCGCCTCACCGTCGTCGCGGCGATCGACAACCTCGTGAAGGGAGCCGCCGGTCAGGCGGTTCAAAACATGAACGTGATGTTCGGCATTCCGGAAACGACGGGGCTCGTGTGCTGAGCGCCAAAGTCGCCAAGCTCGGGGGCAACGAGCTCGACCGCGAGGGATGGCTCGATGAGTGCGCGCGCGCCCTGAAGCGCGTCGAGCCGCTCGTCGTCGTGCACGGCGGCGGACGCGCCATCACGGCCTTGTCCGAGCGCCTCCGGCTTCCCGTCGAGAAGCGCGACGGGCTCCGCGTCACGACGCCTGAGATCGCCGCGGTCGTCGAGATGGTCCTCGCCGGGCCCATCAACCGGCAGGTCGTGGCGGCGCTGCGCGCCGCCGGTCTCGATGCCATCGGGCTGGCTGGTGTCGACGGGGGCCTGTTCACGGCGCAGCGGGCGCCGGGCAATCTTGGCCATGTCGGCGCGATCACCGCCGTGCGCACCGCACTCCTCGAGAGCCTGCTCCTCGCGGGGCTGACGCCCGTTCTGGCGCCCCTCGCGCCTGCGCCCGCCGCAGAGGGCGGGGCGCACAGCGTGCCCTTCAACGTCAACGCCGATCACGCCGCCGCCGCCGTCGCCGCCACCCTGCGCGCCGCTGAGCTGCTGTTCATCTCGGACGTCCCCGGGGTCACGGTTGGCGGCGTGGCGCAGCGGGAGATCGCCGTGACCGAGATCGAGGGATTGATCACGTCCGGTGTCGCGCGGGACGGCATGGCGGCGAAGCTGCGCTCGGCGGCAGCGGCCCTGCGGGGCGGCGCGCGCGCGGTCCGGATTGGCGATCTCAGCATGCTCGAGCACTCTGCCGCGGGCACCCGTATCATCGCCGCTGTGGCCGAGCCCGCGTGACCGCGACGTCGGCCGTCTCCGCTCTGCTGGGCGTATACGCCCGCGTCGGCCCGCTCTTCACGGCGGGCGAAGGCGTTGAGCTGATCGCCGAGGACGGCTCGCGCTACCTCGACTTCGTGGCCGGCATCGGCGTCAACGCCCTCGGCTACAACAGCCCCGTGGTTCGGGGCGCCATCGAGCGCGGGTTGGCGACCGGCCTGATCCATGTTTCGAACCTGTATCGCACCGAGCAGGGGGAGCGTCTCGCCGAGGAGCTGATCGGCCGTTCGTTTGCCGATCAGGCGTTCTTCTGCAATTCCGGCGCGGAAGCGAACGAGGCGGCGTTCAAGTTCGCCCGGAAGTGGTCGAAGAAGCCCGGCATCATCGCGTTTTCGGGCGCATTCCACGGGCGCCTCTTCGCCACCCTCGCCGCCACCGACCGTCCGGACTATCGCAAGCCCTTCGAGCCTTTGCTCCCCGATGTCGCGATCATTCCGCTCGGCGACCGCGCGGTCGCCGAACAGACGATCACGGCCGACCGCACCGGCGCGGTCATCATCGAGCCGGTGCAGGGTGAGGGCGGCGTGCGCCCGGTCGATCCGGCATGGCTCGCCTGGCTGCGCGAGCTGTGCGACGCGCGCCATGTCGCGCTGATCTTCGACGAGGTTCAGTGCGGGCTGGGCCGCACGGGCACTCTCTTCGCGTACGAGCAGTGCGGCGTCGTCCCCGACATGGTCACCCTCGCGAAGCCGTTGGCCGGTGGGCTGCCGATGGGGGCGGTGCTGGTCGAGGGCGAGATCGCCGCCACTCTCGTTCCGGGGGATCACGCGACCACGTTCGGCGGGGGGCCGCTCATCGCAGGCGTCGCCGTGGACGTCGTGCGCACCATCGCGCAGCCAGAGTTCCTCCATCGGGTCCGCGCGAACGGGGCATGGCTCGAACGGCGCTTCGCCGAGCTCGCCGGCCGGGCCCGGCGCGTGCGGGCAGTGCGGGGCCGGGGGCTCATGTGGGGCCTCGAGCTCGCGGAGCCCGCGGCGCCGTTCGTCGCGGCGGCGCGCGAGCGGGGTCTCCTCGTCGCGACCGCCGGTCCGAATGTGGTGCGGTTGCTCCCCCCGCTCATCGTGACCCAGGAGCAGCTCGCTCGCGGGGTGGCCATTCTCGAGGGGGTGCTGACATAGCGACCGCGTCGCTCAGAGTCGTGCGGTCTGTGCCGGTGCCCGCGGTTCGGCCGGCGCGGCTCGCCGATGTGCCGGAGCTCGAGGCGCTCCTCGCCCCCTATGTGGCGACGGGTGACCTCCTGCCGCGGAGCAACTACGACCTGTGCCGCCACATCAAGGAATACGTCGTCGCCGAGGATGCGGGCGGCGCGATCGTCGGGTCTGGCTCGCTGAAGATCTACTCTCGCGAGCTGGCCGAGGTCGCTGCCTTGGCGGTGCGTGCCGACGCCCAGGGCACGGGTGTCGGACGCTCACTGATGGAGTCGGTGATCGCGGAAGCGCGGGCCCTGGGGCTCGTCGAAGTGCTGGCCCTGACGCGTAAACCGGCGTTCTTCCTGAAGCTCGGCTTTCAGCCGGCGCAACGAGAGCAGTTCCCGCTCAAGGTCTGGTCCGACTGCGCCCGCTGCCCCCGCCAGAATTGCTGCGACGAAGTGGCGGTCGTGCTGAAGCTCTAGGTCCCCGTTTCGACGGCGCGTGGCGAGACGTATACGCGATCGCCCTTCTGCAGGCCCAGTTCGAGGAACCGCTCGCGCGCGACCTCCACGTCGATGACCTGCGCCTGGTCCAGTCGGTCGAGCTCGAGTTTGACCACGGCTCCCCGGAGCCGCACTTCTCGCACCCGCGCTGGCACGGCGCTCGTGGCGCGCGCGGTTCTGGTGAGCTCGATGTCGTGCGGACGCACGAGGCGGCCGTGAAACAGGTTCACGTCTCCGAGAAACCGATAGACGAACTCCGACACCGGACGCTCGTATACCTCGTCGGGCGTCCCCACCTGTTCCACCCGGCCCTCGTTCATGACCACCACGCGATCGGCGACCTCGAGGGCTTCCTCCTGGTCGTGCGTAACGAACACGCTGGTCACATGGATCTCGTCGTGCAGGCGCCGGAGCCAGCGCCGCAGCTCTTTGCGCACCTTGGCGTCGAGCGCGCCGAACGGCTCGTCGAGCAGGAGTACCTTGGGCTCCACGGCGAGCGCGCGCGCCAGCGCCACGCGCTGACGCTGGCCGCCCGAGAGCTCTGACGGGTCGCGCGCCGCGACCCCTTCGAGCTGCACCAGCCGCAGCAGATCGTGAGTGCGGCGCCGGATCTCGTCCTCGGGCGGGCGGATGCTGCGCGGCCGCACCCGCAACCCGAACGCGACGTTCTCGAACACGCTCATGTGACGGAACAGCGCGTAGTGCTGGAAGACGAATCCCACCCGGCGGTCGCGCGCGTGCTGGTCCGTGGCATCCTCCCCCGAAAAGAGAATCGCGCCCGAATCCGGCGTCTCGAGACCGGCCACGATCCGCAGCAAGGTGGTCTTGCCGGATCCGGAGGGGCCGAGCAGGGCGACCAGCTCGCCCATGGGGATGTCGAGGCTCACCCCGGACAGCGCCTGCGATCCGGGATACCATTTCGATACGTTGCGGATTTCGATGCTCATGCCGTTGCCTCGACCGTCGCCGCGGATTCCCGGCGTCGCCCTTCGCGCCACTCGACCGCCTTCTTCCCGATCAGCGTGGCGACCCCGAGCAGGGAAAGCAGGGACGCGACCGCGAACGCCGCCGCCAGATGATACTCGTTGTAAAGGATCTCGACGTGGAGCGGGAGTGTGTTCGTGACGCCGCGGATGTGACCCGACACGACGGCCACTGCGCCAAACTCCCCCATGGCCCGGGCGTTGCACACGATCACGCCGTACAAAAGCCCCCATTTGATGTTCGGCAGAGTGATGCGCCAGAACGTCTGCCACCCGCTGGCGCCGAGCACCACCGCGGCGGCCTCCTCTTCGGTCCCCTGCTCCTGCATCAGGGGGATCAGCTCGCGGGCGACGAACGGCACCGTGACGAACACGGTGGCGAGCACGATCCCCGGCACGGCGAACACGATCCGGATGCCGTGCTCGGCGAGCCACGGCCCGAACCATCCCTGTGCCCCGAACAGGAGAACGAAGACCATGCCGGCGATCACCGGTGACACGGTGAAGGGGACGTCGATGAGCGCGATCAGTATCTGCTTCCCGGGAAAGGAGAACTTCGCGATGCACCACGCCGCCGCCACGCCGAATACGACGTTCAGCGGCACGGCGATCGCAGCGGTCAACACCGTGAGACGGATCGCTGCCAGGGTATCGGGGTCGCGCAACGCCGCCGCGTACGCCGCGAGACCCTTGCTCAACGCGCCGCTCAGCACCACGGCGAGGGGGAGTACCAGGAACAGGGCGAGGAAACCGAGCGCCGTGGCGGTCAACGCCCAGCGCACCCAGCGGGGCTCGTTTGTCGCATGGCTCATGCGGGCTCCGAGGCCGTCCCGGCGCGGCGACGCGCGCTCGCCTGGAGGTTGATGGCGAGCAGAAGAACGAAGGAGATCAGGAGCAGCACCACGGCGATGGCGGCCGCGCCGGCATAGTCGAACTGCTCGAGCTTGGTCATGACGAGCAACGGCGCGATCTCCGTGCGCATCGGGAGATTGCCCGAAATGAACACGACGGAACCGTATTCGCCGACCGCGCGCGCGAAAGCGAGCGTGAAACCCGTCGTGAGCGCGGGTCGGATGGCGGGGAACAGCACCCGCCGGAGCACGTCCCAGCGGCTCGCGCCCAGACTCGCAGCCGCCTCCTCTACCTCTGGCTCCAGGTCCTCCAACACGGGCTGCAACGTGCGCACGACGAATGGCAGCCCAATGAACGTGAGCGCGACGACAATGCCCAGGGGGGCGAACGCCACCTTGAGTCCCAGCGGCGCGAGCAGCCTCCCGACCCAGCCCGTCGGCGCATACAGCGTCGTGAGCGCGATGCCGGCGACGGCCGTGGGGAGTGCGAACGGCAGGTCGATCAACGCGTCCACCAGGCGCCTCCCTGGAAAGGGATAGCGTGCGAGGACCCAGGCCACGATCAGACCGAACACCACGCTCACCACCGCGGCCAGGAGCGCCGCGGTCAGACTCAGGCGGTACGATGCAAGCACCCGCGGCGCGGTCACCGTCCTCCACAAGCCTCCACATCCGAGCGCGGCGCTCTTCACGAAGATCGTCGCGAGCGGGATGAGCACCAGCAGCCCGAGGTAGCTGACGGTGAACCCGAGCGCCAACCCGAAGCCGGGCAGCACGGAGGCACTGCGGCGCGGGATTCTCATGGGCCCGCGGCCTGCACCAGATAGATCTGATCGAACACGCCACCATCCGCGAAGTGTGTGGCCTGGGCCCCCTTCCAGCCCCCGAACACCGCATCCACCGTGAACAGCGTCAACTTCGGGAATTGACTCGCATAGCGCGCCGCGATCGTCTGGTTGCGAGGCCGGTAGTAGTGCCGCGCCGCGATGTCCTGCCCCTCATCGCTGTAGAGGTATTCCAGATACGCCTGCGCCACGGCCAGCGTCCCGCGCCGCTTCGCGACCTTTTCGACCACCGCCACCGGAGGCTCGGCGAGTATGCTGACCGAAGGGACGACGAGCTCCACCTGGCCCCCGCCCAGCTCCTTCGCCGCGAGCAGCGCCTCATTCTCCCAGGCGATGAGCACGTCTCCGATGCCGCGCTCCACGAACGTGGTCGTCGCGCCACGCGCCCCGGCGTCGAGAACGGGCACGTTGTGATAGAGCTTCGCGACGAACGCGCGCGCGCTTTCCTGGGTGCCGCCGGGACGCTTGAGCGCGTAGCTCCACGCGGCGAGATAGTTCCACCGTGCGCCTCCCGACGTCTTCGGGTTTGGCGTCACGACCGAGACGCCGGGTCGCGTGAGATCGTCCCAATCGCGGATGTGTTTGGGATTGCCCTTGCGGACGAGAAACACGATGGTCGAGGTGTAGGGCGTACTGTTGTGCGGCAGCCGTGACTGCCAGTCGGCCGGAATGAGCCCGCTTTTCTCGCTGATCCGGTCGATGTCTCCCGCGAGAGCGAGCGTGACGACGTCGGCGTCGAGCCCGTCGATGACCGCGCGCGCCTGCGATCCCGACCCTCCGTGGGATTGCCGAACCACCACGTCCTGGCCCGTCTTCGTTTTCCAGTACCGGGCGAACGCCGCATTCACATCCTGGTACAGCTCCCGCGTGGGATCGTACGAAACGTTGAGCAGCGTGACCGGCTTTTGTGCGGCAGCGGGCGCGCTGCCTCCGAGCGCCACGAGGGCGACGGCCAATCGGGTCAAACGGGACATGGTCCGGGCTCCTTTCGCGCTCAGAAGGCTTGTTGAAAGCGGGTGGCGAAGAAATGCTCGGTGGCGCGGTCGGCGCCGCTCGGGGCGCCGCCCGTGAATTGCGCTTGCTCGTAGTTCGCTGAGAGCTGTGTCCCCCGCACGAAATGCCACGTGACGCCGACTCCCCAGGCTCTCACGTCGCGGACGGCGTTCGTGCTGTTGGCGAAGATCGGAAAGGCCGCGTCGTCGAGCGTGAGCTGGCCATACCGTGCGCCGATCTCAAGCGCCCCCCAATGCTTCTCCGACGTATCGAACGGCCGGCGCGGTGCGACGGCCGTGAACGAGGCCTTCTCGCCCGTCACGTACCAGGACCCCGCCACCTGCCAGCTCGTGTGCTTCAGCTCGCCCACCGCAGCGCCGCGGGTCACCACCTGAGACGACACCACGTACTCCCCGAGCAGGCCGAGCGGGCCGCCATAGAAGTAAACCTGCGGCGTCACCCGGTAGCGACGCCCGTTTGCGATCGTGCTGTCGCGGTAGCGAAACATCGTCTGCTGTCCCGGCGTCACGTATGCCGCGAGACTCGGCGCGGTCACCGTGCCGTGCTCATTGCCGGTGCTCGCGGCGATTCCGATCCCCAGACCTTGCGTCGGCTTCAAGAAGACGCGCCCAACGAGGTCCTTGTCGTTCGTCGCATCGCCGTCCAGGTTGCCCAGATCCGGGACCCCGTTGAACACGCCAACCGCGTAAGACAGCCGGCCTCCCGCGAAGTCGCCGACCGCCTGCAGCCCCACATCCCGGTTCGGCACCAGGTTCGTCGGCAGCCCGCGCTCGATGAATCGGATGTCGGTCGCCAACTGCAAGCGCTCGAGGCCGATCGGCGGCTTGGTCTTGCCGGCGCGGAACGTGAGCGCCGGCCCCGTGCGGAAGTCCAGATACGCATCGAAGAGCACGACGCGCCCCTGTCCGAAGTCCGGCACGAGCTTGAGCGTGAAATACCGCCAGGCCGTGACTTCGGTGACGGGCCGGGCGCGCCGCAAGAACAGTGTGCTCGTGCCAAGAACGGGGGCGCCGTCGGGATACGATCGCCCGTCCGCTTGCACGTAGCCGCGCACTTTAAGCTGGAAATCCCCGTCCGCCGATCTGATGACAAACCCCTCCTTGCCCGCGGTGACCTTCGGTTGCTGCTTCGCTGCCGCCGTCAAGCTGTCGCGCTGCAGCTCGAGCAGGCGCGCCAACACCCGCACCTTCTGATCCAGGACCTCCACCTGCTCGGCGAGACTTGGCTGCGAGTCCCGTCGTGCCGCGGAGTCTTGCTGCGCGGTCACGGTAGGCACCGCAAGCGTGATCCCTGCGCCCGCCATCACGACGTACCTCGACATCGCTTTCCAATCCATTTCGACACTCACTCCTCTCTCGAGAGATGTCCCCAAAACAAAAAGCCCGGTCACTCTGGGTGGCCGGGCCGGGGAGCCGCTCTACTCGTCGAGAGGTCTAGTGCATCCTCACGTCTTCGCGAAGCGCGCCGTGGCGTCCGTCCAACCCCGCTGGGTGGCGGAACAACAACACCGGCGACAGCACGCGAGCGTCATGGGCAGCTAACCTAGGCCTCGTCTCTATGGGTGTCAACTGTTGGCGGTTGACACGCCTCACGGCAGCCGTCGAGATTCCCCGCGATGACCGCCACGGAGCGCACGACCCTCACACCGCCCGCCTTCGGGCGGTTCTTTCTGCCAGGCCCGACCGACGTTCATCCCGACGTCCTCGCCGCGATGCAACGCCCCATGATCGGGCATCGCTCGAGCGCGATGGAACAGCTGCTCGGCGCCATTGCGCCGCCCCTGGGCAAGGTGTTTCGATCAGCTCGTCCTGTGCTCGTCGGGACCACGTCGGCGACCGGGTTCATGGAGATGGCCGTTCGCAACGGCGTCCGTCGGCGTGCCCTGTCGCTGATCAATGGCGCGTTCAGCGAGCGCTTTGCGAGCCTCGTCGACGCGTGCGGCAAGGAGTGCATCCGTCTCGAGGTCCCGCTCGGCGGCGCCGTGGAGCCCGAGATGCTGCGTGACGCGCTGCGCCGCACCCCGGTGGACGCCGTGACGCTCGTGCACTCGGAGACCTCGACGGGCGTGCTCCAGGATGTCGAGGCGCTGGCGGCGGTCGTGCGTGAGTTCGACGATGTGCTCGTCCTCGTGGACGCCGTCACTTCGCTCGCCGGCTCGCCGGTCGAGCCCGACCGGTGGGGCCTCGATTTCACCCTCACAGGCTCGCAGAAGGCCCTGGCACTCCCGCCCGGGCTGGCCCTCGCGGTGGCGTCCGAGCGCATGGTCCAGCGGGCGAAAACGCTCCGCGGGCGCGGGCTCTATTTCGACTTGGTGAGCTTCGAGGAGGCCACCCGCAAGGCGCAGCCCACGAATACGCCTGCCCTCTCGCTGTTCTATGCGCTCGAAGCCCAGCTCGCCCGCATCGAGCGGGAAGGCGGCATCGAGGCGCGGTGGCGCCGCCACGAAGCGATGCGCCAGCGGGTGGAGGCCTGGAGCGAGCCCCACGGCCTCCCGTACCTCGCCACCGAGGGCCGTCGCTCGTGGACCGTGTCGTGCCTCAAGCTGCCCCCGGGCAAGGTGGCGAAGGACATCGTTGGCGCGCTCAAGCGCGAAGGATGGACCATCGGCTCGGGATACGGAGCATTGAAGGACACCACGATCCGGATCGGCCACATGGGGGACCACACCGTGGCCACGCTGGACGAGCTGCTCGGCGTCATCGAGCGGGCGTTGGCGTGACATTTCGCGTCGTCGTTGCGGATCGCGTCGCGAAAGCCGGCCTCGAGGAGTTCGCCAACACGCCCGCGATCGAAGTCGCGGATGTGGCCGGGAAGTCACGGGAGGAGTTGCAGCGCGCGCTTGCCGGCGCGCACGCGCTGATCGTTCGCAGCGAAACCCGGGTGACCGCCGATCTCCTCACCCACGCTCCCCAGCTGCGCGTGATCGCGCGCGCGGGAACCGGTGTGGACAACATCGATGTGCCCGCTGCCACGCGTCGCGGCATTGCCGTGATGAACGCGCCCGGCGCCAACACCGTGAGCGCCGCCGAGCATACCATCGCGCTGCTGCTCGCGTTCATGCGCCGCATACCCGGCGCAGCGGCGGCGATGGGCAGGGGCGAGTGGGACCGCAAGCGGTTCGAAGGCGCGGAGCTGCGCGGCAAGACCATGGGCATCATCGGCCTCGGGCGCATCGGCGGGCGCGTAGCGCAGCTCGCCCGCGCGTTCGGCATGCCCATTCTCGGGCACGATCCGTTTCTGACGCCGGAGCGCGCGGCGAAGCTCGAGGTGAAGCTCGTCGGTCTAGAGGAGCTGCTCCGGCAATCGGACGTCGTCACCCTCCACCTGGCTCAGACCGAGCAGACCAATCGGTTGCTCAACGCCGAGCGGCTCGCGTTGATGAAGCCGTCCGCCGTTCTCATCAACACGGCGCGCGGCGAGCTGGTCGACGAGGCGGCCCTCGTCGCTGCCCTCGGCGCCGGTCGTTTGGGAGGCGCGGCGATCGACGTGTTCACCGTGGAGCCGCTCCCGGCCGACTCGCCGCTTCGCAAGCTCGACCGCGTGATCCTCACGCCCCATCTGGCGGCCTCCACCGCGGAAGCTCAGGAGCGCGTGAGCACCGAGACGTGCCGCGCCGTGCGTGAAGCGCTGTTGGCGGGCGATTTCTCATTCGCCATCAATGTCCCCGGCATCGATGGAGATACCCTGCGGCGGCTCGGCCCCCTCCTCGATCTCGCCAGGCGGCTGGGCCGGCTCGCGCTGGCCCTCGCTGCCGGGCCCGTCAGTTCGGTCGAGGTCGCGTATGGTGGCGATGACGACGCCGCGCCCCGGCCCGTCCTGCTCGCGACCCTCGAGGGACTCCTCTCGGCCATGGGCGTCGAGCAGGTGAGCGTGGTGAACGCGCTCCTGATCGCCGAGGAGCGGGGCATCCGGCACGCGCGAACGGCAGCGGCGCCCGAGCCCGGATTCGCCACCACCGTCGCGGTCGCCGTCGAGACCGCAAAGGGCCGGTTGCGCGTCGCCGGGGCTCTGGTGGGGGACGGCCGCGGCCGCGTGATCCGCGTGGACGACTACCACGTGGATGTGGCCCCGGAAGGGTGGATGCTCGTCGTCCGCAACCGCGACGTGCCGGGCGTGATCGGCAAGGTCGGCACGCTGTTGGGAGCCGCCGGGATCAACATCGGTAGTTACCACCAGGCCCGGCTGGCCTCCCCCGGCCACGCCGCTCTCGCCGCGATTACGGTGGACCAGCCTCTTCCGGAGGAGGTGCTGCGCTCCCTCGCGCAGCTGCCGGACGTGCTCGACGTACGCCTCGCGGACCTCGGAGACTAGCTCGGCGGCTGGCGGACCCCGGCTGGGGTAGGACTTCTTCTATGGCCGTCCGGCCCGTCGCGTCGCTCCTCGCCACAAGCGCGCTCCTGGCGGGCCTCACCGCCGCCCGGCTCTCGGCGCAGCAGGAGCGCTCGCTACGCGGCGAGGTGCTCGCCGAGGCCGACAGCTCGCCAGTTGAAGGCGCCGTCGTCACTACACTCGGCTCGCCCACCATGGTCTTCACCGATGGCGAGGGGCGATTCACTCTTCGGGTCCCGGTCGGTCCGGCTCGTATCCTCGTCCGTGGCGTCGGCATCGCGCCCGACACCGTCCTCGTTCCCGCCGACGTGGACACGGTGCGGGTGTATGCGCGCAAACTGGCCATCGAGCTGCCGCCGGTCGGTGTGGAGGGCCGCACCCCGGAGCGCTCCCGGTTCGACTCCGTCGCACAAACCAGCACGCTCACGCTCTCCGCTCGCGACCTGATGAATGCCCCGGGGCTCATCGAGGCCGACGTCATGCGCGTCATCCAGCTCCTCCCCGGCACCGTCGCGCGCAACGACTACTCCATCGGCTATAACGTGCGCGGTGGCGAGAGCGACCAGAACCTGGTCCGGCTCGATGGCATGACGATCCTCAACCCGTCGCACCTGGGCGGCCTCTTCAGCACGTTCGACGTGAACGCGATCGACCACGCCGACTTCCTCACCGGGGGATTCCCGGCCGAGTACAGCGGCCGGCTGAGCAGCGTGCTCGACGTGGCGATCCGCGCGGGCAATCACGAGCGCGTGCACGGCAGCGCCGCGGTGTCGATGCTGGCTGGCAAGGTACTGTTCGAAGCCCCGGTGGGCCCCGTGTCCATGCTCTTCGGGGCCCGGCGCACCTACGCCGATCTGATGGTGAAAGCCTTCACGGGCGAGGAGCTGCCCTACGCCTTCACTGATCTCATCGGGAAGCTGGACTATCCCTACGGCGCGGCAGGCGATGTGGCGATCACGGGATACTGGGGCGGGGACGCGTTGCGGCTCAACCTCATCTCCGACTCCACGGGCCGGCCACCGGTCGATCTGGGATTCGCGTGGGGCAATCGCCTCCTCGGCATCACCTGGCGGCACCCCGCCGGCTCGGTGCTGTTCGAGCAGCGGCTCAGCTACACCGGCTTCACCTCGCGCCTCGAGCTGACCCCCGATCTCGTGAGCTACGGCAATCCCGCGACCCTGTGGGCTGCCAGCTCCACCGTGTCGTTCGCATCCCGGCATCACGGCGTCAAGCTCGGAGGAAGCTTCGAGGGATACGACTTGCGCTACACGATCGCCAATCCGGCCATCCCGAACGAGCTGGGCGTCCCGGGGAACCCCTCGCCGGCGTTCTTCAACACCCGCTACCGTCCCGCCGTGTGGGCCGCGTTCGCCGACGATCAATGGCGTCCGTCGCACGCGTTGCTCCTCAGGGGCGGCGTCCGCGTCGAGTACGTGGGCGGCGCCGATGTCACGACCATCGCGCCCCGCGTCGCGTTCAAGGTCTTTCTGTCGCCCAACGAGGCGCTCATCGGGTCGCTGGGGAGCTACTACCAGGTGATCCAGTCCCTCGCCGACCGCGAGCTGCCGATCTCGATCTACGAGTTCTGGGTCGGCGCGAACGGCAGGATTCCCGTCGCGCACTCGGATCATGTCGTCGCCGGGTTCGAGCGCTGGCTCGGCGCGGGCCACACTACCGCGCTCACCGTCGAGGGCTACTACAAGACGTTCGACAACCTGATCCGGCCCTTGCCGGGCCTGGCGCTCCGCGATACGAGCGACGTCTTCCAGGCGGTCGATGGGAACGCGTGGGGTCTCGAGGTCCTGTTGCGCCGGTACGTGGGTCGCGTGCGCGGGTGGCTGGCCTACAGTTTCGTCCGCGCGCTGCGCTGGTCCGGCGGCGAGACGTACCCACCCGCGCACGACCGGACGCATTCGTTGAACGTGGTGGTGCAGGCCCCCGGTCCCATGGGGGCGGATGTCGGGCTGAGGTTCGGCATCGGCTCCCCGCTTCCGTACACGGCCCTGGTCGGCGCGTGGAATCACGAGGAGTACAGTCCGACAGCTGGGGCCTTCAGTGGCGGCAACAGCGAGCCGCTCCCCGGTCCTTTGAACGGCGCGCGGTATCCCACCTACGCTCGGCTCGACGCGGGCTTTCGCTGGCACGCACATCGGTGGGGCATCGATTGGCAACCCTACCTGGACGTCGTGAACCTGACCAACCGTCGCAACGTGTTCGCGTATTTCTTCAACAACGACAACACGCCGCCCACGCGCACCGCCTTCTACCAGCTCCCGTTCTTCGCGGCGCTCGGCCTGGAGCTCGGATGGTAAAACGCGCCCTGTTCCTGGTCCTGCTCGCTGCCTGCAAGCTGACGGACACCCTCGATGTGACCCTGGGCGATCCGGTCGTCCAGGTGCAAGCGGTGATCGATCCGACCCGCAACGCTCAGTTCGTGATCGTCGAGCGCGCTCAGTCGGGCGCCGCGACGACACCGATCACCGGTGCCTCCGTCACATTCACCGATCTCGATCCCCGCGGCTGCTCGAGGCCCGTCGTGGCGCTCGCGGATCTCGGGACCGGCACGTATCGAATTGGGAACTGGTGCCCGCTCGCCGCCGGCGACCGCGTGGCATTGCGCCTGGTTACGCCCGACGGTGTCGTTGTCACCGGTACGACGCGCATTCCGGGCATCCGGGACGTGGACCTGCGGGCCGGGGCCACGTCCGCCCGGCTCCCGCCAGCGCGGCTGTCCATGGACCGCACGCGCGATACCGTCATCGTCGCTGCCGATCTCAGCCAGACGCATGCGATCCAAATCGAGGCAGTGCGCACGACCACCGGGGAGGATGCGACGCTCCGCTTCGTGAGCGATACGCTCTCCCTGAATATTCCGGGCGATCTGGTGGACCCGTTCGATGAACGGACGGTCTTCCGCGCGGGGTGCTACTACCAGTTGACCGTGGCCGCGCTCGATACCAACTACTGGGATTTCAGCCGGTCCATCACCAATCCCCTCACGGGACAGGGGTTCATCAACCATCTGTCGGGTGGGATCGGCGTGTTCGGGAGTGTTGTTCCTTTGACGTACGAGCTGCGCGTCACCGCGCCCCAAATGGATCCCCGCGAAGGCGTCTACCGCTTGACGGGGCGCGTGGGCGGCGTTCCGGTCGATGTCACCTGGGATGTCTATCGCGACGCGCTCTCGGCGACCCGAATCCGCGCTTTCGTAGACGGGCACTGGGGAAGTGATTCGGTGCGGACCAGCGCAAATGGCAGCTTTACGGGGGACCTCTTCCGCGGAACGATCTTCAGTGGGGCGACGACGCCGGCACCGTCAGGGGCGCCGAGCCCGGCCTACACGCTCATCGGTACGCGGGCCGCTCCCGGCACCGCGTTCCCGGTCGCGGTGCGGTTGGCGATGCCGACTCCCCCAGCAGCGGACACGGTGATGGCCGTACAGGTGACGGGCCCCGCGGGCCCATAGCCTGGCTAGAAGCCGATAGCCACCTGCAACACCCCTTCGTTGACCATGCCCTCCACGGTCGTGGAACGGTGTCGGTATTCGCCCTTTATCTGCACCGTCGCCGCAAAGTCGTATCGGGCCCCGACCACGACCAGATGCTCGTCGTCGGCGATGTAGTAGGGGTCGGCGGGATCGAAGAGGAGCCCATCGTAGCGCGCGTATGGCACGAGGTTCCCGATCCGATAGCCGGCGTAGACGTAGAACGCATCCGTGGCAGTGGTGGTGCCGCCCGCGGAAGGGACGTTCGTGATCCGCTGGTATTCTCCCATCAATTCGAGCGCGCGCCCGAAGTACACCGCGTACCCTCCAAACATTCGCTGTGCGAGCGTGGCCGTGACGGTATCGCCGGCGGCGAGGCTCACGTCCACTGGCGCACCATAGATCTTCGGCGTGCCCTGCGTGATGCGATCGTCGTAGTAGTTGACCCCCACCTTCAGAGCGTGGGTGACCTGAGAGTGGAGGGCGAACGTGAAAGACTTGGGCTCGTTGTTGTCGGAGATAGGCGTCGAGCCGATCCCGTTGCCGACCATGGCGTCGAAGCCGAGGTGGAGCGAGCTGATATCGCGTCCCGCGACCAGGAACCCGGTCGTATGGATCGGAAGAATGCCGCCGTCGTCCTCGAAGAGAAACATTTCAGGGCGCTCGATGGTCGGCTGCATCAGGGCCCCGTGGTGGTACGCGTTGTTCCAATAGCCAAAGGGCGTGTGGTGCTTCCCGACAGCGAGCTGGATGTGGCTGCTCGGACGATAGGAGATGATCAGGCGCTCCACATCCACCACGAAGTCCTCGTCGAATTCGAAGACCGACTCTCCGAGGAATGTCCACTTCGGCGCGAGCGTGGAGGTGATGTAGAGGTCGTACTGGCCGAGCGCGAAGAACGAGTTCCCGTCGACCGCATCGGACGCCGCCGCGGTGATGTCCGTAAAGCCCCTGATCTTGGTATCCTGCGCGCGCGCCACGCGCGCCGCGAGCGTGAGCGAGAGAACCAGCACAGTACCTCGGAATAAGTGCATGTGGCGGTCTCCTCGCTCCGCGTCAGCGCAACCTGTAGGCCGGGTCGGTCGGTGGGCGGCCATCGATGGTCATGATCTTGACGCTCTGGTCCACGGCCGCGAGGTCGAGAAATGCCAGCGCGCCCGGGTGCTCCGCGACAAACCGGTTGAGCTCGTCCTGATTCGCGATGGGCTTGGGCGGCGTCACGTCCTGTCCCTGAAACACCAGCTCCATCCAGTGCCGCTGGAAGCGGTCGCTGGTCATGCCCAGGACCGCAGAGTAGAAGCGGGATTCAGCCGCAGGGTTCGTGACCAGGACGACGCGCGTGCCGTTGGAGAACGTGACCGACTGCCCGAGGTACAACCGCTGCAAATCCGACAACGCCAGGTTCTGGATGGAATTCGACCGGTTCACGATCACCGCAACCTGGGCTCTGGTCGCGGCCGGAGGCACAGCAAGAGCCAGGGTCAGGCAGAGGAGGAAGGGACGGAACGGCAGCGGAATTGGGGTCGGCACGGTACACGATAAACAACGACGTTTCCTGAAGCAACCTAATCGGCGGCCTCCTGCGTCGGCCCACGCTCGTTGGCGAGCAGGCGGAAGGACTGGACGGCGCCGGTCAGCCGATCGGCCGCCTCGGCGAGCTGGTTCGCCGACGATGCCACCTCTTCGGTTGAGGCGGTCTGTTCCTCGCTGGACGCCGCGATCTCCTCGCTCGACGCGAGCAGCCCGTCCGTGCCCTCGGCAACGCTGTTGAGCCGCGCCGCGATCTCCTCCACCAGGGTCCGGACCTCGCCCGTCGAGCTCGCGATCTCGCGGCCCCAGGCGTCGTTTGCCTCGGCTTCGGCCGCCACGCTGGCCAGGCCCTGTGCGGCCGTCTGGGCCGCCTCGCGCGCCGCCACGCTACCCTTCGCGAGCTGGATCAGACGGTCGCGCGTTCCTTGCACCCTCGCCAGGACCCCGCGTACCGTGTCCGCGGTCTCCCCGGCTGCAGCGGCGGTCACCGACGCGAGCTTCCGAACCTCATCCGCCACCACGGCAAAGCCGCGTCCCTGCGGTCCCGCACGCGCCGCCTCGATCGCGGCGTTGAGCGCGAGCATGTTCGTCTGCGACGCCACGGCCTTGGCCTGCTTCACGAATCGTTGAATCTCGGTCGACGCCGTCGCCAGCGCTTCCGCTTCAGCGGCACCCTCGCTCACTGCGTCGGCCAGCTTGGCCAGTTCCGCCGTGCTCTGGTCGAGCACCTCCTTGTTGCGCCGGGCCAGGGTGGTGAGGTTACTGTTGCGGCGGACAGAATCCTCGGCCCCGGCGGCGACGATCGTGATGATCTGGAGGATCTTCTGAGCGTCCTCGGCTCCCGCCCGCACCAGCTGCGCCTGCTCGGCAGCCCGGCGCGAGAGATCCTGACAGGTGGCCGACATCTGCTCGGTGGATGCGCTCATCTGCTCAGTAGAGGCGGAGATCTCCGCCGCCATCGCCGCGGCCTCGTCCGCCGCCGCTCGGATAGCGCCTACCAGCCGGCGCAGCGCGATCACCATTGCCTGCACCGAGGTGAGCAGTCCCCCCACCTCGCTCTCCTCGTCCGCCCGGCCGGCAATGGTCACCGAGAGATCGCCTCCGGCGATCCTGCCCGCGATGTCCCCCGCGGCCCGGATGGGCCGGGTCACGCGCTCGTAGAGCCATCTCCCCCGCCGCCACAGCAGGACCACTGTGAGGACCAGCACGCCTAGCGAGCTGAGCCAGATCGATCGACGAGTCGTTTTCACCGCGGCGTAGGCGCGGCTGGTCGGTTGCCGGAACAGGACCCGCCACATGCCCTTGTTCGCGAGGATCGACGCGACCAGCTCGGGGCCGCGGACGGTCTGCACGATCGCCGTTGTGGAGCGCTCTTCCTGCGGGATGGCGTGCCACTCCGGAAGCTGCTGGAGCAGCGTTGAGGCGTCTGGGGTCACGATCAGCCGGCCACCGCTGTCCACGACCTGCAGGTAGGCGCTGTCTCCCAGATCGGCCACCGCCAGCAGCCAGCCAAGTTTGTCCAGTGCGAATCCAGTGCGCAGGACGCCGACCGGCCGGCCGCCGCCGGTCGGCCGGATCGCCACCGCGTACTCGACGGCAGCCGCCGCCGAGCTCGAGTCGTAGCGCGGCGTGCTCTCGTACACGCCGTCCCGCATCGCCACCTTCCACCACGTGTCATCCGCGTGCGTCAAGCGATCCGGGGATCCCGAATTGGCGACCGGAAAACCGCGGTTATCGGTGAGGAGCAGGTGCCCGATATCGGAGTGTTGCGTGTACGCTCGCAGGTACGCCTGGAGCTCCAAGCTTGCGCCGGGGGTGGGGGTGGGGGTGGGGGTGGGGGTGCGCGCGGTCGATTGGGACGACTGGCGAGCCGCCGCGATGATCAAGGGCGATGCGGCGAGCACCTCGCCTTCGTGCCGCCGCTCGCGCATGTAGCTCGAAGCGAGTGCCGCCACCCGGGTCCCGACTTCGAGACCCCGCTCGTTTGACAAGTGTTCGAGGGTGCGGCGGGCGAGATCTCCTCCGATGGCAGCCAGAGCCGTTACCAGTGCAGCAGCGGCCGCCGTTCCCTTCAGGAGGAAACTCGACGAGATCTCCTGTAACCTGATCGGCATGTAGAGTCGAAGCTATGGTACGGCAGGTTTCACACCGGGGCAAGCCCACTTAGCTTCCGATCATGGGAAGCGTTCCGATCTACGATCCGGCTGCGGTCGAGAGTGCGTGGCAAGCTCGCTGGGCCGAGCAGCACACCAATGAGCCTGACCTCGAGCATCCGAAGAACCCGTTCTACAACCTCATGATGTTTCCCTACCCCTCTGCTGAGGGATTGCATGTGGGGAACATGTTCGCATTCACGGGTGCGGATATCTATGGCCGGTTCAAGCGCCTCCAGGGGCACACGGTATTCGAGCCAATCGGGTTCGACGCGTTCGGCATTCACTCGGAGAACTACGCCCTCAACATTGGCGCGCACCCGGCGCGCCTGATTCCGAAAAACATCGCGACCTTCCGCCGTCAGTTGCAGCGGTTCGGGGGCATGTTCGACTGGCGCCACGAGCTGTCCACGACCGATCCGCGCTATTACAAGTGGACCCAGTGGCTCTTCCTCCAGCTCTTCAAGGCGGGCCTGGCCTTCCGCAAGAAGGCCGCGGTCAACTGGTGCCCTTCTTGCAAGACGGTCATCGCCAACGAGCAGGTGATCAACGGGTTTTGCGAGCGGCATCCCGACGTCCGGGTGGAGCAGCGCGTGCTCGAGCAGTGGTTCTTCGCCATCTCGAAGTACGCTGAACGCCTCCTGGGGAATCTTGCGACGCTCGACTGGTCACCGAGTACCGTAGCCATGCAGCGCAACTGGATCGGGCGGAGCGAGGGTGCGGAGCTCGTCTTCGAGGTTCCGAGCGGCGAGCGGATCATCGTGTTCACGACGCGGCCGGACACGGTGTTCGGAGCCACATACATGGTGCTCGCGCCGGAACATCCGCTGGTTGACGCGCTCACCGCCGAAGAGCAGCGAGGCGCGGTCAGGGAATACCGGCGTCAGGTCGCGGCCAAGGACATCGTATCGCGTAAGGTGGGCGAGAAGGCCAAGACGGGGGTGTTCTTGGGTTCTTACGCACGGAATCCCGCGACCGGCGAGGCGATCCCCATCTGGATCGCGGACTACGTGCTGATGGAATACGGGACCGGCGCGATCATGGCCGTGCCGGCACACGACACCCGCGACTTCGAGTTCGCGAAGCAGTTCTCGCTCCCTATCCGCCAGGTTGTGCGTCGCGAGGGCGACCCCCTGCCGATCGAGGCCGAGGACGGGACGCTGATGAGCTCGAGCCCGTTCGATGGCCTCCCCTGCGCCGAGGCCAAGCGCCGGATCGTCGCGTGGCTCGGAGGTCGCGGGACCGCGACTCCCCGCGTCCAGTATCGCCTGCACGACTGGTGTATTTCGCGGCAGCGCTACTGGGGGCCGCCGATTCCGATCATCTATTGCGCGGCGTGCGGTCCCGTCGGGGTTCCCGACCGCGACCTGCCGGTCGAGTTGCCGCTCATCGAGGATTTTCGGCCCGACGACAGCGGCGTGAGCCCGCTCGCCCGCCACCGCGAATGGTATTTCGTGAAGTGCCCGTCCTGCGGGAAGGAAGCCCGGCGGGAGACGGATGTCTCGGACACGTTTCTCGATTCCTCGTGGTACTTCCTGCGCTATCCATCCAGCGAGATCGACGACCGCCCCTGGGACGCGCGGCGCACCAAGACGTGGCTGCCCGTCTCCACCTACATTGGCGGCAACGAGCACGCCGTGCTCCATCTCTTGTACTCGCGCTTCATCACCATGGTGCTGCACGAGCTCGGCCACGTGGATTTCGAGGAGCCGTTTCCCAAGTTGCGGGCTCACGGGCTCATCATCAAAGACGGCGCGAAGATGTCCAAGTCGCGCGGCAACGTGGTGATTCCGGACGCCTATATCCAGAAGTGGGGCGCCGACACGTTTCGGATGTATCTGATGTTCCTCGGCCCCTTCCAGGAGGGGGGCGACTTCCGCGACGAAGGCATCACGGGCGTGCGCCGGTTTCTGGAGAAGGTCTGGACGCTGGCGCACGAAGTGGCGGACGCTCCGGCGCACCCACTGGCCCCCGCCGTCGAGCGGAAGCTGCACCAGACCATTCACAAGGTCAGCATCGACACCGAGCGCCTCGACTACAACACGGCGATCGCCGCGATGATGGAGTATGTGAACGCGGTTCGGGAAGAGGGGACGCCGTCGCGTGGCGCGATCGAGCCCCTGCTCGTGCTCCTCGCGCCGTTCGCTCCGCATTTGGCCGAAGAGCTCTGGGCGCTGTTCGGGCACAAGACCTCGGTCTTGGCGGCCCAATGGCCCGCGTACGACGAACGCCTCGCCGCTGCGGGGGACGTCGAGATCGTCGTGCAGGTGAACGGCAAGGTACGCGGCCGTCTCACGATCGCGCGTGGCGCCACAGAGGCAGACGTGCGGGGACTCGCCCTCGCGGATGAGTCCGTGCGCAAATTCGTCGACGGAAAACCTGTGAAGAAGGCGGTGTACGTTGCAGATCGACTGCTGAACCTGGTGGTCTAGAGGATCTTCGCGACCACGTTGCCCACCACATAGCCCACCGCGGCGACTCCCAGCCCCACGACGAACATGTCGGCCCCGCTGCGCACCACACCGCGGCCCGTGAACAGACTTCGGGCGGCCCCGACCAGGAAGTGCGACAACATCGCAAGCGTGAAGGACGTCCACACCGCCGCCGGCCCCGAGAGCACGACAAAGGGGGCCACGGGAATCAACGCGCCAACTGCCGTCGCCGTTCCGGTGAGCCAGCCTTCGGAGAGGGGCGTCGCACGCGCTTCGCTGATCTTGAGTTCTTCTCGCACCTGCTCCCCGAGAGCGCGCTCCGGGTCCGCCATCACCTCTTCGGCCATGCGACGCGCGGTGCGCGGATCGACGCCCTTGGCCTGATACAGCAACGCAAGCTCTTCCTCCTCGACGTCGGGCATCAACCGGATCTCTTCCTTCTCCATCTCGATCTCGTGAGCGTAGACCTCCTGCTCGCTCTTCGCCGCGAGATAACCGGACGCACCCATGGAGAGCGCATCGGCGATCATCCCGGCGAGTCCCGACACGAGCACCACGTGCGGCGCGACGGCCGCTCCCAGCACCCCCGCCACCAACCCGAAATTCGCCGTCAACCCGTCATTGAAGCCGTACACGACGTTGCGCAGAAAACCGCCCGATTCCGTCCGATGCCACGGCTCCGCGCTTCGACCCGCGAGGCTGGCAAGCGTCTCGGCATGCGCGGCGGATTCCTTCGCGAGCGTCAGCGAGACCTCGCGAGCGTCGGGGGCCCGCGAGCGAGAGTAGAGGTCCATGTACCCCTTGACCTCACGGCCTTCCGCGCGCAGCAGGAGCGGCAGGAGATAACGCGCGCCGAACCGGCGCCCCAGCCAGGCCATCGTGACCGCTTGCAGAGAGGGTCTGCTCACGGCCGGGGCTGGATGGCCGTTGTCCGCGAGCAGCCTGGCCCACATCTCGGTGTGGCGTCGCTCGACGTCGGCGAGCTCCCGGTAGATCCTTGCCTTGCCGGGGTCAGGTTCCTCGCTGGCCAGCGCCACGTAGAGGTAGGCCGCGTCGGCCTCGTCCTGCCAGTGGTGCCGCCAGAGATGAAGGCTCCTCTCGTCTGGGGCTGTGCTCGGTGCAGACATACTCGAAAAGATACCCGATTTCGTGCAAGTTACTAGTTGTCAAGTACTTACGAAATTCGACCTATGGGTTACCTTGAACGTCGCGACGCTCCTGCAGGGTGTCGCATCCTTATCTGCGGAGATGACCATCGCGCTCGCCGTCCCAGACATACTGATTGCTCGGGCCAAATCCGGGGATGAAGAAGCGCTCGCCGCACTGTACCGTGCGTTCGAGACGCCCGTGTACAATCTGGCACGGCGGATGCTCCGCAATGTCGAAGACGCGGAAGACGTGCTCCAGGAGACGTTCCTCGAAGTGGTAAAGAGCATTGGGAATTACCGCGGAGAAGGGCACCTGTGGGGGTGGATTCGCCAAATTGCGGCGTCCAAAGCTCTGATGCGCATTCGGCGGAGTCAGGTGCGGGCTGAGGAGGCCTTCGACGAAGAAGTCACGGGCAGCGCGCCCCCGGTCGGTGTGCCGGCGCGCGTCGATCTCGAGCGCGCGTTCGAACACCTGACCGAGACGTCGCGCGCCGTCGTTTGGCTGCACGACGTCGAGGGCTACACGCACGAAGAGATCGCGGAAATGATGGGAAAATCGGTCAGCTTCTCGAAGTCACAGCTGGCGAGAGCACACAACCGACTGCGGCGCGTACTCGGAGGACAAGGGGCTACGCAATGATGCATTGTACGATGGACGAGTTGCTGGCGCTGCGGGCCAACGAGGGTTCCGTCTGGGCCCGTGAGCATGTGGACGCTTGCGCGGAATGCCGGGCGGAGCTCGATGCGCTGTACCAGCGAGTGGCGCAGCTCAAGGCCTTGCCGGTGCTCAGCCCCTCGCGAGACCGGTGGCCTGTCGTGCGCGAGCTGGTCGTAGCGGCCCGCGTGCGCCGGCAACGGCGTTGGGTGGCGTCGGGGATGGCTGCGGCTGCGCTGATTGCGGGCGTGATGGTGATGCGGCCGTTCGGCGGTGCCTCGCAGCCGTTCGTCGCTCAGCTCGAGGGTGTGAAGCAGGAATCGGCTTCGCTCGAGGCTGAGCTTGGGCGGTACGACGTCGACTCACGCGTGGTGAGTGGTCGCGCGGCGGCTCTCGCCGCCGAGCTCGAGGATCGCATTGCCTCAGTGGACGGTGAGTTGGCGCGGTTGAACACCGTTTCCGCCGAGACCGGTCCGGAGCTGGTCAGGTTGTGGCAGGACCGCGTGGATCTCATGCGGCGCCTGGTCGACGTGCATGTGACACGCGCAGCCTACGTGGGCTTGTAGTATGACGAGACAGGTGTTCGCGCTGGCGCTGTTGTCGCTGGAGATCATTGGCGCCCGTCCCGGCCTGGCCCAGCGGCCGGAGTCGAGCGGGCACGGACGCATCGGCGTCCTGGTGAATACCGCCGCCAACCCAATCATCGACAGTGTGGGTGCCCGCGTCGAGGCGGTGTCTCCCGGGGGACCGGCCGCAAAGGCGGGCCTGCAAGCCGGGGACATCATCACGCGCTTTAACGGCATGACGCTGGCGAGCCCGCCGGGCGAGGGCTTCGAGGCAAGCACTCCGGGACAGCGGCTCCTCGCCTTGACGCGCGAGCTTGGCCCGGGCGACACGATCGCGGTCGAGTACAGGCGGAACACGGCTGCCAAGAGGACGAAGGTCATCGCCGAGGATCTGGGGTCGTTTCCCGTCGTCGACCGTGATCCTGGCCCCCTCATGGGCCCGCTCCCGCCGGGGTTCTCTTTCTGCTTTGGTGACGCGTGGTGCGAGGTGGAGCTTGTCGCGCTCAACCCCGACCTGGGCGACTACTTCGGCACCAAGGACGGCATCCTCGTCGTGAAGGCACCACCCGAGTCGAGCCTGCCGCTCAAGAGCGGCGATGTGCTGCTGACGATCGGTGGGCGTCAACCCCCCTCGCCCTCGTACGCGATGCGAATTCTCCGGTCCTATGCTCCGGGTGAGAGTGTAACGATCGAGATCATGCGGCGGCACAAGAAGACGAACGTGGTGTGGCAGGTGCCGCGTGAGGAGGGGCCGACGCCCTCAGTCCCCCGCATGCATCAGATGGTGTCCGACTCGCATCCGGCGCCTCCGGACTGACCGCGGCGCTACCGCGCCCGGCGCGCGACCGGCAACGCCTGGTCGAATGCGCTGAATTCGAACGGCTTGGGAATGTACGGGCGTCCGGTTGACGCGAGAAACGCCCGTACCTGTTCGTCCACCAGCTGGCCTGTTGTGAAGATCACCCGCTCGGCGTGCCCGGGGTCCCGGGTTCGCAACTCATCGTAGATCTGCTCCCCGGACAGGTCGGGCATCCGCATGTCGACGATGACCGCGTCGAAAATCCCTTCCCGGAGCCGCGCCAAGCCGTCCTTCCCGCTGGCGGTGGTTTCCACCTCGTGTCCGCGGGTCGCCAGATAGCGCTGCAGCGCCACACGCACCGAGGCTTCGTCGTCGACCACCAGGATGCGCAGGCGTTCTCCGAGCGCCGGGGCTGCGAGGACCTGGCCATGTTCCCC
Organism: Gemmatimonadales bacterium; assembly: GCA_035518815.1. Lineage (GTDB taxonomy): Bacteria > Gemmatimonadota > Gemmatimonadetes > Gemmatimonadales > GWC2-71-9 > AG25. The sequence goes on along the minus strand of DATIXG010000054.1, from coordinate 2,584 downwards.
GCTGAGGCGGGGTGTGACGAGCGGGAGCTCGATGATGAACCGCGCCCCGCCGCCCGACGTGTTGTCCGCCCAGATGCGCCCGCCGTGCTCGCGCACAATCCCGAGCGAGATCGACAACCCGAGTCCTGTCCCTGAGCCAGTGGGCTTGGTGGTGAAGAACGGATTGAAGATCCGCTCCAGCAGATTCGCCGGAATGCCGGGGCCCGTGTCTTCGACCTCGATACGGATCACGCCGCTCGTCCGCGCCGTGCGGACGGTGAGGTGCTGGGCGTCGCGCTGCCGCTTCTCCATCGCCTGCTCGGCGTTGGTGATCAGGTTCAAGAACACCTGTTGCAGCTGGTGCGCGTCCGCCATCGTCTCGGGCAGGGTTTCATCGTACTCGCGCGTGACCTCGATGCCGCGCACGCGCAGCTCGTAACCGCGCAGCTCCAGCGTGTCATCCAGGACCTGATTGATGGACGTGGACGCGCGCTCCGGCTTGTGCTGGCGCGCGAACGTCAGGAGGTTCTGCACGATGCGCGATGCCCGCCTCGCCTCGGCGTAAATCATCTCCGCGGCCGTACGCTGATCGGGCGGGAAGCGCTTTTCGGTGAGAAGGAGCTGGGCGAAGGCGGAGATCCCGGCGAGCGGGTTGTTGAGCTCGTGAGCCACGCCCGACACGAGCTGTCCGATCGCCGACATCTTCTCGGACTGAATCAGCTGCTCCTGCAGCATCTTTTGATCCGTCACGTCCCGGATCACGCACAGCACCTCCTCGTCCTTCTGGGGAGTCGAGTACGTGACCTGAATCGTGCGGACATCGCCGTCCCGGCGAATGAACGTGGTTTCGAACAACCCGGTCTCGCCCGCCAACGCCTTCTGAAAGTGGGCGAGCGCTTTGGGCAGCTCGTCGTCAGGAAGCATGGGCGCGAACCACTGCCCGATGAGCTCGTCGCGCCGGTAGCCCGAGATGTTCTCGGCGGCCTGATTGAAGGTGGTGAAGCGGCCGTTCGCGTCGAACGTGGCGATCGCGTCGGACGCCGATTCGAACAGGTTCCGGTACCGCGACTCGGAGCGCGCCCGCGTATCCTGGGCGCGCTTGACATCCGTGATGTCGCGCAGGGTGGCCACCGTGCCCCGCAGCTGGCCGTCCAGCACCAACGGGGTGGTTGACACGGCCACGTCCCGTTCGGTGCCATCGTGACGCAGGACGCGCGTCTCGTACCGCTGCTCCTCGCCGGCGTAGGCGCGGCGCTCCCGCTCCACCACCACCTGGCGCTCCGCCCCGGCCACCAGGTCGTCCAGCGCCGTGCCCGGCAGGTCCTCGAGCGGCCGGCCGAACAACTCCGCTGCCGCCCGGTTGACGGTGACGATATGCCGGTCGAGATCCGTGACCACGACGGCATCCGCCAACGCGGCGACGATTTCGCGCGCGATCGTCGACGGGTCGAGGCCACGGCTCTTGGTCGCGGCGACTGACCCGCGCCCGCTGCGCGCGGGCGACGTCCGTTGCTGCCGTTTACTCATGTGCCGTAGCAGGACACCATGGATTCCCGCATCAATGCCAGGCTCTTGAGTGAGGCCTGAGTGACATCGGAATACGGCTCGCCCTGGCCCACGCAGCTCTTGATGATCTCGAGGGCGTGGATGGGATGCTCATCGTCGTACTTCGCGTGCTCTTCGAGCCACCACCGGCCGCGCGGTCCGATCTTCTCGTTCTTGCTCAGGCCACGCAGGGCCTTCTCGGAGATCTTCTGCGCGACCCCTTCGACGGCGTAGTTCACGGCCCCCACCGCGGCCGCAAACGGCGCGGTGCGGCTCATCATGGTCAGGTAGTCGTGAAACTCCCGGGTTGCCGCGTTCATGGCCTCGGGGACCTGAAACCGCTGCCGCGGCACGCCGAACCCATCCCCCATCGCGCGCCACATCGCGTCGTGCCGCTTCTCCACCCGGATATTGTCCCGGAAGAAGGCCTCACCCTCCTGGGGCGAGCGGTCGAGCAGCGCCTGCAGCCACTGCGGAAAGTCCCGAATGATCGGATAGAACGCAACGAGGAAATCCTGAATTCTCCCGTCGAGCAACTGGTTCTCCGACGCATCCACTACGACCCGCGTATCGAGAATCGCCTTGCGACGCGGCTCCAAGACCGCATCCAGCTCCGCGACCCATGAGGGGTGGGGAGTGACCTGCACAGACATGCCGGCTCCTTCTAGGGCGCTACACAGCAAGTGGGGAAAAGGCTGCTCCGTACGAACTAACGAATCTAAGACCAAGGTATAGTGATGCAAGTTCATGCACGACGGTGACTTGCCCCACAAGATCTGGAGCTGTTGCAACGCACCGCACAACGACTTGCACGCTCCTACCCCGACCAAACCCAGTTGACACGATATATCGGCCCGAAGTAACGTGTCGTAACATCTAACTGGAGGACGGGATGCGACGGGGATTCGGATGGGAAGGCTTTGGGTTCAGCTTTGGCCCGCGCGCCTGGATGCGCGGCGGCCGACGGCGGCGCCCGTGGTTCGCGTCCGGGGACATGAAGTACGTGATCCTCAAATTGCTTCAAGACAAGCCCCGGCACGGCTACGAAGTCATGAAGGAG
>DATIXG010000053.1:0-80653 GCA_035518815.1 Gemmatimonadales bacterium | reverse complement strand
GCAGCCGTTGCGGTCCGAGGGCGCGAGGCTCCGCGTCCTGGGTCTGGTCTTGGGCGTGCTGGCGAGCGTGAGCGTCGCCGCCCGGGCGCAAACCCAGGGCGCGATTCGCGGCACCGTGTGGCTCGCAGCCGGGTCACCCGCGGTCCGCGCCGCGGTCTCGCTTGGCGGGACAGTGCTTCACACGACGACGGATACCGCGGGGCACTTCATCTTGGGCGGAGTGCCTGCGGGCCACTACGAGGTCGTGGCGGCCCTGGAAGGACGCAACGCCGGCGTTGCCCGCGTCACGCTGCGAGGCGGCGATACCGTGACGGTCTCCATCACGCTCGGCGGGCCCGTGCAGCTCGGTGCGGTAACGGTGACCGCCGAGCGGGTCCCGTCCTACGCCAGCGACACCGCCAGCGTGGGGAGCAAGATGCCCGTTCCGCTTCGCGACCTCCCCCAGACCGTGACAATCGTGCCTGAGGAGGTCATCCGCGATCGCAATGTTACGACCTTCCGCGATATCGCCGATAACGCGAGCGGGGTGATTGCCATGGCGGGCTACACCGGCTACGGCCTGAACGAAGGGTCCTACATCATTCGGGGCTTCGCGACCTCCTACACCCAGACCGGCCTGCGCGACGGCTTCCGGGACTTCGCGGGGGTGACGCCGCGCGACATGGTCAGCGTGCAGCAGGTGGAGTTCCTGAAGGGCCCGTCCTCGGTCCTCTACGGCGCCACCGGCGCCCTCGGTGGGGTGCCGAACACGGTGACCAAGAAACCCACCTCCACCCGGATTGCGGAGATCGGGACGAGCGTCGACCAGTTCGGCATGGCGCGTGCGACAGTCGATCTTGGCGGTCCGGTGAACCAGGACTCGACCGTCCGGTACCGCATCAATGGGGCACTGGAGAACAGCCGGAATTTCCGCCCGTTCGACAACGGAAGCTACGGCGTCTCGCTCGTACCATCGCTTCAACTGTCCCTTGGCGCAAAGACCACCGTTCTCGCTTCGGGAGAGTACACGCGCCGCGAGTACCGCATCGATCCATACATGGGATTCGATTCAGCTACCTTCGCGCTTCCCACCGACGTCTATTACGGCGAGCCGGCGCTCGCGCTCGGCATCGCTGCGGGCTTCCGGGGACAGCTGGTGATCGCGCATCAGTTTGGGCCGGGCGTCAGACTGCACGCGGCGGCGAGCGCCCTCGGCGGTACCTTGGACAATACGTCGGTCTCGCTCGGGACCGTCATCCCGCCGGACGCGGATCATGCTGCGATGACCGTCCTTCGCTCCTCGAGCGTGAACCACGAGGGCTCACGGGACTACGCCGTCCAGACCGAGCTGCAAGTGGACCGGCGCGCGTTTGGTTTGCGTCACCGGGCGCTGATCGGCGTCGAGGTGTCGCGCGAGACCTACTTCGTGGATTTCACGCTGGGCGGCCTGGATTCGATCGACTTCTACAACCCGGTCTACGGAGCAACGCCCACGGATGGACCGCCCATCAGCGCCAAGCATCCCGAAGACGCGGTGGGCGTGTACGTGCAGGATCTGGTGGACCTCGGCTCCCGGGTCAAAGTGATGGTGGGCGCCCGTTACGACGTCAACACGACCAAACAGTACGTCGAAGCGACGGTGTTCGATCTCAGCGGCGTTGCCGCGGAGCAGACCACGCACCACGTCACGCCGCGGGCGGGATTGGTCTACCAGCCAACGCAGCACCTCTCGCTCTACGCCGGCTGGAGTACCTCGTTCTTCCCCAACCTCAGCTGCCTGGCTTGCGGTGACCCGTATTTCCCGCCGGAACATGGCGAGCAGTTTGAGGGTGGTGCCCGGATCGAAACGGCCAGGGGCCGGCTCACGATGAACGCCGCCGCCTATCAGATCAGAAAGACCAATGTGACGGAGGGGATACCGGGTGACACGCTGGGCCGCTCGTTCTTGAGCGCCGAGCAGCGCAGCCGGGGGGCCGAGTTGGACGTGCAGGGTGAACCGGTCAACGGCTGGAATCTGATTCTCACCTACGCGTACACCGACGCCCGCGAAGTGCACACCGTGGACAGCACCGTTCCGGCGAACGCACGACTGCCGGGCGTGCCGCTGCACATGGGCAGTTTGTGGTCGACGTATACGCTCCAGTCCGGAGGGCTCCGCGGGCTCACCTTGGGCGGCGGTGTCTACGCCTGGAGTGAGAGCGAGACAACACTTCCGAACACGCTGCGGCTGCCCGGCTGGCACCGCGTTGATCTCATGGCGGGGTACGGCGTCGGACGTTGGAGATTCCAGGCCAACGTCGTCAACGTGACAGATCAGAAGTACTACGATGGCCAAACTGCGTTCAACCTCGCGCTTGCACCGCGATCGTCTCGGACGCTGTCCGGCCAGGTTTCGCTGCGCTTATGACGCGGGTTCGCCTGCGGACGCCGTGACGGTGGGCGTCGTGGAACGCAACCCGCTGACATCGAGGAGGGGCACATGACTCGTTGCCCGGTTGGACTGCTCTGTCTGTTGGTCGCCGCGTGCGAGACCGGCCCGAACTTCGGAGCGCCTGTGACGGTCGTCGCAGGCCACGCGGCGAACCCCACCGTCGCCGTGGATCCGCGCGGGGGCGTGTACGTGGCATGGGTCCAGACGGAGCCGGACAGCACCACGAACGCCTACGTCGCTCGTGCTCCGCGGGGCGGCGGTTTCGAGCGACCAGTGCGGCTCAACGATCGGCCCGGTGAGGTCATGCTGGCGACGCAGAATCCGGCCCAGGTGCAGGTGGGCGGGGACGGGACCGTGTATGTAGCCTGGGTGAGTGATCGCGCCCCGCCCGCATCACGGCATAGCGACGTCAGCGTCCGCCTGGTTCGGTCGACCGACGGTGGCCGCAGCTTCTCCGCACCGGTCACGCTGGCAGTCGATCTCGGGCGGCGGTGGCCGGCGAACATGTACTACGACCTGGCGTCCGCCGGCGACGGTTCGCTCTATGTGAGCTGGCTGGACCTTCACTACTACAGCGACAGCCTGGCGGCGCGGGCAAGCCGACATGCGGCCGATTCGACCCCCGTTCCCGAGGACCGGGTCGACCTCCGCGTGGCGCGGTCCACCGATGGTGGACGCACCTTTACCCAATCGCTGATCCTCGACAGCTCGTCCTGCATCTGCTGCCGCACGGCCATCGCCGCCGGGCCGGACGGGAACCCCCACGTTCTCTGGCGGCACGTCTTTCCGGGGAGCGTTCGCGATTTCTACGCCGCCTCCTCGTACGATCGCGGACGCACATTCAGCGCACCCGTCCGCGTACACGACGACGGCTGGGTCCTCGATGGTTGTCCCGACATTGGGCCGGATATCGTGGTCGATCAGCGCAACGTCGTACACGCCGCTTGGTACACGGGAGCGCCGAGCCGACAGGGGCTCTGGTATGCGCCATCGCGTGATGGCGGGGCTCACTTCGATGGCCCCGTGGCGCTGCTAACCGATCGCTATGTGCCCCCGTCGGAGGTGAAGCTCGCGAGTCTCGGTGCCCGGGCGTGGATCGTGTGGGAGGATCGCCGGACGGCCCCCGGACAAATCCGGTTTGTTCAAGCGGGCCGCCGCAGGAGTGTGTCGCTGGGCGTGGGAGAGTTCCCGACCATCGCCGCAGGAGGCGACCGCCTCGCTGTTGCCTGGGTCGCCAAAAGCGCGGTGCGGGTACGGGTCGCGGAGATGAAGACCGGGCCCAGGTAGCGCGCCCCGTCCCCCGTTCCCGACTTGCGCTCTCCCTCGTCCCAAAGAACTTACTCTCATGGCCAAGCCAACTCCCAAGCCTCCCGCCCTCTCCGAGCGGCGTATCGCCGTGCTCGGCGTCGGCAAGATCGGGGGCATCCTGCTCCAGGGCCTCCTCAAGGCCGGTCTCTCGCCCGACCGGGCGTTTCCCACGGTCCGGCGTCCCGAGCGGGCCCGCACCCTGTCCAATCAGCTCGCGCTCACGGTCGGGACCGACAACCGCGCGGCCGCCCGCGAGGCCGAGATCATCCTGCTGTGCGTCAAGCCGCAGAACGTGCGCGAGGTCTTGGAGGAGATTCGTCCCGAGGTGACACCCGACAAACTGCTGGTCTCGGTCGTCGCATCGGTGCCGACGAGCTTCATGGAGGACGTTCTGAGAGCACCCGTCCCCGTCGTGCGCGCCATGCCCAATACACCGTGCGTCGTCGGGAAAGGCATGACGGGACTGTGCAGGGGAAAGCATGCGACCCAGGCGCACGTCGAGACGGCGCAGCTGTTCTTCGATACGGTGGGGCGGACGGTGCTGGTCGAGGAGAAACAGATGGACGCGGTCACTGGCCTGTCGGCCTCAGGCCCGGCGTTCATGTACATCATTCTCGAGTCGTTGGCGGAGGGTGGGGTGAAGGTCGGTTTGCCGCGCGACATCGCCACGATGCTCTCGGCGCAAACGATGCTCGGCGCGGCGAGCGTGGCCCTGGAAACGGGTGACCATCCCGCCATGCTCAAGGATGCCGTCACGACTCCTGCGGGCTGCACCATCGACGGGATCATGGAGCTCGAGGAAGGCAAGCTCCGGGTGACGCTCATCAAGGCGATCGTGAAGGCTACCGAGCGCGCAAAGGAGCTGATTCTCGACCGCTGAGCTCGAGCACCCGCTCGATCTCCGCTAGCGTCGGGTCGATCTCGATCGGGCGATTGGCGTGCCGGGGAGGCGGCTCCGCTTCCTCATGGTAACGGATCACGGCGTCGGGGTCCTTGAGGATGTTGCCCGTCAGCACCGCCACCAGCCGCTCGTTCTTCGCAATTACTCCCTTCGAGATCAGCTGGCGGGCACCCGCGACGCTCGCGGCGCTGGCCGGCTCGCACCCCGCGCCTGACGCATCCACTACGGCCTTCGCCTCGAGGATCTCATCGTCTGACACCGCGGTGACGAACCCGTTCGTTTCGCGGATCGCCGTCACGGCGCGTTCGTAGGACGCGGGGTTGCCGATGCTGATTGCCGTGGCGACCGTGTGCGCTTCCACGCGGTGGCGCCGCTTGAACCCTTCTTCGAAACTCCGGGCAAACGGCGCGGCGCCCGCGGCCTGCACCGCCGCGATGCGCGGCATCTTGTCGATCAACCCCCATTCCCGAGCCTCGTGGAGCGCCTTCCCGAATGCCGCGGTGTTGCCGAGGTTGCCGGCGGGCACGAGGATCCAGTCCGGCGGATCCCAGCTGAGCTGTTGCAGTGTCTCGAAGACGATGGTCTTCTGCCCCTCGAGCCGGAACGGATTCACCGAGTTGAGGAGATAGACGCCCAGCTCCTTGCTCGCCTCCCAGGCGAGCTCGAGGCAGGCATCGAAGTCGCCCCGGACCATCAGGGTGCGCGCGCCGTACGCGAGGAGCTGAGTGACTTTGCCGCGCGCCACCTTGCCCTTGGGAACGATCGCGAGCGCGGGCACGCCGGCGAGCGCCGCGTACGCGGCGAGCGACGCTCCCGTATTCCCGGTCGAAGCGCACGCCACCGCTGTCACGCCGAGCCGCCGCGCATGCGTGACGCCGACCGTCATCCCGCGATCCTTGAACGATCCCGTGGGATTCTGGCCCTCGTGCTTGAGCAGGAGCGAACCCCCCCCCGCGCCCGCCCAGGCCGTCACGGTGGGGCGGTCGAGGAGCGGTGTGTTGCCCTCGGGGTAGCTCACCACCCGGTCGCCGACGCTTGGCAGGACGAGGTCCGCGAAGCGCCACACGCCCGACGTGTAGGGGCCCCGGCGGCTGCCGTAGCGGGCGTCGAGCAGCGCGCGCAGCGCCGCACCGCTCGCGGCGGGTGGCGCGTGGCGAACCACGAGCAGGCCGCCGCACTGGGGACACTGCGAGCGGAGATCGGTTTCCGCGATCTCGTGTCCGCAGGAGTCGCAATGCTGGACGCTCGAGCGTCCCGCGGCGTTCATGAGCCCGCGAGCTTCAAGACATCGTTCAGAATGCCTCCCGCCGTGACCGCCGGGCCGGCACCCGGGCCGGTGATGACGAGGGGGTTCGTCTTGTACCGTTGCGTCGTGAAGATGAACTGGTTGTCGGTGCCGTTGAGCGAGGCCAGCGGGCTCGAGGCGTTCACGGCCACGAGGCCCACCCGGATGCGCCGCGGCGTGACGGTGCAGCGGTAGCGCAACACGCCGCCCTTGGCCCGGGCGTCCTGCACCCGCTTCTGCCACTCCGCGTCGTACTCCTCGAGCCGCCGCACGAAGTCGTCGCGCGACAGCTTCCTCGCCGCCACCGGTACGAGGGACTCGATCTCGATGTCGGCCATTTCGCCGGGGAATCCGAGCAGTCGGCCCAGAATCAGCGCCTTGCGGGCGACGTCGGTTCCCGACAGATCGTCGCGGGGATCGGGCTCGGGGTAGCCCTTGGCGATGGCGCCGCGTAGCGCTTCCGAGAACCGCTTGCCGCGTCCCATTTCGCCGAACAGATAGCCGAGCGTGCCCGACGGGCACCCCTCGATCATGGACACGCTGTCGCCCGACTCCACGAGTTTGTAGTAGGTATCGATGATCGGAAGCCCCGCGCCCACAGTGGTCTCGTGCAGCAACCGGCGCCCCCGCTCGGCGGCGACCGCCTTGAGCTCGTCGTACAGCTTGCGATGCGCCGTGAGCGGGCGCTTGTTCGCGAGTACGAGATGCATGCCGGCGGCAAGGGCGCGCGTGAGCGTCTGGCTCGTGTCGTCGGCCGTGATGTCCACGAGGACCGGGTTGGACAGCGCGTGGCGCGCGACGTAGTCCACCGCTTCGTCCGCACTGCCACGGCGCGCGCCGGGAGCCTTGGCGAGCGGGTGGCCTTTGAGCTTCGCCGCGGACAGCGCCGCCAGCTTCCGGGGAGAAAGGCCCTCGGCGTCGAACACGAATCCCGAGCGGTCGATCACTCCCACGACCTTCAGCTGGAGCGGCGCGCGCTTGAACTTGGCGATCATGCCGGCGAGCACGCGGCCAATCTGGCCGAAGCCGAGCAGCACGACGTCGGTGCGCTCGGCATGGCTCACCGCTCCGCCGCCCAGCTTGTCGAGCTGGAATGCGGCATGGATGAGCTTCTGCGCTGCCACCATTTCCTTCGCGTCCACCACCACCGACAGATTCAGCTCGGAGGAGCCCTGCGCGATCGCGATGACGTTGATGCTGCCGCCCGCGAGCGCCGCGAAGGTCTTGGCCGCGATCCCAGGAGTCCCCGCCATCCCGAGGCCGACGACCGCGAGCGTCGCGATCCCGCTACGGACCTCGATGCCGTCGATCTCGCGGCGGCCGATCTCGGCTTTGAAGGTGCGCTCGAGGCTCGCGCGCGCGCGCTCGGCCGACGCCTGTGGAACGCTGAAACAGATCGAGTGCTCGGACGACGCCTGGCTGATCAGGGAAACGGAGACGCCTTCGTCATGCACCGCCGCGAAGGTCCGGGCGGCGATGCCGGGGACGCCGAGCATGCCGTTGCCGGTCACCATCAGCAGCGCCTGCCCGCCGACCGCGGACAGCGCTTTCACGGGATGGCTGCGGAGGGTGCGGCGGCGCGAAATCTCCGTCCCCCGGCCCGCGGGATCGGCGAACGGGCGGATCCGGATCGCGAGGTTCCGCCCGGCAAGTGGGATCAGTGCGCGAGGGTGCAGGACCTTCGCGCCGTAATAAGCCAGCTCGGCGGCCTCGCGCAGGTGCAGCTGCGGGATCACCCGGGCGTCGGGGACCACGCGCGGGTCGGAGGTGAGAATCCCGGGCACGTCCTTCCAGAGCGTGACTTCGCGGGCGCGGAGCGCGCGGCCCAGTAGCGTTGCCGTCAGGTCTGACCCCCCACGCCCCATCGTCGCCAGCTGCCCGTCCGGCGTGGCCGCGAAGAAGCCCGGTACGACGCAGATCGTGCCGCGCTTCAGGAGGGGTCCGAGCACCTGGCGGGCCCTCCGGTCGGTGAGCGCGAGATTCGGCGACGCGGCGCCGAACTTTCCATCGGAGTGGATGACGTCGAGCGCGTCGACCAGCGCCACCGGGCAGCCGGCCTGCTCGAGCGCGGCCGACACGAGGCGTGCGCTCAGGCGCTCGCCCCGCGCGGCGACGTAGTCCGTGGTGCGCGGCGTCAGCTCGCGCACGATCACGAGCCCCGCCACGATCTGATCGAGCTCGGCGAACACCGCGTCTATCGCCTGCAGCGCTTCCTTGCGCCGGCTCGCCTGCCCGAGCAGCGACTCGGCCGCGGCGGCGTGCCGCGTGCGCAACGCGGCGGCCCCGGCCCGCGCGGCATCCGCCTCACCCGCCGTTGCCCGGGCCGCGACGTCGAGCAGCGCGTCGGTCACGCCCGCGAGCGCCGACACGACGATCACGAGCGGCGCGGGGCGCTGCGCCTGAATGATCGAAACGGCGCGAGCTATGGCCCCGCCGTCCGCGAGCGAGGCGCCGCCGAACTTGTGGACCTGTGGCGTGACAGTCGCGCGCGGCATCAGGAAACCTCGTACCGGCCCGCGGGGCGGGGCAGACGAAACGTGTCGACCGTGACCCCCAGCGCGCGCCAGACGTGTGCCATGGCTCGCTCCACCGCGGCGGCCGCATCGACCGGAGCGACCGCGACGAGGGTCGAGCCCGATCCCGACAACGTCGCTCCATAGGCGCCCGCGCCTTTCGCGGCCGCCACCACGTCATCGTAGCCGCGGATCAACGCGCGCCGGTAGGGCACGTGCAGGACATCGTCCAGTCCCGCGGCGAGGAGCGCCGCGTCGCCACGAGCGAGGCCCTGCACCAACGCCGCGCTCTTTCCCGCCGCGACCACCGCGGTGCGGTGCGGAACGTTCGCGGGGAGCACGGCGCGGGCGCGCTCGGTGGACACCTGGAAGTCCGGGATGGCGAACGTGAGCACCAGGGACGGGTGAACCTCGAGCGGTGTGAACAGAATCTGCCGGTCGTCGCCCTTGAGCACGAGCATCGCGCCGCCCCAGACCGACGGGGCCACGTTGTCGGCGTGTCCCTCGACTTCCGCGCAGAGCGAAGCGAGCGCCGCATCGTCCAGCGCGAGGCTCAAGAGCGCCCGCGCGGCTACCGCCCCGGCGACGACCGCCGCGGCCGAGGACCCCAGGCCCCGGGCGACGGGGATGTCGGATGCCACCTCGAGGGTGAGGCCCTGCGGGGCTTCGCTCCCAGCGGCCTTACAGGCGCGGGAGAATCCGACATATACGAGGTCTTGGTCAGGCGGGATGTCGAGGCCCTCGAGGGCGCCCCGCCGCACCATCTGGATGGGTCCGGGGGAATCGCCGCGGCGCGCCACCACACGGATGGCGCGGTCCACCGCGATGCCGACGCAGTCGAACCCTGACCCCAGGTTGGCGGTGGAGCCTTGGACGCGGACGGAGACGCTGGCGGTCATCACCTGTCCCATAAAGAAAAGGCCCCGGGCGGCGGCGCCCTGGGCCGGACGTGTCATTGCCCGCTAACCTATAGCGGCCGTAAACGCATCGTCAAGCAGGATCGGCGGTTCCGTCCTCTCGCCCCACCCTTTTAGGTGGCCAATCCCACCCAAAAGAATTAGTTGACACCCGCCCCACCACGCCGTAACCTGGTCGCATGACTCAGCTCCTCGTCTTGAGCCTGCTGCTGGTCCTGCTGCTGCTGGGGCTTACTCCCCAGGAGGCCGCGGCGCGAGCGACGATCGAATGAGTCGCTAAGCAGGACAGACAGCACAGTCCCAACGCCGCGGACCCGAAAGCCCGCGGCGTTTTTTCGTAGTGGCGCCCTAGCGCCGGGAGGAAGGACTCGATGGAACGAAGCGTCGTCATTTTCGACACGACTCTGCGCGACGGGGAGCAAGCCCCCGGCAACTCGATGACGCCGGAGGAGAAGCTCAGGCTCGCCCGTCAGCTGGATGTCCTCGGCGTGGACGTGCTCGAGACCGGGTTTCCGGCCGCGTCAGACGGCGACTTCCGCGGCGTACGGGACGTTGCGCAGGAGGTGCGCCGCCCCATCATCGCGGCGCTGGCGCGCTGTCACGATCGCGATATCGACCTCGCGGGCGACGCGATCCGGCCCGCCGAGCGCGGCCGGATTCACGTGTTCATCGCCACGTCCGACATTCATTTGCAGCACAAGCTGCGGATCACCCGCGAGGACTGCATCGAGCGGGCGCGGGCGGCGGTCAAGCGGGCGCGGGGATTCACGGACGACGTCGAGTTCTCGGCCGAGGACGCGAGCCGGAGCGACGTGGACTTCCTGTGCCGGGTGGTCGAAGCGGCGATCGCCGAGGGGGCCACCACCATCAATCTTCCCGACACGGTCGGGTACGCGACGCCGGGTGAGTACGCGGCGATGTTCCGCTCGGTGCGCGAGCGGGTGCCGAACGCCGACAAGGTCGTGTTCAGCGCGCACTGCCACGATGATCTGGGCCTCGCGGTGGCCAATTCGCTGGCGGCGATCGGGGCGGGCGCCGGCCAGGTCGAATGCACCATCAACGGTATCGGGGAGCGCGCAGGGAACGCGGCCCTCGAGGAGATCGTGATGGCGGCATACGTCCGACCGCAGGCGGTGGAGTTCAGCTGCGGCGTGAACACGCGCGAGATCTTCCGCACGAGCCAGCTCCTCTCGCACGTGATCGGCACGTTCCCCCAGCCCAACAAGGCCGTCGTCGGGCGGAACGCGTTCGCGCACGAGGCGGGCATTCACCAGCACGGCGTGATGCAGAACGGATTGACCTACGAAATCATCCGGCCGGAAGTGGTGGGCGTGCCGCGCTCGACGCTGGTCCTGGGCAAACACTCGGGCCGCCATGCGCTCGAGCGGCGCTACAAGGAACTGGGCTACGAGCTCGACGAGCCGACGCTCGAGTGGCTGTACCGCGAGTTCACGAGTCTCGCCGACCGCAAGGAAGAGATCCTGGACGAGGATCTGCTCGCGTTGCTGCACGAGAGCTTCCACGACGCGCCCGAGGCCTATCAGCTGACGTATTTGCGTGTGCTGTGCGGCACCGTGGCGGCGACCGCGGAGGTGAGCCTTACGGGACCGTGGATGCGGGAGCGGAGCGCGACCGGGACGGGGAACGGACCGATCGCAGCCGCGTTCGCCGCGATCGGGTCGATCGTCGAGCGCCAGTTCGAGGTGATCAACCTGTCGCTGCAGTCGGTGACGCCCGGCCGCGACTCGGTGGGCCACGTATTCCTTCAGGCGCGCATCGATTCGAAGACCCTCACCGGACACGGTGCCTCGACTGACGTCGTCGAAGCGAGCGCTCGCGCGCTGGTCCACGCCCTGAACAAGGCGAGCTTTGCGGACCGGCTCGAGGATCACTCGCACAACAACGTGTACCTCTGGGGGGTGTGAAGCAGGTCATGGGCGAGATGCTCACGGGCGCGCAGATCCTCTGCCGGGAGCTGGCAGCAGCCGGGATCGATACGATCTTCGGCTACCCGGGCGGTGCGATCATGCCGTTCTACCACGCCCTCCCCGAATTCCCGGGGCTGCGCCACATCCTGGTGCGCCACGAACAAGCCGCGGCGCACGCCGCGGACGGCTACGCGCGCGCGACGGGCCGCGTGGGCGTCTGCGTTGCGACGTCTGGGCCCGGGGCGACGAACCTCGTCACCGGCCTCGCCACCGCCCACATGGATTCGTCGCCCGTCCTCGCCATCACGGGGCAGGTGTCGCGCCCGATGATCGGACGCGACGCGTTCCAGGAAACTGACGTCATCGGGCTCACGCTCCCGATCACGAAATACAGCCGGCTGGTCCCCGACATCACGCAGCTCGCGGCAAGCGTGCGCGAAGCGATCGCGATCGCCACAGAGGGCCGCCCTGGGCCGGTCGTGCTGGACGTCCCTAAAGACGTGCAGAACCAGAAGTTAGCCTATGAGCCGGGACCCCGGGGCGGCGCCCCGGGGCTAGCCGCCCGGGGTCAGTCGGGCAATGGCGGGGCTCCAACGTCGGCGTCGCTCGAGGAGAGTGTCCGCGAAGCCGCCCGTTTAATCGGGGAAGCCTCCCGTCCGCTGCTCATGATCGGGCACGGCGTGATCCTGGGCAACGCGTACGACGAGGTGCGAGCGCTCGCCGAGAAGACCGGCATCCCTGTGATCACGACGCTGCTCGGCATCAGCGCGTTCCCTGAATCGCATCCGCTGCACCTCGGCATGCCCGGGATGCACGGCGAGGTGCACGTCAACCGCGCCATCCAGCACGCCGATTTGATCGTTGGCATCGGGCTCAGGTTCGACGATCGCGTCACCGGCAACACGGCGGCGTTTGCGCCGCGCGCCAAGATCGTCCACGTCGAGCTCGACCGGGCTGAGATCGGCAAGAACGTCAAGACCGCGGTCGGGATCGTGGGCGACGCCCGCACGGTGGCGAGCCTGCTCACAGACCAGGTCCGCGCGCGCAACTGCGACGACTGGATGGCGGAGATTCGCGGCTTCGTGCGCCCGCGTGCGGAGTCGTTCTCGGGCGATCTGTCTCCCGAGGCCATCCTCGCGTCCATCCACGAAATCACGGGCGGGCGGTGCACTATCGTGACTGACGTCGGTCAGCACCAGATGTGGGTCGCGAAGCACTATCCGTACGAGCGCGCGAACACCCACATCACGTCCGGCGGGCTCGGCACGATGGGCTTTGCGGTGCCGGCGGCGATGGGCGTGCATCTCGCGCGGCCCAGCGAGACGGTCTGGGCCATCTCGGGCGACGGCGGCTTCCAGATGAACATGGCTGAAATGGCGACCATGGTGCAGGAAGGGCTGTCGGTGAAGATGGCGATCTTCAACAACGGGTACCTCGGCATGGTGCGGCAGTGGCAGCAGTTCTTCCACGAGAAGCGCTACTCCTGCACGCCTATCTGGAGCCCGGATTACGTGAAGCTGGCCGACGCCTATGGGATTCCCGGCTGGCGTGTGGAGCAGCGCACGCAGCTCGACGACGTCGTGCGGGCGGCGAGCGTGCATCGCGGACCGGCGTTGGTGGAGTTCGTCATCGCCCAGGAAGCGAACGTGTTCCCGATGATTCCGCCCGGCGGCTCCCTGTCGGAGCCGATCGAGGCGGCTCCCGCCGGCGCACCAGCGGTGTAACGCGGGATGGGCGCGTCGCACGCGGTGGCAGTGCTGCTGGATGACGATCTGGTCACGTTCAATCGGGTAGTAGGTGTCGTGCGGCGGCGCAATCTGCCGATAACCGGCATCGCCGTCGGCCCGAGCCACATGACGGGTGTTTCTCGGCTCACCTTTTTCACCGAAGCGGACGACGCAGCCGCGGATCGACTCGTGCGACAACTGGAAAAAACGTTCGGCGTGCGGGCTGCCGCCCTCTACAGGGCGGACGACGCCGTCGTGCGCGAAGTGGCGCTGATCAAGCTGCGGGCGCTCCCGGCGGCGCGCGCGGATCTCCTGGCCGCGCTGTCCGCGGCCGGTGCGACGCTCGTGGCTGAGCGTGACGGTACGTGCATCGTCGAAATCGCGGGCGAATCGGCCCGCACCGACGCGTGCCTCCAGGCGCTCGACCGATTCGGCATCCTCGAGGTCGCGCGCAGCGGCGCCGTCGCCCTCCAGGGTCTCGACGGCGCCGGCTCGCCTCCCCCCTCCACCACTCTTTCTGCCCCCCACTCATCGGAGGTAACTCTATGACTTCCAATGATGTACGCGCTTTCTACGATTCCGACGCGGATCGCCGTCGCTTGGAAGGGAAGACGATCGCCATCATCGGATACGGCAGCCAGGGCCACGCCCACGCGCTCAACCTGCGCGACTCCGGCGCGAAGGTCGTCGTGGGCCTGCGTCCCAAGGGCGCTTCGTGGGAGCGGGCGGTTGCCGAGGGGTTGGACGTGCGGCCCATGGCCGACGCCGCCGCGGCCGCCGACGTGATCATGATGCTGGTACCCGACCAGGATGGCCGGGCGGTCTACGAGTCAGCGATCGCGCCAGCGCTCAAGGCGGGCAAGACGCTGATGTTCGCCCACGGGTTCAACATCCACTTCAAGGAAATCGTGCCGCCGGCGAGCGTCGACGTCTCGATGATTGCGCCCAAGTCGCCTGGTCACCTGGTGCGGAGCGAGTTCCAGGCCGGCCGCGGCGTGCCCGCGCTCGTCGCGGTGCATCAGGACGCGAGCGGCCACGCGCTCGCGAACGCCCTCGCGTACGCCCAGGGCATCGGCTGCACCCGGGCGGGCGTGCTGCAGACGACGTTCCGCGAGGAGACCGAGACAGACCTGTTTGGCGAGCAGTGCGTGTTGTGCGGCGGCGTGACCGCGCTCATCAAGTCCGGGTTCGAGACCTTGGTGGACGCGGGCTATGCGCCGGAGCTGGCCTACTTCGAGTGCATGCACGAGCTCAAGCTCATCGTGGATTTGATGTACCGCGGCGGGATGAAGTTCATGCGCTATTCGATCAGCGACACGGCGGAGTACGGCGATTACACCCGCGGGCCCCGCATCATCACCGACGAGGTGCGCGAGGAGATGGTGCAGATACTCTCCGAGATTCAGAGCGGGAGCTTCGCCCGCGAATGGATTCGCGAGTCGCGAAGCGGCGGGGAGCGCTTCAAGGCGCTGCGCCGCAGCGAGAACGACCACCTCATCGAGCGCGTGGGTGCGAAGCTGCGCGCCATGATGCCCTGGTCAGAGGAGGGGAAGGCGCGCGCCGCGGGTCAGCGGCCGGCCCCGGAAACGGTGGCTGCGGGGCGATGATCGCCCGGAGCACCCCGCGGACGCTGTTTCAGAAGGTCTGGGACGCCCACGTCGTGCATCCGCTCGCCGAGGGCGGGCCGGCCCTGCTCTACGTGGATCTGCACCTGGTCCACGAAGTTACGTCACCACAAGCATTTGCGGGTCTCAGGGCGGCGGGCCGCCGCGTCCGGCGGCCCGAGCTGACCGTCGCCACCGTCGATCACAACGTGCCCACCGACGACCGCTCGCTCCCGGTCGCCGACCCGATCTCCGCCCGCCAGCTCGACACGCTGGGTGCGAATGCCCGCGCGGCGGGGATTGAGCTGTTCGACCTGCACTCGCCAGGCCAGGGAATCGTGCACGTGATCGGCCCCGAGCTCGGGCTCACCCAGCCGGGCATGATCATCGTGTGCGGCGACTCGCACACCTCAACCCACGGCGCGTTTGGCGCGCTGGCGTTCGGGATCGGCACGAGCGAAGTCGAGCATGTGCTGGCCACGCAATGTCTCGTGATGTCCAAGCCTAAGACGCTCGAGGCCCGCTTCATGGGACGGCTCGCGCCCGGTGTCACTGCCAAGGACCTGGTGCTCGGCTTCATCGGCCAGATCGGCACTGCGGGGGCGACCGGTCACGTCATCGAGTACACGGGTGAGTCCATCCGCGGGCTGACCATGGAGCAGCGGATGACCGTGTGCAACATGTCCATCGAGGCGGGCGCGCGGGCCGGTATGATCGGGCCAGACGAGACGACCTTCGCCTACCTCGCCGGGCGGCCGCGCGCCCCGGCGGGAGCCGCCTGGAACGCTGCGGTCGAGGCGTGGCGCGGCCTCGGCTCGGACCCCGGCGCTCGCTACGACATGCGGGTGACGATCGACGCTGCGTCGCTCGCGCCCCAGGTCACCTGGGGCACGAGCCCCGGGATGGTCACCGCCATCACGGCCCGGGTCCCGCGGCTTGAGGACTTCGAGAGCGAAGCGGACCGGACCGCCGCCGCCCGCGCGCTCAGCTACATGGATCTCGCTCCGGGCACGCCCATGGCGGGACTGCGCATCGACCGCGTCTTCCTCGGGTCCTGCACCAACGGCCGGATCGAGGACCTGCGGGCCGCCGCCCAGATTGTGCGCGGCAAGCGTGTCGCGTCGTCCGTGCGGGCGATGGTCGTGCCGGGGTCGATGCGGGTCAGGGCCGAGGCCGAGCGGGAGGGGCTCGACCGGATCTTCCGCGAGGCGGGGTTCGAGTGGCGTAACGCGGGGTGCTCGATGTGCCTCGGCATGAACCCGGACGTTCTGCAAAGCGGTGAGCGGTGCGCATCGACCTCGAACCGCAACTTCGAGGGCCGGCAGGGTCGCGGCGGGCGCACGCACCTCATGAGCCCGGCCATGGCCGCGGCCGCGGCGATCGCGGGCCGCCTGGTCGACGTGCGGGAGTGGGCGTCCTGATGGAGCCTTTCGTCCGCCACACCGGCAAGGTTGCGGCGGTCCCGCGCGCCAACGTCGATACCGATCAGATCATTCCGAAGCAGTTTCTGAAAGGGATCGAACGTACCGGGCTCGGCCCGGCGCTGTTCTACGACTGGCGCTACCGCGCCGACGGCACGCCCGATCCGGAGTTCGAGCTCAACCGCCCGGAGGCGGCAGGCGCGAGCCTGCTGGTTGCCGGCGCGAACTTCGGGTGCGGCTCCTCGCGCGAGCACGCGGCGTGGGCGCTCGCCGACGCCGGATTCCGGGCGATCCTCGCCCCGTCGTTCGCCGACATCTTCTTCGCGAACTGCTGCCAGAACGGGCTCCTGCCAGTGCGGCTCGAGGCCGAGGAGATCGACGAGCTGGTGCGCCGCACGCAGGCCGGTGGCGGCGACTACCGTCTCACGGTCGATCTGGAGCGGCAGCGCGTCGAGGACGGCCAGGGCTTCGGCGCGAGCTTCGGGCTCGAACCCTACCGCCGGGAGATGCTGCTCCGCGGGCTGGACGAGATCGGACGCACGCTCCTCGAGGAGCCGCGCATCGCCGCGTTCGAGCAGCGCCGCGCCACGCGGGCCGCTGCGGCGCCGTGACCCAGTACACCATCGCAGTCCTGGGCGGCGACGGGATCGGTCCCGAGGTCACCGCCGAGGCGGAGCGCGTGCTGCTCGCCGCCGCGGACCGCTTCGGGCTGCGATTGGCCATGCCCCAATACCTCGTCGGGGCCTGTGCCGTTGCCGCAGCGGGGAGCCCGCTCCCTGAGGAGACTCGCCGAGCCGTGGCGGCAGCGGACGCCGTACTGCTCGGCGCCGTCGGCGATCCGTCGCTCGATTCGGCGCCGAGGGAGCTCAAGCCCGAGACGGGATTGCTCGCTCTCCGCGCGTTGCTCGGCGTGTACGCCAATCTCCGGCCGGTCGCCATTCATCCGGCCCTCGCGGGGCATTCACCGCTCCGGCCCGAGCGCCTGGCGGGTGTCGACCTCCTGATCGTACGCGAGCTGACCGGGGGTCTCTACTACGGTGAACCCCGCGGGAAGACAGCGCTCGAGGCCGTGAACACCCTCCGGTATACGGTCTCGGAAATCGAGCGCGTGGCGCGGGTAGCGTTCGACTCCGCGCGGCGCCGCCGGCGAGTAGTGACATCAGTAGACAAGGCGAATGTGCTTGAAGTGTCGCAATTATGGCGTGATACTGTCACTAGGGTCGGGCGCGAGTACCAGGACGTTCGGCTCGAACATCTCTACGTCGACTATGCGGCGATGCGGCTCGTTTCGGACCCAGCGACGCTCGACGTCGTGCTGACCGAGAACATGTTCGGTGACATTCTGAGCGATGAGGCCGCCGTCCTGGTCGGCTCACTCGGCCTTTTGCCGTCAGCGTCGTTGGGCAATGGGCCGGGCCTGTTCGAGCCGATCCACGGGTCGGCTCCCACGATCGCCGGGAAGGGCATCGCGAATCCCCTGGGCGCGATCGCCTCGGCGGGAATGCTGCTGCGGTACGGGCTGAAGCAGACGGAAGCCGCAGATGCGGTCGACGCGGCGATTCGAGCGGTGCTCGACCAAGGGGCTCGGACCAGGGACATCGCGGACCCGGGGGAAGCGGTCCTCGGTACGCGGGAGATGGGAGAGCGGGTCGCGGAGCTGGTGGGGCTCTCGACCGCCGTCAACCGTTCCCCCGCTCCGCATCGCGGAGAGGGGGTCAGGGGGTGAGGTCGGTGACAGCTCCCAGACTCGCGCTCGAGACCAAGCGGGCGTACTTGCTGAGCACCCCTGAGGTGTAGCGCGGGACGGGGGGACGCCAGCGTGCGCGGCGCTTGTCCAGCTCGCTCGCAGTCACGTCGAGCTGCAACGTGTGTTTCTCCGCGTCGATTGTGATGGAGTCACCTTCCTGGACCAGGGCGATCGCCCCGCCGACAGCCGCCTCGGGCGCGACATGGCCCACCACGAGGCCGTAGGTGCCTCCCGAGAACCGGCCATCGGTGATGAGTCCCACCGAGTCCCCGAGCCCGGCGCCGACGAGCGCCGCGGTGGGCGAGAGCATCTCGCGCATCCCGGGGCCGCCCTTCGGCCCCTCGTATCGGATCACGATCACGTCGCCCGCGTTGATCCGTCGCTCGAGGATCGCGGCGAGGCATGCTTCCTCCGAATCGAACACGCGTGCCGGTCCCGTGATGCGCCGTTGCTTGACGCCGCTCACCTTGGCGACGCTCCCCTCGGTGGCGAGGTTGCCACGCAGTACGGCGAGATGGCCCTGCGGGTAGACGGGACGGTCCCAGGGGCGAATGACCTCCTGATCGCGCCTGGGCTCCCCGGGGATGTCCTTCAAGACGTCGGCAATTGTTCGTCCGGTGATCGTCAGGGCATCGCCGTGAAGCACACCGTGGCCGAGCAGCATCTTCATTACCTGGGGCACCCCGCCCGCGCGATGCAGATCGGTAGCCACAAAGCGTCCCGACGGCTTCAAGTCGCAGAGCACGGGGACGCGGAGGCGGATGGCCTCGAAGTCGTCGAGCGAGAGCGGTACGCTCGCGGCCTGCGCGATCGCGAGCAGGTGCAGCACGGCGTTGGTCGACCCGCCGACTGCCATTGCGACGGTGATGCCGTTCTCGAACGCCTGGCGCGTGAGGATCTGCCGGGGGCGGAGATCGCGCCGGATGGCTTCGACCAGGGCGTCCGCCGAACGGGCCGCGCTGTCGGCCTTCTCGGCGTCTTCCGCGGCCATCGTCGAGGAGAACGGCAGGCTCATTCCCATCGCCTCGAACAGGGACGACATCGTGTTCGCCGTGAACATGCCGCCGCACGAGCCCGCCCCGGGGCAGGCGTGCCGTTCGACCTCGAGCAGCTCGGAGGCATCGATCTTCTTGGCGCTGAACTCTCCCACGGCCTCGAACACGCTGACGACCGTGAGGTCGCGCCCGGCGTACTGGCCGGGCTTGATCGTGCCGCCGTAGACAAAGATGGCCGGGATGTTCATGCGGGCGATCGCCATCATGGCGCCCGGCATGTTCTTGTCGCATCCGCCTACGGCGAGCAGGCCATCCATCGCCTGCGCGTTGCAGGCCGTTTCGATCGAGTCGGCGATCACCTCGCGCGAGACGAGCGAATACTTCATCCCCTCGGTGCCCATGGAGATGCCGTCGCTCACGGTGATCGTGCCGAACATTTGCGGCATCGTTCCCGCGGTGCGGAGGGCCGCTTCGGCGCGTCGCGCGAGTCGGTCGAGCCCCATGTTGCAGGGGGTAGTCGTGCTGTAGGCGTTCGCGATCCCGATGATGGGCTTGTCGAAATCGCGGTCACCGAACCCCACCGCGCGCAGCATGGCGCGGTTGGGCGAGCGCTGAACGCCTTGCGTGATAGTGCGGCTGCGTAGCTCGGACATGTCGTGTAAAGTAAGGGGGGAGGGGCTCGATCCACATGACTAGGCCCGCGGCGATCCGCACACATGCGTTGCGCAAGGTCTATCCCGGGGCCGCGAATGGGGCCGGCGGGAGGGGCGAGATCGTCGCGCTCGAGGGGCTCGACCTCGAAGTCCGCGCCGGCGAGTTCTTCGGGCTCCTCGGTCCGAACGGGGCTGGCAAGACCACGACCATCGGGATTCTCACGACGCGCGTGCGGCCCACCTCCGGTTCAGCGGAGGTGGCAGGGGCCGACGTCGCCCAGGCCCCGGTTGCCGTGAAGCAGCGGATCGGCGTCGTGCCGCAGCGGCCCAACCCGGACCGCAGTCTCACCGTGCTCGAAAACCTCCTGTTTCACGCTGCCTACTTCGGAATCGCCCGCAAACCGGCCGCCACCCGCGCTCGGGGTTTGCTCGACATGCTCGGCCTCGGCGAGCGGGCGGGAGCGAAGGTGGACGAAATCTCCGGGGGCCAGCAGCAACGCCTCATGATCGCCCGCGCCCTCGTCCACGATCCCCAAGTGCTGTTTCTGGACGAGCCGTCGGTCGGGCTCGATCCCCAGGCGCGCCTCGAGTTATGGCAGATCCTGCGCGGTCTTCACGCGGAGGGCCGTACGATCGTGATGACGACGCACTATATGGAGGAAGCGGACCGGTTGTGCGAGCGGGTGGCGATCGTAGATCACGGGCGCCTCCTCGCGCTGGATGGCCCGGCTGCGCTCAAGGCTCGAGCCCCGGGGGGCAGCCTGATCGAGCTGCGGCTGGACGGCGACGCGGCTGCCGTCGCCACCACGGCGCGCGGCCTGCCGGGCGTGCTGCGGGCCGACGCGGAAGGTGCGGTGTTGCGAGCCTACGCCGAACGTCCCGGCGAGGCGATTGCGGGCCTCGTAAAGGCTGCCGAGCAGGCGGGTCGCGCGGTCGCGCACATCGACCTGTCGCCGCCCTCTCTCGAGACGCTGTTCATCTCTCTCACTGGAAGGAAGCTCGATTGACCGCCAGCATCGCTCCCGTTCGCCCGACCGTCGCCGCCCGGCAGGTCTTCTGGGCTCTGCTGCTGCGGGACCTTCGCGTGGCGCAACGCGAGCTGCCGTATTTCCTCGTCCGCACGACGCTCCAGCCCATCCTGTTCGTGGTGGTGTTCGGGTACCTGCTCCCGAAAATGCACTTTGTGCAGCAAGGGTACGGGACGGCGCTCTTGCCCGGCATTATCGCAATCAGTCTTGCACTGTCGAGCATCCAGTCGGTCGCGCTGCCGCTGGTGCAGGACTTCGGGTGGACGAGGGAGATCGAAGACCGGCTCCTCGCGCCCGCGTCCGCGCGCATGATCGCCTTCGAGAAGGTGGTGGCGGGCGTGATCCAGGGACTCGTGGCAGCCATCTTCGTGCTCCCCATCGCCCGGCTGATCATGGGGCCGATCGCGGGTCTCACGTGGACGGAAGGGGGAGCCCTGGCGCTCGTCACGCTGCTCGGCGCCACCGCCTTCTCGGCCATGGGCCTGCTGCTCGGCACGGCCATTCAGCCGCAGCAAGTCGGCTTGATGTTTTCGGTGATTGTCGCGCCGACGATCTTCTTCGGCTGCGCGTACTACCCGTGGCAGGGTCTCGCCGCGGTGCCGGTCCTCAAGTACGCCGTCCTCGTCAACCCGCTCGTCTACGTCTCGGAAGGGATGCGTGGCGCCCTCACTCCTGGCCTCCCGCACATGCCGCTCGGCTTCGTGTGGCTCGCGCTCACGATCATTTCAGCAGCGTTCTGGGTGTGGGGAGAGCGGGCGTTCGAGCGGCGGGCGTTCAGCTAGGGGTTAGGGGTTGGGGGTTAGGGCTGGGCCCCAAGCCCCAGCCCCTAACCCCGAACCCCTATTTCAACAGCATGTCGTGCGGGCGGGCCTGGCCGGTGGGCAGATTCTCGAAATCCACATCGAACTTGGGATCGAGTGCCATCCCCTTCGGGCCGACGTTGATCAGTCGCACCCGGTAGGGCACCTTGCCATCCAGGTTGGACAGGAGCGAGTTGCTGATGTAGAGCCGCTGGTTGTCCGGGGTCAGTTTCATCATTTGGGCTTGGGGCACCGCCACGGTGCTGACCAGGGTCGGCTTCACGGGATTCGAGATGTCATACTGATTGACGGCGCCGGCGCCGAACAACGACACGAACAGGAACTTGTCGTCGTAGGAAATCCGCATGTCGGCCGGGATCGATCCGTCCGGCAGCTGGAGCACCTTGGCGAAGTCCAGCTTGCCGTCCTTCACCTCCCAATGC
The DNA here is from genome assembly GCA_035518815.1 of Gemmatimonadales bacterium. Lineage (GTDB taxonomy): Bacteria > Gemmatimonadota > Gemmatimonadetes > Gemmatimonadales > GWC2-71-9 > AG25. The sequence goes on along the minus strand of DATIXG010000053.1, from coordinate 58,973 downwards.
CACACGCTGTTGCCGAACGCGCAGTTGACGAACCCGCCGCGAGCGGTGCCCGCATGCAGCCAGCGGATCTCGAGCGGCGCCTTGTCCAGGTGCGCTTCCTGCAGCACTTTGCCCGTCGCGAAATCCCACGCGACGACCTCGTCGCCGACTTCGCTCATCGGGGCCATGCCGTGGATGATGCTGTGGGGATGCGCCCAGCTCGATGAGATCATGAGATTCAGCTCGCGCTTCACGCCGACGTCATACATGTACTCGGGCGCGGCCAGGGCCTTCACGAACTTGCCATCGTTGTCGAGGGTGACGAGCCCGCCAGGCGCGCCGCCATCCTTGCCGCCGAGCATCGCGATCATGACGCCGCCGGGCACCGCGTAAAACGTGTGCGGGCCCGAGTAGCCGGTGGTGGCCGCGAGGTCGGCCACGGTCGTGATGAGTTTCGGCTTCCGCGGGTCGGTCTTCACGTCATAGATGAACAGGCGGTTCGTGAAGAGCCCCCCGGCGAAGATGCGGTCGGCGTCCGCGGTGTAGCCGAAGTGGTGTGCCTCGTTGCCAGTGGATCCGGTGGTCGGCGCGGTCGCAATCACCTTGCCGTACGTCGGCGATGCGGGGTTCGCGTCGATGACGCTCAGGAAGTCGGGGTCCTTTGCATCGGGGTCGCTCGTCCAGACGTAGAGGAGCGACTCGTGTTGGCCGGGCTTCAGGCCGTTGACGAACACCGACTCGTCCGAGCGGCCTGCCGTGGCGTTCCGGGAGCCGGCGGCCGCCAGCAGCGGCAGCACGGCCAGCAATGCGGCGAGTGTGGCTTTCATGTACCAGTACCAGGCCTCTCGGTTGGCGGACGGTGCGACGATCGTGGTTTGCCGGTGCCGCAAGGTCGCAACGCGGGCGTGGGCCGGTCAAGTTGCACAAAATGAACAGCCCCGCGTCGCCTGGCGGCGCGGGGCTGTGCAGAGACAGCTGGGTCAGCTCTCGATCAGGATCAAGAACCGCGAGGTGGACCAGAACTTGTCGGGGTTCGCGATCTTCAAGGTACCGTTGATCTTCCCGCCATCGGCGGCCGTCACCAGGCCGTCCAGGTCCTGGCGCGAGGCGATCCGGTAGGCGTGATCGGAGCTCGGGAGCGGGATCTCGGTGACGGCCCGCTTGTTGATCGGCGTGAACGCCGCCGGGTCGAGCTGGCGGGCGGGGACCACCGTCACCCCGACCTTGGCAAAGATCAGAGGGAACCGGCTGCCGCCCTCCTGCACCACGATCCCCTTCTTCAACAGCTCGTCGCGCGTCCCGATCACGTAGTACACCGTGTTGTTGATCGTCTTGAGCTGGGTCACGGTGTCCGTGAGCGCGACGTTGTCAGCCGTGAGCTGATTGATCTGGTCAGTGAGCGCCGCAATCGTGGCGCGCTGCGCCTCGAGGACCGACTCGTAGTTCTGCACGGAAGCCTCGAGCGACGACCGCAGGCTGTCGGACAGCGTCGTCAGCGCGTGGATCCGGTCCTCGCTCTCCTTCAGCTTGCGCTCGCTTTCGTTCACGCGCGTCGTCACGTAGTGGATGCGCGCAATGATGCTGTCGCGCTGGGCGCGCACCGGCGACTCGCTCGACACCTTGAGCGCGCGGCTCGGGATGCGCACGCGGGCGAGGTCGGCTCCGATCTCGCTCATCATCCGCGCGTTTTCTGCCACCTCCGCGAGGAGCTGATCCCGCTCGGTGGACATCTTGGAGACTTCCTCGGGAGTCCCTTGGCTGCCGACAGGCGGACCCTGCCGGCACCCGGCGACGGCGAGGAGCACGAGCGCGATCGCCGCGCCAGACTTTGTCAGTTGGGCTTTGCTGAGCATGTCCCCTCTACCCCCGGGCCTTCGTCGGCCCTCGTGCCAGGAATTGCGTGAGCTACGTCACGCGCGTTTGGGCGCTGCGTTGCCGCGACACATCAACCGCACTGCACACAATCGCTGCAAGTAACGAACCGTTGCTACACCGCTTCCGTCTCGTGGTTCGACGTCAGGCTTTGCGAACGGCCGCGTACCGGAAGCACGACACGACGTGATCGTTCACGAGGCCGGCCGCCTGCATGTACGCGTAACAGATCGTCGAGCCCACGAAGGTGAAGTCACGCGCCTTCAGGGCCGCGCTCAACCGGTCCGATTCCGCCGTGCGGGCGGGAATCTGCCCCCGTGCCTTCCAGGCATTCCGCCGCACCTTCCCGTCCACGAAGTCCCACACGAACGCGTCGAAGGAGCCATGTTGCTCCTGGACCTGGAGGAACGCGCGCGCATTTCGCACCGTTCCCTCGACCTTCTGGCGGTTCCGGATGATGCCCTCGTCCCGGAGCAGCCGCGCGATCCGCGTTGCGCGGTAGCGCGCGATCTTCTCAGGGTCGAAGTCGTCGAACGCGCGCCGAAAGTTCTCCCGCTTCTTCAACACGATCGCCCAGGACAGGCCGGCCTGAAAAGCGTCGAGCACCAGGAACTCGAAGTGTTTGCGGTCGTCGTGGACCGGGACGCCCCATTCGCGATCGTGATAGGCGACCATCAGCGGATCGTCGCCCGCCCACGTGCAGCGCTTCTGCATCATTGCACGTAGAACGTCGTCCGTCCCACCGAGCCACCGCGCTCGAGCCACACCGTCACGGGCTGGCCGCCGGACGAGCCGAACAGCCGCTTCAAGTCTTCGGCGCTTCGCACCGCCTGCCGGTTGATCTGGAAGATCACGTCACCGGGCCGGAGGCCGGTCGCCTGTTGCGCATCGTCGCCGATCTGGTAAATCAGCGCGCCCTGCTCGGTCTGAATGCCGCGCTCCTGGCGGATCGCGGGGGTGATTGTGATTGCCTGCAGCCCGCCCAGGATCGACACCTTCTCGGCGACCGTGGTTGGCAGGTCCGTAACCGCCAGCCTGGCTACCAGCCGCCGCTCGGCGCGGCGGTAAGCTACCACCACGGTATCGCCCGGGCCTGTGTCCAGCATCACGGCTTCCCAGTCCAAAAACGTGTGAATCGAACGCTCCTGCACGTTGAGGAGAACGTCCCCGGCGGCCATCCCGGCCCGCGCGGCCGGGCCGCCCAGCGCCACGGACGAGACGCGCAACCCCCCCGACTTCTTCCAGTCCCGAAGATCCTCCGTCCCCGCGACATCCAGCCCCACCCAGGGCCGCCGCACGTGCCCGTATCGCTTCAGCTCGCTCGCCACCCGAACCGCCCGCTCGATGGGGATCGCGAACCCGATTCCGACTGACCCGCCCGACGGGGTCAGGATCGAGCTATTCACCCCGACCACCCGGCCGTCGACGTCCACCAGCGGTCCCCCAGAATTCCCGGGGTTGATCGAGGCGTCGGTCTGGATCATGTCGACGTAGACCCCGGTCTGGTCCCCCGAGGGGAGCAGGTTGCGTCCGACGGCGCTCACGACGCCGGCGGTCACGCTGGGCTCCGTGTTGCCGAGCAGGTAGGCGAACGGGTTGCCGATCGCCACCACCCACTCGCCCACCACCAGGTCGGTGCTCGCCCCCAGCGGCGCGGTGGGGAGGCCCGTCCCCTCGATCTTGAGGACCGCGATGTCGGTGAGCGGATCTTCGCCGAGCACCTTGGCGGGGTAGTCGGTGCCCTCGCGGGTCGTCACCACGATCTGCTCGGCGCCGCTCGTGACGTGCTGATTCGTGATGACTACGCCGTCCGACGAGATGACGAACCCGGATCCGTACCCCTCGACCTTCCGCTCGTAGCCCCGCGGCATGAAGAACATCGAGTAGGGGTCGTTCGGCATTTCCCGCTGCCGTCGCAGAACGTTGACGCTCACGACGGCGGGCGCAACCCGCGCCGCCGCGTCGACGATGACCGACTGGCGCTGATCGGTCACCGCGGCCGACTTGGTCGTGCGGCGGCCCCCTCCCTGACCCCTGAGGGACGCAGCGGCAAGGAGCGTGGCGGCGCAGAGCACAACGAGCGGCTTCACAGCGGTGCTACTCATGGCGACATCCTCGACAATGAAAGGAATGGGGAGGGTGGCGCGAACCATGCGCGGACCGCCTGCGCGCGTCAAGCGGATACGCGCGGCGCGCGGGCCCGTTGACCGGTGCCCCGGCCCGGTTATCTTCCCGCCCGAATGAAGGCCACCGACATTCGCCGCGGCCACGTCCTGATGATCGAAGGACAGCCGTGCCGCGTCATGGAGTTCACGCATCGGACGCCCGGCAACCTGCGCGCGTTCGTCCAGGTGCGGTTCCGCAACCTCGTCACCGGGAACACGTTCGACACCAGGCTCTCCGCCACCGACTTCGTGGACGAGGCCCGGCTCGATACCAAGGAGTTCCAGGTGCTCTACCAGGATCAGGCGGGCGTGCACCTCATGGACCTCCAGTCCTATGAGCAACACACGCTCGACGACGAGACCACCGGCGACGCCCGCCCCTGGCTTCAGCCCGAGATGGTGATCAAGGTCGAGTGGCTGAACGGCCGCCCGATCGCGATCGAGCTGCCGTCGGTGATCGACCTGCAGGTGGTGGAAACCTCGCCCGTCATGCGGAGCGCCACCAAGACGGCGAGTACCAAGCCCGCCAAGCTTTCCAATGGGGTCACGGTGCAGGTGCCCGACTTCGTCAGCGAAGGGGAGAAGGTTCGCGTGGACCCTCGCACGGGCGACTACCTCGAGCGCACGAAGTAGGCGCGCCGGGTCCTCAGTCTAGAAACCGAAATCGAGCTGCACCGCACGGCTCCTCTGCCGTGCCAGGTCGGCGACCGGGAACGCCGGTGCCGTCGGCGCCAGGCCCGCCAGCGCACGCAGCCGATCGAGCAGCTTCACTGTCGCCCAACTGTCGCGCTCGCAGTACGCGAGCAGCGCGCGCCGCTGCCGCTCCCGCTCCCGCCGCGCGAAGTACTCGGGCTCGAACAGCAACCGCCACAGCGCGAGGGTCGCGGTCGCGCCGTCCTTGACGGCGAGGTCGTCGTATGACAGGTCGGGTACGAGGGCCGGCAGGACGCTCTTGAGCGAGAAGCTGCCGGCGAACTGGGGATGGTAGACGTGGTTCCGCACGACGGGCAGGAGATCGACGAGCTTGAGCTCGAGCATGCCGAGCTCGCGCGCCAAGCCCGGCGCACCGTCGGCGAGCAAGCGGATGCAGTCGCGCTCGAAGGAGGAATTGTAGGCGACGATCGCGTCCGCTCCGGCACAGGCCGCCACGAGGCGCTCCGCCTGCTCGGGGCGCGGATCCGCTCCTGGCGGGCCGTCGAAGAGCCATGCGTGATGCTCGTATCCGCCTCGTCCGGACGCCTGCTGCGCGTGCACGCTGAATTGCACCGGGACCTTGTCCCAGGGTCGGCATCCGTTCCACACCGGGATCGCCGGGCTCACCGTTTCGAAATCGAGAAAGGCGAGCGAACGCTCGAACGGCGCGAGCGCTTCCGTCAGTGAGTCCTCGACGACCAGCGCACCCGCTTGCACGGCGCGCACCTGCCGGGCCTGGATGGCGCTCAGCTTCAAGTCGCCGGGGAGATCGTGCAGGGTGTGGTATCCCTGGGCTTCGAGCTCGAGTGCGCGCCGCCGCATCACGTACAGCGTGCTCACGTGGTCCTCAGGCCACTGCGGCCAGCATCGCTTCATGAAGGGACATTCGTACGGCGTGAAACACTGGTCGCCGATCGGCACGTGGGGCAGGGGTCCGTCCAGGTCGGCCTGCTGCCGCGCGATCTCGTCCGCCACGCCGGGCAGAAATCCCTCCACCTGCGGCGTCACATCCTTGCGCAGGAAGAGGTTTGAGAGATCGGGGTAACGGCACGCGCGGTTGAGGTGCATCACCTCGACGCGCTCGACCGCGATGCCGCTCCGGCGAGCCACGTGCGCCTGGATACCGACGTCCGGGATGTGCTCGGGCTTCACGTCGGTCGAAGACTTGACCTCGATGAGCGTGAACGTGTCCTCGCGCCTTCCTCGCTCGAGGATGTCTACGACGGCGTAGGCGCCCTCGGTCGCGAACGAGGCCTCGTAGAGGGCCGGGCCGCCGCTCGCGAGCGCTGCTTGCGTGGCTTCGAGCTTGCGCTCGACCTCGTAGTGGCGGAATCCGATCAGCTCGCCGCCCGGCACGTAGGTGCGCGCCAGCTCGCCCACGAGCTTGCCCGCCGCGAATCGCGCCTCGAGATCCGGGCTGGGCCGGAGCTCCGGGGCATGGGGTTCGTGCACCTGCCACCACAGCAGCTTGTGACATTGGAGGCCCGCGAGGAAGCGGGACTTGGAGAGACGCGGTGCCGGCGTCAGCGACTGCTTCCGCTCACGGCGTGATACTGAACGGCGAGCTGGTGGCGCCGACGAGCGGCGGCGAGGAGGCGGTGAGGGTGTAGGTGCCGGCCGCGCTGACCTTCAGATCGCCGAAGGTGGCCACGCCGGCCGATGCGACGACCGACGCCGTCCCCGAGAGCGTGCCGCTGCCCGAGCCGCCGAGCGTGACCGTGATGATGCTCCGGAATGTCGTGTCCCTGGCGCCGCTCGATTGCGCGGCGATGACGACCACGGCCGGGGTGATAACCGCGTTGGCAGCGGCGCCGGCGGGCGCCACCGAAAACACGACGTGGGTCGCTGCCGCTCCGCCCGCGATGGCGATGATGCCGCCGACCCCGCCGGTGTCGCACGCGACCACCAGGGCGAGCACCGCGATCAGATACACCTTCCGCATGGCTTCCTCCATATCGCTTGCCGTCACGCGACGGCGCAGGCCACATTGAGTCAATGCGCGCGCTCGTCGGCACCTCAGGCTACAACTATCCCGAGTGGAAAGGAACCTTCTATCCGGCCAAGCTGCCCACGGCCAAGATGCTCCCCTTCTATGCCGAGCGGCTCCCCACAGTCGAGATCAACTATACCTTCTATCGTATGCCGAACGCCAAGACCGTAGCAGCCTGGGTCGAGGCGACGCCCCCCGGCTTCACGTTCGTGCTCAAGGCCCCCAAGCGCATCACCCACGACGCGCGTCTCAAATTCGTCGAGAAGCCCCTCATGTTCTTCTGCGACACGGCCGCGGGTTTGGGCGGGAAGCTCGGCCCACTCCTGTTCCAGCTCCCTCCCAACTTCAAGAAGGACACCGAGCGACTGCGCGATCTCCTGCCGCTCATCCCGCCCGCAATCCGGTGCGCCTTCGAATTCCGGCACGCGTCGTGGTTCAGCGACGACGTCTACGACCTGCTCCGGGGGCGGAACGCCGCGCTCTGCATCGCCGACACCGACGACGCCACCACGCCCCTCGTTCCCACCGCGGATTTCGGCTACTTCCGCCTGCGGGACGAGGGCTATTCGAAGAAAGAGCTGACGCAGTGGGCGGGCACGGTGCAGGACCTCGGGAAGGGATGGACGGACGCCTTCGTCTTCTTCAAGCACGAGGAAGCCGGGATCGGTGCCAAGTTGGCAGTGGAATTTGGGGGAATTCTGGCCGCTCATTAGTTTGGGGCGTCTCGAACCCCGGTCTGGCGGCCATGAAGCGCAATACCACTCTGCTCGCGGTCTTCGTCGGCTCCCTTTCACTGGCCTGCGGCGGCCACTCGCCGCCACCTCCGGCGCGGGTGCTCGTGCCGGCCCGCCTCGACCTGAAGCAGTACGGTCGCACCGGTCTCGTCCTGTTCACGGTCGAGAAGGTCAAGGGAGCGATGGATCAGGTCGCGACCCAGCGATTCTCTGAGGCAGTGCTCGAGGCTCAGCCGGGCATCGAGGTGCTGGAGGTCGGCTCTGCGGACTCTGTGCGTCGACGCGTCGGGGAGGCCACTTATGGCGCCGCGACGGCGCGGGCGTTGGGCGCCGCGTTCGACGTGCCGGTGGTCTTCGTCGGTCACCTCAAGATGTCGAGCGTGACGCCGCAGGGCGGCCTGAGCGGGCTGTTCCAGGGCCATGTGGATGCGACGGTCTCGGCGGAGCTGTCGGTCGCGCTGATAGCGACGACTTCGGGGGGCACGCTGTGGCGCTCGAGCGGAGTCGAGTCACGCAAGATCGGCGGCTTGTCGCTCGTGGGCGGGGAGCCCTACGTCTCCGCCAAAGACCCGAACAAGGCGTATTCGGCCCTGGTCTACGATCTCGTCGACTACGTTACGCGGGACCTGCGACCTACCTGGCAGTAGCTCCTATGGGATTCCCGCCGCGACCACGGCTTGCGCGGTCGCGGCGGCGGCGTCGAAGGCTGCTCGGTTGTCGCCAACCGCAACCACGAAGTAGATCACGAGCTGCTGCGCGGGATTGAGGGTGACGCCGCCCACGCCTGCGAGACCCCGGACGTCGCCGGGCTGGCCTACCGTACTCGTATCGACCCCGCCGCTGAGCGCGGCGTAGTACCCGCCCCCTTCCGCTGGGTCTGCACCGTTCACCCATCCCTTGAAGGCGAGGGTGCCAGCACCTCGTGTCACTATCGGAATCACTCCGGCTATCTGCGGATAGGTGACGCTATCCGCCTCGACCGCCTCCTCTGCGCCTTGGCCAGGGTCGTAGCGCACGCGATCCGACGTGAGGGCCTGGTCGAACAAGAGATCCCAGTCAGCGACGAATCCTGCAACGACGCCCGACACCGGCGTGCTCCCCAGATTGGTGAACGTGTAGCGCAGCAGGACGAAGTTCTCGTACCCGGCCGCGGCGAAGGTAAACGACTCCTGTCGCGCGTCGAGGCGCGCTTCGTATCCCTGGGGGACCCGCACCTTCGCGTAGGTGTGGGTCGTTCCCGCTGGAGCCGGGAGCGCGCACACGAGTGACTCGCTGAAGGTCGTGTAGCCAAATTGAGGGTCGTACTGGAGCTCGGTGGACGAGGCGCTCACTCCGAACACCGCACCCCCACCGAACATCACCCCCGTCGTCCTGAAGAAGCCGCCTCCCGCTGTGCCGAAGCTGTCGGGCAACGCGCCGCCGGCGATGAGGAACGACAGATGGGCTGTCTGGATGGTGGAGACGGCAACGCACGGCGGGACGACGAGGAATGTAGCCGTCGCGCTCTTGGACTCGCTGGTCGCGATGATCTGCACCAGTCCTGTGTCGAGGGCCGTGACGAGCCCGGCCCCATCCACGGTGGCCTTGGCCATGTCTGAGGTCGTCCAGGTGACGGCGTGCCCGGTCAGCGGGTGACCCGCTGAGTCATACGGCGTCGCGACCAGCGACCTTCGTTGACCCACACCGAGCGTGTCGCCCGGGGGTGAAACCGTCATCGTGGCAACCGGGACGAACACTGGAATCGGTGGGGCAGTCCCATCGTGGCAGGAATCCGCGAGCGCGATGACGACGAGGAGCGCTACGGCTCCCTTCGCTCGCTGCCTAGCCATGCGGCGCCGCCAGCCGTTCGTAGATGGAGAGATGCCGTTGCGCCGCGGCCTTCTTGCCGGCTCTGTCATACAGTCGCGCGACGTTGTAGTGCGCGTCGGCGAGCTTGGGGTCCGCCGCCAGCGCCAGCCGATAGGCTTCGATCGCGTCCGCCGGCCGGCCGAGGTCTTCAAGCGCGATCCCGAGATTGAACGCTGCAGTGGCGTTCTCGGGCTGCTTTCGCAACGCTGCGCGGTAGTGCCGCTCCGCCTCTTCCACCCTTCCTTGTTCTTGCAGCAGCCTGCCGAGGTTCACGTGAGCGTCGGCGTGGTGCGTGTCGCGCTCGAGCGCGCGGCGGTAGGCATCACGCGCTTCGAGCGGCGCGACGGCCTCGAGCTCGAGGCCCAGCTCATACCAGTCCTCGGCGTCCATGTCCTCCTCGGCCGCCTGAGCGGCACGCGCGGTGCGGCGCGCCAGGGGCGCTGCCCGACTCGCGAGATCGGCGACCGCGAAGTCGAGCTGCGTCTGTCCCGAGTCGACGCTCCACGTGGACTCGCCATCGCTCACGACGATGCGCTCGCCGTCCGCCGCAATGCGCAGCTCGGCCAATGAGCGCCCGCGCGGCAGCTGGGACCGGAGGCGTCGGAGCGCGCGATGAATGCGGCGCGTGGGGATGCGCGCGGCGACCAGCCCCTTCGCCGTGCGGAGGATGACCAGGTCCTGAAACGAGAATGAGAGGGCGCCGCGCGAGCCGCGGCTGGGCGTCAAAAAACCGTCGCGCGCGAATGCTCGCACCTGCGCGACGGTCAGTCCTACCAACCTGGCGGCGTCTCGGGCGCTGTAGCCCTTCACATCACGCTAGCCTCGGCCGCCGCTCACCTTGCGCTTGGGCGCAGGTGCGGCCTTGGCGGCTGCCCCGGCCTTGCCCTCCGCCCGCTTCGCCGGCTTACGCTCGCCGCCGCCCTTGCCTTTGAGGCTCGCTCTGAGTGCCTCCATCAAATCGATCACCTGCGTCTTCGGCGCCTCCTGGGGCTCCTCAGTGATCTCATGGCCCTCGACCTTCTGTTGGATCATGTCGAGGATGCGCCGTCGCACGTTGTCCTTGTAGTTCTCCGGCTTGAACTCATCGGATGCCGCTTGATCGATCAGCTTGATGGCGAGATCGAGCTCGCCCTTCTTGATCTCCGTCTTGCCCACCGGAACTTCGGCGATCGAGCGGAGCTCCTCAGGATACTTGAGCTGCTCCATCGCGAGCCCGCCCTCCATGGGGCGCACCAGGATGAGGTACTGCTTGCCGCGGGCTGCCCATTGGCCCAACGCGACGCGACCCGTCTTCTTCAGCGCCTCTGACAGAAGTTTGTAGGCCCGCTCCCCGCCTTTGTCGGGTCCGAGGAAGTACGTCTTATCCATGTAAATGCGGTCGACTTGGTCGGCCGGCAGGAATTCGTGGATGTCGATTGCACCAGTGCCCTTCGGCTCATCGAGCGCCTTCAATTCGTCCGCGGTGAACAGCACGTACTGTCCCTTCGTGAACTCGTAGCCCTTGACCCGGTCTTCGTTCTCGACTTTTTCGCCGTCCTTGGAGCAGACGTACTGCTGCTTCAGGCGCGCGCCATCCTTCTTGTGGAGCCAGTTGAAGGAGATTGCCGCGGACGATTCGCCGGAGGAGAAGAGCCTGACCGGCACAGAGACGAGGCCGAAGGAGACGGTGGCCGAACCGATGGAATGAGCGCTCATAAGGGGCTATGATACGAACTCGGACCCATGGCTGCCAAGGGGAAGGCCGATCCGCTAAGCGCCTATCGCGCAAAGCGTTCGCTCGAGCGCACGCCCGAGCCGGGCGCGCGCCCCGCCGTTCCGGCGGCGAAAGCGGGTGGCCTCTTCATCGTTCACATGCACGCTGCCACCCGCCTCCATTGGGACCTCCGCCTTGAAATGGACGGCGTGCTGCGGTCGTGGGCGGTGCCCAAGGGGCCGTCCGCCAATCCCGCCGACAAGCGTCTTGCGGTGCACGTCGAAGACCATCCGATGGAGTACGGCGACTTCGAAGGAATCATTCCGGAGGGCAACTACGGCGCCGGCGAGGTGATCGTGTGGGACCGCGGTGTGTGGGTGCCGCTCGAGGATCCGGTCGAAGGCCTGAAGAAAGGAAAGCTTCTCTTCGAGCTGAAGGGCTACAAGCTGAAGGGGAAGTGGACGCTGGTGAAGCTCAAGAAGGGCGAGAAGGAATGGCTCCTGATCAAGGAGCGCGACGCCTACGTCTCGACGGACGGCGCGTACTCGGACGAGTCAGTGTTGTCGGGCATGACCGTCGAAGAGCTGCGCGCGGCCAAGGATCGGGCGGCGCCGCTCAAGCGGGAGTTGAAGAAACTCGGCGCGCCGGAGCGCGCCGTGCGTGTCGCCGATACCGATCTGATGCTGGCCGAGACCCGCGAGGACGCGTTCTCGAAGCCCGGGTGGGTCTTCGAGCTCAAGCTGGATGGGTACCGGGTGCGCGCGGCGCGGGAAGAAGGCGAAGCGAAGCTCATCTCCCGCAAGGGCCACGAGATGACCGCGGCGTTCCCCGAGATCGCGCGCGCCGTTGCGGCCCTGCCGTACGATGGCTTGGTTCTCGACGGCGAGCTGGTTGTCGCGGACGACGCAGGACGGCCGAGCTTCGCCCGGCTCCAGGCCCGCGCCAAAGTGTCGCGCCTCCCCGAGATCAAGCGGGCCGCGGTCGAGACGCCCGCGACGTTCTATGCATTCGACCTGCTGGCGTTCGAAGGCTACGACGTTCGGCCCCTGCCGCTCGAGAAGCGCAAGGCGATCCTCGCGAGGATCCTGCCGCGCGCCGGGGCGCTCCGCTACTCGGATCACTTCGAGAAGAACGGTGAGCAGCTGTACGAGCAGGTGGTGAAGCTGGGCCTCGAAGGCATCGTGGCCAAGAAGGCGGACTCGCCCTATCGCGGCGGGCGCTCACCCAACTGGCTCAAGATCCGCGCTGATCGGACCGACGACTTCATCGTCGTGGGCTTCTCCCGTGCCAAGGGGTCGCGCAGCGGATTCGGTGCGCTGCATGTCGCGGGATACGAGGGCGACAGACTCGTCTACGCGGGCCGCGCGGGCTCGGGCTTCACGGCGAAGCAGCTGAAGGAAGTGGCCGAGGAGCTGGAGGGGTCGATTCGTCCCACGCCCCCGTGCGAGGGCCCGATGCCGACGGGTGAGGACCACGCCTGGGTGGAGCCGCGGCTCGTCGTGGAAGTCCGCTACAAGGAGTGGACGCCGGAGGGGCTGCTGAGGCAGCCGGTGTTCCTGCGATTCAGGGACGATAAGGATCCGAAGGATTGCGTCATTCGGGGACGAGGGACGGGGGACGAGGGACGGGTTGAGGCGGACCCTGAACCGCCCAGCCGTCCCACGTCCCCCGTCCCTCTTCCCAGAGAGGTGAAGTTTTCCAACCTCGAGAAGATCTTTTGGCCCGCAGAGAAGTACACGAAAGGCGATCTCGTCGAGTACTACCGGGCAATTTCGCCCTGGCTCCTCCCATACCTCAAGGACCGGCCGGTCGTGCTGACGCGGTATCCCGACGGGATCGCCGGCAAGTCCTTCTTCCAGAAAGACGCCCCGGCCTTCATTCCCGACTGGATGCGCACCGAGCGCATGTGGAGCGAGGACACGAAGCGCGACATCGACTACTTCGTGTGCGACGACGTCGAATCGCTCCTCTACCTCGCCAACATGGGCACGATTCCCCTGCACGTCTGGGGCAGCCGTGTCGCATCGCTCGAGCAGCCCGACTGGTGCATCCTGGATCTCGACCCCAAGGAAGCGCCCTTCAAGGATGTCGTGACGGTCGCGCGCGCTGCCCAGAAACTGTGCGACGAGATCGAGTTGCCCTGTTTCGTGAAAACGAGCGGATCGAGCGGCCTGCACGTGCTCCTGCCGCTCGGCCGTCAATGCACCTACGAGCAGGCGCGCACGCTCGGCGGCCTCCTGGCGCGCGTCATCGCGGGCGAGCTGCCCGACATCGCGACTGTCACCCGGCAGGTGGGGAAGCGTGGCGGGCGGGTATATCTCGACTGGGTGCAGAACGGACATGGTCGTCTGCTCGTGGCGCCATTCAGCGTGCGCCCGTTGCCCGGTGCGCCCGTCTCCATGCCGCTCAAGTGGAGCGAAGTGACGCCCAAGCTCGACATCCGCGCCTTCACCATCGCGAACGCGCCGGCACGCATGAAGAAGGTGAAGGAGGATCCGCTACGCCCGGTGCTCGACCTCAAGCCGGACCTCGTGGGCGCGCTCGAGCGCTTGCAGGCGCGGCTGTAGTGGACCTCACGATCGACGTCGGGGGGACGGCGGGAACCGTGTCCGCGCTCCTCGTCCTGCCGCCCGACGCGCGATGGGTCTACGTCCTGGCCCACGGCGCGGGTGCGGGGATGCGGCATCCGTTTCTCGAGGGCATCGCGCAGCGCCTGGCGGCGCGCGGGGTCGCCACGCTGCGGTATCAGTTTCCCTACATGGAGCGCCGCGCGCGCCGGCCCGATCTCCCGGCAGTCGCGGTGGCAACGGTGCGTGCAGCCGTCACAGAAGCCGCGCGCGCAGTGCCCGGGCTCCCGCTTGTGGCCGGAGGAAAGTCGTTCGGCGGGCGGATGACGTCCACCGCGCAAGCAGAGGATCCTCTACCCGGCGTGCGCGGCCTCGCGTTCCTGGGATTTCCCCTGCATCCCCCCGGCAGACCCGGCATCGCTCGCGCCGAGCATCTGGACCGCGTGCGAGTGCCGATGTTGTTCCTGCAAGGAACGCGGGACGAGTTCGCCGAGCTCGCGCTGACGCGGCAAGTGATCGCCGGCCTCGGCGAGCGGGCGACGCTGCATCTGGTGGACGGGGGAGACCATTCCTTCAAGGTGCCGAAGCGCGCGGGGAAGACGGCCGGCGACGTCCTGGAGGAGCTGGTAGGGGCGCTGGATGCGTGGGCGCGGGGCATCCTCTAGCGCCGCTGCACGGCGCCGTCACATCTTCACCGAATGTCGAAGACCTGGCGCGTGCTCGCGGGCGCCCTCAGCGCCTCGCTGCTGGCCTGCTCCGACCTCACGGACTCGCTGGCGTCGGTGCGCCCCGAGGACAGCGGTCTCGAGCACATCATCATCGTGACGATGGAGAATCGCTCGTTCGACCACCTGCTCGGATGGCTCCCCGGGGCGGACGGCAAACAAGCTGGTCTCATCTACACCGATACCGCCGGCAATCCACACCCGACCCACCACCTGACCGACTTTCAGGGCTGCGGCTTCAACGACCCGGATCACTCGTTCGAAGGAGCACGCGTCGAGTACAATGGCGGCGCGGCGGACGGCTGGCTGCGCGCCGGCACCAACGACGTGTTCGCGATCGGGTACTACGTGGCGTCGGACCTTCCCTTTCTCGGGAAGGCCGCACCGGAATGGACCGTGCTGGACCGATACTTCGCGCCGCTCCTCGGCCCCACCAATCCCAACCGCCTGATCCTGCAGGCGGGACAAACCGACCGGCTCTCCAACACGCAGCCGATCACCACGCTGCCGGCGATCTGGGACCGCTTTGCCGCCGCCGGGGTCTCGGGGAAGAACTACGGGTACACGTTTGTGACGGCGTCCCAATGGGGCACGACGTACGCCGCGGTCGCTCAACCGCTCACGTCATTCTTCTCGGACGCGGCGACCGGCAAGCTGCCCCAAGTCGCCTACGTCGACCCCGACTACGGGCGCCCGTACAGCGACTCGTATCACCCCTTCTCAGACATTCAGCGCGCGGAAGCCTTTCTCGCGAGCATCTACCAGGCGGTGACCTCGAGTTCCCAATGGAGCTCGTCGTTGCTGATCATCACGTTCGACGAATGGGGAGGGTTCTTCGATCATGTGCCGCCACCGGTCGCCCCGATTCCGCCGGGCGAGCTGGCGGCTGGCAACGTCGACGGGCTGCGGGGATTTCGCGTCCCCACTCTGCTGATCTCACCCTTCGCCCGGCGTCAGCATGTGTCGAGCACGGTCTACGACCATGCGTCGATCCTCAAGCTGATCGAGTGGCGCTGGAACTTGCAGCCGTTGACGGTGCGGGATTCGACGGTGAACAACCTGGGCGAGGAGCTGGACTTCGCGCACCCGAGGACGAGTGCACCGGTGATCGACGTGCCCGTTGGACCTTTCCTGGGGCGGTGCCCGTAGACGGGGCAGCTAGAGCCCGATCGACGTGCCGCTTTCGTTGACCAGGATGAAGGCGGTGATGAACAGGGCGGTCGCGATGCCGAGGAAGCCGGTGGCGACGGGATCGATCTGGTGCGCCTCGGCGTAGTTGATCTTCTTCATCGGCAATGTCTGCCGGCCATGATGATCCCAGACGAGGCTGTCGCCCTCGATCTTCGGGTGTTTGACAATCACCTTGGTGCGCTCGCCGGTGACGCTCAGCCGGAACATCGAGTGATCGCTGTCGCTGATGTACTTGGGGTCAGACAGCGCCACCCAGTGCGTGCACGCGGACAGCGGAACCGCGAGCAGCATCGCCGCGACCAACCGGAGGACGGATGGGTAGCGTCTGAACTGCCGCATGATATTCTCCTGACGAGGTGGCTGCCGGCGACCCCCAAAAGGCCCACAACGCTACGTACCATCGGCTGGTAACGTCAAGAGCCGTTCTCGTTCCTGATCGGGAGGATGCATGCCGAGCTACTGGATTCTCAAAACGGAGCCGTCATCCTACAGCTTTGATCAGCTCGAGCGGGCGAAAAGCGCCGTCTGGGATGGAGTCAAGAACAACCTCGCGCTCAAGCACATGCGCCAGATGGCGCCGGGTGACGAGGTGCTCATCTATCACACCGGGGACGAGAAGGCCGTGGTGGGCCGGGCGATCGTCACCGCACGGGCGTATCCCGACCCCAAACAGAAAGATCCCAAGCTCGTCGTGGTGGACCTGAAGGCGACCGGGCGGCTCGCGCGGCCCGTATCGCTCGCCGCCATCAAGGCCGACGCCGCGTTCCGGGACCTGGCGCTCGTGCGCATGGGTCGCCTCTCGGTGGTGCCGGCGACCCCCGCACAGTGGAAACGACTGCTGGTCCTGGCAGGAGAGCCGCGCTAGCGGCTCACCTCCAACTCGTCGCGCACGGCCGTCACGCCCGCGGTCGCCCACGCCGCGTCGACCGCTTCGTCACGCTCGCTCAGCGAGCGGACCTTTCCGTGCAGCACGACCGTGGTATCCGTCACGTCCACCCGGATGTGATCGCCGTGCAGCGAGGGGATCCGGCCGAGTGCTTGCTGCACGCGGGGCCGCAGGTCCTGGGGGACCGTCGGGGGCTTGATGGTGATCAAGTTCGTGACGCCCTTGACCCCGACCAGCCGTTGCACGGTCTCCTCGACCGCGCGCCGCTCGTGCGGCCAGGCGACCTCGCCTGCGAGCTCTACCCATCCGCAGGTGACCGTGGCGTCGATGCGGCCGCGCGGCACGCGGGTGTCGGACTCGATCGCCCATCCCACCGTGCGCGCGAGCTGCCGGTCGCTCCGCTGCTCGGATTGCGGTAACACGACCGCGATCTGGTTGCGGACGGCGCGCACCCCGTGCACGCGACAGGCGGCCCGTTCCGCCGCCATCCGCTCGGGATAGGTCTTCACCGTTCCCGCGAGCGTAACGACGCGATCGTCGACCGCGACGCCCAAGTCCAGGGCTTCGAGCCCCGGCTCCCACGCCAGCTCATCGAACACCTTGCGCTGCAGCTCGCTTTGCACTGCGACTTGATCGTCCTCCGCGAGCCACATCTCGATACTCATGCCGCCGCCCCGGTCCATGGTGCTCTCCTTTCCTAGCCTCGAGCCATATCTACCTCGTGCACTCTGAAGAGACCGCGAAACCAGTCTGTTGGGTCCTTCACTAACTTTCCCGGCACATGGGCACGCCTCCCGACCGCCGCATCCTCCTCGTCGACGCCGACGCCTTCTATGTGGCCGTGGCGCGGCTCGCCGACCCCGACGGCGCCGGTCGGGCGCGGCTCCTGCTCGTGGGTGGCTCCTCGGAACGGCGCGGCGTCGTGATGTCGGCGTCGTACGAGGCCCGCGGCTTCGGCGTTCGCTCGGCGATGCCGATGGCGCGGGCGTTGCGCCTGTGCCCCGCGGCCGTGGTCGCCCAGGTGCCGTGGGACCTGTGTGGCCAGAAGAGCGCGCAGATCGGCGACGTGCTCACACGGTTTACTCCGGCAGTCGAGCGCGCATCGAGCGATGAGTTCTACGTCGATCTCACGGGGACGGAGCGCCTCTACGGGGGTGAGCCGCTCGTCGTCACTGCCACCCGCATCCGCGAAGCGGTGCTCGCCGAGACCCAGCTCTCCGTGTCGATCGGGGGCGGAACGTCCAAGGTCGTGGCGAAATTGGCGGCTGGCGTGGCCAAGCCCGCGCCTGGGACGGTCGGGAAAGGGGTGTGGGTCGTCGAGCCGGGAACGGAAGGCGACTTCATGCGTCGGTTCGCCCTCGCCGACCTGCCGCTTGTCGGCCCCAAAGCGCAGCAAAGGCTCGCCGAGCGTGGGTTGCGCTCCGTGGCCGACGTGCTTGCCCATGACCGGCGGACACTGATCGCGTGGCTTGGCGAGCGCGAGGGAGTTTGGTTGTACGACCGGGTACGGGGCGTCGATGGCTCCTCCGTCGACTCGCGGGAGCTGCCCAAGTCGTTGAGCCGCGATGAAACGTTTCCGCATGACATCGCTGATGACGCGGGGCTCGCTACCGAGCTGCTGCGCCTTTCCGATCGTGCGTCCTCCGATCTCCGCGAGGCCGGCCTCGTGGCGCGCACGGTCACGGTGAAGCTGCGCGATGCCGATTTTACGACGCGCCAGGCGAGCCGCACCCTCCCCGCACCGGTGCAATCCGACCGAGCCGTATATGCGGTCGCGCGCGAGCTGCTCGCCAAGCTGCGGGACGCGCGCCGTGTCCCCGCCCGCCTGGTCGGCGTGTCCCTGTCGCAGCTCCTGCCCGCGGACGCCCGCGTGCAGCTGTCCCTGCTCGACGTTGCCGATGCGGAGGGCATCGAGACCGAGCGCGATCGCACGATCGCACAGGTCGTCGACCGGGTGCGTGAGCGGTTCGGGCCCGAAGCGCTGAAACGCGGGCGGCTCTGAGAGGCCGTATGCCATTCGAATCGATCAATCCCACGACCGGCGACGTTCTCGAGACCTTCGTGCCCACGCCGCCGGCCGTGCTCGAGCGCGTGCTCGCGCGCGCCGAAGCCGCCGCGCGCGACTGGCGGCGGCGCCCGGTCCCGGAACGGGCGGCCTTGCTGCGCGGAGCGGCCGGGCTGCTACGTCAGCGGAAAGGTGCCTACGCGCGGACAATGGCGCTGGAGATGGGCAAGCCGCTTGCGCAGGGAGAGGCGGAGGCCGAGAAATGCGCGCTGGCCTGCGAGTACTTTGCGGACCGGAGCGGGGCGTGGCTCGCCCCGCAGGACTACCCCACCGAGGCGTCACGCAGCTTCGTGCGACTCGATCCGCTTGGCCCCGTCCTCGCGATCATGCCGTGGAATTTCCCCTTCTGGCAGGTCTTCCGGTTCGCGGCCCCCGCGCTCGTTGCCGGCAACGTCGCGATCCTGAAGCACGCACCGGGCGTGCCCCGCTGCGCGCTCGAGCTCGAGCAGCTGTTCCGCGACGCGGGATTTCCCGAAGGCGTTTTCACGTCCGTCTTCCTCGAGCCGGACGCTATCGGAGCGGTGATCGCGGACCCCCGGATTCGGGGCGTGACGCTCACGGGCAGCCCGCGCGCCGGGGCGAGTGTCGCCGAGCACGCCGGCAGCGCGCTGAAGAAAGTGGTCCTCGAGCTCGGCGGGAGCGATCCGTTCATCGTGCTCGAGGACGCGGACGTCCCCCGCGCGGCGGAGACGGCGGCTGAAGCGCGCCTGATCAACAGCGGGCAGAGCTGCATCGCCGCCAAACGCTTCATCGTCGTCGAGCGGGTTGCCGACCAGTTCCTCGAGGGGTTCACGACGGCGATGCAGGCGCGCACCGTCGGCGACCCCCTGGCGCCTGGCACCGACGTCGGGCCGCTCGCTCGGCTCGATCTCCGCGACGCGCTGCACCGCCAGGTGGAGGAATCCCTCAAACGCGGCGCGCGCCTGGTGTGCGGTGGCCGCGTGCGAGAGGGGCGCGGCGCCTTCTATCCGCCGACGATCGTCACGGCTGTCGCTCCCGGGATGCCGGCGTTCGACGAGGAGACGTTCGGACCGGTGGCGGCGGTGAGCCGGGCGCGAGACGAAGCGGACGCGCTGCGCCTCGCCAACGCATCGGTGTACGGGCTCGGCGCCTCGCTCTGGACCGAGGACCGCGACCGCGCCGAACGACTCGCCGCCGAGCTCGAAGCCGGGACGGTGTTCGTCAACGCGCTCGTCAAATCCGATCCACGTCTCCCCTTCGGGGGGATCAAGCGGTCGGGCTACGGCCGCGAGCTCTCGGAGTACGGCCTCCGGGAGTTCCTGAACGTCAAATCCGTCTGGGTTGCCTAGCTAACCGGCGCCAAGCGCGGCAGCGGCCTTCGCCACGTCGCGGGGCTTCACCCACAGGATGGCGCCGTAGCGCCCCATCCCCGAGCAGATCCCCGTCGCCGCGGTCACGCTGATCTTCGCCGTTGCAAGACGCCCCATCACGTCCGCCATCGCCCCGATGCGATCGTCGCCCTCGATCAGAAACGCGGTCTTGGGCTTGCTCAACTTGATCTTGGCGCTCTTGGCGGCCGCGAGCAGCGCGGCGGCATCCACCGGCACGAAGTCGATCTGCGCCTTCCGCGCACTCGGGAAGCCGTGCACGGCGAGCAGAGAGACCCCCGCGCGGCGTAACGCGTCGAGCGTACGGCTTCCTTCACCGGGCTTGTTCGACGCCGTTGTGTAGTAGTAGGCGACCTTCCGGACTGTCTCGGCCATCGTTCCTCCCTTTTGGGCCGGGGGATTGTAGCCTCCCGGCGCGCCCCACGCATCCCGCCGCCCCGCCTGGATTCGGGTTACGTTTCCAAACGTGCCAGGCCGGCCCGCGCCGTCCCGCCTCGCGATACGACGCTCGCTGCCGTGGATTGCGTGCGCGATCCTCGGCACGGTAGCCGTTGCGTGCGGGCTCAAGGCGTCCGATCAAGCACAGAACGGCGACCGCCTCGCGCTCCGCGGCCCGCCCGATTCCGCCATTCCCGCCGGCCTCCTCGGCACCTCGATCCGTCGCGGGCGGGCCCTCCTCGTCGCGACGCGCGACTCGCTCCCGGCGAACGTGGGCAACCGCCTGTCGTGCGTGAACTGCCATCTCGATGGCGGCCGGCGCATGAGCGGGACGTGGGTGGGTGTGTACGGGCGTTACCCCCAGTATCGCAGCCGCTCCAATGCAATCGAGTCCATCCAAGATAGAGTGAACGAGTGCTTCCGTCGCAGCATGAACGGCACCCGCATCGCTCCCGACGGGCCCGACATGCGCGATATCGTAGCGTATTTCGCGTTTCTCTCGCGCGGCGTTCCGGTCGGCCCGCCTCCCTCCGGCACGTCGCCGCTCGCGCGCTGGGCAAGCTTCAAGGCCGATACCGCCGCTGGTCGCGAGACATTCCGCGTGGTCTGCGCCGGATGCCATGGCCCGGAGGGCGGAGGCACGTCCGCAGCCCCTCCGCTGTGGGGACCGCAGTCCTACAACATCGGCGCGGGAATGGCGCGCGTGCGCACGGCCGCGGCCTTCATTGCGGAGAACATGCCGTTCGATCGCCCCGGGTCGCTCACCGATCAGCAGGCATTCGACGTCGCCTCTTACGTGAACGCACAGCCTCGGCCCGACTTTGCCGACAAGATCTATGATTGGCCGAACGGCGACGCGCCGCCCGACGTCGCGTATCGCACCCTAGGCGCCGATCGGCGCGCCAAGGCACCCTGAATGTCACCGCTGTCACCACCCACGCTCCGGGAGGGAGTCGACATGCTCGAGAACGAAGCCTTCACTACCCATCGCCGCGGATTCCTCGGGAAGCTCGCCGCCGCGAGCGCCGCGGTCGGCCTCGGGAGATTTTCCGTTCCCGCCGTCGCGTCGGGCGAGATCCTGCGCAGGGGCGCTGCGGCCGCCGATCCGCAGTTCGCCGCATGGCTGAACAAGATCACCGGCAAGCACAAGATTTTGTTTGACATCCCGGAGCCGAACGGTGGGTTTGGTCTGGCCTGGGCTCGCGTCTACCTCAACACCACGAACGACACATACGGCACGAAAGACGCCGAGAACTCGGTCGTGGTCGTGCTGCGGCACGGCGGCATTCCGCTTGGCATGCAAAGCCCCATGTGGGCGAAGTACAAGTTCGGCGAGTTCTTCAAGATCAACGACGGTGCGACCAACGCCCCGGCGACTGGCAACCCTTTCGCCCAGCCGAAGCCGGGGACGCTCCCGATTCCGGGAATGGCGGTCGACGAGTTGATCTCAGCCGGCGTGCTGTTCGGCATCTGCGGCGTCGCACTGACTGTGTACAGCGGCATCTTCGCCAAGACGATGAACCTGCAGGCGGACGCCGTGCGAAAGGACTGGGTGGCGAATCTGCTGCCCGGAGTCGTGGTAGTGCCGTCGGGTGTGGTCGCGGTCGGCGGCGCCCAGGAGCACGGCTGCGCGTACTGTTTCGCGGGTTAGCTAGACTGTTGTGCTGAGGCCCCTCAGACATGGAGCCGAGCAGGCTCCGCGTCTGAGGGGCCCCTGATCTCCGGCCGGGGCGTGATTGATTGCTCCGGTTAGCGGGGAGGTGTGCCGAGTGGCGCCGGCAGTTGCGACGCGCCCATCAAGTACTCGTCGATGGCGCGGGCCGCGCTGCGGCCTTCGGCAATCGCCCACACGATGAGTGACTGGCCGCGTTGCATGTCCCCGGCGGCGAACACGCCGGGCACGTTCGTCATCCAGCGGGCGTCGCGGGCGACGTTGCCCCGGTCGCTCTTGCGCACGCCGAGCTCGCTCAGGAGCGGCCCTTGCTCCGGGCCGACGAAGCCCATTGCGAGCAGGACGAGGTCTGCCTTCAGCTCGAAGTCGCTCCCGGGCTGCGGCACGAAGCGGGTCTGTCCGCCCTCGCGAACCATCTCCACCTGCACGCCGTGGAGCGTCGTCACGCGCCCGCTCGCGTCGCCGCTGAAGCGCTCGGTTGAGATGGCATAAAGCCGCTCGCCGCCCTCTTCGTGCGCCGTCGACACGCGGAAGATGTTGGGCCACTCGGGCCACGGGTTGTTCGGCGCGCGCGTCACGGGCGGCTTGGGTAGCACCTCGAGCTGGTGCACGGCGCGCGCACCCTGGCGATGCGCGGTGCCGAGGCAATCGGCGCCCGTGTCGCCGCCGCCGATGATGATGACGTGTTTGCCTGCTGCGGTAATGAAATCGGCGTCAGGGATCGCGTCGCCCTCGCAGCGGCGGTTCTGCAGCGTGAGGTACTCCATCGCGAAATGGATGCCCTTGAGCTCGCGCCCGGGCACCCGCAAGTCCCGGGGCTGGCCAGCCCCTCCCGCCAGGAGCACAGCATCGTGATTCCCACGCAGCCACTCAGCCGTGACGTCGACGCCGACATTCACGCCCGGACGAAACACCACACCCTCGGCCTCGAGCAGCGCGAGCCGCCGATCGAGGATCCGCTTCTCCATCTTGAACTCGGGGATGCCGTAGCGGAGCAGTCCGCCGATGCGGTCGGACTTCTCGAACACCGTCACCGTATGCCCGGCGCGGTTCAGCTGGTCGGCCGCCGCGAGGCCCGCCGGACCCGATCCCACAATCGCCACGTTCTTCCACGTGCGGTTCGTGGGCGCGCTGGCCGTAACCCATCCCTCGGCGAACGCCCGGTCGATGATGGAGACCTCGATCGACTTGATCGTCACCGGGTCGTCGTTGATCGCGAGGACGCACGACCCCTCACACGGAGCCGGGCACAGCCTCCCGGTGAACTCCGGGAAGTTGTTCGTGGCGTGCAGGCGGTCGATCGCCGCGCGCCAGCGATCGCGGTAGACGAGATCGTTCCAGTCGGGGATCAGGTTGCCGAGCGGGCAACCCTGATGACAGAAGGGTACGCCGCAGTCCATGCAGCGGGCGCCCTGGGCCTCGAGATCGGCCTGCGCAACCGGCAGATACACCTCCTGCCAGTCCTGAACGCGCTCCTCCACCGGTCGGGTAGGGTGCTTCTTGCGCCGGATTTCGATGAAACCGGTAGCCTTACCCACGCGTTGGCTCGGCGCCCACCGGCTCCAACCGACTGCCCGCCGGCGTGGCGCGAGACGCCGCGGCATCCAATACCTGCGCGTTCAGCTCCCGCGTCGCCAGCTCGGCGAGCGCGCGCTTGTAGTCGCGCGGCATCACCTTCACGAACCGCCGGTGCATCGACTCCCATTCGGCGAGCACGCGCAGGGCATGCGGGCTGCCGGTGACGTTGACGTGCGTCCTGATCGCGGCCCGGAGGAAGGCGACGTCGTCGCTCTCAATCAGCGGCTCCAGATCGACCATCTCGCGATTGCAGCGTCCCTCGAAGCCGCCATCGGCGTCGAGCACGTAAGCGATGCCGCCGCTCATTCCCGCGGCAAAGTTGCGCCCGGTCCGTCCCAGCACGACCACGCGACCCCCGGTCATGTACTCGCAACAGTGATCGCCGACTCCCTCGACGACCACGGTCGCGCCGCTGTTGCGCACGCAGAACCGCTCGCCAGCCACACCACGGACGTAGCCCTCGCCGCCCGTCGCGCCGTAGAACGCGACGTTGCCGACGATGATGTTTTCCTCGGCCTTGAACGTCGAACGCGCGGGCGGATACACGACGACCTTCCCGCCCGATAACCCTTTGCCGAACCCGTCGTTGGCGTCGCCGACGAGCGTGAGCGACATCCCGCGCGGGGCGAATGCGCCGAAGCTCTGGCCGGCCGAGCCGTTAAACGTGATCCGGATCGTGTCGTCGGGCAGGCCGGCGCCGCCGTAGCGTTTCGTGACCTCGGAGCCGAGCCTCGTGCCGACGGTGCGGTCGGAGTTGCGAATGCGGGCATTCAACTCGACGGGTGACCGGTGCTCGAGCGCAGGGGCCGCCGCGCGAATCAGCTCGAGGTCGAGCTGGCCCGCGAGACCATGGTCCTGCTCGACCACTTTGCGGCGCGCCACCGACGCCGGCTGGTCCGGCTGGTACAGGAGCGGCTCGAGCGCGAGCCCCCTGGCTTTCCAGTGGTCCACGGCCCGTTCGATGTTGAGACAGTCGGCCCTGCCGATCATCTCGTTGACCGTATGGAAGCCGAGCTGCGCCATGAGCTCGCGCACTTCCTGCGCGATGAAGCGGAAGAAGTTCTCGACGAACTCAGGTCTCCCGCTGAACTTCCGGCGCAGCTCGGGATCCTGCGTCGCGATGCCCACCGGGCAGGTGTTCAGGTGGCACACCCGCATCATGATGCAGCCCATGACGACGAGCGGCGCCGTGGCGAACCCGAACTCCTCGGCGCCCAGGAGCGCGCCGATCACGACGTCGCGACCGGTCTTCATCTGGCCGTCGACCTGCACGGTGATCCGATCCCGCAGCTTGTTGAGCA
This sequence comes from Gemmatimonadales bacterium, assembly GCA_035518815.1. GTDB lineage: Bacteria > Gemmatimonadota > Gemmatimonadetes > Gemmatimonadales > GWC2-71-9 > AG25. The sequence continues at coordinate 34,227 of DATIXG010000053.1, read as the reverse complement.
CGAGCACCTGCTGCGTCTCGGCCAGGCCGAGCTCCCAGGGGAGCCCGGCATGCTTCAGACTCGTGAGCGGCGACGCACCCGTGCCGCCGTCGTGGCCGGCGATGAGCACCACGTCAGCGTGCGCCTTGGCCACACCTGCCGCCACGGTACCGACGCCCCCTTCCGACACGAGCTTCACGGCAATCCGCGCGGTCGGGTTCGAGTTCTTCAGGTCGAAGATCAGCTGCGCGAGATCCTCGATCGAGTAGATGTCGTGATGCGGCGGCGGCGAGATGAGGCCCACGCCGGGCGTGGAGTGCCGCGTCTTCGCGATCCACGGATACACCTTGTGCCCGGGCAGCTGCCCGCCTTCGCCGGGCTTGGCGCCCTGCGCCATCTTGATCTGCAGCTCGTCGGCGTTGACGAGGTACTCGCTCGTGACGCCGAAACGCCCCGACGCCACCTGCTTGATCGCGCTGCGCCTGGAATCGCCGTTCGGGAGCGGCACATACCGCTCGGCGTCCTCGCCGCCCTCGCCGGTGTTCGACTTGCCGCCCAGGCGGTTCATCGCGATGGCGAGCGTCTCGTGCGCCTCAGCGCTGATCGACCCGTACGACATCGCGCCGGTCGCGAACCGCTTGACGATCGTCTCGACCGGCTCGACTTCGTCGATCGGGATCGCCGGCCCCGCCGGCTTCAGCTGGAACAGGCCCCGCAACGTGGCCCGATGCTCGGTCTGCACGTCGACGGCGCGTGTGTACTGCTTGAAGATGTCGTACTGCCCGCTGCGGGTCGCGTGCTGCAGCTTGAACACGGTCTCGGGGTTGAAGAGGTGATACTCCCCGTCGCGGCGCCACTGGTACTCGCCGCCCGCCTCGAGGTCCGCCGGCCCCGCCGGATGACGGCCGAACGCGCGCTCGTGCCGGCGCCGTACCTCCTCGGCGATGACGTCGATCTTCACCCCGCCCACGCGCGACGTCGTGTGCGTGAAGTACTGGTCGATCACACTCTGGTCGAGCCCGATGGCTTCAAAGATCTGCGCGGCGCAATAACTCTGCAGTGTCGAGATCCCCATCTTCGACATCACCTTGAGGACGCCCTTGTTGAGCGCCTTGATGTAGTGCTGAATCGCCTTCTCGCGCTCGATGCCCGGCAGCATGCCCTGCCGGATCATGTCGTCGATCGTCTCGAACGCGACGTACGGGTTGACCACGCCCGCCCCGTAGCCGACCAGCAGCGAGACGTGGTGCACCTCGCGGGCATCGCCCGACTCGATGACGAGCCCGCACTTCGTTCGCGTCCCCTCGCGCACCAGGTGGTGGTGCACGCCGGCCGTCGCCAGGAGGCTCGGGATGGGCGCCAGGCGCGGGCCGACGCCGCGGTCGGACAGGATGAGAATGTCGAACCCGGCCGCGACGGCCTCACTCGCCCGGCGGCAGAGCTCCGCCATCGCCTGCTCGAGCCCGGGGCCGTCGCCCGACGGGTCGAACAGCATCGAGAGCGTCGTCGAACGGAACGGCACGTCCGGCGGCAGATGCCGCAGCTTCGCAACGTGCTCGTTGTGGATGATCGGGTACTTGATGTGGATCTGCCGGCACGACTCCGGCTCGGCCTTGAGCAGATTCCGCTCCGGTCCGATCGTCGACCCCATCGACGTCACCAGCTCTTCCCGGATCGCGTCGAGCGGCGGGTTGGTCACCTGCGCGAAAATCTGCTTGAAGTAGTCGTACAGCACCCGAGGCCTGTCGGACAGCACGGCCAGGGCCGAGTCGGTCCCCATGGAGCCGATCGGCTCCTCGCCGGTCAACGCCATCGGCCCGATGATCAGACGCAGATCTTCCTGCGTGTACCCGAAGGCCTGCTGCCGGCTGAATACGGTCGCGTGCTCCGGCCGCTCCGCCCGCGCGGGCGGAAGATCGTCGATGTCGATGAGCTGCGTCTTCAGCCACTCGCCGTACGGATGCTCGGCCGCGAGCGTCCCCTTGATCTCCTCGTCGTCGACGATGCGTCCCTGAGCCGTGTCGACGAGGAAGATCTTGCCCGGGCTGAGCCGCCCTTTGACCAGGATCTCCTCGGCCGGCACGTCGAGCACGCCGGCCTCCGAGGCCATGATCACGAGATCGTTCTTCGTCACGTAATAGCGCGAGGGACGGAGCCCGTTCCGGTCGAGCACCGCGCCGATCACCATGCCGTCGCTGAACGCAATCGACGCCGGCCCGTCCCACGGCTCCATGAGCGCCGAGTGATACTCGTAAAAGGCGCGCCGCTCGGGGCTCATGGAGGGGTTCCCGCTCCACGGCTCGGGAATCATCATCAGCAGCGCGTGCGGGAGCGACCGCCCCGACATGATGAGCAGCTCGAGCACGTTGTCGAACGTGGCCGTGTCGCTGTTCCCCTCACGGATGATCGGCAGAATCTTCTTCAGGTCGTCGCCCAGGGCGTCGCTCTGGAGCAGACTCTCGCGCGCCCGCATCCAGTTGATGTTGCCGCGGAGCGTGTTGATCTCGCCGTTATGCGCGATCAGTCGATAGGGATGCGCCAGAGGCCACGACGGGAACGTGTTGGTGCTGAACCGCTGGTGCACCAGCGCGAGCGCGGACTCGACGCGCGGGTCGGCCAGGTCTGGGAACATGGGGGCGAGCTGCTTGGCCTGGAGCATGCCCTTGTAGATCAGCCTGGTCGCCGACAGGCTGACGATGTAGAACAGGCGCCGCGAGAGCGCCTCCATCTCCAGCGCGTCGACGGCATGCTCGACCCGTTTGCGGATGACGTAGAGCTTCCGCTCGAAGATGGCGCGCGATGCGGGCGCGCGCAGCGACGGGCCCGCCGCGATGAAGACCTGCTCGAACACCGGTTGCGCCGCCTTGGCGCTGTCGCCGATCAGGCGGTTGTCGGTCGGAACGGCGCGCCAGCCGAGCACCTGCTGACCTTCCTCGGCGGCGATCTTCTCGAAGAGCGCCTTGAGGGTGTGGCGGCTCCGCGCGTCGTGCGGCAGGAACACGAGGCCGGCGCCGTACTGGCCGAGCGGCGGCAGCTCGAACGGGAGCACCGCGCGCAGGAAGCCGTCCGGGATCTGCACGAGAATGCCCGCGCCGTCGCCGGTGTTCGCCTCACAGCCGCATGCTCCCCGATGCTCCAGGTTGATGAGAACCTGCAGCGCCTTCACCACGATATCGTGAGACTTCTTCCCCTTGGTGTGGACGACGAACCCGACGCCGCACGCGTCGCGCTCGTCGCCGGGGGCGTAGAGTCCCTGCGGTTCTGGCAGTGCGTGGTGAACTGTTCTCACCGCTCCAATTCCTCCCAGATTGTGACCCTGCAGCCTGCCGCGATCCCAGCCAGGGCCGATCGGCACTGACACAAAAAAAGGCCCGCTCCGTTGGGAGCAGGCCGGGGATTCACTGGTAGTTGCGCGCTTACGCCGCCCGGTCGCTCCCGCAGTGGGGACTAGCCGGCTTCGTAATGATCGAGTCCTTCGGACGCCGAGTGGACATGCGCGATTTGCCTAACCCCAGTGTATCAACCGGTTCGTATGATTATGCAGTGCGTGGGATAAAAATACCACCGCGTTCGAGCGCGCGTCAAGAGCCTGCGCGCGGCGTCCTGCGGCGCGTAACTTATGGGCTCTCAACCGACAAACTGGCGGTCACGATGCGCGTTGCCCTGCTGGCCTTGTTCGTCCTGCTGATCCATCCCGAACCTCGGCGCCTCTCGGCGCAGGGGCCCGACCTCTCCGTTCACCGGATCTTCGGAACGCGCGACTTCGCGAACCGCCTCGAGGACATCGAGTGGCTGCATGACGGGAGCGCATACACGCTCCTCGCCTCCGCGGGGAGCGAGACGAACCTGTACCGCGTGGATCCGGTGTCGGGCGACAGCACGCTGGTCGTGCGCGGCCGTGATCTGGTCGCGCCGGGGACGTTCGAGCCGCTCGATGTGGACGAGTACGAGTTCTCGCGCGATGGGAGCAAGATCCTCATCTACACGAACTCGGTCCGCGTGTGGCGCCAGAACACCAAGGGCACCTACTACGTCTGGGATCTGGCCGCGAAACGGCTCATCCCCGTCAGCCAGCAGCCGGGCTACCAGATGTTCGCCAAGTTCTCGCCCGACGCCCGCCTGGTCGGGTTCGTGCGCGACAACAACATCTTCGTGACCGACCTCGCCACCGGCGCCGAAACCGCGCTCACAACGGACGGAGGTGAGAACATCATCAACGGGACGTCCGACTGGGTGTACGAGGAAGAGCTCGACCTGCGCGACGCGTTCCGGTTCAGTCCCGATGGTCAGCGCATCGCCTTTTGGCGGCTCGATCAGACGGCGGTCAAGACCTACTACCTCATCAACGCGGACTCGCTCTACCCGACGCTCTTCCCGGTCCGGTATCCCAAGGCCGGCGAGGCGAATGCCACCGTGAAGATCGGGGTCGTCGAGATCGCCGGCGGCCGTACGACCTGGATGGACCTCGGCGCCGATGCGAACATCTACGTGTCGGCGATGGATTTCGCGGAATCCCCCACGGAGATCTGGCTCACGCGCCTGAACCGCCGGCAGAACCGAGAGGATCTGCTTCTCGCCGACGCGAAGACCGGCGCCTCGCGCGTGCTCGTGAGCGATACCGATTCCGCCTGGGTGGACACGCACCAGCCGATATGGATCGACGAGGGGAAGCAGTTTCTGCTCGAGAGCGAGCGCGAGGGGTTCAGGCAGATCTACCTCTACTCGCGCGCCGGCAAGCTCGTGCGGCGGCTGACCCCTGGCGGGTGGGACGTGACGGAGGTGTACGGGGCCGACGACAAGGCGCGCACGGTGTGGTTCACCGGGGCGATCGACGGCCCGCTCGGGCGGCCCGTGCTGCGTGTCGGGCTCGACGGGAAGGGGCTCGCCCGCGTGTCGAGCGAGCCGGGGACCCACAACCCCGAGTTTGATCCCAATCATCGCTATTACGTCGACACGTATTCCCGTGCGGGCGTGCCGCCCGTGCAGGTACTGCGGCAGGCCGACGGCAAGGCCGTCCGCACCATCGCCGACAACCACGTGCTCGCCGAGCGCGTCGCCGCGCTGCGTCTCACGCCTCCCGAGTTCCTGAAGGTGCGGATCGCCGACGGCACGGAGCTGAACGCCGTCATGATCAAGGGTCGCGACTTCGACGCGACGAAACGCTATCCCCTCTTCATGTGGGTGTACGGTGGGCCCGGCTCCCAGTCGGTGGTGGATACTTGGGGCGGCCCTGCGTATCTGTGGTACCAGATGCTGGCGCAGCAGGGCTACGTGGTGGCGAGCGTGGACGGCCGCGGCACGGGGGCACGGGGGGCGGCGTTCAAGCGGGTCACCTACCTCCACCTCGGGCGCTACGAGTCACGCGACCAGATCGCCGCCGCGCGCTACTTCGCGAATCTCGGCTACGTCGACCCGTCGCGCGTGGGGCTCTGGGGCTGGAGCTATGGCGGCTATGTGGCGTCCCGCACCCTGTTCCTCGGCGGCGACACGTTCCGTGCCGCGATCGCGGTCGCTCCTGTGACCGACTGGCGCTTCTACGACACGATCTACACCGAGCGCTACATGGGCATGCCGGCAGAGAACCCCGATGGGTACAACGAGAGCGCGCCGCTCACATATGCCGACAGCCTGCGGGGACGGCTGCTGCTCGTGCATGGCACCGGGGACGACAACGTCCACTTCCAGAACACCATCCGGCTGGTGCAGCGCCTCGAGCGTGCCAACAAGCAGTTCGACATGCGGATCTATCCGAACAAGACACACTCGATTTCGGGCGGCAACACGAGCGAGAACCTGTTCGGCCTGCTCACCGACTGGCTGAAGCGGAACCTCTAGTTGGAAGCGCGTCTTGCGCGCCGCGGGCTGATCGTCCTCACGGCGATCAACCTCGTCAACTACCTGGACCGCTACGTACCCGCCGCGCTCGGCCCCAGCCTGCGCGCGGCGCTCTCGCTCAGCGATACGCAGTTCGGCCTGCTCACGAGCGGGTTCATCGTCGTCTACATGCTCGCGGCGCCCGTCTTCGGCGCGCTGGGTGACCGCGGCGCGCGGCCCCGCCTCATCGCGCTCGGCATCTTCGCGTGGAGCCTGGCGACGGCACTGGGCGGTCTCGCGTGGAGCTTCGCGAGCCTGCTCGCGGCGCGAGCGGCGGTCGGGATCGGGGAGGCGGCCTACGGTACCATCGCCCCGACGCTGCTCGCCGACTACTATGCCCCTCCGCTGCGCGGCCGAATCTTCTCCGTGTTCTACGCGGCGATCCCGATCGGCTCGGCGCTCTCCTACGTGCTGAGTGGCCAGCTCGATGCCCATTTCGGGTGGCGGAGCGCGTTCCTCGTCGCCGGGTTTCCCGGGGTGCTGCTCGCGCTCCTCGCGCTCGGTCTCGAGGATCCCCCGCGCGGCGCGCGCGAGACCGAGGCTCTGGTCCCGCCGAGCCGCGGGGCGTACGGAACGCTCGCCCACAATCGCCCCTACGTTCTTACGGTGCTCGGGTACGCGGCCTACACGTTCGCGCTCGGCGGCATGGCGGCGTTCATGCCCATGTTCCTCACGCGGGTGCGCGGCCTGCCCGCAGGGACGGCGACCGCGGGGTTCGGCGGCATCCTCGTCGTCACGGGGTTCGTCGGCACGGCGATCGGAGGATGGATCGGGGACTCCCTGCTGCGATACACGAGGCAGGCATACCTGTGGGTGTCCGGTGTCGCCACCGTTGCGGCCGCGCCGCTCGTGCTCGTGGGGCTCACCTCGCCCACGCCGCCCGTCTACTGGGGCTCGATCGTCGCGGCCGAAGTTCTCCTGTTTGCGTCGACCGGGCCGATCAACTCGGCGATCATCAATGCGGTGGCGCCTTCGATCCGCGCGACCGCCGTCGCCGCGAGCATCCTCGCCATCCACATCTTTGGCGACGTGCCGTCGCCGACGATCCTCGGCGCCCTCTCCGACCACACCTCGCTTGGGCAGGCGGTCCTCATCATCCCGGTCGCGGTGCTCGTGGGCGGAATTGTTTGGACCTATGGTGCGTGGAGCGGAGGGCGCGAGGCTAGGCTGCCGGCTCCTGCTGCGTGAGACAGTGAATCGTGCCGAGCCCCCAGACCAGATCCACCGCGTGAATGCCGATCACCGGACGGTCGCGGAACAGCTCTGCGAGGATGCCGAGCGCGACGCGGTCCTTCGGATCGTTGAAGGTGGGAACGAGCACGGCGGCATTTGAGATATAGAAATTCGCGTAGCTCGCGGGGAGTCGCTGGCCGGCGAACGTCACCGGCGCGGGCATCGGCAGGAACACCACGTCGGGCTTCGACCCGTTCTCGAGCCGCATCCCCTGAAGGCGTTCACGGTTCTCTTCGAGCGGACCATAGTTCGCGTCGCTGGAATCGGTCTCGCGGCACAGCACGACGGTGCGCGGATTCACGAAACGGCACAGATCGTCCACGTGCCCATGCGTATCATCTCCCGCGATGCCCTTACCGAGCCACAAGACCGTTGTCACACCGAGGCAATCGCGGAGCACCGTCTCGATGGCGGCACGGTCGAGTCCGGGGTTCCGCGACTGGACGACGGGATCGAGCAGGCACTCCTCCGTGGTCAGGAGCGTGCCTTGGCCGTTGACATCGATGCTCCCGCCTTCGAGTACGAGATCACGATTCCCGGCGCGCGCGCGGAACAGCCGCAGCTTGAGCCGTCGCGCCACGCGCTCAGGGATGGCGTCGTCCCGCCTCCAATCGGGATACTTCGCCCAAGCGTTGAAGCGAAATCGCGCGATCGCCACCTCGACGGGGCTCTCTCTCCTGATGAAGCATGGCCCGAAGTCGCGTGTCCAGCCGCGGTTGGTGGGAAAACGAAAGAATTCGACCCGGTCGGCGGGAACGCCCACCTGCTTGAGGACGCGGCGGGCGCGCTGCTCGTGACTCGCCGAGTTCACGAGCACCCGGACCCGCTCACCCCGTGCGAGCGCGCGCGCGATTTCGCCGTACACCCAGGGAATCGCGGTGATCTTGCCCGGCCAGTCGGAGGCATTGTGGGGCCACCCGATCCAGGTGGCGTGGTGGGGCTCCCACTCCGCCGGCATGCGGAAGCCGCGGGCGGCGGCTGAGGTCACTGCTTTGCTGCTGACTGATCCAGAAACCGCTCGCCGAGCCCGGCGTACGCATCGACGCGCCGATCCCGCAGGAACGGCCAGCCGTGTCTGACCTCCTCGATGCGTCCCAGGTCCACCTCGGCGATCAACACGGTCTCGCGATCGGCCGGCGCCTGCGCGATCACGACGCCGAACGGGTCCGCCACGAACGAGGAGCCCCAAAATTCGATCCCCCCCCCGTCGCCACCCTCGCTCGGCTCGAAGCCGACGCGGTTCACCGCCGCCACGTAGAGTCCATTGGCAATCGCGTGACTGCGCTGGATCGTACGCCAGGCATCGACTTGCGCCGCGCCCTGCGCGGCTTTCTCCTTGGGATGCCAGCCGATCGCCGTTGGGTAGAGCAGGACCGCGGCACCCTGGAGGGCGGTGAGACGCGCGCCCTCGGGATACCATTGATCCCAGCAGACGAGCGTCCCGATGCGGCCGACGCGGGTATCGAACGCGCGAAACCCGAGATCGCCGGGCGCGAAGTAGAATTTCTCGTAGTACGCGGGGTCGTCGGGGATGTGCATCTTGCGGTACAGCCCCACCATCCGGCCATCGGCATCGATGACGGCCGCGCTATTGTGATACAGGCCGGGCGCGCGGCGCTCGAACACTGGCGCGATCACCACGACGCCCGCCTCCCGCGCGGCGCGGCCCAGCGCCTCCGTGGTCGGGCCCGGCACAGGCTCCGCGAGATCGAAGCGCGCCGCATCCTCGCGTTGCGCGAAGTAGCGCGACCTGAACAGCTCGGGGAGGCAAACGAGGGCGGCGCCGGCACGGCTCGCCTCGGCGACCTTGGCGACCGCCACCTGGAGATTCCGGTCGGGGTCGGTCGACATGGCCATTTGGACGAGACCAACCTTGTAGCGCGTCGGCCGCGCTGACCCGTTCATGGGTGTGAAGAGTACTACGAACGGGAACGAGACGCACCCGGGAGGAAGGTCATGACCCCCATCGGGCCAACGTTCGGATTCGCCGCTCTCCTGTCGGCGGCCGTCGCGGGACCGCTCGCCACGCCCCGCGGTATCGCGCCGTGCGTCTCGCGCTTCAGCGCCCCGGTTCCGCCCGCCTATCGTCAAGCGGTCGCCAACGCGCGGGCCATCGTGTGCGATCGCCTGCGGCCTCGCATCCCGGGCGTGCAGGTGGCGGTCACCGTCGATGGCAACCTCGTCTGGTCGCAGGGATTCGGGTACGCGGACCTGGCGCGCAAGGTGCCCGTGACCAACGAGACGCAGTTCCGCGTCGGGAGCGTGTCGAAGGCGCTCACGTCCGCGGCGGTCGCGCAGCTGTACGAGCGCGGCACACTCGACCTCGATGCGCCCGTGCAGCGCTACGTGCCGTCCTTCCCCGACAAGGGCTACCCGATCACCACGCGGCAGCTCGCTGGACACCTGGCCGGCATCCGGCACTACCGTGGCAACGAAGCCCTCTCGAACCGCCGCTACGCGACGGTGAGCGAGGAGTTGACCATCTTCGAAGGCGACTCGCTGCTCTTTCCGCCCGGCACGAGGTTCTCATACTCGAGCTACGGCTGGACGCTCGTGTCGGCGGTGATCGAAGGCGCGTCGGGGGAAGAATTCCTTGGCTACATGAGCCACAACGTCTTCCGGCCGCTCGGGATGTCGCACACGGCTCCGGACCGCGCTGACAGCGTCATTTCGCAGCGCACCGCCTTCTACGACGCCGACTCCGGGCGCGGCTTTGTGCTCTCGCCCGCCGTCGACAACAGCGCCAAGTGGGCCGGCGGCGGCTTCGTGACGACCGCCGAAGACCTCGTGAAGTTCGGTTCGGCGCTCACGAAACCCGGCTTCCTCAAAGCCGAGACGCTCGAGTTGCTGTTCACGCCCCAGCGCACGCGCGCGGGCGAGGTGACCCCCTGCGGAATCGCTTGGTTCGTCACGACCGATACGCTCGGCCACCGCTGGGTCTTTCACGGCGGCTCCGCGGTTGGGGGTACCGCGGTATTCGGTCTGGATCGCGACTCGAGGCTCGTCATCGCCATCCTGACGAACCTCTCCGATGCGCCGCTCGACCCCGCCCGCGGAATCAAGGGTTTGTTCGACCGCTGAGAATGCCAATCCGGAGGCGCTCATGACCTTTTCGCTTGCCAGCAGTGCATTCGCTGAAGGGACTGCTATTCCCGTCCCGCACACCTGCGATGGTGCTGACCGATCTCCTCCGCTCGCCTGGACGGACGCTCCCCAGGGCACCCTGACGTTCGCGCTCATCGCCGACGACCCCGACGCGCCGGGCGGCACCTGGGTCCACTGGGTGCTGTGCGACATTCCTGCGACGCTGAGCGCGCTTCCCGAGAATGTGTCCAAGGCCGACGCGCCGAAGGAGCTCGGGGGCGCCGTGCAGGGGAAGAACGACTCGAAAAGGCCCGGCTACGCGGGGCCATGCCCGCCTCCCGGCGCCCCGCACCGCTACTACTTCAAGCTGTATGCGCTTTCCAAGAAGCTGGGACTCAAGCCGGGAGTGTCGAAGCAAGATGTGGAGCGTGCCATGGACGGGCACGTGCTCGCCACGGCTCAATTGATGGGACATTATGCTCGACGCCGCTAACCCGACCTGGGCTGAACCGTAACGTCGAACGCGCCCGTGAGAATCCGCCCGCCGCGCTTCACCTGCACCCACAGGCGGTAGTGACCGGGCAACGGGAACGCGTAAGGAAACGACGTCGTGGCGGGAAAGGCCGGGTCGAGCCCGTGGCTCTCATGCTCTGCGTTGAATCGCTTCGATAGCGCGCCCGGAATGGTGTCGCCCGGCTGGCGTAGCACGAAGGTTTGCTCCGCCGCGAGAGAGATGGTCCCCGCGGGGTGGAGGTGCACGAACACCGCGCCGTCATCCCGCGCGAGCATTAGGTGCCCGGCCATTCCCATGTAAGGCTCGAGTGCCGCGCGCGTGCCGTCCGGTGCCCGGACCAGGAAACGGAGCGGTGCCTCCCGATCTACCACGAGTACTTCCTTGTGACGCTCCCAGATCATCGTCGAGCCGTCTGCGAGCGACACGGTATCCCCGCTCGCTTCCGGCGACGGACCCGTCGTAAGCCAGGAATCGTCGGCATCCGACGCATGCCAGAGGGCGGCCGGTTGTGCGAGGCCCACGCTGCTCACGAGTGTCTGCGAGAACCCGCTTTCGAACACAATGTCCGCATAGACGCGGTAGGTGCCTGGGGGCAGCGGTGGCAGAGCGGTCTCGAACGTCGTGGGCGCAGTCGGCGTCGGGTGCAAATGGGCAAAGGCCGCCATTCCCGAATCCCGCACCAGGAAGAGATGCATCAGGTGACCGTGATCGGGCACGAGCGGCGCCGGGTGGCGTCGCGGGTCGGTCCAAGCGGGATCGTCGATCGTGAGACGCAGCACGGACTGGCGGTCCACGGAGGCGACGCTCGTGGTGGCGTGGAGGGGCCGAAACAAGCCGGTGCGGAATTGCGCGTCGACCGCGTTCCACCACGCACGTCCGCCGAGCAGGGCGAGCGCGAGCAACAGGGCGCCGGCGCCGCCCGCTATGCGCGCCATTCGCCTGCGGCGGCCATCGGGCACGGCGCCAGGCTCGAGGACGCTTTCGCGCACCGCCGCGGCGACGAGCGTGACGGCGCCCGCGAAGAGGAGCGCGCCCAACGCGCCGAGCAGGATCGCGAGCGGCGTCGGCAGCCCGAGCCGGCGCGTGGCGATCGCATTGATCGGCACCAGCGTCGTTCCGTCGCCGTCAGGGCTTTCGACCTTCACCTGCACGCTGTAGGCCCCGTAGCGCATGAGCCAGAGCGAAGCGCTGTAGAGGGTCGAGTCTCCCGGCACGCGCTTCGCGATGTCCGGGGGTGGTGGCGCCGCGGTTTTCGGATCCCAGAAGACCGGCACCACGAGCACCCTCGGCGCGGCCGGCGGGGCGAGCAACCGGACCGTGATCTGCGCGAGTCCCGGAATGACGCCGGGCGTACGCACGATCACGCGGACGGGGTAGGGGCCCGCCCGGCCTTCGAAGTAGGTGTCGGGGCTTCCGACGTGGGCGGACGTGACGAGCGCAACGGCGGCGACGGCAAGCAGCCGCCCCCTGCGGCGCGCCTTCATCGCTTGATCTTCGACAACCAGTTCCCGCACCACAGGCCCAGTCGCGACCCGGCGACCGCGAACAGCGCGGCCCATCCCAACCCCTCGGCCGTGATCGGATCGGTCGCGGTGCGCCAGTACTCGTAACGCCAGGGTCCGAGCCGGCTGGAATAGTCCCAGTTGTCCACGCCGAAGAATGCGTTCCGCGCGTAGGGAGACAGCAGAAATTCGCTCGCCACCCATTGGGTCGCGACGAAGGCGGCGAGAAATCCGATCCCGATCAGCACCGACAGCCGCCAGTCGCGTCCCGGCCCGATGCGCCGGAGCAGGACGTCGATCACCGCCGCCGGGACGACCAGCACCACCGGGAAGGGTGGCGGGACCATGTGCGTCAGCGAATTGAAGACAGGCGCGAGCTTCGGCGTGGCGGGAAAGAGCTGCAGCACCCAGATCATCACCATGGAGATCGCCATGTACGCCGCCGCGGCTGCCGTCGCTCCCCAGCGGATACCCGCGGCCCGGCCGGCGGCGACCAGGGCGGTGGGAAAGAGCGCCGCGCCCACCTGGTAGTACAGCGCCGTACGCGCCTCATTCGCAAACCCCACCTGCTCGATGCCCAGAACGGAAGCGTTCTGAATGAGCACGCCCGCGAGCCACGCGACCAAGAGGCCGTAGCGCCGCTCCCGGCCCGAGCGGTTCTGCTCCGCCAGCGCGAGCAGCAGTGCCCCGAACTGGATGCCCAGCATGCCGAGCGCCAGCACCGTGTGCGGCGGCGAGAGCACCTTGACGTCCAGGCCGTACGCGTCGTGCCACCAGTTGTCGAGCGGGGCCGACGCGATCATCGCGATCGCGCCCCAGATGCACAGCCAGGCTCCGAGCGGTCCCCGGAACCCCCAGAACCGGACGCCCGGCGTGGGCTCGGCCGGTGGGGTGGCGAAGGTCGTACGGAGCACGAGCCAACCGCACGCTCCGCCGCCGAGCGCGCCACCCAGGTAGATCGCGAGGTGGGCAGGCGTCCAGAACGTGTCGCGGCCGATGGAGCGATGCCAGGAAATATCCCAGATCACGCCGATGATCACGCTGGTCGCGGCGACCAGCGTCGCCCAGACGTGCGGCGGCAAGGCGGCGTTGCGGGTGGGGGCGTAGTGCGTTGCAGTCATTGCGGCTCCTTGCGAGCCCTGGCTCCGGTACTCAGTATACCTCTTCTCCCTCCCAGATGATCGCATGGCCGGACTGCTCTCGAGAGAACGGACCGTCGCGGGACCAGGGTTCAACCGCTGGCTCGTGCCGCCGGCGGCGCTTGCGATCCACCTGTCGATCGGCATGGCGTACGGGTTCAGCGTCTTTTGGCTCCCGCTGTCCCGCGCCATTGGCATCACGCAACCGGCGCCGGGTGACTGGAAGATCAGCACGCTGGGGTGGATGTACACGCTGTTCTTCGTCTTTCTCGGCTCGTCGGCGGCCGTATTCGGACGTTGGGTGGAGCGCGAGGGGCCGCGGAAGGCGGGCGTCGTGGCCGCGTGCTCGTGGGGTGGCGGGTTCTTCATCTCGGCGCTGGGAGTCGTGCTCCACCAGATCTGGCTTCTCTGGCTGGGGTCCGGTGTGATCGGCGGCTGTGGTCTCGGGCTGGGCTACATCTCTCCCGTCTCGACGCTCATCAAGTGGTTTCCTGACAAGCGCGGCATGGCCACGGGCATGGCCATCATGGGCTTCGGCGGCGGTGCGATGATCGGCTCGCCGCTCGCGGACATCCTGATGCGGCACTACGCAACCGCTACGTCCATCGGCGTTGCGTCCACGTTCGTCACGCTGGGGGTCATCTACTTCGTGGCGATGCTCTGCGGCGCGTTCGGCTATCGTCTGCCGCCCGACGGCTGGCGTCCGTCGGGCTGGCAACCACCTGCCCAGCGGGACACCATGATCACGGCTCGGGAGGTGCATGTCGACCGCGCGTGGACCACCCCGCAGTTCTGGCTGCTGTTCGTCGTGTTATGGATGAACGTGAGTGCCGGGATCGGCGTGATCGGCATGGCCTCGCCGATGCTGCAAGAGGTGTTTGGCGGCAGGCTGATCGGCGTGGCGGCCGCGCTCAAGGACCTGGGGGGCGACCAGCGCGCACAGGTGGCGACGATCGGCGCGGGCTTCGCCGCCTTGATCAGTCTCTTCAACATTGCCGGCCGCATCTTCTGGGCGTCGCTGTCGGACTACATCGGTCGCAAGACGACGTACTACGTCTTCTTCGTGCTAGGCATCGTTCTCTACTGCTCCGTGCCGTTCGCCGGCAGGCTCGGCAGCGTGCCGTTGTTCGTCGGCCTGGTCTGCATGATCCTCACGATGTACGGAGGCGGATTCGCGACGATCCCGGCGTACCTCGCGGACCTGTTCGGCACGAGGTTCGTCGGCGCGATCCACGGGCGGTTGCTGCTCGCGTGGTCGGCGGCGGGCGTTCTGGGACCCGTGCTCGTGAATTACTTGCGGGAGTACCAGATCGGGCACGGCGTGCCGGCAGCGGAGGCTTACAATACGGCGATGTACGTGCTCGCCGCGCTGCTCGCGATCGGGTGCGCGGCCAACTTCGCCGTCCGGCCGGTGGCGGATCGGTACTTCATGACGGCGGAAGAGCTCGCCGCGGAGCGTAGCCCGCCGCCACGGCTCGCGAGCAACCTCACGACGGATCCCGCCCGGCCCGGGGCTCGCACCTGGTGGCTCGTGGCGATCGCATGGGGGCTCGTGGGTATGCCCCTGGCGTGGGGTATCTACCGCACCCTCAGGACCGCGGCGAAGATCCTCTAGGGACAAAGACCGTGGGGGCGCAGCACGCTGCGCCCCCACACGTCATCCCGCGGATGGCTGAGCCTACGCCTTCTTCGTCATCATCCTCGCGACGGCGTCAGCGATAAAACCGATGATAGCGCCGAGCACGAAGGCGATGCCGAGCTTCACGTTCGTGATGAGATCGAAGATCCCGACGGGCCCGCCGGCGCCGATGATGGCGGCGCCGCAGAATGCCGCGGGAATGAACGAGAACAATGCGAACCGGGACACGAATACAGCCACGAAGGTAGCGGCGCCGAGGAGCAGCCATTCCAGTTCCATGTGACCGGTCATTAGCGCGACCATCTCGGCGGCTGCTACTGCGAGCATGCCCAAGACGCCTGCCGGGATCGCCTTCTTCAGGCCGTTCATGCCCCCGCCAGCCGCCATGTAACAGGCCCAGCCGAACACCCCGACGTACCAGTAGGGCACAGTGATAAGTGCAGAGACCTTCACCCATACTGCGACCAGCACGCCGGCCGCGATCGCGAGTGCCGTCACCATATTCATACGGTCCAGTCTCCTTGGGCGATGGAAGCAGGTCCGACAAGTCGAGTCACGAGCCGAACCACGCTGCACCGCATATGGCGCCGTGTCAAGTTGACCGCGCAGGGGCTCATCGCTTCACATAGATTGACATCGTGAGCGTTTCGTTTCGAATTGAGCGCGCGTCGTGACGGCCGGACTGTCACGCGAATTCGCCTACCGCGACAAGAAGCTGGGCGACACCGAGACGATCCGCGTCGCTGCGGCTCCGGATGTCTTCTATCCGACCTCTACCACTGTGCTGTTGCTCCGAGCGGCCCGTCGCGCCTTGAGTCACAGGCCCCGCACCGTGCTCGATTTGGGGTGTGGCTGCGGCGTGGTTGGCATCGTCCTGGCGAAATGCCTGCCGCCGGACGCGGTCGTCAGCGCCTCCGACCTGAGCGCCGGCGCGGTACGGCTCGCGCGCCACAACGCGGCTCAGAACGGCGTCCAAATCGACTGCCGGCGGGGCAGCCTGTTCGAGCCGTGGAAGGACCAGCGCTTCGACCTGATCGTGGACGACGTCGCGGGCGTCGCGGAGCCGCTCGCCCGGGCCTCCGGCTGGTACCCGGCCGCGGTTCCGAGCGACGCGGGGCCCGACGGCACCCGCTGGATCCTCGATGTGGTGGCGCAGGCGCCCGACTACCTGTCGTCCTCGGGCGTGCTGATCTTCCCCCTGCTCACGCTGTCACGGGAGGCTACCGCCCTGGAAGCCGCGCGCGCCAGGTTTGCCAAGGTGGAGCTTGTCGAAGAGCAGTGGTACCCACTCGCTGAGGAGCTGCTCGCCCACTTCGCGCTCGTCGAAAGACTTGCGGCCAGCGGCGCGGTGCACATCGCGAAGCGCGGCAGCCGCTGGTGCTGGGCAACCCGCGTCTACATGGCTAGCGGCCGTGCGCGAACTTGAGAGCGGCTTCCGTGCGGTTCTTTACGCCGAGCTTCGAGAAGAGGTGCTGGACGTGGAATTTGACGGTGTTGTCGGAGAGCCCCAGGCGCTCCGCGATCTGCGGGTTGGTCATTCCCGCCGCCATCAGCGTCCAGACTTCGCGCTCCCGCGGCGTGAGCTCCCCGGGTGCGCCGGTCCCGCGGCCCTCGATCCAGCGCCGCGCCGCCTGGGGGAACACGAGCTGGCCGGCGTAGACCTGCCGGATCGCGGTGAGCGTCTGTTGCGGCGATTCTGTCTTGAGCGCGAGGCCGTCCGCGCCGGCGTCTAGGGCCGAACGCAGCGCGTCCCCGTCATTGTAGGCCGTGAGCACCAGGACTTTGGGTGGATCGGGGCGCTCGCGCAGCGCCGCCAGCACCGCCGTCCCCTTCATGCCGCCCAGCTCGAGATCCAACACGACCACGTCCGGCTTGTGCTGCTCCGCCAGCCGGACCACTTCGGATCCGTCGGTCGTCGCCGCGACCACTTTGATCCCGGGCTCGCCGTCCAGGAGGGCGCGCAAACCCTCGAGGACGATCGCGTGGTCGTCGGCGAGGAGGACCCGGATGAGACGAACGGAGCTCATTCGGCCGGAAACGTGATGGTGAGGGTCGTGCCGTGCCCAGGCGCGCTCTCGAGCGCGAAGGTCCCGCCCAGCATCGCGACGCGGTCCTGGATCCCCCGCAAGCCGAAATGCCCTCCCTCGACTCCCACGTCCGCTTCGCGCGCGAGCACCCGCTTGGGGTCGAACCCCTTCCCGTCGTCGGCCACCGTCAGCGTGATCGCCTGCCCCCGCCGCGCGACGACCACCCGCTGGCGCGTGGCCCCACTGTGGCGATGCCCGTTGGCCAGCGCCTCCTGGAGCACCCGGTAGATCGCGATCTTCGTGGACAGGGCACAGTCCCCCAGGTCGGGCGGCACCGTCAACTCGACCGTCTGCGTCGTCAGTGTTTCATGCTGGACGGCCAGCCCTTCGATGATCGCGTCGAGAGGGCGGCGCTCGAAGCCGGGTGGGCGGAACGCCCCGATGAAGTTCCGAATCTCGCCCAGGGCCCGCTCGAGGAGGCCGATCGCCTGCTCGGCGCGCTGCTGGGAAACCGGGTCGGCGGCGAGGGCGCGCTCCAGCACCTGGAGCTGGGACAGCGCGGCAAAGATGTCCTGGACCGGCCCATCGTGCATGTCGAGCACGATGCGCTGGAGCTCCCGCTCACTTGTCGCCAGGATGCGGCGGGAAGCGGCCCGAACATCAGCTTCGCGGGTTTCCACGCCCCTGCCCCCTCTTCGGAGAAAGAGGCCCGCGCCGAGCACGGGCCTCGACCGTCCTATCACCTGCTGCCAACTGCTGTTCCCATCAGAGGTTCCGCTCCGAACCTAGGGGACTCGTAAGACCATGTCAACGCGCTTGACTGGCTCGACCCCATTCCACATATGTAATGCGCGCCCTCCGAAGACAATTCGTACCCAGTAGGCTCCAACCACGGGTAGACGTCCTGCCCTGCGGGCCCGATGGGTTGTGGCGCGGGGGCGCACGTGACCGTACAACTTTCCAGGGACGACGACGCGAGAGTCGAGATCCTGCGGCAGGCGAGCGTCGCGCTCGGCGGCCGCACGGTCATGTTGTGGGAGGTGTCGGACCGCGCGGAGCTCGAGCCCAGGCTTTCCAACTCACCGCACGCAACGATCTATGCGCCCGCCGACGTGCGCACCGCCCTGCGCAGCTGGAATATCCCCCTGCTGCAGGGCAGCCGATGGGTCTCCTGCTCCGGCGATGCGGCGGGAGAGTGGGTCCTGGCGCCGGTTCGTTCCCGGCCGCCCGCCCCGCCGCCCCGCGGCCAGGAACGCCGCCGCCCGGTCAGGCTGACACTCGAACTTGCCGGCCTGTGCCTCGGCCTGGTCGAGGGCCAGACTGCGGTCTCCTTGACGGTTCCCCCGATGAACCATCTCCGAGAGCTCGAAAACCTTCCAGGGGTCATCGCGCACGAGCTGGGAAACCGGCTGACCAGCGCCCGGGCGTCGGTCCAGGTGGCCATGGAGGCCGTGAGTGCTCTGGGCGAGGTCCCCGAGGCTCGGCGGCTCGAGCTGATCGATGAGCTCGGTCAGGTGCTTGGGGACATCGACCGCGGGGCCCAGTTCGTGCGCGCGGTCAAGGATCGCGCGCGCGGGGCCATGGCGCGCTGGGAGCGGTTCGACGCCGCCCGCGTCGTGCAGTCGTGCTGCACGCTGGAGGGGCGAGTCCTGCGGGAACGGGTCGCGCTCGAGCTGGCCAGCGCGCTCGAAGCGGTCTACCTGCTCGGCGACCCGAACGCGCTCTACGACGCGCTCGTCAACGTGATTCGCAACGCCGCGGACGCATCGGCCGGTCGGGCCGGGTCTGTTCGCGTGGGGTTCGAGCGCGTCGGTCAAACGCTCCACCTCACGGTGCGCGACCAGGGGCAGGGAATCGCGCCCCAGAATCTCGACCGGATCTTCGACTCCGGGTTCACGACCAAGGCATTCGGCGAAGGGACGGGCGTGGGCCTGAGCCTTGTGCGCGACGTCATCCACAACATGTTCGGCGGTACGGTCTCGGTCGAGTCGACCGAGAACGTCGGTACGACGGTAACGATCGCCCTGCCTATTCCCACCCAGCGGTCGGGGGACTTCCCGCCTCCCCGCCTCCAGCCCGTCACGCACACGTGAGCTAAGCCTCCGCCAACAGCGCCTCGAGATCGAGCGGCAGGGTGTGCATGACGAGGCGCCCATCCGGGCCACGCGGCCAGTCCTTTTCCTGGCGGTCGCGGTACAGCTCGACGCCGTTCCCATCGGGGTCCCGCAGGTACACAGCTTCGCTCACGCCGTGATCCGCCGCGCCCTCGAGCGCTACCTGGTGGTCGAGGACGCGCCGCACCGCGCGCGCGAGGGCGGCACGATCGGGGTAGAGGATCGCGAAGTGGTACAATCCCGTCGCGCCCCGGGGCGGCGCGGGAGCCCCGCGTCCGGCCCATGTGTTCAACCCGATGTGGTGGTGGTATCCCCCCGCAGACAGGAACACCGCGTCGCGTCCGTAGCGGGTGGTGACGTCGAAGCCGAGGACGTCGCGATAGAACGCGAGGGCCCGCTCCAGGTCGGAGACCGTCAGGTGGATGTGACCGATTGTGGTACGAGCGTCGAGCGTCATTGCTAATACAACACGCCAAGGTTCCGCGATCGCCGCCGGCCCCGTGTAGATTGGCAGCCATGAACTCCGTCTCGGGATTTCCCGCTCCGGTCAACGAGCCGGTCCTGTCGTACGCTCCCGGCACGGTCGAGCGCGCGCAGCTCAAGCAGGCCCTGCGGGACCTCACCACGCAGCCCGGCGAGATCCCGCTCGTGATCGGCGGGCGTGAGGTCCGGACCGGGTCGACCGTCGACCTCGTGGCGCCCCATGCCCACCGCCGTGTGCTGGCGCGCGTCCATCAGGCGGGCCGCGCCGAGGTACAGGCGGCGATCACGGCCGCTCTCGAGGCTTGGCCGGAGTGGTCGGCGTGGCCGCTCGAGCGCCGCGCCCGCGTGTTTCTCAAGGCGGCGGACCTGCTCGCCGGCGACTCTCGGCGCGTGGTGAACGCCGCGACCATGCTGGGGCAGTCCAAGACCGTCCACCAGGCGGAGATCGATGCGGCGTGTGAGCTCATCGACTTCTTCCGCTTCAACGTTCACTACGCCGCGCGGCTGTTGGGCGAGCAACCCCTCTCGGTGCCGGGCTCATGGAATACCATGGACTACCGGCCGCTCGAGGGTTTTGTCTACGCGATCACGCCGTTCAATTTCACCTCGATCGGAGGCAATCTTCCGGCCGCGCCCGCGTTGATGGGCAATACGATCGTGTGGAAGCCGGCCGCGGCGGCTGTCCTCTCGAACTACCGGATCGTCAAGGTCCTCGAGGAAGCGGGCCTGCCGCCCGGAGTGATCAACTTCGTGCCGGGACCCGCCGCCGCCGTGTCCGACGAGGTGCTCAGCGACCGGCGGCTGGCCGGCATCCATTTCACCGGCTCGACCGAGGTCTTTCAGGGCCTGTGGAAGCGGGTGGCCGACAATCTGACCGGGTACGCCGGCTATCCCAGGCTGGTGGGTGAGACGGGCGGGAAGAATTTCGTGCTGGCCCACGCGAGCGCGGACGTTGAGGCGCTCGCGGTCGCGCTCGTGCGCGGGGCCTACGAGTATCAGGGGCAGAAGTGCAGCGCCGCGTCCCGCGCCTACGTTCCCGACACGCTGTGGCCCCGGCTGCGCGAGCGGATGAAGGACATTCTCGCCTCGGTCCGCGTCGGGGATCCGGCCGACTTCCGCAACTTCATGGGCGCGGTCATCGACCGGAAGGCGTTCGACCGGATCGCGGGCTATCTGACCGCCGCCGCCGGCGATGCGCGCGTGCAGGTGTTGTCGGGCGGGCGTGCGGACGACGGCGAAGGCTATTTCGTCGATCCGACGCTGCTTCTGGTGGAGGACCCTGCGCACCGGACGATGTGCGAGGAGATCTTCGGTCCGGTACTCTCGGTGTACGTCTATCCCGAGGCGCGCTGGGCCGAGACGCTCGCGGTGGTGGATCGCACGTCCCCCTACGCGCTCACCGGCTCAATCATGGCGCAGGATGCCCGGGCGGTCGGCGACGCACAGCGCGCGCTGCGCTTCGCCGCCGGCAACTTCTACGTGAATGACAAACCCACGGGTGCGGTCGTCGGCCAGCAACCCTTCGGCGGGGCGAGGGCGAGCGGCACAAACGACAAGGCGGGGAGTGCGCTCAACCTGCTTCGCTGGGCCAGTCCCCGTGCAGTCAAGGAGAACTTCGTTCCCCCGAGGCAGTGGACCTACCCGTTCATGGCCGAGCCGTGACTCGCCCGCCCATCATGGTGCTCGTGTTGGCGGGCGCCTTCGTCCTTCTCATCGCCGCCCTGCTGATCGGATCGTTCACGCGGCCGGAGTTTCCGGCGTACACGCTCACCGTCCCGGCGCCGCGACCGGTCGGCGACTCACTCGTGGGGCCCGCCACCTACACCCTCGACGCCTCGGCCACGGACCGGTGGGTCACGTTTGATTTCGCGCGCAACGCCGCGGTGGACTCGGGACCCTGGGACATCGCGTTCCGGCGCTTTCACCTGATCGCCGCACCCGGGGGCGGCATCGAGGACCTGGGGCCCGTCGCATTCGATTCCGTACGCGAGGTCCCGACGGAAGGCTACCTTGCGAACACCACCACGGGCGACACGATCAACCCCGGGGTGGGCAAGTGGTACGAGTACAGCATGGTGAGTCACCTGCTCATGTCGAAGCACCACGTGTATGCGGTGCGCACGGCGCGAGGGAGATACGCGAAAGTCGAGATGCTCGCGTACTATTGCCGCGATGCAGGGACGGCGTGCCTCACATTCCAGTACTCGTATCAGGGGAGCGGTGGCCGTGCGGTGAAATGACGCCGCCCCCGACGCGCGGCAGTCGGGGGCGGCGTAACCGAGCTCGAAGCGGGGGACGCTACTTGGGCGGCAGGATCTTGAACATGCCGGTACCGCACACCGGGCAGACGCCCTTAAGCGCGGGCCGGCCGTTGGCCATCTTCACCTGTTGCGCGTTCGAGATCTTTCTCTTGGCTTTGCACTTTACGCAATAGCCCTCGTCCGCGGCCATCGGAGTCTTTCCAGCCTTCGCCATGTGAATCCTCCGTTAGGGGCAGGAGCAGGGGCAGGGGGCAGGCGGGTGGGGTCCGGGTCCGCAGTACCCCCCCTCCCGAGACGGTCACAACATAATACGGCGTGCTCAGCTTGTGGGAAGCGGGGCCGGGGGCGGGGGATCGCAAAACCCGTTGCGCTTGTGAGTTCCGTCACAAAACGGCTTGATGGCCGAGCCGCCACAACGGCACAGGACAACGACTTCCGCTGGTCGGCCGTCCTTGCGCGGCGGGACCGGGATGACGGAGCCGTCCGGGCGAACGATCCGGACGGGTCCCTCGATCAACAGGCCACTATTGGTCTTCACGATGATGGTCGTCGGAATCTCGCTCATGCGGGCACAGTATACTGCAATGGCATCTCGAACAAAACGCGCGAGCGCCGTGTACCACGCCACCGAGCAGCGAGACGTTCAACGCCTCACCTAATGCGCTCCCCGTTCGCGCCGTTCGTCGCACTGTGCGCCATCAGCTGCGCCACAGAGCACAGGCAGTTCACCAACGAAATGGCTCAGTCGGCCACGTCCTATCTTGCCCGCGCGGCGGGTGAGCCGGTCGGGTGGCAGCGCTGGACGCGCGCAACGTTCTCCCTCGCGGCCAGGCTCGATCGCCCGATCCTGCTGTACATCGGAGCCGAAGACTGCCGGGGGTGTGCCGCGATGGATCGCGAGACGTACGCCAGCGCCGAGGTGGGCGCGGTGATCGACTCGCTCTTTGTGCCGGTCCGAGTGGATCGCGACGAGCGGCCCGACGTGGCGCAGCGTTACGGGGTGGCGGTTGAGGTGCTCACCGGTCTGCGCGGCTATCCGTTGACGGTGTTCCTGACCCCCGACGGCTCGGCGTTCTTCGGGGGCACGTACTTCCCCGCCGACGACCCCGTGACCGGCCGCGGGATCAAGCAGATCCTCCCCGAGGTGGCGCGCAGCTTTCGCACGCATCGCGATTTCATTGTGCGCCAGGCGGCGCTGGTACGGCAGCTCTCGCTCAACCGCCAGACCGGAGCCCACGGCGTGCTGGAGCCCGGCGCGGTTGCCGCCCGCGTTGACCGTGTGCGGGCCGCCCTGGCCCAGGCCGTTGATCACCGGCTCGCGCTGGGCACCGTGGCATACGGCCAGGCCGCCGAGCTGGCTCTCGCGGCGGCGGCTCGCAGCGCCGACCCAAAAGACCTTCGCCTGGCCCGGGCTCTCCTCGATGTCCTCGCCGACTCGGGCGACGTCCTGGCTGCGAAGGGCGAGCGAGACGAGCCGCCGATGGTCGTGCGCGCGGGGATGGTTCGCAACCTGGCGCTGGGCTGGGGGCTCATTGAAGAGCGTCGATACTGGGAGGCGGCGCGGCGCGGGTTGGAGAACCTCCTCGCGGAGCGGCGCCTGGACGAGCCCAATGCCGTGTTCGCCGATCGGGCTGCGTATGTGATCGGGGCGGCGCTCGAAGCGGCGACGGCGATTGGCGACTCCGCCGCCGAGCGGAAGGGGGTTGCTGCCCTGGACACCTTGCTGGCGCGCTCCTACGTCGCCGGGAGGGGAGTGCGACACGGGCCCGGCGACTCGACGGAAACGCGATCCTTGCTTCAGGACCAGGTTCAGGTTGCGAGCGCTGCGATGGCTGCGTTCAGGGCCACGGGGGAGCCACGGTACCTGCAGGTGGCCGCAGACCTCGCGGCGGTCCTCGAGCGGGATTTTGCGGATCCGCTGGGGGGGTACTTCGATGCGTCGGAAGCGGATCGCGCAGTGCCGGGCTTGGTGGACCGCACGCAACAGGTGTGGGACAACCTGCTTCCAGGGGCCAATGCCTGGGCGGCCCGCGTGCTGCTGCAGCTAGCGGAGGCGACCGGCGAGGCTGGGTACCGCCGGCGCGCCGAGGCGACCATGGAAGCATTCGCGGGCCTGGCCCCGACCGACGAAGTGCTGGCCTCGAGCTATCTCACCGTCGCTCAAGCGATTCTGGCCACGCGCTAGTGCCTACGGCCCCTGGCGCGGTTTCAGATCGCCGTGTAGCGTGACGCCCAGTGGCGAATCCAAGTCTCATGCCTAAGGGTGAAGACCCGTCGGACGCCGAGGTCGTGGCCACCGTTCTGGCCGGCGACGTTGAGGCCTTCGGAGTGATCATCCGCCGATACGAGCCCGGGTTGCTTCGTTTTGCAACGCGCATGCTTGGCAGCAGGGACGGGGCAGCCGACGCGGTGGCTGAAGGCCTGGTGCGCGCGTACCGTCACCTGGCGAGCTGTCGGGATCCGAATCGGTTACGGACCTGGCTCTATCGCATCGTTTCGAATCGCTGCAAGAGCGAGCTGGCTCGCCAGCCGACCGGCTCGATCTCGTTGGACGATGCGCCGCCGCTGCCGGATCCGGACAACGTCGAGATGACGCTCGAGCGCGCGGAACAGCTGGCAATGGTTGAGCGGGCGCTGGCGCAGCTCTCTCCCGACAAACGCGAAGCGTTTGTCCTGAAGCATGTCGAGGGGATGAGCTACGAGGAAATGGCGGCCGCGACGGGGGAACGGATCCCGACCCTCAAGATGCGGGTGCATCGCGCACGGGAAGCACTGTTGCGTGCGCTGGAGGAGGCTGAATGACACCAATTGATCCGAGAGTGCATCGCGTGCTCGACGGCGACGAGAAGCCGGACGCACTCGACGTATCGCTGCGCCGGCAGGTGCAGCGGTTGGACGAAGCGGTGGCGCTGCTTGCGGCGGCGCCGTGCGCGACGAGCGTCGCCGAGCGTGTGATGACGGTCATCGCGCGGCCCACCCCCACCCGCGCGCGCCGCCTCGTCCACTGGCTGCTCACGCCACGCGCAGTCGTGCTCAGGCTGCGGCCCGTCTGGAGTCTCGCGGTCGCGGCGGGGATCCTCGCGCTCGTGCTGTTCCCGCTGCCCGAGCCCGGAATCGCTCTGCGCGAAGGCGAAGGCATCGCACAGTTTGTGGCGCGGTTCCCGGGTGCGCGGTCCGTCGCGGTCGTGGGCTCGTTCAACGACTGGCGGCCCGAGTCCATTCCGCTCGACGATAGCGATCACGACGGGGTATGGGGTGCGACGGTGGTGCTGCCCGCGGGCGCGCATGAGTACATGTTCGTCGTGGACGGTGAGCGGTGGATCGCGGACCCGCTGGCCGAGCGGTTCGTCGAGGACGATTTCGGGCGTGAGAATTCGGTGGTGATCGTTCGGCCGAGGCGAGAATCTCACCTATGAGGTGGGCGCTCCTCCTGCTGTGCGTCGCGTGCCCCCTGACCGCCCAGACGGCGCAGTCGATGCGTCCCGGGGAGTCGCTCAGCGTCAGGCTGGAAGGCCGAGTCCCGCCCGCAGCGATCCCTGCGATCGATTCGCTCGTCGAGGCCGCTGTCGCCGAGTCGTTGCCCGCCGAGCTGCTCGTTCAGAAGGCCATCGAGGGTGGAGCGAAGCACGTGGAGGCCAAGTACATCGTCGGGGCGGTGCGTATCAACCTCGACCAGCTGCGCCGGGCGCGCAACACGTTGGTCGAGGCTGGTGACGCTTCCCCGACCACGCCGGAAGAGGTGGCCGCGCTCAACGCCGCGCTCAAGCGCGGCCTGACGCCGTCGGTCGTCAGTCGCATCGTCGCGGCCCTGCCCGCCGAGCCAAGGGGTCCGGCGTTCCACGCGGTCGCCGATCTGGTCGAGCGCGGGTTCGACCAGGACTCGGCTACCAATCTGATCCTGGCGGCCGCGGACCACGGACTCCGGAACGAGCGCCTGCTCGATGTATCAAGCAGGGCGGTGCTCGAGCTCCAGAGCGGGAAGTCATACAGCGACGCGCTCAATTCCGTGGCATCTGAGCTGCCCGACGTCCCTGGTCCTCCCGAAGAGCCAAGCCAGCGTGCCACCCGGCCCCCGCAGCGGGTGCCGGCCCCGCAGGGGGCGCCGTCCCCGCCCCGGGTGCCGTCCCGGAGGCCCTGAGGGGACGTTTCCATCTGCGACGATTTGCTCGTCACCACCGCTTCACTTGGTGACGCCCGTGGTGGTTCCCGAGTCTACGCTACGAAGTGAAGCACGTTCGGTTCGCCAATTCCCTCGGGAGGTACCGCGCTATGATTCGCTCTACGATGTTGGCCGTCGCATTGCTTGCCACCCCGGCGTTCCTGATCGCCGCGCAGCCGGCCTACGTCGCCCGGCAGGCTCCACAGCACGATTCTACGAAGGCCAAGACCACCACACCTGCCAAGAGCAGCACAACTGCCAAGAAGAGCACGAAGAGCTCGAAGCCGGCGCCGAAGCCAGCGCCGAAGTCGGAGCCGAAGCCGGCCGCCGCGAAGGACAGCGCGAAGTAGCTTCCTACGAGGTGTAGTCTGCGTTGATCCTGATGTAGTCAGGCGTCAGGTCGCACGTCCACACCACCGCCTCCGCTCGACCGATCCCAAGGTCGAGGCGGAGGCGGATCGCGTTTTGCCCGAAAATCTCATGGGCCCGGGCCATATCGGGCCGTGCCGTTGCGCCCCCCGTCGCGAGGGTTATCCACTCCTCACCCGCCGCCACCTGGAGCGCGAGGCGATCGCTGGCGAGAGGAACCCCGGAAGCCCCTGCGGCTGCGAGGACACGCCCCCAGTTGGGGTCGCCGCCGTAGATCGCCGTCTTGACGAGCGCGGATCGCGCGATGGCGCGGCCGACGTCGCGTGCCGCCCGTTCACTCGCGGCTCCGACCACGTGAATCTCGAGCATCTTGGTAGCGCCCTCGCCGTCCTGCACGATCGCGAGCGCCAGCGTGCGGGCGACGTGCAGCAGGGCTTCCTCGAACTGCGCCCAGAGCGTGCCGTCCCGCGAGGGATCGATGCCGGATCCACCTCCGGCCAGGAGAAGGACGGTGTCATTCGTGCTGGTGTCGCCGTCCACCGAGATCGCGTTGAACGAGCGGTCTACCACGCGGTGGAGCAGGGGGGCAAGGGCGGCGGGCTCGCCGGCGGCGTCGGTGGTCAATACGGCGAGGAGGGTCGCCATGTCGGGGTGAATCATCCCCGCGCCCTTGGCGATCCCACCGATCGTGATCGCGCCGTTGGGCGTCTCGAGTCGCACGGCGCAATGCTTGGGACGCGTGTCGGTCGTCATGATGGCGCGCGCGGCAGAGACGCCGCCGTCGGGCCCGAGGCGGGCCGCGGCCTGACGGAGCCCCTCGGCGATGCGGTCGGTCGGGAGCGGCACACCGATCACGCCGGTTGACAGGACGAGGGCGGTGCGCGGCGGCAGGCCCGCGGCGTGCTCGGCGGCCTGTGCCATGGCGCGCGCGTCCTCGAGCCCCGCGGGCCCGGTGCAGGCATTGGCGACGCGGGCGTTCATGGCCACCGCGCGCACGCGACCCGGCCGCTCGCCGAGCAGGTCGGCGTCGTACACGACCGGCGCGGCGCGCACGGCGTTGCGCGTGAACACCCCGGCGGTCGCGCAGCTCGTGGCGCTCACCAGCAGAGCGACGTCCAGAGCGCCGTCGGCCTTGAGGCCCGCGTGGGCCGCCGCGGCGGTGAAGCCGCGCGGCGACGTGACCGAGCCGTCTGGAATGGGGACGAGGTTCGTATGCATCCGGCGGGGAAAATAGCCCGCGAGGCTTGCTTGTGTAACCGTCCGTGGTGTCGTATCATAGCACAACCTTCCCGGGAGGCCCGTTCGATGTCGGAACCGTTCTTGAGCTCCGACGACTACGACGAACGCGCACATCAGCTCTACAATGAAGGTCGGTACGACGAGGCCCTCGACACCCTGCGCGAGGGACTGAATCTCTACCCCCACTCCGTCGATCTCCATGTCGGCCGCGGCTACGCGCACCTCGCGCGCGAGGAATTCGCGTGGGCGCGGCGCGGCTTCGGTGAGGCTCTGGGGCTCGATCCCGACCACGAAGACGCGATCGCGGGCCTCGGTGAGGTGCTGCTCAAGTTCGGAGAGCGGCGTGGAGCAGTCGAGGCATTCGACCGTCTGCTCACCCTCGGTTTTCATGACGACCACGACCTGATGCTGCAGGCGGGTCGCGCGCTGTTCCGCGAAGGCGTCCTGGATCACGCGCGTCGGTTCTTCGAGGTGGCCGTGACGGCGCATCCCGAGTCCGCCGACGCCGCGGCATGCGTGGGGTACGCGGCGCACCGCCTGGCTGACGAGGGTGGTGCGCTGTACTGGCTGCGTCGCGCCCTCGAGCTCGACGGTGGCCACGGTGAGGCGCGTATCTACCTCGCGAACCTGCTCTACGACCGGGGCGAGTACGAGGCGGCGCTCTTTCATCTCGAGCGCACGGACGCGGATGAGCACTTCGACGGACTGGCGATCTGGCGCCTGATCGAGCTGAAGAAGAGCGTCTACCGGCTCCGTGACGATGATCCCGAGCTCGTGCCGTGGCACGCCCGCCTCGAGGGCCTGGCCGGCGAAGCCGATCCCGACGACTTGCTGCTCGCCGAGATCGAGGCCACGGGGCCGGACGGGCAGATCCGCGATCCCCGGCAGCTCGAGCTGTTCGGTACGCTGCTCACCGAGCTCAAGGGCATGCGGGCCCGATCGGGGGCGAGCGAGATCCACCGGGTGAGCACCAACGGGGGAGCGACCTACGTCGGGACGTGGGAGGAGATCGTACTGCAGATGCGCGACGATGCCGGCGAACACGCGGGCGATTCCCTCGAGCAGTACATGGCCGCGAGCGCGCGCCGCTGGCGCCAGCAGACCGGGATGGCGATCCCGGCCACGGATCCGGAGAGCTTCATTCGGGGAAGCGCCGAAGCGGGACTACTGAGGATATTGCACTGAGGGACGGGGGCAGGGGCTACCCTTCCCCCGTCGGACTTCCCGTTTCAGTTCCCCTGTCTCAACCCGATCGCCACGGAGAGAGGCCCGTCGCCCAGCGCCACCAGCGTGACGGCGCCGGCGAGCAGCAATGCCTCGACCTCGAAATTCGCGCCTTTCGGAAGCTGGACCGCGAGG
Source organism: Gemmatimonadales bacterium (assembly GCA_035518815.1). GTDB lineage: Bacteria > Gemmatimonadota > Gemmatimonadetes > Gemmatimonadales > GWC2-71-9 > AG25. The sequence continues at coordinate 5,252 of DATIXG010000053.1, read as the reverse complement.
ATCGCGACCACCATGTTCGCCGCCATCAATCCGGCCCACGCGCGGGTAAAGAAGCCAAGGAGCACGCAGGCAGCGCCCACGGTCTCGACGGCGATGAGGTAGACGGCGACGGCCGACGCAAACGGGACCGGGATACTGTGCAGGAACCCCGCGACTCCCGCCACGCCCCAGTGGTACTTCATGATCCCGTGCCGCAGAAAGACGCCGCCCACGGCCAGACGCATGATGAAGGCGGCGTACGGGGACAGCCGGTTCATGCAACCTCCTAGAACATCGACATGGCGAGGAACGAGCGCAGGTTGTCGTTCGTCGCCCGCAGGCGGCCGGACAGCAGGCGCACGACGGACCAGAGTACCTTGTAGGCGATGTCGCGATTGAAGTCCAGCAGCAGCTCGAAGTCGGACCGGGAGATGGTGACGAGGACGCAGGCGGTGTTAGCGATCGCGTCGGTGGAGCGCTCGGAGCGATCGAAGATGGACATCTCGCCGAAGCAGGCGCCCGCCTTGAGGACGGCCAGAGCCTCCTCGCCCGAACCGGGGATGGTTCGCGAGATTCGCACCTCGCCCTGGGCGATGATGAACAGGCGGGTCCCCGGCTCACCCTCCTTGAAGATCTGCTGCCCGACGGTAAACCGTTGCTCGCGGCACACCTCTGCCACCCGCGCCAGGTCACCCTCGTCCAGCTCTTGGAAGATGGCGGCGTGCTTGAGCAGATTGAGGTCCACGGCGTGAAGCTATGCCGCATGGGAGGGTGGGGCAAGTGAAACGGTGGGTCACGCCGGTAGATGCGCTGACGGGACTGCGAGTGCCGCTCGCGATCGTGTTTCCGTTTCTTCACCGTCCCGCGATCCAGCTCGGTGTCGTGGCGCTCGCCGCGGCGAGTGACGTGCTCGACGGAATCCTCGCTCGACGGGTGGGCGGCTCGCGCATGGGCGTGGTGCTCGACCCCGTGGCGGACAAAGTGTTCATGGTTTCCGCGTTTCTCACCGTGGGCAGCCGCGGTGTGCTGCCGCCCCTCGAAGTGCTCGGCGTGCTGGCACGCGACGTGGTCGCGGTCCTCGGGTCTCTGGTGCGCTGGACGCTGCACCGCCCCGTCGCGCTGCCGGCGCGCGCGGGCGGCAAAGTGGTCACCGTCGCCCAGATGACAACGTTGGTCGCCGCGGTCGTCCTCTCTCCGTTGGTGCGGCCGCTCGCGTGGGCTACGACGGCCGTCGGGCTCTACGCTATCTGGGACTACGCCCGAGCGATCACGCGGCTCCCTCCTTCACCTGCACCGGAGAACGAGACGTGAGGCGATCCGGCCGGTTGGGTAAGTGGGTGATGGCGCTCGCGCTGGTCTGTTGCGCGCTTCCAGTCGGCGCGCAGGCGTTCAACCCGCCTCCCGTGGGGAGCCGTTCGCACGGCACGAGGATTGGCCTGTTCGGGTTTGGACTCCGGTTTGGCGCGGATATCTCGGGCGACGGGCAGGCGATTCTGGGGGGGACGCTCGACCTGGGGAGTCTCGCGATCGACCAGCTGCGACTCCGCCCATCCGTGGAAATCGGGATTCTGAATGGGGCGAATACATACGCGGGGAGCTTCGAGCTGCTGTACCGCTTCGCGCCAGACAAGCAAGCCGCCATTCCGTACGTCGGTGGAGGCTTGGCGCTCGCCGGGCACGCGGAGTGCGGTTCGGACCCCGATTGCCCCGGCGTGTGGGTCAACGTGGTGATCGGCCTCGAGATCCGGTATCGCTCGACGTTCAACTGGCTCATCGAGTACCACGGCATGGACGCGTTCAGCCATAATCGGCTGTACCTCGGGCTCACGACTCGCCGCGGGAGCTGACATGGGCGCCAAGGGCGAGGTGACGCTGCGATGGCGCGAGGGCATGGTGTTCGAGGGAGCCGTGACGGGCCGGCCGGCCGTCACGGTTGACGCGGACAGTGTGACCGCCATGTCGCCCGTCGAGCTGCTGCTCCTGGCGGCCGCGTCGTGCACCGCCGCCGATGTCGTGAGCATCATGCGCAAGCAGCGCGTCGAGCTGCGCTCGCTCGAAGTCGCAATCCAGGGAACGCGCCGCGAAGCGGAGCCGCGCCGCTTCACGGCGTTGCACTTTCGCTTCACGATCAGCGGCGCCGGCGCCGGCGAAGCCCAGGCGCGCCGTGCGATCGACCTCTCTCTGCAGAAGTACTGCTCCGTCGTGGCGTCGCTCGCGCCCGACACCAAAATCTCCTACGACCTCAGCCTTCGCTGAGCGCGGGCTCGAGGCCGCCGTCGTCGTCGTGGCGCTCGCGCTCTCCGTCCATGCCGCGTGCGCACAGCGCGTCGCGGCGACAGAGCTTTCGGCCGGGGCGGTCGCGACCATCGCGACCCGCGATTTCTGGGGCGGCAACATCGGGCTCGCGCGCCGGGTCGGCGGCCGGCGTGCGGCGGTGGACCTGTCCGGGGGCAGCGTTGCTGGGGCGGCCGCGATGCGCGTACGTGCCACCGCGCAGCTCGTCGTCAGGCCCCAGGCACGCTCCGGTGTGAGCCCGTACGGGGCGCTGGGCCTCGCGTGGGCGGGCGCGGAGGATGCGCACGGGGCGGCCTACCTTGCCGTCGTGGCGGGCCTCGAAGCGGCGCCCGCGCGGCCGGCGGGCTGGTACGTCGAGATCGGCGTGGAAGGCGGGGTGCGCGTGGCGGCGGGCCTGCGCTGGCGCCGGCCGAGGCGCGGGGGCTAGCTCGCGAAAACGCGAAGGGCGCTCTCATGGGAGCGCCCCGGTGCCCACGCGGCGGCGGCGGCAGTCAGCTGGTCGCGCCGACTGGCGTGGTGCGCGCCACCACCGGGCGGCAGTACCGCTCGCCCAGGAGGCGCAACTCGGCCACCTGCTCGTCATCCAGCTGCGGATAGCGATCGCGCAGATAGAGCATGGTGTCGTCGAACCATTCGTTCTGGTGCTCGGTCACTGCTTCGAGGACGCCACAGCGGAGAATGTGGGAAAACAGCTCGTCGCGTGCCTGCTCGAATGGGGTGGGGGCGCTGGGTCTACGGGTGTCCGGACGATTCTTACCCATGCAGGATGCGGCTCCTTGGTGGCAGTTGGCGTGATGGAGAAAAACGCGCCGCAATGTAACAGAGGCCGAGCATCGTGCCAAGGCCCAACGGGGCCTCCCGGCACCTGCTAAGTTTCACACAGCATTTCGCAAGGCGGATGCATGAGCGACGAGCAGGATCAGGAGGTTTACGGCCCGGAGCGGGAACGCGAGCTGTTGGCGTTGTTGCGCGCGCTCGCCCGGCGCATTCAGGAGCTCGACCGGACCGGGCGGCTCCTCGATGCAGCCCCGGAGCTCCAGCAGCTCTTGGGAGACGCGCGCAGCGAGCTATTTCACTATGAGGTGCGCCTCACCTACGACACGCCGGAGGTCGCGGACAGCCGCCGCATCGTGGAGGAGGCAAAGCGCCAGGTGCGTGATCAGGGGTTCTTTCCTGGTGACGGGGAAGGCGATGCAGACGGTGAAGAAGGGGGAGGGGGTGGAGGCGGCGGGGACGACGAACTTCCGGACTGGAGAGGGGGAGGGGGGACATGAAAGGATTCTACGCGGCGCTGGCGGTGGTCTGCGTCGCCGGCGGCGCGTGGTTGTTCTACGCGTCCCGTCACCGGGCATCCGAACACGCGCCCGCGACGGGGCCGGCTCCGGTCGTCACCGACACATTTCCCGGCTACGAGATGGGGAGCGCCTCGGCGCCGGTGACTATCGTCGAGTACTCGGATTTTGAATGCCCCTATTGCGCCGCGTTCGCCACCGTGCAGATGCCCGAGGTGCGTTCCCAGTTGATCGCCACCGGCAAAGTGCGGTGGCGGTTTCGTGACTTTCCCCTGCACCCGCATTCCACCCTCGCCGCGATGTCGGCGCAGTGCGGCGGAGAGCAGGGCAAGTTCTGGGAAATGCACGACCAACTGTTCGATCACCATCAGTGGGCGCAGCAGGACAAGGATCCGAGCGGGATATTTCGGGAGTTTGGAAAGGCCGTGGGCCTCGACCTCAGCCGCTACGACGCATGCATGGACAGCCGCCGCTACGACAACCGCATCACGGCGAGCCAGCAGGAAGGCGTGGCGCTCGGCGTCCACGGTACACCGACGTTCCTCGTGAACGGCCGGCGGTTCGAGGGCCGTCCGACGTCAGACGCCATGAAGGCGTTGGTTGACAGCCTGATCGCAGCGCGCAAGCCTTGATGCGGCGGCGCCAGACGATCGCGATCCTCGCGCTCGCGGGGCTCTTCGTGGCGCTGTATCTGTGGTTGCACAAGATCGGGTTGATCGGCGAGCTGCAGTGCGGGACCGGCTCGTGTGAGATCGTTCAGGCGAGCCGGTATGCGGACCTGTTGGGCTTCCCCGTCGCGCTGTACGGCGTCATCGGATATGCGGTGATCTTCGCGGCCGCCCTGGTGAGCGTACAGCCGCGGTGGCTGGCGGCGCGCGGCCCGGGCCTGGCGCTGGTCGCGCTCTCATCGCTGGGGTTCGCGTTCACCGTGTACCTCACCGCGGTGAGCCTCCTCCTCATTCACGCGACGTGCCGCTGGTGCCTGGCCTCCGGGGCCATCATGACCACCATCTGGCTCCTCTCGCTCGCGACGGCGCGGCGTCCGACCTAGGATTCCGTTTCCTCATACTGGGTCTTGAGCCGGTCCACGACACTCGGATCCGCGAGCGTGGTGGTATCGCCGAGCGCACGCCCTTCGGCGATGTCCTTGAGCAGGCGCCGCATGATTTTCCCGCTGCGGGTCTTGGGTAAAGCGTCCGCAAACCGGATTTCGTCCGGTTTCGCGAAGCCGCCGATACTCTTGCCGACGTGAGCTTTCAATTCGTCTTTTAAAGCCTTCTCCGCGACATGCCCTGCTGAGAGCGTGACAAACGCGACGATGCCCTGGCCCTTCATCTCATCCGGACGACCGACGACAGCGGCTTCCGCCACCGTGTGATGACTGACCAATGCACTCTCCACTTCCATCGTTCCAATCCGGTGTCCGGAGACATTGATCACATCGTCGATTCGTCCCATGATCCAGAAGTACCCGTCTTCATCACGCCGGGCTCCGTCGCCCGTGAAGTACATTCCGGGAACGTCACTCCAGTACTGACGCTTGAATCTTTCGGGATCGCCGTAAATGGTGCGCATCATCGATGGCCACGGCTTCTTTACAACCAGAAATCCGCCCTGGTTTGCGCCGACGGAGTTGCCCTGACGGTCCACAACATCCGCGACTATTCCCGGTAAAGGCCGAGTCGC
>DATIXG010000052.1:0-5543 GCA_035518815.1 Gemmatimonadales bacterium | reverse complement strand
GCCGGTTCACGAACGGCAGGTCGTGGTCGTGGAACTTGGAGAGCCGGCCGAAGTCGGCGAAGAAGCGCCCGCCCTTCACCTGGAGGTTGTAGGGCAGCGACGTCGTGACGATCGCCGCCTCCTCCACCTCGACGCCGTCCGGCGTCCCGTTGATGATCGCGTACCCGCGCACGAACGGGTCGACCGAGGCCGATATCCCGATCTCGCCCGAGCGGAACTCGAAGTTGCCCCGATCCTTGCCGCTGTACGACGCGACTTGGTCGATGATGAAGCCGATCGCCGGGTTGAACTGCGCCGCGAAGGTCTTGTTGGCGGCGGAGAGGCTGGGCTGGATCCGCCTCATGATGTTCTCGGTGATGCGCTTGCTCTGTTCTTCCTCGGCGACTGGCGCCGGCGTGCCCTTTGGCGGCGGCGTCGCCACCGCCACGGCGGGCTTCCCGGCCGGCACGGTGCTGCGCTCGGCGCTCAGCTTCTCGATCAGGTCCTGCTGCTTCTTCATCTGCTGGCGCATCTCGCGGAGCTGCGCCTTCATCGCCTCGACCTCCTTGCGGAGCTCCTCGGCTGGATCTGCGTGCGACGGTCGCGGCAGCAACGCCAGGATCAGCGTCACCACGGCGGCCGCATGCGGACGACGTCCGGTAACGAAAGCCATCGACTCCTCCTTCCCTGCACCTCTGGACCGTGCCGCCGCGGTCCAAGGCGCCCGGGAGGGGCGTCGACGACACGGGCGGCGCTATGCCGCGAGCACGGACGAGGAGCGGGGCGGCGCGCGACCCGAGTGCGCCGCACGCGCGGCGCGCATCTCTGGTGCGAGCCCGAAGACGACGGGAGCGATGCGAGAGTGCAGGACTGCCGCGATGGCCACGGTCGGGGTGACGATCGCCGGAACATGGTGAGCGACGACGCAGACGGCGCAGGGTCGGGCGTCGGTGTGGCCGGGGTGTCCATGCGCCCCGAGCGCCAGGGGGACCAGCAGCAGGACGACCAGCAGCGTGATCCCTGCGGTCCGAGTCCCGAGGCGCCGGAGTGCGCGCATCAGGCGTCGACGCTTATCCATGGGGACCGTGGGAGTCAAGGGAAACGCCTACCTGCGATCGGAGCTTCGCAACACCACGACGAAGCTGAGGTGCAGGTTTGACGCTGGGACGGTGCGGCGATATGCCCGCCCCGTGAAGCGCCTCCAGCTGACGCGCGTGCGGGTGTGCGATCGCTGCGGTCGGGGGCGCGCCGATCTCGCCACGGACGACGGGACTACGCTCACGATCCCGCTCGATCCAGCGCGCGCGGCCGAGTTGGCGACCCGGCCCAAGCCCGGCGACCTCCAGCCGCTGAGCGCGATCGTCCTCACGGGGCTGACGGCTGCGGGCGCCGTCCCGACCGACCTCGTGCTGGACGTCGCAGGCCAGGCGCTTCGCGCGCTGCTCTCGGTGGCGCGGGGCGACAAGACCGACATCGTGGTCTGCACGCCGCAGGAGGCCGTATCGCTTGCGGTCCGCGCCGGCATCAAGCTCTACGCGACCGACGACGCGCTCGCGCGCCAGCGCGCACGCTCGACGCCTCCTCATTCCGAGACGCTTCACTAGCCGTCGTTGCTCGGATCGTCGTTCACCCGGGGCCCATGGAGGCAGGGGGGATCGAAGCCGTCAGGCCGCCCGGCAGGCGCGCAGACCCTCGGAGAGCTCCGCGAAGTCGAGGGCTCGTCCAATCACGACGATCCGGCTCGTCCGCTCTCTGGCGCCCCAAGCGTTTCCGGCTTCCCCCGTCACGAGGTCGTGAACGCCTTGGACCACGAACTCCTCCGAGACGCCGTCGAGGCTGACGATGCCCTTCAGGCGGAGGATGTCGGCGCCTCGCGTCTCCACGAGGTCGTGTATCCAACGCTCGAACTTGCGCGGGTCGAGGTCGCCCTGCATCGCGATTGCGACGGACGTGAGCGATGGGTCGTGTCGATGCGGCGGGCATGCCACCGATTCCCGATTCAGATATGCGGTCTCGCGCCCAGCTAGATTTGGCTCGCCGCCGAGTAGCTGCTCCGGCTCGAGAGTGCAGCGTCGCGTCCGGTGGAGGCGAGCAGTCTGGTTCATCGCCTGGAGCCGATGCGCGAGCAACCTCGCCACACTCATGGAGACCTGATCGATCTTGTTGACGACCAGCGTGTCCGCCATGGCGATCTGCGCCCAGTTGATCTCGCTGTCGTCGATGCTCCGGTGTCCGTGGAGTGCGTCGACGACCGTGACGACGCCGTCGAGGGCGAGCGTCGCGCGGACCTCCGGGTCCAGAAGGAGCGACTCCACGATCGGCCCAGGATGCGCCAGTCCGGAGGTCTCGATGAACACGCGATCGATGCGATCTCGGACCTGGGCGAACCCACGAAGGAGGTCGCACAGGCCCCCATGCAGGTCGCAGCAGAGATGGCCGTTCTGCATCTCGAACACGGCTTCGGACGCATGGGCGACCAGCCCGTGGTCGACGCCGATCTCGCCGAACTCGTTTTCCACGACAGCGAGCCGCTCGCCGCGTCGCGCAGCGAGCACCCTGTTCAAGAGCGTGGTCTTGCCCGCCCCGAGAAAGCCCGTGACGATGGTCACCGGCAGACGGCGGGGCCCGTGGGGCACGGTGTCGCGACGGCGTCCGCCGAATGCGACCGCCTTCACGGGGTGCATGCGCCTGGCGCCGACGCGGCTCTTGCGCGGAACGACTTGTTTGCCTTCCACTTCACGGCGCCCCCGAACCGCAGACAGTATCGGTGGCCGCCAATCGCCAGCGTGACCTCGACCGGCTCGGGGTCCACGCCGAGGGTGTGGCCGAGGCCGCTTCCCTTGCCCGCCACCCTGACGACTCTTCCGCGGGTTACGACCACCGCTGTGATCGGGCCGTTCGCGCGGACGCGGTCTGAGTACCGCCAGCCCTTCCCGGCCGCCGGCTTCCCGACCAGCTTCCACCCGACGGCCGGGAGCGGATACGTGTCATCGAAGCCCGCAGTCGCGCTGGCGACGCGCATGCTGCCGCCATGGAGTGTCGGATCGTCGGCGCTCCCATGCCCCTCGCCGAGCGTCACGGTCGGAGTCCTGGCGGTCAGGGAGAACGTGCTCTTCGTCGCGTCGCCGGGCGTCGTCTTGAGCACCAACGCGGTACCGGGGAGCAGATCGGCTGGTGCGAGGAGTGTGGTCGACGTCGTGGTCGGGAGGGGGGCGGAGGTCGTGGTCGTGCTCGACGTGGTGGTCGTCGGCGGCGCGGAGGTCGACGTGGACGTCGAGGCCGCCGTCGTGCTCGGCGCGCTCGACGTGGAGGTGCTGGTCGACGTGGTCGTCGTGGTCGGCGCCGGCACGTTGGTGATCGTCGTCGCAAAGGCGACGGACTGTGAGTAGGCTGGCGCGGTCGTCGTCAGGCGAAACGAGAGGTGGTAGTCGCCGGTGACGCCGTTCGGCAGCACCAGGCGCCACTCGGGGTGGACGTGGAGGCCGTTGCCCGACGCGTCGATCGTGCCGAGGAGGTGTGACTTCCCCACCGCGTCGAGTGTATCCGCGCCGGCCTTGAGCGAGACCCCGGGGTCGAGCGCGGTGATCTCCACGCGCACCGGTGTCCCCGCCGCCAGCAGATAAAGCGGAGGCTCGCTCGGAAATACCGCGTCCCAGCCCGGATCGGTGCCGGAAAAGAGCGTCTGCGTGGCCCCGACGAAGCTGGGCGTCACCTGCACCTTCTTCGTGAAGTCGTACCGGATGGTGAGGGTCCCGCCGCCGGGCGCGGTCGAGCCGATGATCATGTCGGACGCGTGGTACGCCCCCGCGGTCGCGGGGAGCGCGAGCGCGATCATCAGAACGACTCTGGCGAGCGCCTGTCGTGTCGTCATGAGAACCCTCCGCCGTAGTTGTGGAGTCTCGGCTCGCGACGGCCGGTCCCCGGCACGTGGCCGGGGACCGGGGCGTCGCGCACGCGATGATCTAGAGTGCGGCTCCTGGCTCAGTCCGCTTCCGTGGTCGGGAAGAGGCAGGGCAGCGAGTCGGTCACGGGCTGTCCGGCCTGCGTGATCGCCTCCAGGGCCTCGTTGGCCCCGTGGTAGCCGCCGGACATGATGTCCTCCACGTTGCACGCGGCGAGGCCGAGGTGTTGCGAGATTGCCTCGTCGCCGTAGTCGTTCGATCCGGCTGCGCCGCATGCCTTCTGGATGGCGTCGAAGGCCTTCTGGCGGGCGGCGGCGATCTTGCCGAGCATGGTGTTTGCCGGCGGCAGCGTACCGCCGGCGTCGCCGCAGGCCTTGTCGGCGTTGGCCTGAGCCTTGGTCGTGCTGAGCCCGGCCGCCGTATCCGCGGCCACGACGGCGACCTTGTCGAGGCACTTCTCGAGTGCCGCTTGGAGCGCGCCGGCGAACTTGCGCGCGTTCTTGCCGACCGCCTGCTGACACTTCACGCTGGCGCTGTCGTACGCGGTGGCGTCGTACTCCGGTGGGAAGAGATGCCCGTTCGAGACCCGCAGCGACACGGCCTGCGAATCCCCGTAGGCGGTCGATCCGGCCGTCTGCCGGATCTTGAACGAGACGCGGCCCTCGCCGAATGTCCCCGAGGGCAGGGTGAGGAAGATCTGGAACGAGGGATGGTGATGGAGATCGACGCCCAGCGTGCCGATGACGACCGAGTCGCCGACGTGGGCGAGCGTCGCACTGTTGAGTACGAGCTGAACCTTGCCGTCGTCGATCGCGGTGATCTCGACGGTCACCTGAGTGCCGGCATCGACGATGTAGAGTGAGTCGGCCGGCATGTCGACGTCGAGCGCGTCGAAGCCGGGCTCGGTGTTGCTGTACGCGCTCTGTCCCGGCGGGAGCAGGGCGGTCAGCGCCGGGTCGTAGTTCGTGCGGACGACGGTGTCGAAGTCGTAGCCGAGCGTGAGGTTTCCGCCGTGCGCGGCGGTGGAGGCGACGGCCATGTCGCCGAAGTGGAACGCCAGTGCCGGGGTCCGACCGGCGACGAGCAGGCCGAGGACGCCGATGGTGATTGCGAGATGTCTCATGTGAGGATTGTCCTTTCCTTCGATGGTGGTGGTGAGGTCTCCAAGGTCGGTTCCGTCCACCACGGAGGTCCGCGGACACGCGGCCGGCGCACCAAGACCGCGGACCGTGGCTCCGGTTCCACGGGCACGCGCATGACCCAGGTCGCCGTGATGCGGATCCCGGGCGTCGCGGGCAGGAGCGTGGGCGTCGCGGAGATCCAGTGGCAGAGCGCACAGGCGTGGGTCCGGTCGCGATGCGCCGCCGCGTGGGCAAAGCCCGCCGTCGCCGGGCCGAGGAGCAGCGTCAGCAGTGCGACGGCCAGGGTTCGATGGACGCGGCGGGACATGTGCTACTCGACGTCCGCGCTCAGCGCGCGGAGGACGGTGGCGAGCGGGCCGGCGTCGAGGAGGAGCACCGTGGCGCGCATCAGGTGCGGCCCTCCTCTTCGCCGGAGGTGCGGAACACGCACGGGAAGTACGCGCGGAGCGACTGCCCCTTCGCCGCCAGCGCGTTGATGTAGGTCTGCGCTCGGAAGTAGGACGCCGACGCGATCTCCTCC
>DATIXG010000051.1:0-3993 GCA_035518815.1 Gemmatimonadales bacterium | reverse complement strand
CGGTGCGCGGCCTCGCAAAGGAGGGGGCCGATGCCGCGGGAACTCGCCGTCTTGCCAGGAGTCAGGTGACGGATTACATCAGCCTTGGGGTCGCAGGCATGTACTCAGGACGTCCTCCGCGGCGATATCGACGTGGCGTAGGCATCCGAAGCTGCATAGCTTCATCGACGAGCCCGTCAGCACGTTTCCGTTGGCGCGTCAGTTCGGTTCGCTCCGTTCATGCGTTCCATTTCAAGGATGTGCGAAGCGTCGGGCCGGCCGAAGGTTCGGCACGCCAGTTGCTACGTACGGTCCGTATGAAAGCCGCTAGAAGCCTTCTGGCACCGGAGCGCCACGATCTGGCGATCCTCCTGGCCAGAGTCTTTGCCGAGCAGGTGGGAGACCCGGTCCCTGCGGCCCTGACGCGCGCCACGACGTTCGCCCTGCCGCGAGCGTCAGAAGAGTGAAGGAGGACGACGGTGAGTCAGGGCGGGGGACGGGGCTTCTTGGACGCAGCGGCCTCTGCCTTCCTGCGGCGGCGGTTACTGCACCAGCGCCTGCGGGCTGCCGCGGTGCGCGGGCTCAAGGCCGTCTCGGCCGAGGCCGGCGGGCGGCTGCAGATGAACTTTGATCACGCTGCCGATTGCTTCTCCCATCTCCCATCGTGGCTGGCCGCCCACGCCAGCGAGGTCGCGGCCGCCCCCGCGGAGGACGAGTCACCCCACGTGCCGCGCTTGTCCATCGTCATCATGATCGTCGGCTCGCGCGGCGACGTCCAGCCGTTCATCCCGATCGGCCGCCGGCTGGCGGAACGGCACCGCGTGCGCATCGCGACCCACCGCGAGTTCCGTTCCATGGTCGAGCATGCCGGGCTCGAGTTCTATCCGCTCGGCGGCGATCCGCATGCGCTGATGGAATACATCGTCAAGACCGGTGGCCGCATTGTCCCGACACACCTCGACCAGATCGTCGAGGATGTGCCGAAGAAACGGGCGATGATCGCCGAGATCCTCGCGTCGACGTGGCGTGCCTGTACGGAAGCGGATCCGGCGCGGCCCGACGCGCCCGCATTCCGGGCCGACGTCATCCTCTCCAATCCACCCAGCTACGGCCACATCCACTGCGCGGAAGCGCTGCACGTTCCGCTGCACATGATCTTCACCATGCCGTGGACTGCCACCACCGCCGTCCCCCATCCGTTTGCCGGCATCGACCCGGGCGCAGACCGCCGGGTGGAGAACTTCCTGTCCTACGGGCTGATAGACCTGCTGATCTGGGGCGGTATCGCCGATCTGGTGAACGCGTTCCGCGAGGAGACGTTGAAGCTAGCGCCCATCGCCCTCGCCGACGGCGCCGCGCTGCTCGATGACAACGAGGTACCATTTACCTACCTGTGGCCGCCCAGCCTCGTCCCCAAGCCGGCGGACTGGGGCCCGCACATCGACCTGGCGAATTTCACCTTCTACGACCAGGCGCGTACCTACGACTCGCCGCGCGCCCTGCTCGACTTCCTCGCCGCCGGCGAAGCGCCGATCTACATCGGTTTCGGCTCGGTCGTCGTCGAAGACCCTGCCGCCCTCCGCCGCATCATCTTCACCGCACTCGAAAAAGCGCGCGCGCGCGGCATCGTGTCGGACGGCTGGGCGCACCTCGGGGGTGCGGCCCCGCCGCCGAACGTTTGCCTGATTGGAGACACTCCGCACGACTGGTTGTTCGCGCGCTGCCGCGCCGTTTGCCACCACGGGGGCGCCGGAACCACGGCCGCGGGCCTGCGCGCGGGGCTGCCGACGGTCGTGGTGCCGTTCTTCGGCGATCAGTTCTTTTGGGGGCGCGTCATCGCCGATGCCGGGGCGGGTCCGGAGCCGATTCCCATCCATCGGCTCGACAGCGACAGGCTCGCCGAGGCTTTCGAGATGTGCCGGCACGCGCAGGTGCGCGAGCGCGCGGCCGCGCTCGGCACCGCCGTGCGAGAGACCGACGGCGTGGAGCTCGTCGTGCGATCGCTGTACCGCCATCTTCCCGCGCGCGCCATGTGCTGCGCACGCGATCCGGACCATCTGGCCACCGTCTACTGCGACACGTGTGACCAGCGCCTCTGCCTCGACTGCTCTCGTGCGGTGCACTCCGGGCACGCGATACACCCGTATGGCTATGTCGATTGGAGCGTGCATCCCCGCCGCGGACTCGCCGAGGAGATGGGCGAGCTGATCGGCGATGCCGTCAGAGCCCTGGAGGTGGGGCTGGAGGAGATCATGCCGAAGAGGGGACCCTGGCGCCACGGGGTCATTTTCCACGACGCCGGCGGGCCATCGAACCCCGACGTGGAAGGACCGGTCCGCAAGCCCGAACGCTCGTACCGTTCCCCAAGAATTCCACCCGGCCCTACCGGTGCAGAGGATACCCCTTGAATGGCCACCCAAAGGGCCGGGGGGTGCGATTCCAACGCCGGGCAAATTGGGCGATCCGGTCGGCTCGCGCCGCGCAGGTCGCATCGCTGGGGCAGGCGAGCGCGTGCCGCCGAGGACGCTGATCCAGTTCTCGATCTGATTGAGCCAGGGCCACTGCCCCTGGACGTGGGAAGCACGGTCGGCGCGGCGCTCAGAGGTTCCTGACTGCTCAGGCTCAAGCCTTGCTGCGCCGTGGCACGCGCGTGATGGCGATCGCGACCATCGTCAGCGCGAGCAGCTCGACAAAGACGAGGCCCCAGCGCTGGGCGCGATCCGCCCACGCTCCCGTCCAGAGGGCGGGCGCGAGGGCGGCGGCAAGGGACAGCACGATCGCCATGAGGTAGGGCCGGGGGACGCCAAGGGCCCAGCTCGGGAACCACCAAACCTGGCCCTTGCGGAACCGGGCCATGCCGAAATGGCGGTTGAACGCGAACCAGAGAGTGTCCCAGGTCACGGTCAGGAAGAAGAACATCGTGATCAGGTCCGCCTCGCGTTCCCAGTTGCCTCCGTAGAACTGGGGCACGTGGAGGACGAGGAGGATGAACGTTATCAAGGAGAGGTGGTATCCCGTCACCGGCTTCCCGAGCCAGCGCCGGACGACGGGGCCATCCCAGCGCCAGGTCGGTAGCTTCTCCGCCCACCCGTGGGGACCTTCAATCTGGATCTCCAGATACGCGAGGACGCACGCCATGAGGAAGAAGTACGCTCCGAGCACGGGGGTCATGACGCTGCTCCGTTCTGCCGTGAGGGCCCCTCTGGATCTCGTTCCAGATGACTCTACCACCGGACGGCGCGGACGGGAATGGCTTTCGAAGGTGCCCTTCTCCTCCTCTGTAGAGGGAGTCCCCATGCGCGCCGGGTCTCGGGATTGAGACACATTTCCACCTTTTGAGATCGTGGGAGACTTCTGAGACATGATCGGCAGGTGCGCCCCTGGCAGAGGAGCGCCACCACGAAGTGAGGCACGTTGGCGCCGAGCTTTTTGGGTAGTTCGCCATGAAATGGTGCGAAGGGTGGAGGATGTCTTGTGCCGACGAACGCGCGCCCTGTTCTTGAACGCGAAGGCAGCCATGGAGGCTGCTCCGAAAGTCGCAATCCTCATGGCTCATGAACTTGAATACGACGGCAATTGGAGGTCGAAGCAGCTCATAGACTTTCGGCGAGTTGCCATGCACTTCAGCCTCGAGAAAATGGACGTAGGCAGCGGATAAGCCATGAGTGTCATCCTGCCGCAAGCTGTTGTCGAAAAGATGTCAGCCTCGCCGAACGGTGCTGAGCGCATTGGGCGGAGCTCTCCTCTGGGAGCAACGATCTTTCCCGACGGTGTCAATTTCAGCGTCTTTTCGCGAAACGCGACCGGCGTGGAGCTGGTGCTCTTTGACCGCGAGGATGATCCCCGGCCGGCGCTGGTCATTCCGCTCGACCCGGTCGTGAACCGGACCTACCATTACTGGCACGTCTTCGTGCCGGGGGTGCCGCCGGGGCAGCTGTACGGGTACCGGGTCCACGGACCGTTCGATCCCCCGAGCGGGATGCGGTTTGATCCCGCCAAGGTGCTCCTGGACCC
>DATIXG010000050.1:0-2460 GCA_035518815.1 Gemmatimonadales bacterium | reverse complement strand
GCTCGCGCCACTGGTCTACACGCTCTGGAACCGGGTGATGCGTTTCGATCCGGACGACCCGATCTGGCCCAACCGTGACCGGTTCGTGCTCTCCAACGGTCACGCCTCGATGCTGCTCTGGTCCGTGCTGCATCTGACGGGGACGCGGGCGGTGAATGCCGACTACGAGCGGCTGGGGCAGCCCTCGGTATCCCTGGACGACATCCGCCGCTTTCGCCAGCTGGGCAGCAAGGCACCCGGGCACCCCGAATATCACTGGGTGTCGGGTGTCGAGACCACAACGGGCCCGCTTGGGCAGGGCGTCGCGACGAGCGTGGGGATGGCCATCGCTCAGAAGTGGCTTGCCGATCGTTACAACCGACCAGCCTTTGCGATCTTCGATTACGACATCTACGTCGTGTGCGGAGACGGCTGCCTGATGGAGGGCGTGTCGGCCGAAGCGGCCTCGCTGGCCGGTCACCTGGGCCTGGACAACCTCTGCTGGGTCTACGACAACAACCACATCACGATCGAAGGGCAGACCAGTCTCGCGTTCACGGAGGACGTAGCTACCCGGTTCCTCGCATACGGGTGGAACGTCCTGCGGGTGGGTGACGCCAACCACATCGATCGCATCCAGCAGGCGCTCGGCGTCTTCCGAAAGACGAAGGCTCGCCCTACCCTGATCATCCTCGACAGCCACATCGGCTACGGCTCCCCGCACAAGCAGGACACCTCCGCGGCCCACGGCGAGCCGCTCGGTGAGGAGGAGGTCCGCCTCGCCAAGCGCAGCTACGGGTGGCCGGAGGAGGCCCAGTTCTTGGTCCCCGACGGCGTCCGCGAGCACTTCGCCGCCGGCGTCGGTGCGCGTGGCGCTGCAGCTCGCAGCGGGTGGACGGCGCTCTTCGCGTCGTACCGGGCCGCGTACCCCGAGCTTGCGAGCGAGATCGATCAGATGCAACGGCGAGACTTGCCGGTGGGCTGGGATCGCAACCTCCCGGTCTTCCCGGCCGATGCCAAGGGCATGGCCGGCCGGGACGCCTCAGGCAAAGTGCTCAACGTGCTCGCGCAGAACATCCCGTGGCTTCTTGGAGGGTCGGCGGATCTCGGGCCGTCGAACAAGACCACCCTGACGTGCGAACGGGCGGGAAGCTTCCAGGCCGGGAGCCCGGGCGGCAGGAACCTGCATTTCGGCATCCGCGAGCACGCGATGACGGCGATCGTCAACGGCCTTTCGCTGTCGAAGCTGCGTGCCTTCGGCGCGACGTTCTTCATCTTCAGCGACTACGCGCGGCCGGCCATCCGGCTGTCGGCACTGATGGAGCTGCCGACCTTCCTCGTGTTCACGCACGACGCCATGGGCGACGGCGAGGACGGCCCGACCCACCAGCCGGTGGAGCAACTGGCATCGCTGCGCGCGATCCCCGGGCTCGTGACGCTGCGGCCCGGGGACGCCAACGAGGTCGTGGAGGCGTACCGCTACGTGATGCAGCTCCGCCACCAGCCGGCGGTGCTCGTGCTGTCACGGCAGCCGTTGCCGACTCTGGATCGGCGCACGTACGCCCCCGCCACGGGTGTCGCGCGCGGCGCCTACGTGCTCGCGGATCCGCCAGGCGGCAGTCCCGACGTGATACTCATCGCGTCGGGCAGCGAGTTGACTCTTGCCGTGCAGGCCCACGAGAGCCTGCTCGCCGAGGGCATCCGCTCTCGGGTCGTCTCGATGGCGTCGTGGGAGATCTTCGACCACCAGGCGAAGGAGTATCGGGATAGCGTGCTGCCCCCCACGGTGAAGGCGCGGATCGCGGTGGAGCAAGCCTCGACATTCGGATGGGAACGCTACGTCGGCAACTCGGGTCATGTCATCGGCATGACAACTTTCGGGGCCTCCGCGCCCCTGAAGGCGCTCCAGGAGAAGTTCGGCTTCGAGCCCGACCGGGTCGCGGCAGCCGCCAAGGAGCTGCTGGGCAGGCCGTGAGCGTGTGGTGAGATACGCGCCGGCGAAGCCGGGGGCCATGATCTCGACCAGGCCGCGGCCAACGCGCCGCGTCAGTCCCTGCCGTTCAACGGGTTCAACGGGTTGGCTCCGGGAGCGAACGGCTCGCCCCTACGGCGAGCGTGGGGCGTGTTCCCCGTGGCCTTTCCGTACACCACGTTGGACGTGATCGTCAGAAGCGACTGAGTGTGGCCGGCGCGGCGCTGCCCGGGCGTCGCAATTCAATCCACTAGCTACTCTGCCGGATCGGCCGCACATTGAATACTCTCGATCGATCTTCGGCCGGCGTGTCCATCATTCGCTGGTGACGTGCACGTGTATGGTGAAACGAAAACACCCACTTCCCACGCTGTCTCAGATAGGCTATCGCGGCTTCCCTTTTCTGCTGCAGTTTGTCACAGTCCAAGGGCATAGTCGTTACCTCCTTGTCATTGCGTGTGCCCCCGGGGACGCCGTCAGAAGACGGTCAGCCCCCGGCTGCGGAACTG
>DATIXG010000049.1:0-4079 GCA_035518815.1 Gemmatimonadales bacterium | reverse complement strand
GACCCGGTGCCGGTGCCGGACGTCCCCGCAGGCAAGTCCCCGGCGGAGGTCGCGAGCGCCGCGGGCGCCCTTCCCCGCGATGGGGTCGACCGCCGCTACATCGACGGGACGAAAGCCTTTCGCGAGGTGAAGGCGGCGCCGGGCCACTAGGACGCGTCCGTCAGCATCACCACCACGGTGGGAAATCCGTTGACACAAGGCAGACCCCACGGTATGGACCACGCTCCGATGGCAGCCCTCCGCCAGAGCACAAGCCGATTCGCGACGATCCTGCTGCTGATCGCGTTGGCGCTGGTGCCGGTGGTCACGAGCGGTCACCGCTACGTCCACAGTGGGACCGAGGCGGCGGGATGTGGGACCTGTACGGTCGCGTTCCACTGTTCGGCCGTCGCCACTTCAGTGCCCCCGGCTCCGGCCCTACGGGTGCTCGTCGAGCACGTCGCCCCCCGGCTGATCCAGGTTGCCTCTCTCGCACCGGCTCCACGACGGGCCGGTCGCGCCCCGCCCGCCCCGCGGGCGCTCCTCGCCTAGCTCCCGGCTCGTCGCACCGTCCACGACGGCACGAGTCCAGGAGTTCAGCGGATTCGAGCGCCCACCGTCTGGTTGTTCCACCACTATTCGGTGTGCCCGTCGACTGCGCGTGCAGCGGCGGGCCGGGGAGACTCGATGCGACGCTCCGGCGTCATTCGCAGATACGTGCCGTTCCTGTTCCCGTTCGTCCTGAGCCACACGCCCGGTGTGGCCCGCGCGGACCTGCGGGTCGGCTCGACCGCCAGGAACGGCGGCGCGCTCGTCGTGCTCGTAGACCGACGTACGACGGCGCGCGTCAGCTACGGCGACGCGCTCGGGGACCTCACGATCTACTCGGCCACCGAGCCCGGATTCAAGGCGCTCGGGCAGGACGGCCACCTCCACCCGCGCTTCCGACTCCTCGTGGGGACCGAAGTCTGGATCGAGCTGGTCGACGCCGCCGCGGGTCGGGCGGCGATGAAGGTGCGCGACACGTTGCTCACGCATCCGGGCGACCGTGCACTCCTCGGAACGCACCGAGGGCCACGGCGGCCGCTCCACCTCGACCCCGAGTACCTCCTCTTCCTGAATCGCCCGCCGGGCAGGTTCGGCGACGCGACGCTCGCGTTTCGGCTTCGCGCCCAAGGGTACCGCCGCTCGCGCGTGTATCGGATCCGACTGAGCAACGGACACCTCCCGCCGGTCGATCTTTCCCCCCTTCACTACGACTCCCGCGCCATCGCGTGCCAGCGCCGGCTCGGGCAGCGCGGTCTCGGCCTCGTGCGGGCGGCATGGACGCTGCTGACCGACGCGGAGACCGACACCTCGGCGACGCTCGATGCGGCCCGGGCCGAAGCGCACGCCGACCTCGTCAATCACTGTGGCCCGGCAGGCTCGCGCGACTACGACGCCGTCCATCTCGCGACCTATCTCGACCTGGCGTCGACGCATGTCGCGGCCATGGTGGCGCAAGCCGGGGAGGCAAGCTCGCCGACGTGCCGAGCGGCGCTTCTTCAGCATGGCCTCGCGTTCGTGAGCACCACCATGGCCAAGACCAACGCGTGTCTGCTCGCCATGCAGCAGCTCCACGCCACGGAGGCGGCCGAGGCCGAGGCCCTCCGAGCAGACCCCCTCGACCCGAAGCTGCCGAGGCGCCTCGCAGTGCGCCGCGCGGCGGCGGCGCTCCAAGCGGACATCCGCTGCGCCGACGCGCACCGCCGCGGCCCGGACGCCGAGACGCTCCCCGGCCGTGTCCTGCGAGCCCGCGCGCAGGCCGCGGCCGCGATTTCCCGCGCGTGTGGCAACCGGGCAGACGATCCCGACCACGCAGCGAGCGATCACTTCCTGCGCGCCGCCGCCTGCGGAGCCGGCGACCTCATCTCCGCCGCCTTCGCCACCGCGCAGGCCGACCTGGCCGAGCAACGCACGCGCCGCAGCCAGGGGCGCCGCCCACTGAGCTCGTATTTCGCATGCCTGGCCGGAGGTGCCGAATGAGAATGCTACTCGTGTCCGCGGCCGTCGCGCTGCTCGCCGGCCCCGCTGCCGCGCAGCCGATCGACATCGACATGTACATCGGCTCGAGCAATCCCGCCGGCGGCGCGTTGAAGCTCGCCTACCAACTGTGTCGCCCGGTCGTGGTGACTCCGAGCGTCACCGCGAACGGGCTCACGCGCTGGACCTCGACACAGCCCGGCTTCAACGCCCTCGCCACCAATCGACCGGGAAGCATCTACGTGCTCCGGGACAACACGCCCATCGAGGTGGAGCTGACGGCCCTCGATCCGGGCGTCAGCCTCAAGGTGGAATCTGCGCTGCTCGATACGGTCGGGGCATCGGCCTTGATCGGGAACTCCCCCAACATGCACCTGCATCCGGAGTGGCGGCTGCTCCTGCCCGAGGGCGCGCGCGGCGAGTACCATCTGGCGTTCCGGTTTCACACCAGCGCGCGCACCTACGGCGACTCGACCCCGTACACCTTCACCATCCTGACCGATGCGCCGGCCGTCGATCCCTGCGCCGGCGGCACGACCACGACCACGCTGCCGTCCTCCGAAACCGATCACCTCGTAGGCGGGACGTTGCTGCTGCTGCGCGCCGCCCCGGCCAATCCGGCTCGCAAGTCGATGCGGCTCACGTTCGGCGGCTTCGACACCGGGGGCGCGGACCCTACCGTCACCGGTGGCCAGCTCGAGGTGGAGTCGAACGTCGGCGGCTTCGTGGGGAGCTACGAGCTGCCGGCCACGGGCTGGCGGCCGCGCCGCGCTCACGGCGGCCTCCGCGGCTACCGCTACACCGATCGCCGGGGCCCAATCCACCGCGTCGAGATCACGCTCGGGCGAGGAGTGACGGCCGTGGGGAGCGGCATCGGCCTCGCGCACGTCATCGCGCAGGACCCGACGCCGGTCGAGGTCACTTTCACCCTCGGCACGCAGCGCGCCTGCCTCCACTTCGGGGGCACCACCACGTTCAAAGCGGGACGGATGTTCCGGGCGGAGAACTCGCCGCCGCCGGACGCATGTGTCCCGTGAGGAGAGTGCTCTCATGACCCGTCTCATTCCGTTGCTGATCGTCGCACTTACGGCGTGGGCGTCGCCCGCCGGGGCGCACCACGTCACCGACTTCCTCATGAGCACGCCGCCCGGGGGCGGCGACTCGCTCATCATCGCCTATGAGTTCGACACCACGGTGGCGCCGCTCAGCTTCAGCTATCAGCTCGGCACCACGACCATCTACAGCGGCACCAACCCGGGCTTCGACGCCGCCGACGGCGACGAGTACCTCAATGGCGTCCCCTACACCGTCTTCCCGCCCGGCGTCGCGATCTCCGTCGAGCTGGTCGACAACGATGGCGGGCGCACGGCGATGAAGCTGAACGGGACGACGCTGGCGCAACCAGGTGACCACGTCCTCCTCGGCACGTCGGGCGGCCAGCCGCCGGGTGACCTGCACCATCATCCCGAGTGGCTCCTCTTCGCCGATGCGGAGCCCGGGCACTACGCCGAGGGTGTCATCTCCTTCCGCCTGACCACCACGACCCCCCCGTACACGGCGTCGCGCACCTACACGCTCCGGCTCACCAACGGCCACCTACCACCCCCCGACTTCGCCGCCGACCGTTACGACGCGAAGAGCGTCGCGTGTCAGGCCGCGGTCGGACGCGCGGTCGATCCCTACGTACACGCGGTCTACGGCGCACTCCGGCGTTGCCTCGATCGGCTGGTCACGGTGCGCGCGCTCGGGATTGCAGGGCGGAACGTGACGGCCGCGAGCGGCGAGGCCGGCCGGGCCTGCGTCCCGATGGTCGAGAAGCTCGACCACCTGCGGGCACGGGCGACGGCCTCGATTGCCCGGGCGTGCAGCACCAAGGGCTCCGGGGACTTCACCGACGACGAGATCGCCGAGCACCTCGAGATGGCACGCTGCCGAATGGAGGAGATCGCGTCGGCGTCCTACTTCCGAGCGCAGACCTACATCAACGCGCTGGCGGCGAAGGGGCAGTCGCTCCGCGCGTACTTCCCGTGCGTGTTCCGCACCTCCGGCGAAGAGGAGGGCCGCACCTGATGCGCGCC
>DATIXG010000048.1:0-67998 GCA_035518815.1 Gemmatimonadales bacterium | reverse complement strand
CCGGGAGCGTTCGAGCCGTGTCCGTCAGCGTGGTGCGACGCGTGACCGGTCCGCGCCGGCGCGCTGGACTGGAAGCCGTCGTGCATCGGACAGCGGTGCGCGACGGCGGCCCCGCTGACCGCAATCGTGAACCACAGGCCGAAAACGATGGCAAAGAGCCGGCGAACAGGGCGCCTGCGCATCACGAGGAGGCTCCCACCGCGCCTCCAATCACCGCGCGCAGCGAGTCAATGACGGCGTGCACGTTCCCGATGTGCCGCCACACCAGGCGTCCATCCCTCCCGATCACAAAGGTCTCGGGAACGCCGACCACTTGAAAGACCTGCTCGACGCGGCGTTCCGGATCGCAGCCTATGGTGAAGCCGAGTTTCTCTTCCTCCACGAAGCGCCGCACCCGCGCGCCGTTGTCCGCGTCCACACTCACGGCCAATACCACCACGCCGCGTGGCCCGAATTCCCGGTCGAGCGCGTTGAAGTCGGCCATCTCCTCGCGGCAGGACGTGCACCACGTGGCCCAGATGTTGACCACCGTCATCCGCCCGGGGCCGCCCAGCCGCACTGTGTCACCCGCCAAGGTCTCGACCACATAGGCGCCAATCGCCTGGCCGACGGCCAGCGGACGGAACGCGGCTTCGCCCTCCTTCCTGGCGCAGGCCGGTGAGAGCGCGACCGACACGGCGATAAGGGCGACCCCAGCCGCACGTGGGTTCATTGCCCGTGTGCATGCACCAAGCTGGCCTCAAGCAAGCAGAGCACCACGCACGGCAACGCATTCGCGGTGGCCACCGGTATCCAGGCGACGAACAAGAACAGCGCGCAAGCGCGGCGCAGGACGAAGCGAGTCATGTGTCGGGTCCGATGTTAACCGCGGAGCTGGCGGGGAGCAAGCTGGCGCGCGGGTATCAGCCAAGCGACGCCCGAAGAGCCCCGGCGGCCTGGGGGATCGCCTGGTCTTGAAGGTAGATTCCCTCCTCATGACCATCGCGAAGCCGGGGAAAATCATCGGGATCGGCCGGAACTACGTCGAGCACGCGGCCGAGCTGGGCAACACGGTGCCGAAGCAGCCGCTCCTGTTTCTCAAGCCGCCGTCCTCCGTGATCGGCGACGGCGAGGCGATCGTGCTGCCGCCCGAATCGACGCACGTCGAATACGAGGGTGAGATCGGCGTGGTGATGGGCAAGCGCATCCGCCGGGCGAGCGAGGCCGCGGCGCGCGCCGCGATCGCCGGCATCACCTGCGTCAACGACGTGACCGCCCGGGACCTGCAGCGGAGCGACGAGCAATGGGCCCGCGCCAAGGGGTTCGATACGTTCTGCGCGATGGGGCCGCGGGTCGCGCCCATCGACCCCGCGCGCTTCGCGACGCTCGAGGTCCGCTGCCGCGTGAACGGGGTGGAGCGCCAGCACGGCCGTGCGAGTGACATGGCGTTCGGGATCGTGATGCTCGTGGCCTACGTCTCGCAGGTGATGACGCTCGAGCCAGGCGACCTCATCACGACCGGGACGCCGCCGGGTGTCGGGCCGCTGCATCCGGGCGACGTGGTGGAGATCGAAATTCCGGGCGTGGGCGTATTGCGCAATCCCGTCGTCGCGGCGGGCGACACGCGCGGGGCGTGACCGGGGTCTCACGAGCGACCCGCCGCTGTCCTCGCAATCCGCCATTCGCGCGCGGGCTCCGGCTGGCGCGCTGACACGAGCGGCTACCGGCACATCGCTTGCGTGCCTTCCTTGCCATGAACCAGCAGTGGGGTTTCGAGCCAACGTTCGGAGACGACGAGCCCTGGCGCGGCGACCTGCATCGGGACGCAGACGCCTGGCGCGGTGAGACTCATCTTCCCGACTGGCCCGAGGAGTCGGCCGGCCCGGAGTACTGGATGTTCAAAGCGGCAGGAGACCGGGCACTGTTCTGATCAACGAGTCCCCGGCGGCCGGAGCAGTGCGTAGAACGCGGCGATCCAGGTCGCGAGGCCTGCAAGGAACGCGGCGAGCAAGCTGTAGAACGGGCCGGTACGCAGGTGCGGCGGCGTGGTGCTGTGGGCCTGCACCAGCAACAGATGAATACCCACCACCAGCGCGGCCATGAGGCAGGCGAGCCACCACATGTGGCCCTCGATGCGCCGCATTCCTTCCGCGCGGCGGGACGGATCGAGCCAGTACTCCCGGTAGGGGACGTTGAGCAACTCGGGGCGCACCGCCCCAAACCACCCCACCATCCTGACGATGCCGAGCGGGAGCAGGAACCCGACCACGGTGAGCACCACCACGTACCCGGCGTGTGACGACCAGGCGTTCGGAGTGCCGCCGACGTCGAAGTGAGTGGCAAGCTGCGGAGGCAGGTGCGGGAGCGTGACGGCGACGGTCGATCCGCCCACCAGCGCCAGGAACCAGAACGCTAGTCGTCCGACGGCGGGTCCTCGTCGAGCTTGGCGAGGGCGATCTTCAGGCGGGTGATGGCCGTCTCGAGCACCCAGCGGTCCACGTCGAGCATCACGCCCTTCTCGACCGCGAAATTCAGCAAGCTGATGGCCGCGTGCAGCTGATCGCCGGCGGTGGCGAGCTCCACCCTGCGATCGAGCCCGGTCCGTCGTTCGCCGCCCTGGCGGCGATCGACCTCGACGGGCACCTGGCGGACGCGCCGGTCAGCGCCGCCGCGGCGATCGCTTTTCCCCCGCCGTTCCTTGGAGTGTTTGGCCATCGCCACGAATTTGCACAGGCGATGCCGATTGCGCCATGCGGCGAAGCGTTACGATTTCGTCGGTGGCTTCTTGGGAATGACGCGCTCCAAGTCCTGCGTTGCGACGGACAGGTCCGCGCCCCCGGGCAGGCCATTCTGGCGAAAGATGTAGGCCAGGATGTTGAGCGCCTCCGGCTGGGGAATGGAGCCCGGAGCGGACGGCGGCATCTTGGTGGATACCTCGAGCCAGAACTTGCTCATCGGTTTGCCGCCGTAGCGGCTGAAGAACTGCGGCCCTGCCAGGGCCTTGCCCTTGTGGCCCTCGAGGTGCACACCGTGGCAAGCGGCGCACCGGTGGTAGTAGGCATCGGCGCCCGAGTCGGCCTGCGCGGTCGAGTACCATCCCGGTTCCTGAACGGTGCGCGCCGAGCTTGAACCCACTGGGCGCAATAACGCGAGCAGTGTCACACTCATGAAAAGTACCGAGAATCTCATCGCGAACCCTCCTTTATATAGCCCTTCGCCACGAGCAGCTCGGCGTTGAGAATGGCGGCGCCTGCCGCTCCACGAATCGTGTTATGGGACAGCACGACGAAGCGGTAGTCCAGCACCGCGTCCGGCAGGAGCCGTCCTACTGTGACACTCATTCCGCCTCCCGCGTCACGGTCGAGCCGCGGCTGGGGGCGGTCGGGGTCATCGCGGACGAGCACCGGCCGGGCAGGCGCCGAGTGCAGCTTGAGCGCCTGCGGCACCCCGCTGAACGTCGCGAACGCGTCGCGCAGGTCTCCGGCTTGCGCCTTCCGACGAAGCTTCACGCGCACAGCGGCGATGTGGCCGTCCTGGACGTTCACGCGGTGCACCTGCGCGCTCACCGCCATCGGTGCCGGCTCGACGGCGCCCTCGCGTACGGTGCCAAGGATCTTGCGGGTCTCACGCTCGATCTTCTCCTCTTCGCTGCCGATGAATGGAATCACATTGTCGGTGATGTCCATCGCGGGCACGCCCGGGTAGCCGGCGCCGGAGATCGCCTGGAGCGTGGTCACGACCGCCGCCTCGACCCCGAAGCGGCGCTCGAGCGGCGCCAGCGCCAGCGCGATCCCGATCGCCGAGCAGTTGGGGTTCGTGACGATGAACCCCTTGCCCTTGCGACGGTCGAGCAGCGCGAGGTGCTCGGGGTTCACCTCCGGAATGAGCAGGGGCACCCCGGCGTCCATGCGATATGAAGAGGTATTGCTGATGACGGGGTACCCCGCCTCGGCGAAGCATCCCTCGACCTCCCGGCCGATCTCGGTGGGAAGGCTCGAGAAAATGATGTCGCAGTCGAGCGGCGGCTCGGGGGGGCGAACGGGAATGTCCCGCACGTCCCGGGGCACGTCGCCCGGCAGGCGCCACGTGCATGCCTCCCCGAAGGTCTTGCCAACCGAGCGATCGGAGGCGGCGAGCGCCGTGACGACGAACCGCGGGTGGTTCTGAAGCAGCTGCACGAAGCGCTGCCCCACCGTCCCCGTGGCGCCGAGAATGCCAACCCGAATCCGTTCCGTCATACCGGCAACTCCTGGCGGGGCTTGAGCTGCGCGAGCGCCTGACCCATGCGGCGCACGCCTTCTTCGAGCGCCGCGCTCGCGGCGCAGAACGACAGACGCAGGAACCCCTCACCCTCGGCGCCAAACGTCCCGCCGGGCACCGTGATCACGCCCCGCCCGAGCAGCGTCTCCGCCACCGCGAGCGAGGACCCATAGATCGCGACGTTCACCATCGTATAGAACGCGCCGTCGGGCGGAACGGCCTTGAGGCCGAGCGTGCCCCCGAGGAGCGACAGGAGGGAATCGCGCCGCTCGCGAAACGTCCGGCGCATGCCCTCCCGTGCAGTCTCGGCCTCCGGCGTCCACGCGGCGAGCGCGGCCTTCTGCGAAACGGCCGACGCGCACGTGGTGACGTAACCGTGCAGCACGAGCGCGCTCTTCACGATATCCGCCGGCCCCACGAGCCACCCCAGCCGCCAGCCCGTCATGCTCAGGGACTTTGACAACCCGGCCACCACGACCGTGGCTGGATAATACTCGGAGATCGAGCCCGGCCGGGCGGCGCCGAAATAGAGGTCCCGATAGATCTCGTCGCTCACCACGATTGCCCCGCTGTCCCGCAGGGCGGCGGCCATCGCCTCGAGGTCGCGGGGCGCGAGCACGCGCCCCGTCGGGTTTGACGGCGAGATGCACACCACGACTTTGGTGCGCGGCGAAATCTGGCGCCGGAAAGCGTCGATATCCAACTCGAAGTCCCGCGCGCCGGGCAGCCGGTAGGAAACGGGCTTCCCCCCGGCCATCCGCACGATCGTGGGATAGGCGACGAAGCCGGGATCGGGAACGAGCACCTCGTCGCCTTCATCTACCAGTGTGGTGAGGGCGAGGTAGAGCGCCTCCTGCGATCCCGCCGTCACGATCACGCGATCGACACCGGCTGCCATGTGCGGGTACTCGCTCGCCACTCGCTCCCGCAGCGCCGGCAAGCCCGCATGGGTCGTGTAGCCGTTCTGCTCGCCCTGGATTGCGCGCACCGCCGCCTGGCGGATGACGTCTGGGGTCGGCAGATCTGGCTCACCCAGCCCGAGGTTGATGCTCCCCGCCGGAGCGCGGTCGAAGAACTGACGGATGGCGCTCTTCTCGATCCCCACGAGGCGGCGGGCCGGGCGGAAGGCCTGACTCATCGCAGCGCCTGCTCGAGGGCCGTCGCCGCATCGGTGCGTGCGTCCCGGTATTTCACGATCACCGGGGTGTACAGCGAGAGGTGCTCGGCGGCCGCGAAGCCGCCGCTCGCCGCTCGCGCACCCGGGACCACGACGGCGCCCGCGGGGACCTCGAGGACCCCGCCCGAAGGACGGCGCAAGACGCGCTCGTTCACGAGATCGTACAGCGGCGTCGAGCCCGTGAGAATCGTGCCGGCCGCGAGCACCGCCCGCTCACGCACGATGGTCCCCTCATACACACCGCAGCCGCCGCCCACGAGCACCTCGTCCTCGATGACCACCGGCACCGCGCCGATCGGCTCGAGCACCCCGCCGATCTGTGCCGCCGCCGAGAGGTGCACGCGCTTTCCGATCTGCGCGCACGAACCCACGAGGGCGTGACTGTCGATCAGGGTACCCTCGTCCACGTACGCGCCCACGTTCACGTACATCGGCGGCATGCACACGACCCCGGGCGCGACGTAGGCCCCATCGCGGATGGTCGAGCCCCCCGGCACGATGCGCACCCGGTCGGCGAGTGTGGTCGGGCGCACGGGATAGGTGTCCTTGTCGAAGAAGCGCAGCGTCTGGTCCACGGAGAAATCGACCAGCACTCCGGCGCGGAACCCGAGCAGGATGCCCTGCTTGACCCATGATTCCGCATGCCACGCGCCGGCCGAGTCGCGGCGCGCCGCCCGGATCTCGCCTCCGGCCAGGAGCCCACGGAACTCATCGAAAGTCTTTCGCTCAGCGGCCGTGAAGGAGCTGCGCCCCGAAGCGGCGAGCGCTTCGATCGTCTCACGCAGCGACATGCGCCTGGCGCTCGAGCGCCCCCAGGGCCTTCAGGACTTCGCGGAGCCGCTCGCGCGTCTTGTCCTGTACCGGTACGAGTGGCAGGCGGAAGCGCTCCGCGAGCAACCCCATGAGCGCCATCGCGGCTTTCACGGGGCCGGGGTTCGACTCGATGAAATTCGCTTCCATGAGCGGCAGCAGGCGGTAGTGCAGCTCGCGCGCACCCGCCCAGTCGCCCTCGAGCGCGCGCTCGGTCATCCGGGACATCAAGTCCGGCGTCTCGTTCGACACCACCGCGACTATCCCCTCCGCGCCGAGCGCGATGAGCGGCAGGGTCTGCGCATCGTCGCCCGACAGCACGCGGAAGTCCCGCGGTCGCTCGCGGAGGATCGCCATGATCTGCGTGAGGTCGCCCGAGGCCTCTTTCACCCCGACGATGTTGTCGACCGTCCGGGCGAGCGTCAGCACCGTGGGCGCCTGGATGTTCGACGCCGTCCGGCCGGGCACATTGTAAAGCACGACCGGAAAGCCCGGGACCGCCGCCGCGACAGCGCCGAAGTGAGCGATGAGGCCGGGTTGCGTCGGCTTGTTGTAGTAGGGAGCGACGACGAGCACGCCGTCAGCGCCTGTGGCCCGCGCGGCGCGCGCCCGCTCCACGGTCACCGCGGTCGAGTTGCTCCCGATTCCCGCAATCACCCGCGCCCGCCCGCGCGCGACCTCCACCGTCACGCGCACGACCCGCATGTGCTCCTCCGGATCGAGCGTCATCGCCTCGCCCGTCGTGCCGCAGGGGACGAGCAGCTTGATGCCGCCCCCGATCTGGCGCTCCACCAGGGTCCGCATGCAGGCTTCGTCGACGCCCTCGTCCTCTGCGAACGGAGTGACGAGCGCCGTGGCGCACCCACGCAGCCAGTCCACGCGCATGGTCATGGCTTCTTCCTTTCTGCCGCGAGAATCTCGTCGAGCACCTCGGCGAAGGCATACATCCCTCGCCGGCCGGCCCCGGCTATCCAGCGCGCCGCCGCGAGCGCTCCCACCGCGAACCCGTCGCGCGAGCGCGCCGTGTGGATCAGGCTCACCTGGTCGGCGGCTGAATCGAAGCCGACGCGATGCTCGCCTGGAATCTGGCCGGCCCGCGTGCTCGCCACCGGGGGCTCGTGTCCCAGGCGGCGCGCCAGGATGGCGCCGAGCTCGCGCGCGGTGCCCGAAGGCGCGTCTTTCTTCGCGGCGTGATGCGCTTCCTCTATAAAGGAGTCGTACGCGGGAAGGCCGCGGAATAGCTCCCCCGCCCGGTCCACCAGGCGATAGAACAGCTGCACACCGATCGAGAAATTGGCGCCGTACACCATCGCCCCCTTCTCGCTCTCCACGATGCGACGCGCGTTCGCCTCGTGATCCTGCCACCCCGTGGTGCCCTCGACCAGGGGCACGCCCGCACGCGCGCAGGCCGCGACATGGTCGAGCACGGCGTCCGGCGCGGAGAAATCGATCGCGGCGTCGTGCCCGCGCAGGCGGGAAGCGAGCTGCTCGGTGCGCAGGCCGGCGTCGGCGATGTCCAGTACGGCGCCCACGGTGTGACCGTCGGTGCGCGCTCGCGCGATCACCGCGCTGCCCATACGGCCACTGCCGAGAAACGCGAGTTTCATGGGCGGGACACCCCGATGCCCGGCCCTCGTTCCCCCTCTCCCGAAAGGGAGAGGGGGTCAGCGGGTGAAGCAAGCTGACGCGCCAACCGCACGTACAGCTCCACTCCGCGCTCGAGCTCGGCCTTCGAGATGCGCTCGCGCGCGGTGTGGGCGTCGTGAATCGACCCCGGCCCGATCAAGAGCGGTTTTCCCCAGCTCGAGAGATGCGGAGCGTCGGTGGTGAAGCCCACCACACATTGGTCGAAGCCGGGCACGGCGGTGAGGCGCATGAGCGGCGTGCAGCTCATGTACTCGACCTGGGCCCGGCCCCGCACGGCTCGCTCGAGGAGCTCCCGCACGGGACCCTGGTCGGTCACGAGACGCACCTGCAGCTCGGCCCGCGCATCGGGCGCGATCACGTTGGCTCCCGCCCCTCCGCCGATGACGCCGATGTTGCAGGTCGTATCCCCCAGATACGCGTCGCGCGGCCAGGCGATCGCGCGGACATCCTCCAGAACATCGAGCAGGTCGTGAATCGCGGAGCGGCCCCGCTCAGGGTAGGCCGAATGGCCCGGGGTACCGTGCGCGCGCAGCTGCACACGCAACGATCCCTTGCAAGCCACCGCGAGCTGGTTCTCCGTCGGCTCACCCACGATCAGCCAGCGGCACTCGCTGGCCGTCGGATGGAGGTTCGCGGCCTTGGCGCCGAGACTCCCTTTCTCTTCGTCCACGACAAAGAGGAGGCCGATCTCGTCCATGCCCTGCGCCCGGAGGCGCTCCGCCGCGGCCACCTGTGCGGCGAGAATCCCTTTCGCGTCACAGGCACCGCGCCCATAGAGGTATGTGTCGTCCTCGGAGAGATCGAAGTGCGGCGGAACCGTGTCGAGGTGCGTACAGAAGACGACACGGGGAGGTGCACCCGTCGTAGCGAGCAAGCTCGGGCGACCGGGTACCTCGTCCAGGACCTCGACGTCGTAGCCCAGGTCCACCAGATGGGATCCCAGAAACTGCGCCACCGTCTGCTCTTCACCGGACACGGATGGGATGGCTACCAACTCGCGCGCGAGCTCGAGGGGCCCCCCGCCCCAGTCGCCGCCGTCGGAGCCACTGGCCGCAGCGCGACGCCGGGGGTTGGTCCCGGGGCGTGGTCCCGGGGCTTCCAACAGCGCGGCATGCAGCCGCGCCACGGTATCCCGCGCCTGATCCTCGTCCACGACGAACGTCAGATTCACGCGCGACGCACCCTGGGAGATCAGGGAAACGTTGATGTCGCGGATCGTTTCGAACACCCGCGCCGCAATCCCGGGTGTGGTCCGCAGGCCCTCCCCGACCACGCAGATGATCGCCTTCCGCCGCTCCACCCGGACCTCGCCCAGCGTCTCGAGCTCCCGCACCACGGGGCCGAGCGCAGCGCTTTCCTCCACGGTGAGGGAAAGACTGACCTCAGACGTCGTAACGACGTCGACCGGCACTTTGTGGCGGTCGAAGACCTCGAACAAGGCGCGCAGGAAGCCGTACGCGCCGAGCATGCGCGCGGACGTGATCTGCAGGACCGTAATCCCGGTCTTGTGCGCGATCGACTTGACCGCGCCCGGCCACAGGTCCGCCTCGTCCGTGACGACGGTGCCGGGGTCGTCGGGCGCTCGCGAATTCACGATCCGCACCGGGATGCGGCGCTCGAGCGCCGGCTGGATCGTCTTGGGATGAAGCACCTTGGCGCCGAAGTAGGCGAGCTCCGATGCCTCGGCGTAGGAGAGCTGCGGAATCGTATGCGCGCCGCGCACGAGGCGTGGGTCGGCCGTCAGTACCCCCGGGACGTCGGTCCAGATCTGGATCTCGCCGGCGCCGAGCGCTGCGCCCACAATGGCCGCCGTGTAGTCGGACCCGCCTCGACCGAGCGTCGTCGTGATCCCTTCGGGAGTCGCGGCGATGAACCCACCGAGGACGGCAACCTCCCCAGCCGCGAGGACTGGCTCGACTTCAGCCCGGATGCGGCGCTCGGTCTCGTGCACGTCCGGTGTGGCGCGCCCGAAGGCCCGGTCGGTGATGAGACAGCGGCGGGCATCTACGAGCCGTGCCGAGACTCCCGCGGCCGACAGCACCTGTGCCAGAAGCGAGGCCGACAGTCGCTCGCCGTATGACACCACCTCGTCGCGCAGCTGGGGGGCGAGAGCGGGCTCCCGGCGCGCCTGCTCGATCAAGCGGGCAACATCCTTCACTACGAGGGCAAGCTCGCGCGCAATGCCGGCCCGCTGCTCGGGGCCGAGCAGGCGCTCGGCGATGGCCTGGTGCCGCTCGATGTTCGGAGCGATGGACTCGGTGTTGCCCGTCTCGAAGCTCCGCAACAGCGCGTCGGTCACCTTGGCCAGCGCGGAGACAACGACGACCACGGGGTGCGTACCCGCGCGCGCGCGTACAAGCGCGGTGACACGTTCGAATGCAGCGGCGTCCTCGACGGAGGTACCGCCGAATTTGAGCACGAGCGGGGTTGCAGCGCGTCCCATCACGTGAGCTCTGACCTCACAGGCCCGACGAGCGACGGCCGCGAGAGCGTCGGGGGGCTCTACAGGTGCGACCGGTACGACTGGGTGCGAAAAAAACTACGAGTGGAGGGAGCACGCCCGCTTTCGGCGGGCCAGCAGGTCGTTCGCGCCAGGGCGCGACGGATAGGAAACGCGCAGGGGTCGTTGCATGTTGTGGCTCAGTACCTTACGAAACGTGTTCGGGACTGTCAAGCGTCCGACTGTGTTGACACACCTGCGTGGTGGTGGTAGCGTACCGATCAGCCAAGAGAAAGTCCTGAGCCATGTTCGCGCGCTGCACCGCCATGTGTTGCTGCTGTCCGCCCGGTCGGGCCAAGTGTCGTTGCTCCCCAGGGAGCGGACGCGATGGCAGAGCACTGTCCGGAGGTTATCGGACGAACAGATAAGCAGCTGTTTGCGAGTGCAACGCGCATCGGGCCCGCTCCCTCAGTCGAGGGGCGGGGTTTTTTATCCCCGGGGCGTCGCCCCGGGTAACGGAGAGTGGTGGATGCTACCAGGGTATGCTCAGTCCCGCTGAAGTACACGAGCGCGCCAGCGCGCTCCGCGCCTCGCCGCCCGAGGAGGTTCTGCGGTGGGCGGTGACCACGTTCCCCCAGCGCACCGCGCTCACGGTGAGCTTCGGTGGAGCCGGCGTCGCGCTCGCGTACATGCTCAGCCGCATCGACAAGAGCGTGCCGATCTATTTCCTCGACACCGGCTTTCACTTCCCGCAGACGCTCGAGTTCAAAGCACGCTTCACCGCCCAGTACGGACTGAACGTCATCGATTTGAAGCCCGCGACGGAACCGGGGCCGTTGTACCAGACCGACCCCGACCGCTGCTGCTGGATCCGGAAGGTGGAGCCGCTGCAGCGCACGCTGCCCGGGTTCGATGCCTGGGTGAGCGCGGTCCGCGCCGATCAGGCGAAGACGCGGAGCGGCATCGAGCCGCTCGAGTACCACGAGGCCGACGGGCACGCCGTCGTGAAGGTGTACCCGCTCGCGACCTGGTCCCGGGACACGGTGTGGCAGTACATCAAGGAGCACGGCATCCCCTACCACCCCCTCCACGATGCCGGCTTCACGAGCATCGGGTGCTGGCCCTGCACCCGCGCCACCCGGCCGGGAGAGGACGAGCGCGCGGGACGCTGGAGCGGCATGGGCAAGACCGAGTGCGGATTGCACACCTTCACCGTCAAGCAGTGAGGCGCCGGTGACGAGTTTCTATCCCGCGTTCCTGAACCTGCACGGACGGCGCTGCGTCGTGATCGGCGGTGGCGCCATCGCCGAGCAGAAAGTCGCGGGGCTCCTCGAGGCCGGAGCGCGCGTGGTCGTGACGAGCCCCGAGCTGACCTGGAAACTCGAGGACCTCGCGGCGACGGGGGCCATCGAGGTGCAGCGACGCCCCTACCAGCGCGGCGACCTGGAGGGTGCATTTCTGGCCATCGCAGCAACCGATGACCGGAACGCCAACGCCGCCGTGTGGGCGGAGGCCGAAGAGCGCGGCATCCTGCTGAACGCGGTGGACGACCTCCCGCACTGCAGCTTCATCGCGCCGGCCGTGCACCGCGCGGGGGACGTCACTGTCGCCATCTCGACGGCGGGGAAGAGCCCCGCGCTCGCCGTACGGTTGAAGGAGCGCATCAGGACGCTGATCGGCCGGGAGCACGCCGAGTTCCTCGATCTCCTCGGCGCGCTCCGTCCCGAAGTCGCGGCCCGCGTCCCCGACGCCAAGGTCCGCATGCGCCTGTGGTATGAGATCGTCGACTCGGACGCGATCGAGTACGTGCGGCGCGGGGACGTGGCCGGCGCGAAGCAGCGGATTGAGACGATGATCGAGGCTGCGTCCCCCGTCGCCGCATCGCGGCGAGGGGCCCAGGGGGTGAGGTCCGAGGAGGCGGTGAAGGCCGGGAAGGTCTACCTCGTGGGTGCGGGCCCGGGCGACCCCGGACTCATCACCGTGCGGGGCCTCGAAGCCCTCCGCCGGGCGGACGTGATCGTATACGACCGGTTGGTGCATCCCGATCTGGTCGAACGGGCGGCGCCCTGGGCGGAGCGCATCTTCGTCGGCAAGCGCGCCGAGGGCCGCTCGGTGGAGCAGGAGCGGACGAACGATCTGTTGGTCGCGCTCGCCCGGGCCGGCCAGGTGGTCGTGCGCTTGAAGGGCGGCGACCCGTTCGTGTTTGGACGCGGTGCCGAGGAAGGCGAGGCACTTCGCGATGCCGGCATTCCGTTCGAGGCGATCCCTGGGATATCGTCGGCGATCGCTGCACCGGGAGCGGCTGGGATACCTGTCACGCACCGCCGCTACGCATCGGCGTTCGCCGTCGCCGCGGGCCATGAATGCGAGGGCGATTCCGATCTCGACTGGGAAGCGCTCGCCCGCATCCCGACGCTCGTCTTCCTGATGGGCGTGCGCGCGCTGCCCAATATCACCACGCGCCTGATCGAGCACGGCGCGCACCCGGATACCCCCGCAGCGGTCATCGCGAGGGCAACACTGCCGGAAGAGCGGGCGGTCGTCGGCACGCTTGCGACCATCGGCGAGCTGGCCCGCGCGGCGAACCTCGAGCCACCCGCGACGCTCGTGGTCGGCGAGGTCGTCCACGTTCGCTCGCTTCTCAACGGCCAGCCCTCAGGGGGTATGGCGAAAACCGAAGTTCTCATTGAGGCTTGAGGAACAGGACCATGCCGCAGCCGCTCTCCGACACGATCCTTCGCGAGCTCGCCGAGTTCGAGGAGCACATCAAGGAGTACCGCCGAGGCGAGATCGGCGAGGTCAAGATGCAGAAGATCCGCCTTCAGTTCGGCACCTACGCCCAGCGGCAGGACGGCGTGCAGATGCAGCGGATCAAGATCCCGGGTGGGGTACTGTCCGCCGAGCAGATGGTGCAGCTCGCCGACACCGCCGACCGCTACGGCAGCGGGTTCGTCCACTTCACCACGCGGGAAGACGCCCAGATCTACTATCTCAAGCTCGAGGAAGCGCCGGCCATGATGCGTTTCCTCGCCGAAGCAGGCATTACGACGCGCGAAGCGTGCGGGAACACGGTGCGCAACATCACCGCGTGCTACCGCGCCGGCACGTCGCCCACCGAGGTGTTCAACGTGGCGCCGTACGCTCAGGCGCTGTTCCGCTACCTGGTCCGGAACGACCACAACCAGGTGATGGGACGGAAGTTCAAGATCACCTTCGAAGGCTGCGCGGAAGACCATTCTGCCGTGCGGCTGCACGATATCGGCTTCCTTGCGCGCGTGCACGGGGCGGACAGCGCGGCGAACCGCGGCTTTGCGCTGCACGTCGGCGGCGGCCTGGGCGGCGCGCCGATGCTGTCGCATCTCTATACCGACTTCATGCCCATCGATCAGATGTTCAGCTTCGCGTCGGCGATCCTGCGGCTGTTCGATCGCTACGGGGAGCGCAAGTCGCGCATGAAGGCCCGCATGAAGTTTCTCGTGCAGACCATGGGCTGGGACAGGTTCCGCGAGGCGCTGGACCAGGAGCGCGAGCGCGTCGGCCCGATCCCCGTGCCGGTGGACGAGCTATACGCGGAGAGCCTCCGCGCGCCCGCGCCCGAGACGCCCCACCCCGCCGGCCTGCGCGTGCTGGACGACCGCCGCAAGGAGCCCGGGTTCGCCCGCTGGCACCGCGATTCGGTCGTCGCCCACCGGTTGCCCGGTTTCCGGGGGGTGCACGTGCGCCTGCGCCTTGGCGACATCGTGGGCGAGAAGCTGCGCGCCCTCGCCGATGTCGCCCGGCGCTATTCGTCCGACGAGGCGCGCGTCTCGATCGAGCAGAACCTCTTCCTCCCCTGGGTAGGGGAGGACACCCTGCCCGATCTGTACGACGCGTTGCGCGGGCTCGAGCTCGCCGACGCCGGCAGCGAGACGATCGAAGACGTCACGACCTGCCCCGCGGCGGACACGTGCCGCCTCGGCATCGCCTCCGCCAAGGGCCTGGGCTCCGCGCTGTCGGCCGCCCTCGAGAACGGACTGGGCCGGTACCGGGAGATCGCCCGCTCGGTGAAGATCAAGATCTCGGGCTGCCCCAACGGCTGCGCGCAGCACGGCATCGCGGATATCGGCTTCCACAGCGCCGCGCAGACGGAGAACGGCCGTACCGTGCCGTCGTATCTCCTCTTCGTGGGCGGCAAGGCCAACCTCGATGAGGCGCGGATCGGGGACATCATCGGGCGGTATCCGGCCAAGAACGGGGTCAAAGTCGTGGAGGCGCTGCTGGGGCTGTTCGCAGCGGAGCGCCGCGACGGCGAGGAGTTCGGCCCCTGCATGGCGCGGCTGGGCGAGGACCGGCTCAAGGGCTTGCTTGAGCCGTTCCGCGCGATCCCGACGTTCGAGGCCGACCCGGAGTTCTATCAGGACTGGGGTCACGCGAACGAGAAGTTCGCCGTGCGCCAAGGAGTGAAGGGTGAGTGCGCGGGCACCACGATAGCGGAGAAAGTGCCGTCGGTCGCGGACGCGCAGGAGGCGCTCGCGCAGGCCGATGCCTATTTCAGCCATAAGGAGTATGCGGCGACCCTCGCGGCCGGTTACGAGGCCGCCGCCGCGGCTGCACGGGTGCCGCTCTACAAACGCCTCGTCGACCCGTTCACGCCCGAGCAGGTGCTGTGGGAGTTCGAGAACATCTTCGTGCTCGCGGGACTCACCGACGGCGCCTGGCGCAAGCTCACGGCCGAGTTCGACCGGCTGCGCCGGGCGCCACCGGACGAGGCCGGGGCGAAGGCGATTCTCGAGCGGGCGCGCGAGTTCGGCAAGTACTGCGAGACATTCGCGCCGCCCGCCCCGAAGCGCGCGGCGCCGGCCGCACAGGCGGCTGCGGACTAGGCGCCGGCGCGGGCTCGCAGCAGCGGCAGCTCCAGTCCATCGCGCAGCGCCTGCCAGCTCGCTTCAATGATGTTCTCTGAGCAGCCCACCGTGCTCCAGCGCTCGGAGCCGCGCGCCGACTCGAGCACCACGCGCGGCTTGGCCGCCGTGCCCAGGTGCTCGTCCACGATGCGCACCTTGTAGTCCACGAGCCGGACGTCCGCGAGCTCCGGATAGTGCGGGAGCAGCCCTTTGCGGATGGCGCAGTCGAGCGCGTTCACCGGCCCCGCTCCTTCCGCCGCCGTCTGGGTCACCTCGTCGCCCACCTTGAGCTTCACCATGGCCTGCGCGCGCATGCCGGCACCATTGGATTCCTGCACCACGACCGTGAAGTCGAGCAGCTCGAACGGCGGCCGGTAGTCCGGCGCCGAGCGCCGTATCAGCATCTCGAACGAGCCGTCGGCGGCCTCGAACTGGAAGCCGGCGTGCTCGAGCTCCTTGACCCGTTGCAGCACGCGCTGCTCCGGCACGCCCAGCTCGAGCCCCAGCGCCGCCGCCCGCATCGTGATGTTGCGCCGGCCGGCCAGCTCGCTCACCACGACGTGCATTTCGTTGCCGACGAGCGCGGGGTCGATGTGCTGATAGCTGTCCGCGACCTTCGCGACCGCAGCGACGTGGATCCCACCCTTGTGCGCGAACGCGTTCTGGCCGACGTAGGGCTGCTGCGAGTCGGGGTTCATGTTCGCCACCGCCGCCACGAAGTGGGACACCTCGGTCAGGCTGCGGAGCTGCTCCGGGCTGACCACCGGAACGCCGAGCTTCAGCTGCAGCGTGGCGATCAGTGGCACGAGGTCCATGTTCCCGCAGCGCTCGCCGTAGCCGTTGATCGTGCCCTGCACGTGCACGCACCCGGCGCGGACCGCCGCGATGGCGTTCGCGAGCCCGAGCCCGGAGTCGTTGTGGGTGTGGATGCCGAGCGGCGTCGCGATCTCGGCGCGGAGCGCGAGCACCCGCTCTTCGACCACGTGCGGTAGCTCACCCCCGTTCGTATCGCACAACACGACGCAGTCGGCGCCGGCCTCGGCCGCGGCCTTTACCGTAGCATGGGCGTAGTCCCGGTCCAGGCGACAGCCGTCGAAGAAGTGCTCGGCGTCGTAGATCACTTCCTTCCCGAGCCGTTTGACGTACGCGACGCTCTCGCCGATCATGCGCAGGTTCTCGTCGCGGGTCGTTTCGAGCACCCGCTCAACGTGCAGCACCGAGGTCTTGCCCACGAGGGTGACCACGGGCGTACCGGCCTCGACCAGCGCCCGGAGGTTGGGGTCATCCCCGCAGCGGCCGCCGGCGCGGCGGGTCATTCCGAACGCCGCCACTTTCGCCTGCCGCAGCCCTGCGGCGCCGATGCGCCGAAAGAACTCGGCATCCTTGGGATTCGAACCGGGCCACCCCCCCTCGAGGTAGTGAATGCCCAGCTGATCCAGACGCCGGGCGATCTTCACCTTGTCCTCGACCGACAGGGACAGCCCCTCGCGCTGCGTACCGTCCCGCAGGGTCGTGTCGTACAGGAAGACGCGCATACCGTTCCTCATGCTCGGCAGGGCCGAAAACAGCCGCGGCCTCTCGCTGGAGAGGCCGCGTGGCATCTGCACCGGTTTGACGACTGCACTACCCGAGTGCCTGCCCGCCGCCTCTCGAAGAGAGCCGGATCGCGCTAATTCGAATCAGGGCACCGCCGCGGGTGGTCATGTGTGCTCCGGCCATACTAACGGGACGGCAGGCGGCGTCAACCCCGCGTAGCGCAACTGGCCCCCACCCCACGTTGCCGTCATCGTGCCATCGATGCACAATGTGGCAGTCAATAGTACGGGAATTGGGCGCAGAATGCAGGATGCACGAGGAAATGTGCACAATATGCACAAAATGCTTGACACTCCTGCAGTCCAGGTATACACTTCCGCTAGTCGCAGCACCTATCCCTCACCTTTCGCCTGAGGAGTTGGCATGTCTCGTCAGATCCGTCCGATCCTAAGGGCGGTGTGCAGCCTGGCCTGGCTGGCCGTGCTCGCCGTACCCCTTGTCAGCCCGCTGGCCGCCGCGACTGTCCCAATCGAGGGACCGGATTCGACGCCGGCGCCTTCACTGGTCGTGTCAGGTTTCGTGGTGGCATCGTACATGTACTCGAGCAAGACCGTTGACTCGACGACCAATCTGGTCGTGGGCCGGCTGTTCGACCGCTACTCGAATGCGTTCATGGTGAACGCCGCCAGGCTGACGCTCGATCGGGCGTTCGTCGCGAGTAAGCTCGATGCCGGTGCGCATGTGGACCTGACCTTCGGCCAGGACGCCGAGGTGATCCATTCGACGGGTCCGTTTGCCCTGGGGCCGAACGGCGACATCCAACAAGCGTACTTCGTGCTGAACATGCCGACCAAGAATGGCAAGGGTGTACAGATCAAGTTCGGGAAGATGGTGACGCTGATGGGCCTCGAGGTGATCGATACTCCACTCCAGCCCAACTTTTCGGAGGGTAACCTCTTCAACTTCGTGGAGAACTTCACGGCCACGGGTATCGAGCTCGATTTCAAACCCTCGAACGTGGTGGACGTCGAGCTGCGAATCGACAACGGGTGGGACCGGGTGGTCGTGAACGACGGGCAAAAGTCGTTCATGGGACGGATCGGCTTTGCCTCCGGCAACACCTCGCTGGGCCTGCTCGGGTATTGGGGTAACATGGAGGCGGAAACGAGCGACGCGGCGCGGATGGGAGCGGAAGCGCTCCTCAACCAGAAGTTCGGGAAGTCCTCCTTCTGGGTGCAGGCCGATTGGGGGACGGAGAAGGCCAACGCCGCGCTCCCCGATCCTACGCAGGATGCCAAGTGGTGGGGGGTGAGCGGCTGGCTCGCTACCGATGCCTCGCCCGCCCTCAACGTCGCCTTGCGCGCCGACTACGTGGATGACACCAACGGTTTCCGTACGTCGGGGGTACTCGGCTTCCCCGCGTCGGATGGCTCAGCCCAGAAGATCTGGAGTCTCACGGGAACGCTGAACATCAAAGCCTTCAAGGGTGCGCTCGTACGCCCCGAAGTGCGCTACGACCACTCGAACCTGATGGTCTTCGATGGTGAAACCAGCCAGGTGAGTGCCGGCATCAGCGCCGTGTACCTGTTCTAGTACTAGAGCGGTTAGACGGTTAGACGGTCGGCTGTTAGCCGGGTGAACGAGCGCGCCCTCTAGCATCTAACCGTCTACCCGTCTACCCGCCTAGCATCTAGTACAGTCCCAGGTACCGCTCCAGCTCCCACTCGCTCACCCGGCCGATATACTCCTGCCACTCGCGCTGCTTGGCCTCCGTGAAGCGTTCGTAGATGTGCTCGCCGAGCGCGGCGCGGATCGTGTCGTCCTTCTCGAGATACTCGAGCGCCTCGTGCAGGTCGCGCGGGAGGTCGTCGATGCGGTAGTGCCGGCGCTCCCGGTAGCTCATCTCGAAGATGTTCTTGTTGACGGGATCGGGCGGCGTGAGCTTGCGCTCGATCCCGTCCAGGCCCGCGGCGATCTGCACGGTGAGTGAGAGATACGGGTCGGCCGACGGATCAGGCATGCGCAGCTCGCAGCGGGTACCGACGCTGCGGCGCTCCGGGATCCGGATCAGGGGTGACCGGTTCCGCATGGACCACGCGACGTGGACCGGCGCCTCGTAACCGGGCACCAGCCGCTTGTAGCTGTTGACCAGCGGATTGGTCACGGCGCAGAACCCGCGCGCGTGCTTGAGCAAACCCCCGATGTATTGGAGCGCGACGGTCGATAGCTCCCACTGCGCCTTGGCGTCGTAGAACGCGTTCTTCGACTGCTGGAACAGGGAGTGGCTCGTGTGCATCCCCGAGCCTGCCTGCCCGAAGATCGGCTGCGGCATGAACGTCGCCAGGAATCCGTGACGGTAGGCGACGTTCCGCACGACGAATTTGAAGGTCGCGAGGTTGTCGGCCGTCTCGAGCGCCGTGGCAAACCGGAAGTCGATCTCGTGCTGCCCCGGCGCCACCTCGTGGTGGCCGCCCTCGACCTCAAAGCCCATGGATGCGAGGTCGCGCACGATGACGCGCCGGATCTGCTCCGCCCGGTCAACGGGCGTCAGGTCGAAGTACCCGCCACTGTCGTGCGTCTTCGTGGTGGGCTTGCCGCCGGCGTCGAGCTGGAAGATGTAGAACTCGGCCTCGACGCCCACCATCACGTCGTACCGCAGCGCGTGCGCGCGGGCGATTTGGCGCTTCAGCGTCTGGCGCGGGCAGCCCGCGAAGGGCGAGCCGTCCGGATTGTAGATGTCGCACAGCAGCCGCGCGACGCGCCCACCTTCGTCGTCGTACGGCAGCACGCGGAACGTGTCGAGATCCGGCTTCAGCACCATGTCCGACTCTTCGATGCGGACGAACCCCTCGATCGCCGAGCCGTCGAAGCGAATGTCGCCCTCGAGCGCCTTCTCGAACTGGCTCTCGGGCACCTCGAAGTTCTTGTTGATGCCGAGGATGTCGGTGAACTGCAGGCGGAGGAATGCGACGCCCCGCTCGCGACAGAGTGCGAGAATGTCCTTCTTGGTGGCTCCAGTGGCTTTGGGGGTGGCGGTGGTCATGAGAGGCAGGTCTTGGAGGATGGTGGAGGATGGGGGAGGTAGCCTCCACCAGCCCTCACCATCCTCCACAACCTACGCTAGGCGTCGTAGTACAGGAAGAACTCGTAGGGATGAGGCCGGAGCGCCACCGGATCGATCTCTTTCGCGCGCTTGTAGGAAACCCAGGTTTCGATCAGGTCGTCCGTGAACACGCCCCCTTCCTTCAGGAACGCATTGTCCGCCTCGAGCGCGGCGAGCGACTCGCCGAGCGAGCCCGGCGTGTTCTTGATGTGCTTGCGCTCTTCCGGCTCGAGATCGTACAGGTCCTTATCGAGCGGCTTGGGCGGCTCGATCTTGTTCTTGACGCCGTCCAAACCCGCCATCAGCAGCGCGGCGAACGTGAGATACGGATTGCTCGACGGGTCGGGCGCCCGGAACTCGATACGCTTCGCCTTGGGCGACTTCGAGTACATCGGGATGCGGCAGATCGCCGAGCGGTTGCGTGCCGAGTACATCAGGTTGATCGGGGCCTCATAGCCCGGCACCAGTCGCCGGTAGCTGTTGGTCGTCGGCGCGGCGAACGCCAGCACCGCGGCCGCGTGCTTGATGAGACCGCCGATATAGTGCCGCGCCATCTCTGACAGCAGGGCGTACCCGTTGGCGTCGAAGAACAGCGGGTTGCCGCCCTTCCACAGGCTCATGTGCACGTGCATCCCCGAGCCGTTGTCGCCGAACATCGGCTTGGGCATGAAGGTCGCCGTGTAGCCGTTCTGGCGGCAGACGTTCTTCACGATGTACTTGTACATCATGATCTGATCCGCCATGCGGGTGAGCGTCCCGAATCGCATGTCGATTTCCGTCTGTCCCGCCGTGCCGACCTCGTGGTGATGCACTTCGACCGGAATACCCGCGCCGATCATCGCGAGCATGATCTTGGACCGGAGATCCTGCTGCTTGTCGGTGGGCGGCACCGGGAAATAGCCTTCCTTGTGGCGTGGCCGATGCGCCTCGTTCGGCTTGCCGTCGGCGCCCGCACCCGAGTTCCAGATGCCTTCCTCGGAGTCGATGTGGTAGTAGCCCTCGTGCGCGTTCTGATCGAACCGCGCCGAGTTGAAGATGTAGAACTCCGCCTCGGGCCCGTAGTACACGGTGTCCGCGAACCCCGACTTGGTGAGGAATGCCTCGGCCTTCTGCGCCACGAAGCGCGGGTCGCGTGTGTAGCGCTGCCCCGTGATCGGGTCGCCGATGTCGCAAGTGAGCG
Organism: Gemmatimonadales bacterium; assembly: GCA_035518815.1. GTDB lineage: Bacteria > Gemmatimonadota > Gemmatimonadetes > Gemmatimonadales > GWC2-71-9 > AG25. The sequence continues at coordinate 46,983 of DATIXG010000048.1, read as the reverse complement.
ACAGGGTCGGCACCGTGAGGCACGGATCCACGAAGGCGCTCGCCGGGTCAGGGAAGAGCAGCATGTCGCTCTCATTGATCGCCTGGAATCCGCGGATCGACGAGCCGTCGAACCCGATCCCCTCGGCAAACAAGCTCTCCGTCAACTCGGAGACGGGAACCGAGAAATGCTGCCACGTACCGGGGAGATCCGTGAAGCGCACGTCAACGACCTGGACGCCGGTCTCTTTCGCCCGTCGAATCACGTCGGCCGGGGTGGTCTTTGCTGTTGATGAAGCGGTTGCGGACATAAGGGGCTCTATCCTCCGAGGCGATCGAGTGTTCGAGCGGCTGCGAGGCCGGTGAAGCTACGCTCCGCTGGAAAAGGCGTCAAGAAAACAAAACGTCAAGAAAACGGGTCACGAGTTCGCACCAGCGACCGCAGCACCCCGCCTGGAGTCACAGGACTTGCATGTCCGTCGTGCCTGCCCTGCATGGCGTGCACGATTCGCAGGACACCAGAAGCTCGGCTGGATCGCGGCGAAACGCACTAGCACACGTGTATCAGCACCCGTGCAAAATATGCACGAAAAGTCGCGTCGTTCGCAAGTGCCGTGCTTCGAAATTTGAGATATAACGTCATTTCCGTGCACGGAGTGCACATTGCGAGCGGCACTCCGCAGCACCCTTCCGCGCCGGCTTGCCCCAATTCTGGCTCTTCACGGCCCACTGGGTATGATAGGCTCGGGGGCAGCCGGGCGCCGGCGCCCCCACGCGGCGCCGACGCCCCCACCACGGCCCCCTCTCGCTCCGGTGCACATCATGAGCAGGAGGGCTAGACAATGAAACGGTCCAGCAACGAGCTGATTGTCCACGGCGTCATCGGCGGCCTTCTGGCCGGCCTGGTGGTCGCGCTCTGGTTCCTCATCGTCGACACGATCGCAGGCTACCCATTCCGCACGCCCGCGTCGCTGGCATTCTCACTCTACGCGCAACCCCTCCTGCAACCCACGTTGCGGGTCGTGGTGATGTATTCGATCGTCCACCTGGGGGTCTATGCCCTCTTGGGCGTCGCCGCTGCGTGGGCGATGGTGGCGCTGCAGACGGCACCCCGGCTGTTGCTCGGTCTCTTCTTCGGGATCGTTGCCCAGGAGGTGGTCTTCTATACGGCGTTGTTCCTGAGCGGCCTCCCGCCGTCGGAAGTGGTCCCCTGGCAGCACGTGATCGGCGCGAATCTCCTGTCCGGGCTGGCCCTCATGACGTATCTGCATCGCGCCGAGCGCGCCCAGCTCCCGATCGGCCTCGGGGCGCTTAAGGCACATCCTCAGCTCACGCGCGGGCTGACCACGGGCCTGCTCGGCGGCGGCGTTGTCGCGCTGTTCTTCTTCTTCGTGGATCTCATCACTGGCCACCCCTTCGCCACACCCGGCGCACTCGGGTCGGCGCTGCTGTTCGGCGCCTCGAACGCCGACGCGATCGATTTCACCCTGGGCATCGTGGCAGCCTACACGGTCGTGCACTTCACCGCCTTTGCGGTCGCCGGCATCGTGTTCGTCGCGATCGCCGAGCAAATCGAGCGCTCGCCGTCATTCTTGCTGCTCGCGGTGATGACAGTCATCGTGCTCGAGGCCGGCGTCGCAGCGGTGCTGGCGCAGGGAGCCCAATGGGTCCTTGGCCCGCTCGGTGTTTGGGCGGCCCTCGTCGCGAACGTCCTGGCGGTGGGGTCGATGGGGTGGTACGTGTGGCAAACGCACCCCGTGCTGCGGCAGCGGCTGGGTAGTGGGCCGGTGGAAGTACGGGTCTAGCTACGCGGACCTGGTGCCCGCCCTTGCGGCGGGCACCAGGTCAGTCTCCTCCGCGCCGCGCCTCCGCCACGAGGGCGATCCCGCCCCGGATGTTCTGGTGCACCGTGACCCGCAGAGACTTCGGCTCGATCGCGTAGACGATGTCGTCGGCGATCCGGGCCGCGAGACTCTCACAGAACGCCCCCTCGTCTCGGTACGACCACAAGTAGAACTTGAGCGACTTGGACTCGAGGCAGCGCTTCCCAGGCGAGTACTCGACGATGACGCTCCCGAAGTCGGGCTGCCCGGTCCGCGGGCAAATCGACGTGAACTCCGTTGCATCGAGGGTCACCCGCGCAACGGCCGGCGCGGGGAACGCCTCGGCCTTGAGGAGCTCCCGCGCCTCCGTTGGATTGCCCGGCCGGGGGAGCGGCCCTGCCGGGGGTAGCCTCTGCTCACGCGCTGACATGCGTCCCATTCTCCATGCCTGTACCTTTGCTAACGTATGGGTCGCACAGCCACCCCGAAAGCGGTCGTGCTTCTGTCCGGCGGCGTCGATTCCGCCACCGTGCTGGCGATCGCCCGGCGCGACGGGTTCGAAGCTTACGCGCTCACGTTCCGCTACGGCCAGCGGCATGCGGCCGAGGTAGACGCCGCGCGGCAGGTGGCCCGGGCTCAAGGGGTGACCCGCCACGAGATCCTTGACCTGGACCTGCGGCGTTTCGGCGGATCAGCCCTCACGGACGACATCGCGGTCCCCAAGGACCGCGCGCCGCTCGAGATGGCGCAGGGCATCCCGGTCACCTACGTGCCTGCCCGCAACACCATTTTCCTTTCTTTCGCGCTTGCATGGGCCGAGGTGCTCGGGGCGTCCGACATCTTCGTCGGGGTCAACGCTCTCGACTATTCGGGCTACCCGGACTGCCGGCCGGAATACCTCGCCGCCTTCCAGACGCTCGCCGACCTTGCGACGAAGACCGGGGTGGAGGGCCGCCAACACCTGCAGATCCACGCGCCACTCATCACGATGTCGAAGGCCCAGATCATCCGGACGGGCCTGGCGCTCGGGGTGGACTATGCGCTCACCTCGAGCTGTTATGACCCCTCGGCCCGAGGCGAAGCGTGTGGCCGGTGTGACGCGTGCGTCTTGCGCCTCAAAGGGTTCGCCGAGGCGGGCGCTCACGATCCGATCGCCTACCGGCGGAGCGCCGATGCCGGGGTGAGCGCCCCGTGACCTTCGCCGTGAAGGAGATCTATTACACGCTTCAGGGCGAGGGCGCGAATGTGGGGCGGCCGGCCGTGTTTCTGCGGTTTGCCGGGTGCAATCTCTGGTCCGGACGCGAGGCGGACCGCCCGGGGGCCACGTGCGATTTCTGCGACACGGACTTCGTAGGAACGGACGGACCGGGTGGAGGCGCGTTCGCGACGGCCGCGGAGCTGGCCAGCGCCGTGGCGGGCACGTGGCCCGGATCTGTCGCGGGGGATGGGCGACGCTTCGTGGTGTGCACCGGAGGCGAGCCACTGTTGCAGCTCGACGAGTCCCTGATCACGGCCTTGCACGCCGCGGGATTCGAGGTCGCGATCGAGACGAATGGCACGCTCGCGCTCCCCGCGGGGATCGACTGGGTGTGCGTCAGCCCCAAGGCGCGCGCGCCGCTGGTGCTACGGGCGGGAGACGAGCTGAAGCTCGTGTTTCCTCAGGATGGTCTCGACCCCGAGCGGCTTGAGGGACTCGCATTCCGGCACTTCTTCCTGCAGCCGAAGGATGGGCCCGCGGTCGCGCGCAACACGAAGCTCGCGATGCGCTACTGCCTCGAGCATCCGCGCTGGCGCCTGAGCCTGCAGACGCACAAGCTGCTCGGCATCCCCTAGCGCCTGGCATAAACGAAGACGGCGCCTCACTGCAAGAGGCGCCGCCCGTGATGTGGTACCGCGCGTGGCTACAGCTTCACGACATTCGACGCGGCCGGCCCCTTCTTGCCGTCGACGATTTCAAACTCCACACGCTGGCCCTCGGCCAGTGACTTGAACCCCTCCGCGCGAATCGCGGTATGGTGCACGAAGCAGTCCTTGCCACCGTCCTCCGGTGTGATGAAGCCGAACCCCTTCGCGTCATTGAACCACTTCACGGTGCCCGTAATGCGTGCCATCTGTGTTGTGCTCCTGGACTAATCTTGTTCCCGACGGCGGGCGAGCTTCACCTTGCGGCGAGCCGCTGCCTTGTCTTTCCGCCGCCGTCGAGCGGACGGACTCTCATAGAACCGGTTCTTCTTGAGGTCCTGAAAAAGGCCGGCCTTTGTGATCTGCCTGCGGAACTTCTTCAAAACAAACTCTAAGCGATCGTTTTCGTTCAGCGTGACGTGCACGCGACCTTCTTTCCAAGGGGGGCCCTGACCCGAAACGAAACGAGGACCGGGGCGGGAGCCCAGGTCCTCATGATCGGTCTCTGGTCCAGCGCACGGCTCCGTGCCGTGGGCCTATCGCTCGTGCCAAGCATCGCACCTGCGCACGACAATGTCAATGCGTTGCGTGGACGCCATAGATTCCCCACTTGTGGCGCCCGTCATCCTCGCGGAGAAGCTCAGCAAGACCTTCCGGGTCAAGGTGCGCGAACCCGGCCTGGCGGGCGCTGTCTCGGCCCTGGTGCGGCCCCGCTATCGCGATGTGCACGCCGTTCGGGACGTGAGTTTCGCCATCGCCCCCGGGGAAATCGTCGCCTTCCTGGGCCCGAACGGCGCCGGCAAAACCACCACCCTCAAGATGCTTACGGGACTCCTGTACCCGAGCGGCGGCCGGGTGGAAGTGACAGGGTTCACCCCGTGGACCGGGGGCTCCCCCTTCAAGCGCCGCATCGCCCTCGTCCTGGGCAACCGCCAGCAGCTGGCGTGGGATCTCCCGGCCGAGGAGACCTTCCAGCTGAACCGCGCGATCTACGACATCCCGGACGCCGCGTACCGGGAGCGGCTCGCCGAGCTGGTGGCGTTGCTCGGGCTGGCCGAGGTGCTCGACAAGCCGGTCCGGCAGCTGTCGCTCGGCGAGCGGATGAAATGCGAGCTCGCCGCCGCCCTGCTCCATCGCCCCGCCATCCTGTTCCTCGACGAGCCGACGCTCGGTTTGGACGTGACCGCGCAGGACGCCATTCGCCGATTCCTCGCGGAGTACCGGGATCGGCATGGCGCGACGATCCTGCTCACGTCGCACTACATGCAGGACGTCACCGCTCTCGCTCTACGGGTCCTCATCATCAACCGCGGCCGTTTGCTGTACGACGGCCTGCTGGGCGCCCTCGTCGCGCGCATCGCGCGGGTGAAGCGCATCGAGCTGGTGCTCGGGGTCGGGGTGACGGCGGAGGCACTCGGCCGCTTCGGCACGGTCCGGAGCTTCCGTTCGCCGAATGCGGTACTCGAGGTGCCGCGCGAGGAAGCCGCGGCGACGAGCGCCCGCGTCCTCGCCGCCCTGCCCGTGGCCGACCTGTCGATCCAAGACCCGCCGATAGAAGAGGTGATCCGCCAGGCGTTCGCCGAAGGATCGGAGGCGGAGACATGACGCGGGCGCGCGGCTGGGTCGGGACCTACGCGGCCCTGATCCGGAACGCCTGGCTCGTGGACCTGCAGTACCGCGCCGCGATCGGGTTGTGGCTGCTCTGGGGCATCACCGAGCCCGCCATCGCGCTGGGGATATGGTGGGCCATCGCTTCGGGCGGACCCGTGGGCGGGTACGCGCGCGCCGACTTTGCGCGCTACTTCTTCGCGCTGATGCTCGTGAACCAGCTCACGATCGCCTGGGACTCCTGGTATCTCGACCGCTGGATCCGGGAAGGCGACCTCAACTTCCGTCTCGCCCGCCCGCTGAACCCCATCCACGAGTCGATCGCCGATAACATCGCCTACAAGGCACGGAGCGGTGGCGTCATCCTGGTGCTCTGGCTGCTCGTGGCGCTCGTGTGGCCGGCGGTCCGCCTCTCCTTCGACCCCGCGCGCTGGGCGCTCACGGCGCTCGCGGTGCTGCTCGCGGGCGCGATGCGCTTCTTCATCAGCTTCACGACCGGCCTCCTCGCCTTCTGGACGACTCGCGCCTCCGCCGTCATGGAGCTGCACGCCGGCCTGGCGCTGTTTCTCGCGGGACGGGTCGCCCCGCTCTCGCTCTTGCCGCCCGCCCTCGCCAGCGTCGCCGGGGTGCTCTGGTTCCGGGGCATGATTTCGTTCCCGGTCGAGCTCCTCACGGGTGCCGTGCACGGTGCCTCGCAAATACAGCGCGGGTTCGCGGAGCAGATGGTGTGGCTCGGGCTCTGGTTCGCGGCGTACCGGCTCGCGTGGAGTCGAGGCGTGCGGCAATACGGGGCGGTGGGCGGATGACCGAGGTGCGTCTCCCGACGTTCCGCGTTCAACGTTCCGCGTTCCGGATTCTGGCCGCCCTCTGGCGCCTCAACTTCGCCGAGGAGCTCCAGTACCGCGCCAACTTCGTGGCGAGCCTCGTAGGAACCGCGTTCTGGATCGCGACCGCGCTCCTGACACTGGCGCTCTTCTTCCGGCACACCACCCTGCTCGGGGGCTGGAGCTACTGGGAAGTCGTCGTGCTGCTCGGCGTGTTCAACGCGCTCACCGGGGTGATCGAGGCGGTGCTCCGACCGGGCATCGGCCAGCTCGCGAGCGAGGTGCGCAGCGGGCGTCTCGACCTCGTGCTTTCACGGCCCGTGGATGCGCAGGCGTTCGTTTCCTTCCGCAAGCTCGATGTCTGGCGTCTCACCGATGTGGCGCTCGGGCTCGGACTCGCCGGATACGCGCTGGCGCGGCTGGGGCAGATGCCGAGTGCCCTTCAACTCGCCGCGTTCGTCGTCGCGCTGGCGTCGGCGGCGGTCGTCGTCTACGCCATTTGGGTGGCGCTGATGAGCCTGGCATTCTGGTTCGTCGCGGTGGAGAATCTCTCGGTGCTGTTCGACGCCGTGTACGAGGGCGCACGCTACCCCGTGTCCGCGTATCCCGGGGCGCTGAGATTTCTCTTCGTCTACCTGTTGCCGATCGCCTGGACCACCACGATCCCCGCATCGGCGCTGACAGGGCGCTTGAGACCTGAGATCGGGCTTGTCGCTGTCGCGGTCGCCGTGGTGGCGTTCGCGCTCGCGCGCGTGTTGTGGAGCCAGGCCCTCAAGCGGTACACGGGGGTGAGTGGCTGAGCAGAGACGAGGAGGCTTTTTGACTTCGTGGGGCTGACCTGCTACAGTTGATGAGTCTTGCGTTCACCGCGAACCGCATGCGGTGGGCCTTCGGGCGGGACGCGGCGGAGACGCCGGTTCCGCCATTCTTGTTTCGAGCATCACCGACAGGCGGCCAGCATGACGAAGGTCGAAGCAATCGAGATCAACGGAACCGTCGAGGAAGTGCTGCGCAATGCAACGTTCCGCGTACTCCTCACGAACGGGCATCACGTCCTGGCCACGATGGCCGGCAAGATGCGCCGGTTCCGGATTCGCGTACTCGCGGGCGACCGGGTGACTCTCGCGGTTTCTCCGTACGACCTCACGCGCGGACGCATCACCTTCAGGCACAAGTGAGTCGCACCTCGGGCCGCACCGCCATGCTGTCCGCCGGGGGACCGCCCCGCTGCCCGAAATGCGGGGAGCGCCTCGCATTCGGCACCGACCGGCTGGGACGCACCACCGAATCCTGCGGCTGCGGGCACGGTGCATACGTGGCACTCAGAGCCGACGAGCACTCGCCCTTACCTTCTACGAGTCCGAGCGGCGCCCCCGCCGCGCGGTAGTAGGAACCCTTTCGTCTCACCCGCCGCTACCGATAGCGATGAACAGCCCCACGACCGTATCGAGCGCAGGTCCGGCTGCCAGGAGCGGGACGTTCCTGCTGGGCGGCGACCTGCCGGTGCGCCGCATGGGCTTCGGCGCCATGCGCATCACGGGCGCCGGGGTGTGGGGCGAGCCCGCGGATCACGGACAGGCTATCGCTGTACTGCGTCGCGCCCTCGAGCTGGGCATCACGCTGATCGACACCGCGGACGCGTACGGCCCCGAGGTGAGCGAGCGGCTGATCGCGGAGGCGCTGAGTCCCTACCCTGCCGACCTCGTAATCGCGACGAAGGGCGGGTTCGAACGTCCCGGCCCCGGCAGCTGGAAGGAAAACGGTCATCCCGAGCACCTGCGCGCCGCGTGCCACGGGTCGCTCAGCCGCTTGAAGCTCGAGCGCATCGACCTCTACCAGCTTCACCGCATCGATGCGCGCGTCCCGCTCGACGAGCAACTCGGCGCCCTCCGGCAGCTCCAGCAGGAGGGAAAGATCCGCCACATCGGCCTGTCCGAAGTGAGCGTCGCGGACCTCGAACGGGCGCGCCGGGTCGTCCCCGTCGTCTCGGTGCAGAACCGCTACAGCGTGAGCGACCGGCGCGCAGACGACGTGGTCACCTACTGCGAACGCGAGCGGCTCGGATTCCTTCCCTGGTTCCCGCTCGACACGGGGCGGCTGGCGCGTCCGGCCAGCCCCCTCGCGCGCGTGGCCGGGCGTCTCCGCGCCACACCCGGGCAGGTCGCGCTCGCGTGGTTACTGCGCCGCTCCCCGGCCATGCTTCCGATCCCGGGGACATCCAGCGTGGCGCATCTCGAGGAGAACACCGCTGCCGCCCTGCTCGACCTGACCGATGCGGACGTCCGCGAGATCGCGGGCGCCGCCGGTTCGTGACCCCGCTTGCACTCGGAAAGCGGAGTGGGTAGTTAACAATCGTGCTACTGACGCTCTGTAAGTCGAAGCTGCACCGGGCGATCGTGACCCAGGCGGCGCTGCACTACGAGGGGAGTATCACGATCGACGCGCGGCTGCTCGAGGCGGCGAACATCGTGCCGTTCGAGCGCGTGCAGGTTGTGGACGTTGCGAACGGGGAGCGGTTCGAGACGTACGCCGTGCGAGGGGATCCGGGCTCGGGGATGGTGTGCGTGAACGGCGCGGCGGCTCGCCTCGTCCAGGTCGGCGATCCTGTCATCATCATCGCCTACGCCCAGCTCACGCCGGCCGAGGCCGCCGCCCACCGGCCGCGGATCGTGATCCTCAAAGAGGACAATTCGGTCCGCGAGACGATCACCGGCGACTCCGCGAACGTCGCCGGCCTCTCCGAAGCGATCTAGCCCCAGCTCCCGCGGCTCAGACTCGTGATGGCGGCGCCGGCGTTCGGCCAGCGTGCCGCCGGATCGGGCGCGAGGCAGCGGCGCACCAGCTCCGCGAACCACGACGGCAGGGTTCGCACCTCGTCGAGCGGGTCGTCTTCCGGCAACGGCAGATGTCCCGTCATCATCTCGTGCACCAGGACCCCCACCGCAAAAACGTCGTCCGTGGGCGCCGTGCCGCCGCCGTCGCGGCGCTCCGGAGCCAGGTAGGCCGGCGCGCACAGCGCCGCCGTTGCCGCTTCGATGCCGCCCTCGAGCACGCGTGCCACCGCGTCCACCATCCCGGTGTCCACCAGAAACGCCCGTCCGTCGGCGACCAGGACGTTCTCGGCCTTCAGGTCTCCATGGGGAACGCCGGCGGTGTGCGCGTGCGCGAGCGCGCCGAGGATGTCTCGCAGCAGTTGGACCGTGCGGTGCAGCGAGAAGGCGCCCTCGCGCGCCAGCAGCGCGCGGAGTGTGCTTCCCTCGACGAACCGGCGCGTGTGATAGACGAATGATCCGGCCCGGCCGGCGCCGCGGGGCGGCACGACGTTCGGGTCCGCCAACCGATCCGCGAGCAGCAGGACCTCGCGCTCGAACATGCCCGGATCGAGTCCCATCGACGTCGCCGCCGGCAGCGCCTTCACGAGCAGCTCTGGCCCCGACGGGAGCTCGAGCACCACGAACATGCGACAGCCGCCCACCGGGCGTACTTCGCGCTCAACCATGTAGATGGGACCGAGAGCCGCTTCGAGGGCGGCGCGCAGATGCGGCATGCCTCCAACATACGCGCCGACCGGGCGGTCCGCTCCACCCGAGTGAGTCGCGGAGTACTTCGACGACTATCCCCCTGGCACCGAGAAATCGACGGGCAGGTTCACGAGGACCCGGACCGGCCGCCCCTCCAGGCGCGCGGGTCGGAACCGCGCCTTCAGCGCCCATCGGAGGGTCGGCTGGTTGAACACAGGGTCAGGACTGGTGACGATCTTGAGCGACGCGGGCTCGAGGTGGCCGGCCGTGTCGACGATCCCCTGGACCATCACCCTTCCATGCGCACCCGCGGCTCGCAGGATATCCGGGTACGGTGGCGGGCCCGAGAGCAGAGCCGGCGGCTCTTGCACCGTCGCCGTCGAATACACCGCCGACCCGGCGGGTTCAGCACCGTCCGACCGCCCCCCTTCAACCCCCTGGCCGGAATAGTCCCGCGGATCGAACCGCTCCGTCAGGTCCACCGGCGGGATGTTGGTGGGGATCTCGGTCGGGATCACCAACGTTTGGAAGCCCTTCACCGGCAGGTCGAGCTCGACCGGCTGGGGCGTCGTGGGAGCGGCGGCTTGGGTGAGGAACACCGCGGTGGTGTCAACCTTGACGGCGTTGTCCGCGCGGCTCGTCGTCGCCACCGCGTACCCGGCCCCCAGGATCACCGCGCCGTGGGCCGCGAGCGAAAGCCCGCTCACGCTGAGGAACGTGCGCCGCGCCTTCTGCCGGGCCTGGGCGAGTCGCTGAAACATGCTTCATACGACGAGACTAGGACCGAAAAGGTTGCGGCTTGCTAGATGCGGATCCGGTAGTTGCCCATCAAGAAGACCGACTTGCGGCCTATGAGCCCGAACTCCCAGCGTATGCCCCAGTGGGGTCCGACATCCAACGTACCGCCGATCAGCATGTTCCACGGGTCGGCGGTCTTCTTGTCGAGGCTATAGTTCACCGTCGTGGTGTCGAGGCCACCTTGAATCCGCTGTACGAATTCATCCACCAGCGCCTGCTGAGCCTTGTTGAGCCCCATATACCACGGCGAGTTCTGGTAGTCGTTGAACAGACTGTCGGTCCCCGACGGGAGGACGTCGGACAACTTGATGCTGCCGTTGGTCTCGCTCTTGAGCACCTGGTACATCGCGCCGACCCAGAGGGTGGCGCGCTGTTGCTTCCGGGCCTCGCCGACGCGAAACCTCCGCCCCAGGCGCATACTGAAGATATTCGCGGGCACCGGGGCGGCGAGGAGACTCGAGAACCCCCACTGATGGTTGAAGTCCGCCACGCCGAAATAGTTCTTGACCCCGTACACCCCGGTCAGCCCCAGGCCGGCGTTCGCTCCGTCGAAATCGGCCGTGGTCGTGAACGCGACGGGCTCCGCGATCTGCACCGTGGTGTGGCCTGAGCCCGAGCCCACGACGCCGTACACGTTGAGGAACGGCAGCACCCAGAGATCGACGCGGAGGTTGATCAGGCTCAGCTCGGCGTTGGCCCGCTGGAACGTGATGAAGTCGACGGGCTGTGGCGGCTTGTTGAACCCCACGCCCAGGTTCGAGATCTCGATATCCTGGGTCATGTGGTAGTAGCCGATGTTGAATCCCAGCGGCAGCGGCAGGTGAATCCCGCGCTCGAGCGCCTTCCGGCCCCAGATCGGGAATATCTGATGATAGTCCGCGAGGATGCTGTCACGTTCCGCCTTGCTCGCGGTCAAGTCGGGCTCCTGCGCGGCGAGCGGCGCCGCGAGCATCAGAAGCGCAACCCAGCACATCCTCATTTCGCCGCTGCCTTCGGTCCGCCGATCGGAACGCCGATGCCGACGGTCAGGACGTCGTTCTGCCCCGGCGCATCCTTCAGCGCGTCGCCGAACGCCCGGTACCACGACGCACGCACGCGGAGGCTCTGAAGCCCGCGGCGTTGCGACAGCGCGTACTCGGCAAGGACGTTCACGCCTGCATCCCAGCGGTTGACCCGCGACCACAACGACAAGTCATAGCTCAGGTCGTCCTCCCGCGATACGGTGCCGGTGTAGTGGTCGAATGCCTTCACGATGTACCCCAGCTGCGGCCCGACCCCCAGGCGAAGCGGGCCAAACGTGACCTTGGCAAGGATTGGGATCGTGATGTAGCCGAGCGTCCGCGCCACCGACACCGCGCTCGCCCCCGCAAACGCGCTGTCCAGGCGGGCATTTCCGGTCGGCGTGAACGGGAGACCCCGTGCGCCCGCGGGAGACTTGAATGTGAACTCGGGCTGAATGGAGAAGCGAGACCCGAGCCGTAGCTCGAGGAATCCGCCAACGGCAAACGAGCGCAGCCGCTCTGCGTCCGGCAGCCCCGCGAGAGTGGACCAGGCCAGATCAATCTTGATGCCGCCCTGGAAGTTCTCGGACGCAAACTTGTCGCCAAACAGCAGGACGAGAATCGCCTGCCCGCACGCGACGCGGCACGGTGCCAGGGCGAGCACCGCCACAGCAAACGCGGCCCGACCACGAATCTTCCAGGTGTGTCCACGATTCTCTCGCGGCATAGCGCAACGAACAGATAGGTGCGACGCCTCATGATCTGCCATAAGACTTTGGTGCTAGGAGTGTAGTGCAAGTTCGAAACTGATCGGGGCGGCAGGGGCGGAATGGGTGAGGGCGCCGATGGAGACCCGCGTCGCGCCGGCTTCAGCGTACGCCCGCGCGTTGTCGGGCGTGATGCCCCCTGAGGCTTCGATTGTGACCCCGGGACCCGCGCGGCGGACCCAGGCAGCGATCCGTTCGGGCGGCTGGTTGTCGGCCAGCACGTGCCGCACGCCGGCCGCGAGCGCAGTGTCGAGCTGCGCATCGGTCTCCACCTCCACCATCACCCCAAGGCCCGGGGGGAGCGCAGTGAGCGCGCGCGCCAGGCTCATGCCTGACGCATCGAGCAACGCCCAGTGGTTGTCCTTCCAGAGAACCGCGTCCGCGAGGGACGCCCGGTTCACCACGCCGCCGCCGACGTGCACCGCATACAGCTCGACGGCGCGTAGTCCGGGAGTGGTCTTGCGGGTGTGGGTGATCGTGGCGCCCGTACCCGCGACGGCCTCGACCGCCCGACGCGTGGCCGTCGCCACGCCGGACAGATGTTGAAGAAAGTTCAAGGCGACGCGCTCGCCGGCGAGGAGCGCGCGGGCGCTGCCGCGCACGGTCGCGAGCAATGCGCCCGGGTCTACCCAGGCGCCTTCCGCGACGCTCGCATCCAGGCACGCCGCGGGCTCGAGCTCGCGGAACGCGGAGGCGGCAACCGGCAGGCCCGCGGCCACGAACCGCCCCTCGGCGACGAAACGACCGGCCGCCGGACGCTCGGCAGCGGGGCCGAGCAAGCGCGTGGTGACGTCTTCCGCCGCCCGATCCTCGGCGAGCGCGGCGCGCACTTCCGCGAGGCCCAGGCCGTCAGCCAATGGCCAGCATCCGATCGATCGCCAACCGGGCTCGTGCCGCGATCTCGGGAGGCACGGTCACCTCGTACTTCAAGTCCCGCAGCGAGTCTCGGAGCCCCTCGAGCGTAATCATCTTCATGTACCGGCATTCGGCCGACTCGTCGGCCGCGACAAACGTCTTGTCGGGATTCTCGCGTCGCAGCCGGTGCAGCACGCCTGTCTCCGTCGCCACCACGAAGCGGCGCGCGGGAGAAGTGTGCGCCCGCTGCATCATCTGCTCGGTGGAGACGATGCGCGTCCGCCCCGCGGCCAGGTCGCCCTCGGTCTCGGCCAGGTACATGGCGCTCGTGACGCAGCCGCACTCGGGGTGGATCAGGAACTCCGCATCGGGCTCGTCGCGCCGCCGGGCGGCGAGCACATCCGGCGTGAGCGCCGCGTGGACGTGGCACTCACCCATCCACACGTCCATGTCCCGTCCCGTGACGTGCCGCACGTAGCTGCCGAGGAAGAAATCGGGAATGAAGAGCACGGGGACGTCGGGGGGCAGGCCATTCACGATCGCGACGGCATTGCCGGACGTGCAGCAGTAGTCCGCCTCCGCCTTCACGCTGGCGCTGCAATTCACGTAGGCGACCACGATGCCATCCGGGTGCGCGGCGCGCCACACGCGCACGTCGCGCGCCTGGATCGTGGCGGCGAGCGAGCAGCCCGCTCCGAGGTCCGGGATCAGCACGCGCTTGCCGGGATTCGCGATCGCCGCCGTCTCGGCCATGAAATGCACGCCGCAAATCACGAGGACGGGAGCGTCGAGCTCGGTGGCCCGGCGCGCCATTCTGAGGGAGTCGGCAACGAGGTCGGCGACGTCCTGAATCTCCGGACGCTGGTAGTTGTGCGCGAGAATCGCCGCCCCGCGCTCTTGCTTGAGGCTGCGGATCTCAGACACCAGGTCCTGCGCGAGCGCGGTGGTCAGGGTGCTCAGGCCTCGAGGGCGCGGGACGGCCGCGGGAAATCCACCCGCGCGTGCACGCCCCGGCTCTCCCGCCGCCGCAGCGCCCCGCGGACGATGAGCCGGGCGACGAGCAGCTGGTTCCGGGTGCGCCAGGCGTTTCGAGGCGTGGAGGAGCCGAGCTCGCTCAAGGTGCGCTGGGCGCGCTTCAACGATGCTTCGCTTCGTTGCACGCCGACATCCTCCGTCATCACACGCCGCATCGCGTCGCGGATTCCGGCGCTCCGCTGGTCCGCGTCACCGCGGTCCGGCTCCGCCCGCGTGCCGGCGGCCGCGCGCAGCGACACCCCGCGCGCCGGCTCGAGCGCCAGCGCGCGGGCCACGCGGTCCGCGAACACCAGGGCCTCAAGCAGCGAGTTCGACGCCAGGCGGTTCGCGCCGTGCACGCCCGTCCGCGACACTTCACCCACCGCCCACAACCCGGCGCGGCTGCTGCGCCCGTCGAGGTCGGTCGTGATGCCACCCATCGCGTAGTGCGCGGCCGGAGCCACGGGGATGGGATCGCGCGCGGCGTCGAGGCCGTGGCGCGCCAGCATGGCGGTGATGCCGGGAAACTGCGAGCGGAAGTCGGAGATGTGGCGCGCATCGAGCCACGCGCCGCCGTCGCGGTCCGCCGCCGCGACCGCCCGCGCCACCACGTCGCGCGGCGCGAGCTCCGCGCGCGGGTCGATCCCGATCATGAAGCGGCGGCCGTCGCGGTCGACGAGCGTCGCTCCCGCGCCCCGCACCGCCTCGGAGACGAGGGGTGCGGGGTTGACCCCAGGCAGCTTCGCGGCGGTCGGGTGGAATTGGAGGAACTCGAGGTCCCGCAGCTCCGCTCCCACCTGATAGGCCAGGGCCCAGCCGTCTCCCGTCGCTGGAAGTGGGTTCGTCGTCACGGCGTAGAGCTGCCCGACGCCGCCAGTCGCGAGTACCACCGCCGGCGCGAGCACCGAAACCGACTGCGTACCGCCGGACAGCGCGGTGACGCCAACCACCCGTCCCCCGCCCCTCGTCCCCCGTCTCTCGAAGAGGAGGCGCGTCACCTCGGTGTACTCGAGAATCTCGACGAGCGGATGCCGCGCGAGGATGTGCGCCAGGCAGGCGATCAGCATCGCGCCCGTGCGGTCGCCGCCGGCGTGGACAATGCGGGGACGCGAATGCGCGGCCTCGAGCCCGAGACGGAGTTTGCCGTCGGGCCCGCGATCGAAGGTGGCGCCGAGCGCGATGAGTTGCTGGACGCGCTCCGGACCCTCCGTCGTCAGCACGCGGACGGCCTCGGGATCGGAAAGGCCGTCGCTCGCGGCCAGCGTATCGGCGGCGTGCAGCTCGGGGCTGTCGCCCGGGCCGACGGCCACCGCAATGCCGCCTTGAGCCCAGGCGCTCGCGCTGTCGGCCAGCGCGCCCTTCGTGAGAACGAGGGACGCCCGCCCTTCCAGCGCCAGCCGCCAGGCCGTCCACAGGCCCGCGAGGCCCGTCCCGACGATGATGGGACGTGCGTTCCGCGACGAGCTCAGTGCGTCGCGACGATGCTCATACTGCTGCACGGAGAACGAGACGCTCCCATTGGTTGCAGAACCGCCGCTGAGGGGCCGATTGGGTAACGCCTCGGTCCGCCGAAGGTGACGAACCGCTCCCAGCGCGGGGCTCGTCTCGCGACGAGCCACTTCAATTATAACAAGAACCGGGAGGCGCGAGGAGGGTCCACTGCTCCGTGATATGCGACTGGTCTTGAAGGGTTAGTGTCAAATGGTGCATGTGGCCGTCCTCGGGCGCTCGCCAGATTCATCGCGCGGACCAAGGAGAAGCAGAAGTCAGCCGCGGATGGCGGCGAACACCACCACAACGGCGATGGCGACGGCGATCGCGGTCTTCGCCGCGGCTCCTGCCGCGCGCGCGACGAGCGCGCCCCAACCCGCGCGCAGCGCCGTCTCGACCACCCGAGAAGCCCAGTACTCGAACAGGACCGCGCCGACCAACGATCCGACGAACGCGCCGATCAAGCTCCCGATGATGGGGACGGGCACCCCCATCATCGCACCCGCGAGCCCTCCCAGCAGCGCGCCCCAACCCGCGCGTGACGACCCGCCGTACCGCTTCGCGAGACCGAACGCGAGCCACGCCTCGAGCAGCTCTGCCGCGAAGGCGAGGACGAGCACCGTGATGATGGTACGGGCGCCGACTGCGCGAAATGCGGTGAGCCACCCGTACGTCACGACCCCGGCGAGCATGACCCACAGGCCCGGCAGGCCGAGGGGCACAAGGAGCAAACCACCCAGGAGGCAGAGCGCGAGGAGGACGGCGGCAAGCGTGGTCGTCACGGTGACGCCCTACGACGCTTCGTCCCATCCCAGGTCGTCCCATCCCACGATGAACACGCCGTGGCAGCGCGGGCACGACAGCTCGCTCACCGAGCCCCTGAGCGAGACGCGCTGCGTGCAGCTCGGGCACACGGCGTAGCGCGTGCCCCAGGACAGCGGCAGGCTGATCGCGTCGCGCGGGCGCCGGACCACGGACCAGCGATACGGCCGCGCAGGAGAGATCTGCACCACGGAACGCGGGATGAGAACGGGGTGATGGTTCACGTCGAGAACTGCCTGCTCGGGAGTGAGGGCGAGCACCTGGTACCACGCGCCCCGCCGGAGCTGGTGGTTTGCGTCGCCGCACACACGGGCCCATTGATGACCCTCAGGCACTGTCGGTCCTGGTCAGTGTCGCCTTGCTAGCTAGCGACTCACGTGCACGCCGTCAAATGGCGGCCTTTTCGTACCGCCCGCCGGCGCCGTTACTTTCCAGTCCGTGACTGGTGCGCGCCCCCTCGCCGTCGCGGGTTTCGCGCTCTCCCTGGCCGCCTGCGTCGGGGAGCGGCCGCAGGCGTTCCGCTGGGGCGGCGACGCCGAAGGGGGCGCCCCGTTCGTCGAGGCCGACCCAGCCGATCCCTCGAAGGTGCGCGGGTTCGACGTCGAGGTGGCCCAAACCATCGCGCGGGGGCTGGGGCGAGACGCGGCCTTCGTTCAGGTACAGTGGTCGTCCCTCGATCAGGCGGTCGAGCGAGGAGACTTCGCCATCGGTCTCTCGGGCGTGGAAGACACGCCCACCCGCCGGGCCCAGCACGCCGTCACTATTCCTTATTTCGAGTTCCGCGAGGTCCTAGCGGTGAGAGCCGTGGATCGCGAGCGCTTCCGCCGCCTGGCCGACCTGCGCGGGCGGCGCGTCGCTACCCTCGGCGCCACCACGGCGTACGAAATCCTGCTCGCCGCGCGCGACTCCACGGGCATCATTCCCGTCTCCTACGACGACGACGTTCACCCCTACACCGACCTCGTGGCGGGACGCGTGGACGCCGTGCTGCTCGATCACATCATCGCCGAGCGCGCGCTGCGTCGCATGACGCCGAACAGCCTCGCGATCGAGCCGGGCGCCGTCGCGCTGGGACGTTACGTCGGGGTTCTCGCGAACGCGCACGCCGCACTGCGCGATTCGGTGAATGCTGTGCTGCGCGAGGCCATGCGGGACGGTACCCTCGAGCGCATCTTGCGCCGGTGGCAGGTGTGGGATCCGAGCCAAGGCAAACTCTTCGAGCGGGCGCTTCGGGAGCCCGCGGGCCCGGTCGCGGCCGCTCGTGTCACGGCCCCCGTCGCGACCGCTCTCGCCTACCTGCCCGCCCTCGCCCGGGCGGCCCTCATGACGGCGCTCGTGTCGTTGCTCTCGATGGCTCTGGCGGTGGCCGCCGGGCTGGCGGTTGCGTCCGCCCGCGTCTACGGCCCGGGGCCGGTCCGTGCGCTCGCCGCGGTCTACACCGAGGTGGTCCGGGGCACGCCGGTCCTCCTCCAGTTGTTCGTCATCTACTACGGCCTCGCCGGCATCGTGCGTCTGCCCGCGTTTCTCGCCGCCGTATTGGGGCTGGGCCTGAACTACGCCGCCTATGAGTCCGAGATCTACCGCGGCGCGCTCGAAGCGGTTTCGCGCAACCAGCTCGAAGCCGCGCGCACGCTCGGTTTCAGCGAGTCGCAGATCCTCCGCCTGGTCCGCGGCCCGCAAGCGTTACGGTACGCGCTCGCCCCCATGACCAACGACTTCGTCGCCCTGCTCAAGGACTCGTCCCTCGTTTCCGTGATTACCGTCATCGAGCTGACGAAGCAGACGGCGATCTATGCGACGAACGTGGGCTCCTGGGTGATCCCCGGGATGCTGTGCGCCGCCGTCTATCTCGTGATGTCGCTCCCCCTGGCGCACCTCGCCCGCTTGCTCGAACGCCGCTGGAGCGCGGCGTGACCGGGAGAGCGCTCCTCTCGATCGAGGACCTGCGTCTCTGCTACGACGGCCGGGATGTGCTCCGCGGAGTCTCACTCGAGGTCCGCCGCGGCGAGGTGCTGGCGCTCATGGGGCTCTCCGGGGCGGGAAAAACCTCGGCACTCCGAGCGGTGGCGGCACTTCAGGCGTTCGACGCGGGAAGAATCGAAGTCGACGGCATCGCTCTCGAGCCCGGCCGCGTGCCTCCTCAGTCGCGCCTCCAGCCGCTCCGGCGCCGGGTGGGACTCGTGTTCCAGGGTCACGCACTGTTCGATCACCTGTGCGTGATCGACAACGTCACCCTCGCCCTGACGCACGTCCTCGGTCAAACGGAGGCCGACGCCCAGCGTGCGGCCCATGCCCTGCTCAGCGCGTTGGGGGTTGAGGCCCGCGCGAATGCCCTGCCGGCACGGCTGTCGGGCGGAGAAGCGCAGCGGGTGGCGATCGCGCGGGCGCTCGCCCCCAACCCGCCCCTCCTTCTTATGGACGAGCCGACCGCCGCGCTCGACCCCGCCCGGCGGAGCAGCCTGGGTCAGACTATGCGCCGGCTGGCGGCCGAAGGGCGGGGACTGCTAGTCGCGACGCACGACGCCGCATTCGCCCGGGCGCACGCCGACCGGGTAGCCATCCTCGCCCAGGGGGTGGTGGTCGAAGCGGGCGACCCCGGCGACGTGCTGGAGCGTCCGCGGCACCAAGCGACCCGGGCCCTGCTCGCGGCAGAGGGGTGATATTGTCTATATTATTGTAGCACAATGATTTAACCATGTGGATGGGGCGCGAACTGCTATATTGGGGGCAACGAATCACCCCCTAAAACATGGCACTGTACGGACAGCCCAACGCTTGGACCTGTGGTCCATTCGCGCTCAAACACGCGCTGCTCGCGCTCGGTGTGTTTGCCCGCGAGGAGGAGCTGGCGCGAGCCGCGGGAACCACGGAGCGCCTGGGCACCGACGAGCCTGGCCTACGGCGCGCGGCTCGGCTGCACGGGGCAGAGCTCCGCCTCGTGCGGGGAACGGCCCGCGAGCCCACCCGCGAGGCGCTCGACTCCTGGCTCAGCGGCGGCGCCCCGGTGCTCCTCTGCATCGACCAGTGGGAGCATTGGGTGACGGCGGTGTCGGCGGACGCCGAGATCGTGATGGTCTTCGACTCCAAGTACGATGCGCCGCTCCGGGCCGAGCCGTGGGAGGAGTTACTCGACCGCCTCGCCTGTCGGCGCCCGTGGCTGGGTGGGGTCTGGACCCGCACCCTCTATGACCTGCACCCGATCTTGCCGCGTCGGGAGCCCCGGCTGCGCCTGTCCCTTCCTACCGATCGGGCACACCTGCTAGCTCAGCCGGAGCACGCGCTCATCGCGAGCCGCTGGGACGACTATGCGCGGGCGCTGCTCCCTCTGGCTCTCTCGGCAGGCGCTCAGCTCGAGCTGGGCCGGGACCTCGAACGGTTCGTGTCCGCCCGGCGCCAGGCGATCGCTGAATGTGCGGCGGCGCGCTCCGGGACTGTGGCGAGTGACGCCATGCTGCGGGTCGTGGACGGTCTCGCCTTCGTGGCGGGAATGTACCGCGCGCTGCTCGCTCCCGAGAGCGAACCGGTGGCGGTAGCTCGGCTCGCCGACATCGTCGTCGCCCTCGCGTCTGGCGAGCCCCACGGCCCGCGAGCAGCGGACACCGCTTCCGCGGCCTAACGGGGGACATCCCCGCTCTGGAAACTCGCAGCGCCCGCCGGGAAGCTTCCCGGCGGGCGCTGTGGATTCTAGGGCGCGCGTTGCTCTATGTAGTGGAGTCACGCGCCGACGGGTCGGACGTTCGCATCAACTCGAGCGACACGCACAGCGCGGCCCCAGCGAACAATAGTTCGGCATCCACGCGGGCTCGCAGGCCGGCAGCTGCTCGGGCGGCGCACCCGATTCAAGTAGCCCAAGCCGCCGGTCGGCTTCCGCTCGAATCGCGTCCAGGTTCCGGAAGTGCACGTCGTATACCATGAACTTCTCGCCCTTCACAGCCTCGTAGTAGATGACGACGCGTCCCGTCTCGCAACCCGTGAGCGCGCACTCGAAGGCGATGCGGTCGAAGTAGTACGGAAACTCCTCCACGAGCTGCGGCCGGTCGACCATCCGGGGCTTTTTGGTCGAGCGGATGATTGTGGGGACGCCGCGGAACGTTCCCACCTTCCCCTTCAGGCCCCGGAGCGAGACGGAGACGCGACCGAACGCGCCGGGCACGCCGTACCAGAGAGCGTCTTTGAGCGCATCCCCGAAGCCGAGGCGCTCGAGGCCCGCGAGCGAGGTATCGAGGTCCGCGTCCTCTTCCTCAGGCTGGCCATCGGCCACGGCCTTCCGCCTGATGGCGGCCTTGCGGGGAAACACGAGATCGTTCAAGCCGAACCGGGGGCCCGCGTCCGGCGTCTCTTCCCCGCGCGAGGCGAATGGCCCCTCAGCGAGTGAGGGGGCGAGCGCCGCAACAAGGGTGGCGTTCTCGACGACTTGCACCTTCGCGGCGGGCACCACGCGCGTCAGGAGGTCCGCCGTCTCACACCCGCAGACCGTGCGGTAGTCGCACCGCAGCTCGAACCATTCGCACCGCGGCAGGCCCGTGGGGTCCTGATGCTCGAGCGCGTACCGGAACAGATCGCGGCGCCGCACCATCTCTCGTTCCACGCCGCAGAGGTCCCTGAAACGGACGTCGAATGCCCGCAGGGCGCCGGGCCGGCCGTACTGCGCGCGCTTGTAGACAAAGAGGCGTCCCTCGTCGCGTCCCGTCATCGTGCAGTACATCCCGAGCTGGTCGAGGTAGCTCGCCCGCGCGGCCGCGGGGCCGGCCGGCAGTGACGCGGTCGTTTTGAGCTCGACGGGCACGTCCTCGTAGATGTCGATCTTTCCGACGATCCCCTGGAATTCCACGAACTGCTCGATGAACTCTTCGGTGGACACGGCACGGCCGAAGACCTCGTGAAACCCGGCGCCCGCGAGCATCGCCTGCTTGCGCTCCGCATCGGGGTGGATGTCGGGACGGGCGCGTTGGAAGTAGGCCTGGCGCGGATTCACGAGGTCGGTCACGGAGATGCGGCGGCGGCGGCCCTGTCGCGTGAACGCCTCGGTCAGCTCATCCTTGACCGTGCGGTTCGCGTCGAGACCGGCGACGGCACGCTCGGCGAGGGACATGGGGGAATGTTACTATCTTCGCGACATGGCAGCCCCCGCGACCACCGGCAAGCCGTTCGACCGCTCGATCGTCGAGGGTCCCATTGCCCGCGCGGTGTGGCGCATCGCCTGGCCCACCATGCTGCAGAACGTGATCGGCGGCGCCCAGGGCGTCATCGACCACGCGCTCGTCGGGCATTTCGTGGGCTTCGCCGGGAACGCGGCGATCGGTGTGTCGTTCCAGATCTTTCTCGTTGTGATCGTGTTCGTGAGCTCGCTCTTCACGGGCATGAGCGTTCTGGTCGCGCGCTTCGCCGGCGCAGGCGACGCGGAGAAGGTGAACCGCACGGTCTACCAGGCGTTCCTCGCGGCCGTAGGGCTGTCCGCCTTCATTCTCGCGCCGCTGGGCTATGCGCTGGCGCCGCCGCTCCTCGGCCTCGTGCATGCCGCCCCGGCGGTTCGCGCCGAGGCACTGCCGTACCTCCGCATCATGCTCGTGACCAGTTTCGGCATGCTGATGTTCTTCATGGTCGGGGGGGCGCTCCGCTCAGCCGGCGACGCCCATACGCCGCTCCGCCTCGGTGTCCTGATGACGGTCCTGAACATCGTGTTCAACGTCATCTGCATTCGCGGCTGGGGACCGATCCCCCGCATGGGGACGGCGGGTGCCGCGGTGGGCACGGCCATCGCGGGGGCCATTGTGAGCGCACTCGCCGTATACCTGTTGTGCAGCGGACGGCTGGTGGTTACCTGGCACCGCGACATGGATTGGAGGCCCGACTGGGGGATCATCAGATCCCTGTTCCGGTTTGGGCTCCCCACCGGAGTTCAGGGGATCGCGATGAACATCGCGGGCGTCCTGCTGTTGCGGTTCATCGGCTCGCTCGAGCGGAGCGCGGAGGCGCAAGCCGTCTACGCCGTAGGATACGGCGAGCTGTTTTCCTTCATCACGTGGACGTCGGTCGGTCTGATGGGTGCGGCGGCGGCCATCGCGGGCCAGAACCTGGGCGCCGGCCACCCGGAACGCTCGGTGCGGGGCGTGCACGTGGCCGCCGCGATCGGATTGAGTGTGGCGGCGTTCGTGGGCGCGCTCTTCATCACGATTCCCGGCCGGCTGCTCGCGCTGTTCGGCATGACGGACCCCGTAGTCGTCGGACTCGGCACCCAGCTGCTCGCTTACCTGAGCGTCTCGGGGTTCTTTATCACGGTGGCGCTCACCTACACCGGCGGCCTGCAGGGAACGGGCGACACGCGCTCGCCCCTCTATATCTCGATTGTCTCGCAGATTGTCCTGCCGCTCGGATTGTGTGCCGCGCTTCAAGCGATGCGCGGGTTACATCCTGCGGATATCTGGACGGCGATCGTGGTGGGGCACGCAACGCGCTGCGCGCTCAGCGCGCTGCGGTTCCGGCAAGGCAAATGGCGGCATATCCGCGTGGAGATCGACGCGGCGGAGCGCAGTACCTAGTCCGCGCCTGGCTCCACGCGAGCTTCCGGGGTGGGTGGCTCGGCTTGGCGCACCGGCAGTCCGACCTTCGCTGCCCATTCATCTGTCAGCTTGAACGTTTCACCCATCGAGAAGCGCAGGACCCAGAGCCGCCGCGCGAGATCCTTCAGGGCCCAGAGGAGGGTGTGCTGTACCTCGAGGTCGGACCACTGACCGAACTCATTATGACTGAGATCGGCCTCGAGGACTTCGGCGATCTGTTCCGCCAATTGCCGATGATCCGTGAGGGCCTTGGCCTGGGCGGCCGATGCCTGTTTGGGTCCCTTTTGGGCCCTTCCCGGGACCCTCTTATGGGGCCCTGGGCCATCCCCCCACAGAACCCATTCCAGGGTCACCCCTTGTAACCCCCGCTCATTAGCCTTGGCTACGATAGACCGAGCCACGTCTGCGGGGAATTTCTTGCGGTTAGGCCACTTCTTCATGGCCGCGACTGTGACCGGCCCTCCCAGCTCAGCAGCGAACTGCCGATAGGTCAATGAGATACCATCCCACGGACTGAACACCTCCAGCAGGGTGGCCAGCCGATCCGTTATGGGAGCCACCTTCGGTCCAGTTTCGGGCTTGTGCGGTGACAATTTGTCCATATCTTTGGGGCCATAATGTCGTCAGAAATTATGAAACACGGGACTGCACTGAAGGTGCCGCATACACGGGCCGGCGTCAAGACCGCGGCTGTCGCGGTTCTTGCGTTGTTGGTGGAAGTCGCGTGGGAAGTGTCGTGGGCGCTGTCGCGGTATGGCAATTTCGCGATAGCC
Source organism: Gemmatimonadales bacterium (assembly GCA_035518815.1). Classification (GTDB taxonomy): domain Bacteria; phylum Gemmatimonadota; class Gemmatimonadetes; order Gemmatimonadales; family GWC2-71-9; genus AG25. The sequence continues at coordinate 23,246 of DATIXG010000048.1, read as the reverse complement.
TGGTAGCCGACCGAAGTCAATTGGGGGAGGATCGCATGTTCCGCCGTTTCGTTGCCGCACTTGCGCTGGCGCTTGTCACCGCACGGTGCGCTGACCATACCACCGTAGGGCCGCTCCAGTCCGGGGCGCCGCACTTTCTCCGGTGGGCGGGGAGCTCCGCACCCAAGTTCCGGGTGAGCGGGTCTTCCTCCGGTCAGGTGGTGAGCGGCGTATCTCAGGCCGGTCCTCTCAGTCTCGACCGATACTCGGTCTCGTTCTGGGCGGTCCGCGGAGAGGCGCGCTCGACGCAGATCAACTACCTGGATGCGAACGGCAACAACTCGCATCCATTCCTGTCGCTCACGATCACCGACCCCGCCACGCTGCCCGGCGGCGCTCCGCTGGCCGAGGGTGATTCAGTCCTGGTCACGGTCACGATCGACACCACCAAGTTCGGCGTGTCGCTCGAGCCGACCGGTTTGACCTTCGGCGAGCCGGCGCAGATGCAGATGTGGTATGGTGGCGCCGACGGTGACCTGAATGGCGACGGGGTGGTGAACGCGGCCGACACGTACACGGAGACACAGCTCCTGGGCATCTGGTATCAAGAAGGAGACATGTCCGCCTGGGAGCGCGTTCCCGCCACTCAGCTCCTCGACGACAAGTCGTTCATCGTCGCGCTGCCGCACTTCAGCAGGTACGAGGTGGCCGCAGAGTACGCGGTGTCCTGGTAAGCGGGCACGTAGACAGACATGTCGAAGAACCTCTTCGTCGAGAAGGCCCGAGCGCTGGAAGCGGTTGGCGAGCACGCCGCCGTTGTCGAATACCTGAGCGCATGCACGGGCCGCGAGCTCGCGGATTCGCCGAGCTTGGCGCTGATCTACGGGACGGCGCAGGCGCGTCTCGGGCGCCACGAGGAAGCGCTGCCGTGGGTGGAGCTCGCCCTCGAGCAGGCGCGGAGCGGCGCTGAACGGGCGCTCGAGCGGCAGGCCCTCAACGTGCGCGGCGCCATCGCGCTCGTCAGCGGCCGGATCGACGAGGCAGCGGACTACTTCACACAGGCCCTCATGGCGGCGAGCCGGGATGGCGATCATGCCACGACGGGCCGCTGCTCGAACAATCTCGGCATCATCAGCGGCCTGCGCGGCCGTCACGCCGAGGCGATCGGCTCCTGGGAAATCGCGGCGGCCGCGTTTGATCGCGCCGGTTTGCGGCAGGGCGTCGCCGAATGCTTCCACAACCTGAGCATCACGCTACGCGAGCAGGGCGCGCTCGATGAAGCGCTGACCGCGGCCGAGCGGGCCGTCACCGAGGGAGAGCGGTCGGGGGATCATACGCTGCGCGCGCTGACACTGCGCGGTCGCGCCGAGATCCGGGTCGCCCGCGGCGAGCTGCAGGTCGCGCGGCGCGAGCTCGCACAGGTCCGGGAGATCCGCGGCCATCTGCGCGACCCCCTGGGTGAGGCGGAAGATCTGCGCGTCGCGGCATCGCTGCTCGTCGCCGAGGGTGACCTCGGAGCCGCCGAGTTGATGCTGCGCGAGGTGATCGTGCGGGCGGAACCGACCGGCCGCGCGCATCTCCTCGCGGAAGCCACGCGGGACCTGGCGCTGGTATTGCGCCGGCAGGGACGCACGGGCGACGCGCAAGCCGCGGCCCGGACGGCGAAAGCGATCTTCACGCGTCTCGGAGCCGAAGGCGAGATCCGCGCGCTCGCGGGCCAGGATTGGGACCCGGCGTTCGGTGTGGAGCTGCATGGATCGATCGCGCCGCTCCACATGGCCCAGCAGCTCGCGGACGCGGGGCACTACGCGCAGCTCCTCACCTACCTCGGCGAGCGCTCGCAGGACGAGCTCGAGCAGTCGCCGATGCTCACGCTGCTCTGCGGCATCGCGTACAGCCGGCTCGGCCGGTTGGACCTGGGCCAGCACTGGGCCGTCGTGGCGCAGCTCCGGGCGCGCGTGCTGCGGGACCGGCCGCTCGAAGTTCGCGCCCTCAACGTGTGCGGCGCCATCGCGCTCGAGCGGGGCGGTATCGATGAGGCGGTCTACTTCTTCACGCGAGCCCAGGAAGAGGCCACGGAAGAGAACGACCTGTCGACCGTCGGCAAGTGCGCCAACAACCTCGGCATCATCGCGAACATGCGCGGGGACTACGAGCGAGCGGTCGGCGCGTACACGCGCGCCATCAGCGCCTACGAGAAGGCCCGTTACGACCGCGGCGTCGTCGAGACCCGCCACAACCTCGCGATCGCCTACCGCGAGCGCGGCAATCTGGACCGCGCGCTCGAGGTGGCCGAAGAAGCCGTACGCGACGCCGCGCGCCTGGGCGACCGTCAGCTCGAAGCCCAGGCCCTCGCCGGTCTCGCCGAAGTACACGTTGCCCGCGGCAAACCCCAGCAGGCGATCCACGAAGTGGAGCGTGCCCTCGAGGTCCATCGCGCCCTGAAGGATCCGGTGCGCGAGGCCGAGGACATGCGCATTCTCGCCCTGGCGGTAGGCCGGGCGGGCAAGTCGCTGGACGCCGAAAACCTGCTCCGGCAGGTTATTGCCAGCGCGACCGAGCACAAGCGGTCGTGGCTGATAGCCGCCGCCCAGCGCGACCTGGCGCTCCTGCTACTGCGTGAGGGCAAGGTCGAGGATGCCAAGGCGGAGGCGCAGGAAGCCCGGGCGACGTTCGACCGGCTGGGTGCCTGGGCGGAGATCGAGAAGCTGGACGCGTTCCTCAAGGACAAGAACAACGCAGTCGCGGTGGCCTAAACCCCCTAGGTCAGCGAGAGCAGACGAGACGGGTCCCGCCTTCACGGCGGGACCCTCTTGTTTGTATGGCCGAATCGCGACAGCGAGGCGCCACCATGGCGACAGACCCCTTACCGCAGGGGCAGATAGCATCCCTCGTGCTCGAGCAACCACAGCTTCCGGTCCAGACCGCCACCATATCCGGTGAGGTCTCCGTTCGCGCCGATCACGCGGTGGCAGGGAACGATGATCGGGATCGGATTCCTCGCATTCGCGGTGCCGACCGCCCGGCTGGCGCTCGGCTCGTCGAGGCGCCGGGCCAGCTCGCCGTAGCTCGTGGTCGTCCCATACGGAATGCGTTGCAACATCTCCCACACGCGTAGCTCGAATGGAGTGCCGGCCAGCGCGAGGGGGAGTTCGAAGGTGGTGCGCGATCCGGCGAAGTATTCCTCGAGCTGGCGGCGGGCGAGTGCGAGGACCTCGCCCCCCGCACCCTGCTCGCCTGCGTGAAGCCGGGGGACCTGACGGGAGGATGGGAAGTACACCCCGGTCAGCGCAGCATCCGAGGCGGTGAGCGTCAACTCGCCGACGGGAGTGGAGAGACAGCTGAAGGCGGTGGCGTTCACGTGGCCGCCATTATCGCTGATTTCACGATCTCTTCACGTTTCGAGAGGTAAGGTACCCCCACGCATGATTGTTGGGGAATCCGGGGGCGGGACCGCGCACCAGCGCACGCGGTTTCGCCCCCGGTCCGCTTGCTCGCTTATGCTACGGCGTGGCCGTCCCCGTCGTATGGCACCCCTCCTACGAAGTCGACATCGGGCCACACGTGTTTCCCACCCGGAAATACCGCCTGGTGCGCGAGCGCCTGCTCGCGGACGGTACCGTTGCGAGCGGCGATTTCATCGAGGCGCAACCGGCGACGGACCAGCAGGTGGGGCTCGTCCACGACGCCGACTACGTGCGGAAGATCACGACCGGAACCCTGAGCGTCCCTGAGCAACAGGTGCTCGAGGTACCCTTTTCCCCCGCGTTGCGCGAGGCGGCGTGGCTCTGCGCCGGTGGGTCGACCCTCACGGCGCGCCTCGCGATGGAGCGGGGCGTCGCGGTTCACCTGGGCGGCGGCTTCCACCACGCGTTCCCGGATCACGGTGAAGGGTTCTGTCTCATCAACGATGTGGCAATCGCGATTCGCGTCCTCGCGCGGGAAGGGATCGCGGGGCGCGCGGCGGTGATCGATCTGGACGTGCATCACGGCAACGGCACAGCGGCGATTTTCCGGGACGACCCCACGGTGTTCACGTTCTCGATGCACCAGGAAAACAATTACCCGTTCGTGAAGCCGCCAAGCGACCTCGACGTGGGGCTCGCGGACGGGACCGGAGACGATGCGTACCTCCGCCTGCTCGACCGCCACCTTTCCGAGCTGCTCAGCCGTCACCGACCCGAGCTGGTATTCTACCTGGCAGGCGCCGACCCGTACCGATTCGATCAGCTCGGCGGTCTCGGGCTCACGCTTGCGGGGCTCAAGCGACGAGACGAAGTGGTGTTCGAGCGCGCGCTCGCCACTGGCGCTGGCGTGGCGGTCTGTCTCGCGGGCGGGTACGCCGTGCGTACTGATGACACGGTGGAGATTCATTGCAACACGGTACGAGCAGCAGCCGACGCGGCGAAGCGTGCGGGGGTCACTCCGCGAGGAGCGCGCCGAGCTTGAGGACCGTGTTCCAGTTGCGCCCGGTGCTCGGGCTGCCGAGGTGGCGTTCGATGACCGCGTTGGTGAGGCGCGAGCGCCCCGTGCCGTTCGGATAGACGATGTAGGCATGCTTTCCCGCCGCCCGCACGACCTCCGGACCGGTGATCGCGTTCTGGAGTGCCTGCACCGCCGAGCGCCGCGGCGACTTCTTGAGGAACAGCACGAGGAGACGACCGGGGTCGCGCTCCGCCTCGGCGGGAAACGGATTGCGCGCCACAAGCGAACGCCATTCGGCGGCGGTGCGGACGAAGAATTCCGTGGAGACGGCGAGGCGGCGGGCGGCCGCGCCGGCGAGCAGGGCTTCGAGAGCGGCGCCGCGGCGCCCGTCACCGCGGAAGGTGACATTTCCCGATTGGAGCAGGGACTTCACGTCCGTGAACCCCAGCTCCTCCAGCAGGTCCCGCAGGGCCGGCATCGCCACCGGGTTCCTACCACCGACGTTGACGGCGCGGAGCAGGGCTGCGAACGCCGCCATCGGCCGTCAGGAGGGCTTGCGGCCGCGCCGCTCCACCCATTTGCGCCGGTCGCCGTTGCCGCGACGGTCGGGCGTGCCACGACGCTCGGAGGCCTCCTCAGGCATGTGGTCCTGCTCCACGCGTCGATCCACGCCGCCCCGACGGTTCGGGTAGCGGCGGCGGTCGTTGCCGCTGCGCTTGGGCCGATCGGTCATACGCTCACTCTCACGCGTTTCATATCGTCCCTTTTGTGGCACCCGTCAACCCGCCGTGCTCGCCGCCAGCCCGCTCTCCATCTATCTTAGCGGCGCATGAACGACTTCGCGGCCCGTCTCCAGGCGGCGCTCGGCAGCGCCTACCAGATCGGGCGCGAGCTCGGCGGCGGCGGCATGAGCCGGGTGTTCCTCGCCGTGGAAACCGCGCTCGACCGTCAGGTCGTGATCAAGGTCCTTCCACCCGAGCTTGGCGCCGGGTTCAACGTGGAGCGGTTCCGCCGCGAGATCCAGCTCGCCGCCAAGCTCCAGCACCCGCATATCGTCCCGGTGCTCGCGGCGGGCGCCGCGGATGGTCTCCTCTTCTATACTATGCCGTTCATCGAAGGCGAATCGCTCCGCGCCCGTCTCACGCGCCAGGGCGAGCTGCCGATCGCCGAGGGGGTCCGCATCCTGGTGGACGTGGCGGACGCCCTCGCGTATGCGCACGCGCACGGCCTGGTGCATCGGGACATCAAGCCGGACAACGTACTCCTTTCTGGCAAACACGCGCTGGTGACCGATTTTGGCGTCTCCAAGGCGCTCTCTTCGGCCACCGGGCCCGCGTCGCTGACGTCGGTCGGTGTGGCGCTCGGCACCCCCGCGTACATGGCGCCCGAGCAGGCGGCGGCCGACCCGAGCACGGACCACCGCGCGGACATCTACGCGCTGGGGATCGTCGCCTACGAGATCCTCACCGGCCACGCGCCCTTCAGCGCGGGGAGCGCGCAGCAGCTGCTCGCCGCCCATGTGGCGCAGCCGCCGCCGCCGCTCACCGGCAGCCGGCCGGCCGTGCCGCCCTCGCTCGAGACGTTGGTGCTGCGCTGCCTCGAGAAGCGGCCTGCGGACCGCCCCCAGTCCGCCGCCGACGTGCTGGGTGCGCTCGAGGGAATGGCCACTCCCTCCGCTGGAACACCACCCGTGGTTGCCCCAGCTGCCCGAGGCGGGCGGCCTCGCTGGCTGGCGGCGGCAGCCGCCGCCGCCGTTGCCGTCGCTGCGGTGGCGCTGTTCCTGACCCGCGGCGGCGGCCTCAAAGCCGAGGCTACACGTTCGATCGCCGTGTTGCCGTTCGAGACGCTGGGCGGGGGCGACGCGGCCCAGGCACTCGCCGACGGCTTGCAGGATGACATCCTCACCCAGCTCACGAAGATCGGCGCGCTGCAGGTGACGTCGCGCAGCTCGGTGCAGGAATACCGCAAGGCGCGGAAGCCGGTTCGCGAGATCGGGCGCGAGCTGGGAGTGCGCGCGCTGCTCGAGGGACAGGTGCAGCGCACCGAAACACGCGTGCACGTGAACGTGCAGCTCATCGATGCGCAGGCCGACCGGCAGCTGTGGGCGGACATTTACGACCGCGAGCTCAGCGCGCAAAACGTCTTCGCCATTCAGGACACGATCGCGCGCAGCGTGGCGGAGGCGCTGCGGATCCAGCTCACGCCGGCTGAGGCGGCGGCGATCGCCGAGCAGCCGACCGCGAATCTCGAGGCGCTGGACCACTATCACCGGGGACGCGAGCTGTTCGCCCAGCGTGGGAGCACCGCGCCCGATACCGAGGCGCCGCGTGCGTTCGAGCGCGCGGTAGCGCTCGATCCCCGCTTCGCGCCCGCGTGGGCGGGTCTCGCGGAAGCGCGCAGCTGGTTGATCCGCCAGCAGCTCGCGTTCGACACCACGCCGGCGCGTCAGGCGCTCGACCGCGCGGAGGCACTCGCTCCCGACGCCCCCGAGACCGAGATGGCGCGGGGCTACTACGTCTACTACGGCAAGGGAGAATACGCTGCCGCCCTCCGCCACTTTCAGGCCGTGCATCAGGCCCGGCCGAGCGACATCCAGGCGGCGGCCGCTATCGGTTTCATCCAGCGGCGCCAGGGCGATTGGAATGGTGCGCTCGAGTCCGAGCAGCGCGTGGCGGGACTCGATCCCCGCAGCCCGAATCCGCTTTGGGACATCGGCGGTACGTACCAGCAGCTGCGGCGCTTTGCGGCCGCCCGGCAGGTGCTCGAGCGTGCACTCGTTCTCAATCCCGACTACGAAGCCGCGCGGGTCTTCATGTTCTTCACGCTGTGGGGGGCGGGGGATACGGCACGCCTCGCGACGTTCGCGAGGGAATCGGAGGGTCACGTCGGGGAGTGGTCGATGGGCTGGATGAACCGTGCGGTTGCGCTGGCTCATCGCGACTACCCGACTGCCCTGCGCCTGATGACCACCAGCCGGCCTGCCACCGAGCCGCAGCGACGCTGGCGACTGCTGTACATCGCGCTCGACGCGCACGCCGCAGGACAGACGCAGCTCGCGGCTGCGTACGCCGACTCGGTGCGCCGCCTCGCCGAGGAGGACTTGAGGCGCCTTACCGGATGGCGCGACGTGTTCGGCCAGCTCGCCGACGCCCACGCTAACCTCGGCCTCGCCCAGGCGTTGCTGGGCGACACAGAGACGGCGCTAAGGGAAGGCAGGATCGCGGCCGCGCTGAACAGCGTGTCCCGGGACGCTGTCGAAGGACCGCGCGGTGCGGGACAACTTGCAGCGATTTATGTCCTCACCGGTGAACGCGACAGCGCGCTTGCCCAGCTCCACTATCTCCTCACGATCCCCGCGCAGTTCGGACGCCCGGGGATGATCTCGGGCACCGCCGGCGCTCTGCGGCTCGACCCGCTGTGCGACCCGCTGCGCGGCGATCCCCGGTTCGCCGCCCTCCTGCGGGATGCGGTCAAGCTGGAGCGGGAGGCGGCGCGCTAGGCCGCAACGATGTGCCAGTAGCCCCTTCCGACCGGCTCTCCGCAGGTATGCAGGCGCTCGAGCGCGGCGCCTGGGAAGAAGCGCGCACCCACCTCCAGGCAAGCCTCGCCGCCGGCGAAACACCTCAGGCGCTCGAGCAGCTCGGCCTCGCCGCCTGGTGGCTCGACGACGCCGCTCTCACCTTCGACGCCCGCGAGCGCGCCTACCGCATCTATCGCGATCAGGGCGACGCGCGGGGCGCGGCACGCGTCGCGCTCTGGCTCGTGTGGGACTACCTCGCCTTCCGCAACGATTCGGCGGTCGCCTCCGGGTGGCTCGAGCGGGCGCGCCGGCTGCTCGCGGGCCACGAGAAGACGGCCGAGTACGGCTGGCTGCTCCTGCGCGATGGAGAAGTCGCGCTGTTTCGGAGCCACGATCCCGCCACCGCTCGCGAACGCGGAGAACGGGCCGCGACACTCGGCCGTGCCACGGGAGATCGCGGGCTCGAGTTCACGGGGCTCGCGCTCGAAGGCCTGGCGCGCGTGAGCGCCGGAGACGTGGCGGCGGGACTACGGATGCTCGACGAAGCGACCGCCGCGGCCACCGCGGGCGAGGTGAAGGAGCTGCACACGGTCGGCGTCGTGTGCTGCTGGGAGATCTTCGCTTGCGAGCGAGTGCGCGACTACGACCGCGCGGCGCAATGGTGCGCCCGGGTCCTCGAGTTCACGCGGCGCTGGCGCATCCGGGTGTTGTCGGCGGTGTGCCGGGCGCAATACGCGGGCGTGTTGATCTGGGGCGGCCAGTGGAGCGAGGCGGAGGCGGAGCTCGCCATGGCGACGCGCGACTTCGAGCAGGTGCGGCCTCCCCTGACAGTGCAGGCGTTCGCCCGGCTGGGCGAGCTGCGCCTGCGTCAGGGCCGGCTGGATGAGGCCGCGACGCTGTTCGAACGGGCGGGGTCGCAGCCCATGGCACGCCTGGGGCTCGCGGCCGTCGCGCTCGAGCGAGGCGCCCCGGAAGATGCCGCCGCCGAACTCGAGCGGTTCCTCGCCCACATCGGGACCGCGGAGCTGACGACGCGTGCCGGCGCGCTCGAGCTGCTCGTGCGCGCGCATGTGGCGCGCGGGAACGGCGAGGGCGCCGCCAGCGCACGCGACGAGCTGCAGCGCATCGCCCAGGCCATCGGGACCACGGCGCTCGCGGCATCTGCCGCGCTGGCGGACGCGCTCGTGCTGCGCCACGCAGGCAACCTCGCGGCTGCGGCCGGCCGCTTCGAACAGGCGGCCGCGCTCTACGAGCGGGGCGGCGCGCCGTATGAGACCGCGCGCGCCCGGCTGGCGCTGGCCGAGACCCTCTCCGCGATGGGGCAGCAGGCCGCGGCCCAGCGCGAAGCGGCCCGTGCCAAGGAGGGGCTCGAGCAGCTCGCGCGAGCGCCCGGGGCGCCGACCAAGCAGACGCTCACGACTCGCCAGGTCGAAATCTTGCGGCTCGTGGCCAAGGGTCTGAGCAATCCGGAGATCGCCGCCCGCCTCGGCCTGAGCGATCACACGGTCAAGCGGCACGTGGCCAACCTCCTCACCAAGCTCGGCCTGCCCTCGCGGGCGGCTGCCGCGGCGTACGCGGCAAAGCGAGGGCTGCTCTAACGGTCCGCAACCGTGGCCCGATCGGGCCACGGCATGTTCCTGCCCTGTACTGGCTCTCCCGGGCGAAGCGCCCGCAGTGGAGTTCTCGTAGCATCCCCTCCGTCACACGCTGCTTACTCGAGCCCCGGAGGTGATGATGATCGACGTCAAGGCGCAGACAACCGGCACGGCCGGCGTCCAGGGAGATCTCTGGAGCGCCCGCGCACGCGACTGGGCCGAAGTGCAGGAGGATACAGTACTCCCGCTCTACCTCGCGGTGCTCGAACGGGTCGGCGTGCGTACGGGCACCCGCCTGCTCGACGCGGGGTGCGGCTCCGGGCGCTTTGCGCAACTGGGCACGGCGAGAGGGGCGATCGTGACGGGGCTCGACGCGGCGCCGGCGGTCGTAGCCATCGCGCGGGAGCGGCTGCCCGATCGCGACATCCGTGTCGGGGAGCTTGAAGATCTGCCGTGGGCGGACGGGTCGTTCGACGTTGTGACGGGATTCAACTCATTTCAATACGCTGCGAATCCGGCGGTCGCGTTGCGCGAAGCGCGCCGTGTGGCCCTGCCGGGCGCGCAGGTGGTAATCGCGATTTGGGGCGAGCCCGACAGCTGCGAGGCCGCTGCCTATGTGCGCACCCTGGGTCGTCTCGGGCCCCCGGCCGCACCCGGCGCACCCGGCCCGTTCGCCCTTTCCGCACCCGGCGCGCTCGAGCGGCTGGCGGCGGACGCCGGGTTTACCGACACTCAGGCATTCGACGTCGAATGCACGTGGCGCTACGCCGATCTCGAGACCGCCCTGCGCGGACTGCTGTCAACGGGGCCCGCCGCACGCGCCATGCGGCATTCGGGGGAAGAAGCGGCGCGTCGCGCGGTGACAGAGGCAATCGCGCCTTTCCGCACCACGCAGGGCAGTTATCAGATCGAGAACATCTTCCGGTATGTCGTCGCGCGCTGAGCGCGTATCGTTCCGTCACTCTCTCAGGAGGTCTGCCATGCGTTTGCACATCGCTCTCACCGCTCTCGTCGCTGCGCTGTTTCCCGCGCTGGCGTCGGCCCAGGCCCCGGCGCTCAACTGGGGTCCCGCGCCCGCCGTGTTCCCGCCGGGTGCGAAGATGGCGGTGCTGCAGGGTGATCCGAGCCAAACCGCGCTTTTCACCGTCAGGCTCGACATGCCGGACGGGTACCGGATCCCGGCGCACTATCACCCGACGGATGAGCACATCACGGTGATCAGCGGGACGTTCCTCGTGGGCATGGGCGACACCTTGAATACCGCGAAGACCACAGCGCTTCCGGCCGGCGGGTTCGTAACCGCTCCCGCCAAGATGAATCACTACGCGATCGCGCGCGGGCCGACTGTCGTGCAGGTGCACGCCATGGGACCGTTCAGCCTGACCTACGTGAATCCGAAGGACATGCCGCAGAGTACGGCGGCGAAGAAATAGCCTTCCCGGAAATAGCTGCGGCCGGGGGAGTGATCACCCCGGCCGCCGCGCTATGCCACCAAGGCTCGCTCAGCGAGCCCAGTGCCCGTCGACCCAGTACCAGCGGTTGCGGGAATGCTCCCACCGGCCGGGTACCCACCGTTGATACCCATGCCTCACCGGCGTCCAGTGTCCGGGGACCCAGGCGTAGTCGTTGCGCTGCCAACGCCAGTACCCGGCGATCCAGACGTATCCGGGCCTCGGTGTGCCGACCTCGACTTCCACGCGGGCCGCCGGAGGCCGCCGCTCGACGTAGATCGCCCCCGGAGGTGGCCCGGCTGCACATGCCAGCGCCGCGAACAGCGCCAGACTCGCCCCGAGCGTCCGATAGTGCGCGATGTCTCGTCGCATTGGATCGACTCCTTTCCCTTAGGACAGGTTCCTACGACCAAGGTGGCGAGAAGGTCCCGGAATCGGATGGGTTCTCCGTCACAATGTGATCTGCGACACAAAAGAAATTTCCATCGCCCCCGACCTTTCGTTGCGCCTCGCACTGTTTGACGACGAGGAGTCGAGCGACGTGAAGGTTGTCCAGGAGACACAGGCCGAGCTGGAGCTGCGCGACGGCCCGTTCAACACCGCCATGATGGGCTTGCTGTTCATCGTGGTGGGCGGTGGCGCCATCACGTTGTGGCTCACGCACCCGTCGGGCTGGAGAGGAAACGGCGGGCCGTGGCTCATCTACCTGGTGGGCGGTGTGTTCGGCGCCGTGGGGCTCCTGCTGCTCGCGCTCTCCGCCGATCGCCGCTATGTGATCGACCGCGCCAGGGGCACGGCTCGCCTCGTGGTGCAGCGTCTCGGCTATCGCACCTCAAGCGAGTACCGCCTCGCCGATCTCCAGGACGTGGTACTCGAGCGCTCCGCCAGCAGCTCGCGCGGGGAGAGCCCCTTCTACCGCATCGTGTTCCTCACCAAGTCGGGCGAGCGGGTACCGTGGACGCCGTTCAGCACCGGCGACCAGGGCACGCTTGCGACCTGCGCCGCGGCGGTACGGACGTTTTGCGGCTGGGGGGAAAGGACAGAGGTCCGCGAGCCCGTGCCGGGTCCCGTGGGGCTCCCGCCGATCGGGATCAAGTGGAGCTGGATCGTGGCGTTCCTCGGCATCTTCGTCGCCGTGGGGCTGGGCCTGTTTGGGCTCGAGGTGTATCGGGTCGCCACATGGCGGGAGGTGAGCGCACGCGTGTTGTCGGTGGGGATTCGAGAGGTGCGGGGCGACGACGGCTCCACCTACGCGCCGGTCGTCCAGTATCAATACGCCACCGGCGGCGAATGGTACGTGAGCGACCGAGTGCTTCCCATCAACATGTCGTCGAGTCACCAGTGGGCGGAGCGGATGCGCGACCGGTTCCGGCCGGGCGACCAAGTCACGGCCTACGTGAATCCCGACAAGCCATCGAGCGCGTACTTGGTGCGCGAAGTGAGCCCGATGCCGCTGCTCTTTGTCGCGCTGCCGCTGGCCGTCGTCGGATTACTCGCCTTGATCGTGCGCGTGCGCCGTCGCCAGCGCAGGGACGTGGACCGCTGTCCCGTGCCCGTGGTTGACGCGCCGGCGCGGGCCTGGTCGAAGTCCCCGCAGCTACAGTAACAGCAGACCGCGCCGCAATCCGATGGCGACCGCTTCGGCTCGCGTCGCCGCATCGAGCTTCTCCAGAATGGTCGCGACGTAGGTCTTGACGGTGCTTGCGGAAATCCCCAACCGGTCCGCGATCCCGTGATTCGGTAGCCCCGCGGCCAGTAGCGCCAGGACCTCTCGCTCGCGGTCCGTGAGCGCAGTATCCTCCCGCCGGTAGCCGTTCTCGGGACGAGCCGCCTTGAGGGACGTCAGCAGCGCCCCCACCGCGGCAGGTACGACGACGAGCCCCGCGACGGCCGCTTCGACTGCCGCGGTCAGCTCGCCAGGGCTCGCGTCGTACGGAAGCACCCCCCGCGCGCCTTGGCGCAGGGCCTTGGCGACCACGGCATCATCCAGCGCCTCGGCGAGCGCGATCACGGCGGGCTCACGGTCGCCACCGAGGAAGTGGGGGCTGGTCAACTCTGCCGCATCGACGAGGACGACGTCTACATCCCCGTGTGGTGGGGACGCCGCCGATACGATCAGATCCGGGCGTTGGCCGAGCGCGCGCTCGAGAGCCGCGCGCACCAGACGGGATCGGACCATTACCGTCGCCCGGATCACGCCGCCTCAGTCGCTCGAGCTACTGGAGAACGAAGCGTGAGCACATGGCTCGCGCCGCCACGGATGATCGCCACCGACCGCTCCCCGACGCCCTGGTTCTGAACCAGCGCGTCGGTCAGGTCGCCGGGTCCCCCGAACGCCCGTCCGTCGATCGACACAATCACGTCACCCATCGAGAGCCCCATCTCGTCGGCTGCACTGTCGGGCTCGACCCCGAGTACCAGGAAGCCCTGGCCCCCAGGGACGGATGCCGGCCGGACGGAGACCCCCAAACGAGGTGCGGCAGACGTCCGCAGGAACCTCGCCGCCGCCGCCGAGGGCACGGCAAGGCCGAGTCCGGACACGATCATGGCGTTGATGCCCACGACCCGGCCGGCGGCGTCCGCGAGCGGGCCGCCGGAGAAACCCGGAGCTAGCCGTACATCGGCGCGAACCCAGCGGCGATCCACTGCGTGCACGATGCCCACCGCCATGGCGCCAGCCACACCGAACGGATGCCCGAGCGCGAGCACGAGCTCGCCGGTCTTGAGCGGGGCGGCGTCACGCACGACGGCCGGCACGCCGTCGTCCACGGGAATCGTGATGGCAGCGAGATCGCGGCGCGGGTCGACTCGGATAACGCGGCCCTGGACGTCCCGCCCGTCCGCCAGAACGACGCGACACTCGCGATGCCTTCCAACCACATGGGCGTTCGTCACGACGACTCGCGGGTCGGGCCAGAGGACCCCCGCACCGAGCGCGCGGCGGCGCGCCAGGACCTGCACGGTGACCTTGCCAAGGGCTTCCCCCGCGCGCTCCACCTCGTCCCGCAGGCTCGGCCCGATCATTTGCGCTCCGTCGTGGGGCGGTTGCCCACGGTGACCGTGATGGCGACCGCTCCGCCCGCGCGGACCAGCTGGAGCCGAACCGGTCGACCGATGCGCGTCGCGTCGAGGAAAGCGACAACCTCGGCTGGATCAGACACCGGTTGGCCGTCCATACCCGTGATCACGTCGCCGAGCAGCAGACCAGCCGCGTCGGCCGGCCCTTGGGGCTCGAGACCGGCGATCATCAGGCCGGTCCGGGCGGTGAGGTTGAGGGCGCGCGCCAATTGCTCGGGGAGGGGAACGGGGTGCATCGCCACGCCGAGGTAACCGGTGGGCACGTGGCCGTGTTCCAGGAGCTGGGTGGCGACCCGATCGACGGTCGAGCCGGGTACCGTCGTCGGCGCGCCACGCAGCAGTGTCGACGTGTTGATCCCGAGCACCCGACCCGCGCCGTCGACGAGTGGCCCGCCCGAAAACCCGTCGTAGATACTGATGTCAAGGCGGATGCGGCGATCGAGTTGGCCGCCATGCCACGTGCGCCAAGCGTCGCCGACCGCGCTCACGACCCCGAGCGCCGCCGTGAGCTGGCGCCCGGGCCGGCCGAGGGCGAGCACGAGACCGCCCAGGCGGATCGCGTCCGGTGGTGCGACTTCGACCGCTCCACCCGTGGGGCCGGCGAGGCGCAGCACGGCTATGTCGGTCCCTTCGTCCCGACCCACCAGCGTAGCCGCCGACTCGGTGCCGTCGGCCAGCGTGACCACGATGTCCTCCTCGCGCTGGATCGTGTGTTGCGCAGTCACGACCACGCCGTCGCGCCACACGACGCCGCTCGAGGGGATGCGGCGCCGTGCCGCGATCGCGACCACGTGACGCCCGACGCTGGCAACCGCGCCAGCGAGATCGTCGGAGAAGGCTTGCAACGTCGAGACCATCGAGACTCCACGGAGGCAGGATGACAAACGTTAGGACGACGGCTCGAGCGACGGCATCCGCCGTTTGGGGGAGACTCAGAGACTCTTGAGCGCTTCTCCACCAGGCACCCTGGATCGCCCAACCCCACCTATTGACAAACGCAAGCGGTTCGACAATCATCAAACTGTGTCAAACAGTCCTCCCTCTCCCGCACCGCTGCCCACCAGGCAGTTCGAGCTGGTCGCGAAGGCGCTTTCCGACCCCAGGCGCGTCGCACTGCTCGAGGCGATCGGCAGTGCGGAGGAGTTTCCCTGCTCCCGGCTGTGTGAGCAGTTTCCCGTCTCCAAAGGCACTATCTCACATCACATGAAGGAGTTACTACGTGCGGGCCTGATTCGGGCTCGGCGGGACGGCCAGTACAAGCTGTACGAAGTCTGTCGCGACACTATCGCGGCGTACAGCAATGAGCTCATGCGCCGGCTGGGCGCTGCCGGGGGCACCGGGGCAGACGTCGCTTAGGCGGAAACTTCTTTTTTGTTCCCACCGTTTGACTGTCATCAAACCGTCGCACAAGCCGAACCGTTGTCGATTTCACACTCTGCCGTTCGACGAGTAGCACCAGACTCACGCGCAACCTAGAGAGCCAAGGAGAGCCGCTCATGAGCAGTCCCTTCTTCTTCTCGAACCATCGCGGCTGGGCCGGATCGGCCGTGCTGCTCGCAACCCTGCTTTTCACGGGCGGCGGCCTGGTGGCCTGGAAACGGGCCTCGATGAAGAGCGCCGACGCCGCGGCGGCACACCAGCCGGAGCCGGTCGAGGCCGTGAGCATCGCGGTCGCCAAGGAGCGCGAGTATCGCCCGACCACGACGTCGGTCGGGACGGTCCTGGCCCTCAACTCGATCACCCTGCGGAATGAGCTCGCGGGCACCGTCCGCGAGGTGAAGCTCGTCCCCGGGCAAGTTGTGGACGCCGGCACCGTGCTCGTCGGCCTGGACGTCTCGGTCGAGCAGGCGGACCTGGCCGCCCAGACCGCGCAGGCCGATCTCGCGCAGACGACACTCGCGCGGCTCGAGCGATTGCAAGAGGCGCAAGCGACGTCGCAGGAGGAGGTCGACCAGGCACGCGCGGCGCGCGACATCGCGCAGGCGCAGATCGCGCGCACCCGCGCCATCATCGAGCGCAAGACGATCCGCGCGCCGTTCCGCGCCCGGGTCGGCCTCTCGGACGTGCATATCGGCCAGTACCTGAACGAGGGTACGGAGCTGACCACGCTCCAGGGGGTCGACGTTGCGGCCAACGTGGACTTCACGGTGGCGCAGGCGGTCGCGGCCGGCCTGCGCCGCGGCGAGCCGATCGCCGTGTTCACGGCCGCCGATCCGCAACCCCTCGCGGCCCGCATCGTCGCGGTCGACGCACGGGTCGATCCCACCACGCGCAACGCGCTGGTGCGGGCGCGGATCACCGACCACGCCCCGGCGCCGGGCGCGTCGGTCCGGGTCGAGGTGCCTACGGGCCCCACGGCGACCGCCATCTCGATCCCCGTGAGCGCGCTCCGCAAGGGACCAGGCGGGGATCAGGTCTTCGTGATCGCGCCCGATTCGGCGGGCAAGGACCGCGCGCACGCGCAGCCCGTGCTGAGCGGGCCGGTGGTCGATGATGAGGTCCTCATCCTGCAGGGCCTGACCGCCGGCCAGAAGGTCGCGACGTCCGGTTCATTCAAGCTTCGCGAGGCTGTGCTGGTCGCGAGCGACTCACCCCGCTAACGAGGAACGCCGTCATGCGCTCATTCACCGATACGTTCATCCGGCACCCCGTCCTCGCGGCGGTGGTGAACCTCGTCATCATCCTCGTCGGCTGGCGGGCGCTCACCATGCTGCCGGTGCAGCAGTATCCCAAGATCGAAAGCTCCTCGGTCGTGATCACGACGCAGTACTACGGCGCGAGTGCCGAGACCGTGCGCGGCTTTCTGACGACGCCGATCGAGCATGCGGTGTCCGCCATCAGCGGCGTGGACTACGTCGAGTCGACGAGCCGCGCGGGGATCAGCACCGTTACGATCCACCTGAAGCTCAATCACAACAGCACCGCGGCGCTGGCGGAGGTCACGGCTCGCCTCCAGCAGGTCCGCTCCGAGCTGCCGGCCGAGGCGGAGCCGCCCGCCGTCGAGGTGCAGCGCGCCGACCGGCCGTATGCGTCGTTCTACCTGAGCTTCACCTCCTCCGCGCGGGACATCCCGGCGCTCACCGACTGGCTCACCCGCAACATGCAGCCGCAGCTCTCGACGCTCGCGGGCGTGCAGCGGGTGGACGTGGTGGGCGGCCGTCCGATCGCCATGCGGATCTGGATCGACCCCGACCGGTTGGCCGCGCTGAACCTCGCCCCCGGCGACGTGCATGCCGCGCTGCAGCGCAACAACTACCTCGCGGCCGTCGGCCAGACCAAGGGCGACCTGGTGCAGGTGAACCTGCTCGCCAACACCGACCTGCGCACCGCCGAGGAGTTCAAGAACCTGGTCGTGGCCGAGCGCAACGGCGCGATCGTGCGCCTCTCGGACGTGGCGCGGGTGGAGCTGGGCGCGGAGGAGGCCTACTTCATTACGAAGTTCAACGACAAAGAGGCCGTCTACCTCGGCGTGTGGCCGCTCGTGGGTTCGAACGAGATCGAGGTCGCCAACCTGCTCCATGCGGAGATGGCCCGGATCAAGCCCACGCTGCCGTCCGACATCGATATGCAGCTCGCGTACGACGGGACCGTCTTCATGGTGGACGCGCTGCACGAGATCTCGAAGACGTTGATGGAGACCATCCTTATTGTCGCCCTCGTCGTCTTCCTCTTCATGGGATCGATCCGCACCGCGCTCGTCCCGCTCGTGGCGATGCCGGTGTCGCTCGTCGGCGCGGCGGTCGTGATGTACGCCTTCGGGTTCAGCCTCAACCTGCTCACGATCCTCGCGATCGTGCTGTCGGTGGGACTGGTCGTGGACGACGCGATCGTGGTGGTCGAGAACGTCGAGCGCCACGTCCGCGAGGGGAAGACCCGCATCCAGGCGGCGATCATCGGCGCCCGCGAGCTGGTCGGTCCCATCATCGCGATGACGATCACGCTCGCTGCGGTGTACACGCCGATCGGGTTCCAGGGCGGGCTCACGGGCTCGCTGTTCCTCGAATTCGCGATCACCCTCGCCGCCGCCGTGGTGGTCTCGGGCTTCGTCGCCGTCACGCTGTCGCCGGTGATGAGCTCGCGCTTCGTGCACGAGGCGGGCCGGGAGGGGAGGCTCACCAAGCTGGTACATGCGGGCTTCGAGGCGGTCCGCCGCCGGTATGAACGGCTGCTCGATGGCGCGTTGCAGATGCGCTGGGCAATCGTCGCGGCTGCCGTCCTCGTCATGCTGGCGGCGTGGCCCCTCTACCAGTACTCGCGCCGTGAGCTGGCGCCGGTCGAGGACCAGAGCCACATCAGCCTCTTCATGCAGGCCGCGCCCGATGCATCGCTCGACGCGACGAACAAGGCGTCGCTCCAGGTCGTGCGCGCGATCACGTCGTTCCCCGAGGCCCGGTTCATGTGGTCACTCACGGCCTCCTGGGGCGGCTTCGGCGGAATGGTCGCCAAGAACTGGAAGGAGCGCCGCCGGACCACCGAGCAGATGTACGGTCAGGTGTACTACGCCGTGTCCCAGATCCCGGGGCTGCAGGTCTTCCCGCGGCTCGACCCGCCGCTCCCCTCCCCCGGCCAGTACGACGTCGAGATGCTGCTGGCGAGCGACGCGCCGCCCGAGCAGATGCTGCAGACGGTCGGCACGGTCCTGGGCGCCGGGTGGCAGAGCGGCAAGTTCCTGTACGTCGACTCCGACCTGAAGATCGATTTGCCCGAGGCGCGCGTCGTAATCGACCGCGATCAGGTCGCCGACCTCGGCCTCGACCTGGCGAGCGTGGGCCGCGAGTTGGGCACGCTGCTCGGTGGCGGATACGTCAACCGGTTCAACTATTTCGATCGCAGTTACAAAGTCATTCCGCAGATCGGTGACGATCGCCGTGCGACCGTGGGGCCGTTGCTCGATCTCAAGATCAAGACCCCGAGCGGGAAACTCGTCCCGGTCTCGACGTTCACGCACATCGAGTTCACCACCGCGCCGCGGACCCTGAACCGGTTTCAGCAGCGCAACGCCGTCCGGATCTTCGGCGGCGTGAAGCCGGGCGTCACCAAGGAGGAAGGCCTGCGCGTGCTCGAGACCGCGGCGGCGAGTGCCGCCGGTCCCTCCGTCGGGATCGACTATGCGGGCGAGTCGCGCCAGATCCGGCTCGAGGGGGGGGCGCTCACGTTGACCCTCGCCTTTGCCGTGATCCTCATCTACCTCGTGCTCGCGGCGCAGTTCAAGAGCTTCCGCGATCCGTTGATCGTGCTCGTGGGGTCGGTACCGCTGGCGATCTCCGGGGCGCTGGTGTTCAGCTTCTTGAACCTCACCACGATCAACATCTACTCCCAGGTCGGGCTGATCACGCTGGTGGGCCTGATCGCGAAGAACGGCATCCTGATCGTGCAGTTCGCGAACACGCTGCAGTCGCAGGGCGTCGCCAAGCTCGCCGCGTTGCGCGAAGCCTCGCTCACGCGGCTCCGGCCTGTCCTCATGACGTCCGCCGCAACGGTGTTCGGCCACCTGCCTCTGGTCTTCGCGACAGGACCCGGATCGGCCGCGCGCAACAGCATCGGCACCGTGCTCGTGGCGGGGATGACGGTGGGCACCTTGTTCACACTGTTCGTGGTGCCGGTGTTCTACTCGCTGATCGCGGCTGAGCACCGTCCTGAAGCCGAAGAGGACTTTGACGGTCTCACGCTCCAACCGGCCCTGACACAGGAGGTGGCACATGCGTAGCGCGTTGCTCATGGCGTTCCTCGCGCTGTACGGGTGCGCCTCGTCCCCGGACTACAAGTCGGCCGGCGTCCCGCTCCCCGCGTCGTATCGTGCGTTGACCGACAGCCAGCAGACGCACTATGTCGCGCCCGAGACCGCGGCCACGCGCGCCGCGCCAGCAGTCGCGGCGGACGTCTCGCCGGACTATTGGCGGCGCCTGGGCGACACCACGCTCACGCGACTGATCGACGAAGTGCTGCGGTCGAATCTCGACGTCGCGGCCGCGCGAGCCCGCGTGAATGCCGCCGGTGCCGACCGGCTGCGCGCCGCGCTCGACCTCGCACCATCGGCGACCGTCGCTGGCGCGTACACGCGCCAGCGTTACGCGGCGGCCAGCTTCCCCGGCGTCTCGGGCGTGCTCCCTGACCAGAGCGTCTGGGAAGCGGGCGTTGCCGCCTCCTGGGATCTGGATGTCTTTGGACGCATCCGCCACAACGTCCAGGGGCAGGGCGCATTGGTCGGCGCCTCGGAGGAAGACCTGCGCAGCGTGCAGGTGGCGTTTACGGCGGAAGTGGCGCGCGCCTACTTCGAGCTGCGCGGCGCGCAGCAGCAGCTCGAGGTTGCGCGGCACTCGGCCGAGAATCAGGAGCGCACCGTCGCGATCACGCGCGAGCGTCTTGCGGCGGGACGCGGCAGCCCATTCGACACCGAGCGCGCACAGGCTCAGCTCAGCTCGACGCTCGCCATCATTCCGGCGCGCGAGGCCGACGTGGCGGCGGCGCAGTACCGCATCGGCACGCTGGTGGGCCGCTCGCCTACCGAGGTCGCTCGGGAGCTCGATGACCCCGGACCGCTGCCGCCTCTGCCGGATGTGACCATGATCGATGCGCCGGAGACGGTGGTTCGCTTCCGCCCCGATGTCGCCTCGGCCGAGCGCTACGCGGCGGCGCAGGGCGCGTTTGTCGGGGCGGCGAAGGCCAACTACCTGCCGCGGCTCAGCATCGGTGGCACGGCGGGGTATTCCGCGCCGCAGTTCAATGGCCTCGGGACTCTGGACATGGGTCGTTACTCCGTCGGACCGGTGCTGTCGTGGCCCATTCTCGACCTGGGGCGCGTCAAAGCTGAGGTGAGCGCGGCGCAGGCGCGAGAGGACGACGCGCGCGCGCGCTATCAGCACGCCGTGTTGTCGGCGATGGAGGAACTGGAGACGACGCTCGTGCGTTATCGCACTGCACGCCAGGGGCTCGCGCTGCTCGAGGAGGCGAGCGCTGCAAGCGAGCGCGCGGCTCAGCTGGCGAGGCTGCGGTTCCGTGAAGGGATGACTGACCTGTTGCAGGTGCTGGACGCGGAGCGGACGCTGCTCTTCGCGCAGGATCGGCTGGCACAGGGTCGTGTCGATGCGGCGACCGCGTACGCGGCGTTGTACCGGGCGGTGGGTGGGAGATAAGCAGGGGCTAGGTGCTGGGTGTCAGGTGTCACGGTCAGGGATCAAGAGAGAGAAGGAGGGACGTATGGGTGGAGGCATGAGTATCGAGATGTGGCTCGCGGAAGATGAGAACGCGGGCGTGCGGAGCGAGCTGCAGCGCAAAGTCTTCGACGAGCTGAGACGCGAGGGCGTGCTCCAGACCGCTGATGTGTATGTCGACGTCCAGGACCGGGCCGTCATTCTTTCGGGCGCGGTCAAGAGCTACCCGGAGAAGCTCGCGGCCGGACGGGCAGCGCGTCGGGTGCGCGGCGTGGTGGAAGTGCGGAACGATCTCGCTGTCGTGTTGCCGGCCGCGCAGCAGCGCAGCGACGAGGATCTGGCGTACGCGGCCAGCTGCGTCCTCGACTCGGACGTGACGATCCCGGGTGATAAGATCGCCATCGGGATCGTGGCGGGGTGGGTGACCCTGTCAGGCGTGGTCGACCGCTACGCGGAACGCCTCGCCGCCGAGGATGGTGTGCAGCGGCTCGCCGGCGTGAAGGGGGTCACGAACCTGATCAAGGTCGAGCTCACGAGCGCGCCGAGCGATGCGCGCGCACGCCTCGAGGAGTCGCTCGCGCGCAACCCGGTGCTCCGCCGCGATCACATCGAGGTCGAAATGCACCGCGGCTCGGCAACGCTGCGCGGCCGGGTGCGCACGCTGGCGGAGCGCGACGAAGCCGTCGCGGCGGCCGCCGGTGCGCCGGGCGTGGTCTGGGTGCGGGACGAACTGAAGGTCGCTCGCTAGGCCGGCCCGCGGGCGGCCCCGCGCGCCTTGATGACCTGACACCTGGCACCTGACACCTGCTGTTACAGCAGCGTCCCCTTCAGTATGAAGAGCGCGACGCCGAAATAGATGCACAACCCTGTGACATCCACCAGCGTTGCGACGAAGGGCGCCGACGCCGTGGCGGGATCGAACCCGAGCTTCCGCAACACGAACGGCAGCATGCTCCCCACCAGCGTTCCGAAGGCTACGACGCCGATCAGGGCTCCCCACACCGTCAACGCCACCAGCAGGTAGTGGGGACCGTAGTCCGTGAAGTGGAGGTGTTGCCACAAGACGACGCGGAAGAACCCGATCGCGCCGAGGAACGTCCCCAGGGCGAGGCCCGCGGCGATCTCGCGGCCGCACACCTTCCACCAGTCCCGCAGCCGGAGCTCGCGGAGCGCCAGCGCCCGGATGATGAGCGACGTCGCCTGCGAGCCGGAATTGCCGCCGCTGCTGATGATGAGCGGCACAAACAGCGCCAGCACCACGGCGCGCGCGATCTCGGCTTCGAAGAACCCCATGGCGGTCGCCGTCAACATCTCGCCCAGGAACAGGGCGGCGAGCCAGCCGGCGCGCTTCTGGAGCATGGTTCTGAAGCTCACGTCCGTGTACGACGCGCCGAGCACTTCGGATCCGCCCAGCTTCTGGATGTCCTCGGTGGCGCGCTGCTCGGCGATGTCGAGGACGTCGTCCACCGTGATGATCCCGAGCATGTAGCCGCGATCGTCGGTCACGGGCAGCACGGTGCGGTCGTATTTCTCGAACGCTTTCAGGATAGTGTCGCGGTCGTCTGTGGCGCGTACCGAGACGATCTCGGGGTCGTCGATCGCGAGCACGTTCATGTCCGCGGGTGCGAGGACCAGGTTGGCGAGGCGCACGTCCTCGATCAGCTTGCCGCCGGGCTCGATGACGTAGACCCAGTTCAGCGTTTCCTTCCCTCGGCCGTTCTCGCGCAGCTTGTCGAGCGCCACCGCCGCCGTCATGTTCGGATAAATCCAGGCGTACTCCGGTGTCATGTAGCGGCCGGCGGTATGCTCGGGGTAACCCAGCAGCTTGCGCGTGGCCTGGAGCTCCTGGGGATTGAGCTGGAGCAGGAGCTCCCGCGTGACTTCGGCGGGCATCTCGTCGAGCAAGTGCGCGCGGTCGTCCGGGCTCATCTCGTCGAGGAGCCTCAAGACCTGCTCGTTGGACAGCGCTTCGAGCAGGTGCCGCTGCTCCGACGCGGGGAGGTACGCGAACGCCCGCGCGGCTTTCTCCTTGGGCAGCAACCGGAAG